>CAZHTG010000001.1:0-86498 GCA_964535795.1 uncultured Rikenella sp.
CAGGTCAGGGCGGATCTCCTCAATCATCCTTTCAAGGTGACTGTAGTCATACCTCCCGGCTGACGGCCTGAAGAAACTTACCTCCAGGCCTCTTCTCTTTTCAAGCACACTGCTGATGTATGAGAGAGTGCCGCCATAAATCTCGGAGAAAAAGAGCCAGGTGCCCTGTCTCCCGGCCTCCTGGAAGATTGAGAGTGCGATGTCAATGGCGGCCATGCCCGATTGTGCCAGCAGGGCCCACTCCGAGCCCTCGATTGCCATGACGGCCTCCTCTGCTGCAACTACGGTAGGATTGCGGTAGCGCGAATAGATGTACTGCTCAGGCTCCCTCTCGTGCGATGTTTCCGCGGCAAAGGCGCCGGAGGTTGTTCCGGCTGTCGGCAGCTCGAACCCGGAATCACGATAGACCGGGGTCCTTACGCTGTTTATCTCTCTCTTTTTCATATTCGGTGTTAAAATGTTCGGATATAGTCTCTTTTATATTAACGGGATTGAAATCGTAGTAGAAAAGCACCCGGTCTGCAACCACTCCTGCCATGAAGAGCACCAGTGCGGCAATATTCGTTAAGGGAGTACCCGGGTAGATCAGCAGGAAGACCAGCGGCAGCGTCATGGCCCTGAAATAATAGAGGTTGCGGATGAGCGAAGCCCTGCTGGCTGACCCGTATCGCATAACCACTGACAGTGCTGCCAGCATTGAGAAGACAAGGAATACATAATCAGGCTTAATGAACCATGATACCGCATAAATACCCGAGAAGAATGCCTGGCCGCTGTGCAGCTTAAGACTGAATGACCTGTCGGCAGCAAAGAAGACCAGGTCAATGGAAATAAGGGTCAGCAGGGCTGTTATAACAACGATAACCGGCGGGATCAGTCCTGGTGACACCCAATTCAGTATCGCAATTCCTGTCAGTATTCCGGCCATTGCTATCTCACGGCTCAACGGAGAGGAGACAATATTGAGGAGAGCCCTCCATGCTTTGCCGGGTACGCCGAGATGTGCCACCGATACTGCCATCGCTCCGATCAGTAGAAAGAGAGGCAGCTGTAATGGCACAACAGTGCCTTTAAGGGCAGAGAAGATCATTAATGCCGAGGCTGAGATCACCATCAGGGAGAAGAGCAGGAGACTCCACTCCTTCTGTATCCTGTCGGGAGCAGGGATCCGGCCTTCGCCCTGATCCTCGTCGTGGTCCGGGTCCGTCTCTTCTCCGGCAGCACCGGTTTCGTAAGGAATGATTTCCGGTCCGGTATATCGATCCCAGTTTTTGATTATCACCGATGGCACTATACCAGTTTCAGGAACCCAGGCAGGTAGAGCACCGTCAAAATGCTCTCTTTCTCTAATTTTAAGGGCACCCGTCGGGCAGGCGGTCACACACGCAGGCTCAAAGCCTTCAGCGGCCCTGTCGGCACATAAATGGCATTTTTCGATATATCCAAGGGTCTGGTTGATCTTCGGGGCATCGTAGGGGCACCTCCAGGTGCAGTATCCGCATCCCATGCACCTGTCGGCATGATGTATCACCACGCCATCACCTTCAATTGTGTATGCATTTGCAGGGCAACCCTCGGCACAGGCGGGTTTTTTACAGTGGTTGCAGGCCAGGGAGAGGTTGACGACTGCCATCAGCGGCAGGCCTGAGTCATTCCAGGTGTATATGCTCCTTGTCCCCGGCTGAAGCCCGTTTTCAAGGATGCAGGCGGCATTGCAGGCCTTGCAGCTCACACAGAGTGCGGCATCGAATACAAATCCTCTTCTCATGACGGAAGCTTTTCGATGTCAATCCTGGTATTATGAAAGGCTGCCCCATGTCCCATGTCGGTCTCAGCCGGCGCTATGAGCCTGTTTACCCCTCCGCCCTCGGCCAGCCAGATACCGTTAGGGAAGACAATGCTTCCCTGCCGGACCCGTGATGTAACCATCACCCTGCCTGTCACTTCGCCTCGCGAGTTGAAGACCCTGATAGTGTCACCACTCTTCAGGCCCAGCCTGCGGGCGTCGGCGACGGAGATCTCCCAGGCGGGTTGCTCAATGACACTTTTTACCACCTCCAGATTCCCGAACTGCGAGTGGATCCGTGATGCAATGTTTGGCGTCATCAGCCTGAAGGGAAGATGTCCTTCGCCAAAGTCGTCAGGTGGTTCGTAGCTCGGCAGCGGATTCACGCCCCAAAGCTTCACCGCGGTGTCGGACCACAGTTCAATTTTTCCCGAGGGGGTATTGAACTTTCCATCGGCATATGCCGGATCTTCATTCTGTCCGGGGATGACGGGTTTCTTCATCAGCTCGTCATAAGAGAAACCCGGGGTGTGGATTATGCGTTCCTTCAGCCACCCGTTATAACCGCCCGGGGCAGGTATGACTTCATTGTCGCTGATATGCATCCCCATTTTTTCAGCAAGACGCCTGTAGATTGCGCTTTCAGGCATCACCTCTCCCGGAGGATCAGCTACAGCGGGCTTGTATTGGACATAAGGATTCCAGTATGAGCCAACGATATCAGCCTGTTCAAAAATCCCCTTTGCAGGCAGAATTATGTCTGCCATCGCAGCGCTGTCTGTCATGAATTGCTCCACAACCACCTTAAAGGGGACTGATTTCAATGCACGTATCACCTCAGTGCTGCCCGGGAGTTGGGTGACAGGGTTGCCCCTCTCTATCCATGCCACCTCTATGCCCGGCTCCTTCAGTGCAAAGAAGTCAGGACCAAACGTTGCCATCGAAATTGCACGCCTGAAGGGTTTGTCGGCTACCGGGTCCGGGTAATAGCTCAGCGGCTCCTTAACGTCATCAAATATGTAGCTCTGCAGGTTGGCGAAGTTGAAACCGCAGCCGGGCTTTCCGATCATGCCCGTGATAACTGGTATTGAGAGTATAGACCGGATTGTCTGCCCGCCGTTGGTATAACGCTGCAACCCGTAACCGGCCACCACGGTCAGTCGCTCCGCTCCGACTGCCATTACCGCCAGTCTGACAATTTCTTCAGCAGGTATACCTGTGATCTCCTGCGCCTTATCAGGTGTTATCTCAAGTGACGCTGTAAATTGTTCGAAACCTGAAACATACTTTTTAATGAACTCCCTGCTGGCCAATCCCCTGTCGATAATCACCTTTGCCATTGCCAGTGCCAGTGCGGCATCGGTACCCGGCCGCGGCCTCAGAAGAATATCAGCCTTGTCGGCAGTCGGGGTACGGCGGGGATCGATAACCACCACCTTTGCACCGTTCCTGCGAGCCCGATCGATGTGGATCATCTCCTGCACGTTGGTCTCCGCGGAGTTCTTGCCCCATAGTATTATGAGACTGGCGTGGCCCAGGTCCCACGGCACATTATGTTTCACCTCTCCCAGTGTCAGCCTGACGGCCTCGAGACCTGCCGGCCAGCAGAGATTACCGTATGTTGTTGTGGCGCCGCCGAAAAGTTTCCAGAAGTTGCCTGAAATATCATTGCTCAGGCCTGAATTTCCACTCCCCTTGTAGAAGAGAACTGAATGTGGTCCCCGCTTCTCCCGGGCTGCCAGCAGTTTCCCGGAGATGATATCCAATGCCTCTTCCGTTCCGATGCGGGCGAAGGATCCGTCTGCCTGCCTCTGCAGAGGATATATTATCCTTGAAGGAGAATACTCGCGCTCAAGGTATGACAGCCCTTTTATACACGGTCCCTCAGGGGTTGCCAGGTTACCCTCATAAGGCAGAATGCGCTTCACTCTGCCATCCTCGGTGAACACCCTGAATGTGCATGTGCTGTAACAGTTTCTGGGGCAGACGGTGATAAACTCTTTCATCGCGACAGGCTCAGAACTTCTCAGAGCTCACCCTCCGGCACAACATCAGTATCAAGCTCCCTCCGGGACTCATTGCTGATGAAGATTTTGTATGTTATTTTCATCTGCCCCATGTATTGCATGTATGTGTAATCCTGAGTGGGGGTTGAATAAACGCTGCTTCTGATGTTCAGCGAAATATCTGCCTTTGGGTAGGCCTTGTCATACCTGTGGTACTGAGAATATGCATGAGGATTAACGGTTCCGAAATTAAACTCTCCGCCCGATGTGTTTACCAGTACATTTTCGAAGAGCTGATCGGTGTTGTTATATACCCTGACATCCGTGGGACCTTCAGGTTCTATTTTTGTCTTTTTGCATGCTGACATCGCTACTATCAGGACAAGGAGGGGGATAATTCTTTTCATAGGCGGAAAGGTTGCGGAAACCGGATGAAAAGATACGAAAATTGTGGCAAACGGATCAGATCTTTTCCATACAGTCGCCCCTGATCCATCCCTTGTTGCCGTCAGGGAGCCTTACCTCAAGGAACTCACCCAGCTCCTGTTCTACCGTTACCCTGGTGCCTGAGTGTATGACGAAGAGTTCGCTGCCGGTTTCGCCCGGGGCGCTGCGTCCCGTGACGATGCTGCATGTGACTATAGCCGTATTGTTGTGATTGACAAGTGAATTATTCCGTAAGGCCAGGGAGACCATCAGTGCCGAAAGGATTAATACCGCAAGTGCGAGCCAGAATGAGAGCAGCCTGCCCTTTGCCCTCGCCACGGTCAGGAATATTACCGCACACAACAGTGCAAGAATAAACATGGACAATGCTGCCACTGCCCATACATTGGTTGATGTCATCAGCGCCAGAAAATCGATCCACCTTACGAAAAAGAGCTGCGGAACGGTCTCAAACCTGTCGGTCACCTTGCTTCTGGCTATCTGAAGGTTGTAGTCGATATCCTCGTCAGCGGGGGCAAGCAGCTTCGCACGTTCATAAAAGAGGATAGCGTAGGCATTATCACCTGTTTTAAAGAAGGCGTTTCCGGCGTTGTACAACAAATCCTCACTTCTGTAGCCGTCGTCATAGAGCTGCCTGTAAATGGCGGCAGCACCGGAATAGTCGCCTGAGCTGTAAAGCTCTCCTGCCTGCGCATATCTCTCCCCGGGAGTCTGCCCGGCAATATTCGCAAGGAAGAATAACAGAATTATATTGACAACTATTGCTCTGCGCATCTGTTTTGTTTTAATCAAGCACATTATCAAGCCTGCCTATCAGGGCTGCAGCTCTCCTGTAAAGACCTGCAGGACTCTCTCCCTCAGATTTGGGGGCATACTGTGAATACTCCGTTGCGGAGAGGATGAGGTCAAGCTCCGCTATCAGCTCTCCTCCCGTCTTTCTTGCTCCCAGGGCAGCGTAACATTTCTCCCTGGTGAGTTCTGACATCGGTATTGCCAGCTTGTCACTCAGGTAACCCCACAGCGCCCGGGCGATCTCACTGTTAACCAGTTCGGTTTTGCCGGATTTAAGCAGCGCATTCGCCTTTGCCAGGCGCTGGCGGGCGTTCCTGGCAGCCTTGCGGTTACGTACTCCCGCCATATCGGCATTGCGCTTCATCTGTTCCCGCCTGAACAGCAGCACCACTGCGGTGATGAAGAGCGCAAGACCGAACCATAACCAGTAGTATGTTGTGGCCACAAGAGGAGTTGATGCAACGGCCAGACCACCGCTGCCGTTCCTGATAAACCTTATGTCCTGCCCAATGTATCTGACATCCTCTCCCGGAATGTACACCGGCGCTGCGGCTTCTGCCTGCCCCGGCGTGCCGGTGACCGTGACGCTGTGACCTTCGGTACGGAGTGTGATGTACCTCTCCTGCTGAGGGTCGAACACAGTGTATGATACGGGAGGCAGATCGAAGGAGCCGGTATTCCTGGGAATGAGCAGGTATTCAAATGTCTTGGAGCCGGATGCTGAGCCTGAGCTCTTTACTGTGACCTTAGGATCATATTTTTCTATCCCCTGCGGGAAGTTGATCAGCGGTTCGCCGGCAAGGCTGAGATTACCCGATCCTCTGAGAGTGACGGTGAGTGTAATGGCGTCATTGACCTCAGCTTCCGTGGCAGAGAGTGAAGAGGAAAGATCAAATGATCCCACTGCACCGTGAAAATCGGCGGGCCGGGGAGCCGGAAGCGGCCTGACCCTGATGGTAACCGGCTGCGTCGTCACCTTCTGGGGTACAGTGGAAACACCGGAGAAGAAATTGTCAAAAAAGGGATCGTCGAAGAAGGGGTCACGCACGTTTGCCCGCTGCTGCATCATGGCTGTTATCTCTACCGGGTCTATGCGTATGTCACCGGATATCTGTGGGTAGAGGATAAACCTCTGGAGGACACCGGTGCCGTATTGCACTCCGTCGATGACCTCACTCTCAAGGCTCCTCAGCGGAGGCGTCTCGATATCCTCGCGAAGGAAACCCTTGAAATCCGGGTACTTTAGTTCGTTGATGCCTGAGAGGTTAGTGCGAGTGAAGAGCTTAAGGGTTCCTGTGACAGGCTGGCCGACATATACCTCACGGGTGCTGAGCAACAGCCTCAGTGTAACCCCTGACCCCGGGGCGGCCGCCTGTGAATCCTGTCCCTGCCCGGACGGCTGACCCTGACCCGCGTTCTGCCCCTGAACTGATCCCCCGGCAGTGATAACGACCTGCTTTTCTGCAGAGCTGATGATGACCTTTTTGGTCTCAAACTGTGCCGGGGGAATAGTATAGGTGCCCGGTGTCTGCGCTACAACGTAATAAATCAGCGTTGTGGTAGATACTGAACTCATCTGGCCGTTGATCCACTGCACATTACGACTGGTCGACTGCTGTGGCCCGGAGACGGTGAATGAGGGATCGAATTTTGGCGGACTGAACTGGCCATCGGTGGAGTTCACGGTGTAGACTATTCTGAACCGCTGGCCGGCGACGGCGCTCTCAGGTGCATCAACGGTAAGGACAACCTCCTGGGCAGTCAGTGTAACCGCTGCCAGGATGAAGACCATTGTCGCCAGAAAACTTTTCATCATCGCCAAAATTACCAATTTTTAATGACCCTTACCTTAGCCTGTGCAGCCTTGTCGCGCTGCACCTTTTCCTGTGTCTCCTTCTCTTTCGCAGACATTGCATCAAGCAGGCGCCTCGCATCTTCCCTGCTTATCGAGGGCTGCTGATCCTGCTGATCATCCTGGCTCTGATTCTGCTGGTCATTCTTATCCTGCTGATCATCCTTGTTCTCCTTGTTCTCATCCTGCTGCTGCTCCTGATCCTTATTCTGATCCTGCTGCTTTTGCTGCTCCTCCTGCTTCTTCAGCTGGTCCTGCGCCCAGGCAAGGTTATACTTGGCCTGGATATTATCCGGATTTAGTTTCAGGGAGCTGATGTATGCGCCGATGCTCTCTTCAAACTTCTGCTCCTTCAAAAGGGAGTTGCCCAGGTTGTAGTATCCTTCTGCCTGCTTCAGGGAGTCACCTTCGGTTGTTGCGGCCGCCTTGCCGAACTCCCCTGCTGCCTCACCGAACCTGCCCTGCCTGTAAAGGGCGTCACCGAGGTTGAATCCTGCGTCGCCACCCTGCTTTTCCTGGGCCTGTGCACGGCGGTACATACCCTCGCTGCCTGCATACTCGCTCTTTTTGTAGAGCTTGTTGCCCTTCCTGATGTACTCCCTCTCTTCCTGTCCAAAGAGGGAGACACCGACGAGCAGCATGCACAGTGTCGTCAGTATGACCTTATTTGATGTGCGTGGTGTACTCATGACTTCTCCCTTTTTGGTTCCATCCCAATGATTACCAGTCGTCTGAGCATATGATTCCTCCGGTCTCCGATCAGAATGTCGGTAACCAGAAGTATGAACATAATGGCGGCAGGAATCAGAAACTGTTCATTGTACTCGGTATACATCACGGCGTTTATCTCACTTTTTTTCATCCGGCCGATATCATTGTATATTTCAGTGAGCCCGATGCTGGTGTTACTGGCCCTCACATACCTGCCCCCGGTCACTGATGCTATCTCCTGCAGGCTCTTCTCATCGAGTTTGGAGATGACGGTGTTACCATCTCTGTCTTTCAGGTAGTCGGTTCTGCCTCCCACCATGACCGGTATGGGTGAGCCGCCGGGTGAACCTATGCCGATGGTATGCACGACGACACCCTTTTCTGCTGCCTCCCTGGCCTTCACAATAGCATCATCCTCATGATTTTCGCCGTCCGTGATTATGATCAGCGCCCTGCTTTTGTCACTCTCGGGAGTGAATGACCTCATCCCCAGGTCTATCGCTGATCCGATTGCCGTGCCCTGCTTTGAAACAGCATCGGGCCCGGCAGTGGAGAGAAACATCTTTGCTGAGAGGTAATCGTTTGTTATGGGTATCTGTGTATACGCATCGCCGGCAAAGAGTATGAGACCAATCCTGTCTTCCCGGAGTTGATCAACGAGCTGTGAGATAGCCTGCCTGGCTCTCTCGAGCCTCGATGGGGAGATATCTGTCGCCAGCATTGAGTTGCTCACATCGAGGGCTATGATTACCTCCACGCCTTCGCGTTTGACCTCCTCGAGCCTTGACCCGAACTGGGGCCTCGCTACCGTCAGCACTGCAAAAATTAAGGCAAGGAGCCTGATAAGGAACTTTGCAGCCATCCTGCCCGGCGAATAGTCGGGCGACAGCCTGCGGAGCAGTGCGGCGTCACCGAAGCGCACCCTGGCCAGCCTCCTTCTCCTGTTGCCTAAAATCCATATGATTATCAGTACCGGCATCAGGAGGAGCAGGTAAAGCATGTCAGGCTGTGCAAATCTGAACGTATCCATGGTTTCGCTACGACATGTTTTTCATAAAGAGATACCTGAGCAACAGCTCCAGTGCAAGGATCACCGCAGCGGCCAGGGCCCATGGAATGAAGACCTCTTCACGCCTGCTGTGCTCCCTTGTTTCTATCTTTGATTTCTCGAGCTTGTCAATCTCACTGTAAACCTGCTGAAGGCTTGTGTTGTCAACAGCCCTGAAGTACCTGCCCCCGGTGAGATCTGCAATCTGCTTCAGCAGCGCTTCATCTATCTCGACCTGCATCTTCTGATAGCGCATGCCGAACGGGGTCTGTACCGGGTAGTCGGCAAAACCCATGCTCCCGACACCTATCGTATATACCCTGACCCCGAATGTCTTTGCTATCTCAGCAGCGGTCACCGGGTCTATTGATCCCATATTATTAACCCCGTCAGTAAGCAGTATTATTACCTTGCTTATCGCATCCGAGTCCTTGATCCTGTTTATGGCTGTGGCCAGGCCGACACCAATGGCGGTACCATCCTCGATTATTCCGCTCTTAACCTCCCTCATCAGGTTTATCAGCACCGCATGGTCAGTTGTCAGAGGGCACTGAGTAAAGCTCTCCCCGCTGAAGACAGTCAGTCCCATCCGGTCATAGGGCCTGCCGTTGATAAACTCCATGGCGACGTTCTTGGAGGCTTCCAGCCTGTCAGGACTGAAGTCGCGCGCCAGCATTGAGCCCGAGACATCAAGAGCCAGGATGATATCTATTCCCTCGGTGGTGGAGCTCTGCCACTTGTCAACGCTCTGCGGCCTTGCGATTACAATGATCACCAGGGCAATGACCGTGATCCTCAGGGCGAAGAGTATATGCCTCAGGTAATGGCGGAATGTCCTGTGACCGTTCATAAGGAATCCTGCCGTGGAGAGCTTCACGGAGGCATTGGCCTTTGACTGCCGGTATATATAATAAGCCAGAAGCAGCGGTATGACCAGCAGGAACCAGAGGAACCACCCGTTCTCAAACACAATGTTATGCATCTGCCCCTCCTTTCGCTTTCTCTTCCCCTGCCCGGATCTCAATAACCCTGGTCTCCTCAACGAAACGGACGGCGTCAGCATGATACTTCTCATGCAGTCCGCTCTCCGGAACATATTTTGCGAATTTGACCATGTCAGAGAGGGAAAGCAACTCTTTCACGAGTGACATCTGTCCGCCAGTGGTGACCGCAGCCTTCTGAAGCATGCGTACGGTCTCGTCGGTTGTCAGCTCAGGGGAACTTATTCCGTAACGGTTGTCTATGTATCTTCTTGTTATGTCCGACAGCCTTGAGTAGTACTCCTTGACCTCACCCTTCTGCCACAGTTCAGCATCCATGAGAGCCTTCAGCTCACGCAGGGCTATTACATGGGCTGGTTCAGGAGGCGCGGCAGGCCTGACGAACCTCCTGAGCGGATTTCTTGGCAGGAAACGGGCAAGAATATAGAGTACAATCCCTGCAATGAGGGCAATCACCAGCCACGGCAGCACCTCTGCAAAGGTTATAGGTGCACTCCGTGGGCCGATAATATCAAATATGACGTCAGTAGTGTCCGGAGGCGTCACATCGGGACGCTGCACAGTAAGAAAGGAATAATCGGAATAGTATCTCAGCAGACTGTCGCCCGAAGCCATCTCCGCAAAGAAGGGAGGAATGGTGTATGTTCCTGAATCAAATGCCGTAACCAGGTACCTGTCAGTTATGGTAATGTTGCCGTCAGGCAGGAGTGCAGTGTCCCGCGGGCTCCGGGACAGTATGATGATCTTCCCTGCCAGGGTGTCGGCGACAGTGTTAAGCTCTGCCGTGATGCCTGCAGGGATCTCTGCAGATACGGTGAAACGCGTCTGATCTCCTATGAGTATGACAGCTGTGTCAGGTGATGAGGTGACCTTTATCTCCTGCGGCATGGCAGCTGCGCAGAGGAACAGCATTACGGCAACGGATATGGCAGCCCTTCTCATTGTTCTACCTGTGTTTGAAAAGTGAGATGAGAGGTTTGATGTAATCCTCGCCTGTGCTGATTGATGCCACATCCACCCCGCAGTTTACGAAAGTGTTGCTGACGGCCTCATTATGCCTCTTCCAGAGGGCTGCGTACTCCTGCCTGATCCTGGATGAAGAGGTGTCAATCCAGTTTTCCTTTCCCGATTCGGGGTCGGTTACCTTCATGAAGCCAACGTCAGGTATCTCCTTCTCCCGTCTGTCGGTTATGCGAAGGGCTACAACGTCATGCTTGCCCGAGGCGATGCGCAGTGACTCGATAAAAGGCGGGGCCATGAAATCAGACAGAATGAATGCCGTGCAACGCTTCCTGATGACGTTTGTCAGATATCGCAGGGGCTCAGAAAGAGAGGTACCTGTTTCCTGCGGCTCATAGCTCAGCATCTCACGGATGATCCGTAGCATATGGGCACGTCCCTTCTTTGGCGGGATGTACTTCTCAACCCTTCCGGAGAAGAGCATGAGACCTACCTTGTCATTGTTGGCTATAACGGAATAGGCAAGCACGGCGGCAATCTCGGTCATCAACTCCCTCTTGGTCGAAGCCACGGTGCCAAAGTCACCCGACCGGCTGACATCTACAAGCAGCATTACCGTGAGTTCGCGCTCCTCCTCGAATATCTTGACATAGGGGTGCCCGAACCGTGCGGTGACATTCCAGTCTATATTGCGAATGTCATCTCCGAACTGGTATTCACGCACCTCGCTGAAGGCCATTCCCCTGCCCCGGAAGGCACTGTGGTACTCACCCGCAAAGATCTGACGGGTAAGGCCCCTTGACCTTATCTCAATCTTCCTTACCTTCTTAAGCAGTTCTGTCGTTTCCACTTCTACCTCTCTGCTTTGTCCTCTCAAATGTCACGGTAAAAAACCATGATTCTTTTTTCAGTCTTATGGATATCTCCTCTCCACCGGCCCTGTAACTCCACAGGTTTGCCTCTCCCGGTATGTATAACTCGTTCAGCTCCTTTATCTTCCTGTCATAACAGCTGTTGTCACAGGTGATTCTTACACCGTTGCATCTGCCCTTCTCATCAATGAAGACCACCCAGGTTTCGTTGTCATCTCCTGAACTGTACTTCAGATACCTGAAGGTGTTGTTTCTGACCTTGTTGTCGAGATAGAGCCCGGGCCTGTCAGCAGACATGATCTCCCTTATCCTTTCTTCAGGAAGGCCGATGAAATCCTGTGCTTCAGCTGCGGGGCCCAACAGGGTCAGGATGATGACGATGAACGGTATGCACTTCATGCCTGTTACGGTACTTCAACAGTGTTAAGTATTTCTGTAATGATATGATCCTGGGTGATATTCTCAGCTTCAGCCTCATAGGTAAGCCCTATGCGGTGACGAAGCACGTCGGCGCACAGGAAGCGCACGTCCTCGGGCACCACGAAGCCTCTGCGCCTGATAAAGGCATAGGCTTTTGCCGCCAGGGCAAGGTTGATTCCTGCCCTGGGTGAGGCGCCATAGGAAATCAGCGAAGTGAATTTTGACAATCCGTATTTGTCGGGCTGCCGGGTTGCAAACACTATATCGAGGATGTAGTTCTCGATCTTCTCATCAAGGTAAACCTCTCTAACCACCGTTCTAGCCCTGAGGATATCTTCCGGTTTCAGGATGGTTTTTGCTACCGGGAACTCGCTGGCCAGGTTCTCGCGAATTATCATCCGCTCTTCCTCCTTCTCAGGATAGGTTATCACCACTTTGAGCATGAACCTGTCTACCTGGGCTTCGGGAAGAGGATAGGTGCCCTCCTGTTCAATGGGGTTCTGTGTAGCCAGCACCATGAACGGTTCCCCGAGCTTGTATGTGGTCTCCCCTATGGTCACCTGACGCTCCTGCATGGCTTCGAGCAGAGCACTCTGCACCTTGGCCGGCGAACGGTTGATCTCATCGGCAAGGATGAAGTTGGCAAAGATGGGCCCCTTGCGGACAACAAATTCCTCTTTCCTCTGGCTGTAGATCATGGTGCCGATGAGGTCCGCCGGTAGCAGGTCGGGGGTGAACTGTATCCTGCTGAACTTCGTATCGATGATAGAAGCCAGAGTCTTGATTGCAAGTGTCTTGGCAAGACCAGGCACCCCTTCAAGCAGTATGTGCCCGTTGGAGAGCAGGCCAATCAGCAGCGAATCAGTCAGATGACGCTGACCGACGATCACTTTGTTTATCTCCTGCCTGACAAGGTCAACAAAAGCACTCTCTTTTTCGATCTTCTCATTAAGGAGCCTGATATCGGTGGAATGTTCCATAACTGTTAGTATTGTTTCTTCTCTGCGAAAAATATCCGCAAAGATCATTTTTGATATTAAAAATCCTTGTTAAAGGTTGTTAAAGAAGTGTTAAAGCTACTTGCCAAACTCGCAGTGCCTGAATAGTCTGACCATTATTATCAGCACCAGGGGTATCAGGGCGGGATTGATGCCCTGGCCCGCAATGAGCGATACCGGCAGCCATGACAGTGAGATGAAGAAGGCTGTCCTGCTCATCATGAGTGGTTTCCTGCGCGTAAAGAGATACCCGAAAAGTAAGGGGATAAGGATATTTATTCCCAGAAAGAGCAGGTTGAGGTGAAGGGCGTCATGTTCCGAGAAGAGGTTTGTGAAAACCAGCAGAAGGGCTATCACCGAATAGATGAAATAGAGAATAAAATCGACAGCTTTTTCAATTTTGGGCTTTCCGAAGACAAACGTAACAAGGAGAACCAGTATAAGCAGCAGGTAAAACACCGCCTGCGGCACCCATGCTCCCGCTCCGGGTTTGCCCGTCGCGGGAAATTCAACTACAACCTCCGCCGGCCCGGTCAGCGGCTGCTCCATGCCATCATGGACTATGAGAGTGTTCAGCATGTTGTTCATAAGATGGACCGGCAGGAACATTTCATCAAAGGGTGTGGCCTTTTTATCTGCCTGCAGCCCGAGCAGCATGTCAGCACCCAGATCAAGCCACGGCAGCACCTTCTGGTTGGGATCAACCAGCTGGCGGAAGCTCTTCTGTCTCCTCCTCTCCCTCTCTGGAAAAACGACTGTATCGGTTGCGGCCGCGGCCACTATGTCACGCACGCGTGTGGCACAGTTGTCGAAGAAAAAGTCATACCTGTACCTGACATTTTCAGGTTTAAGATTTTCATTTATCAGTTCAAAGAGCTTCTCCTTCTCCGCGGTGGTCAGTTTAAGCTTCTGAGACCATACGGAACGGCCCTCGGCAATGTACTCCCTGAGGAAATCCTCATAGCCGTATGCCCCAAGCATGTAGTCGAGCCTTCCCTTTGCAAAGCGATATGCGAAGTTGGGGGTCGAGAAGTCGAAGATACCCCAGTTGTAAACCCTGTCAATGGTGGTTCCGCGAACTACCACCCGAAGTGCCGTGTGGCCGTATATGGAATAGCTTTCTGTGCCCGGTGCGCAGGTGATGATATATACATCGGCACTGTCAGCCATGTCTGCCCTGGCAGGAGCCGGACGGATGAGAATGAGCACTGCCAGAATGAAAAGGATCTTCTTCATGCATCGGAATTGAGGCATAAACCTAACCAAAATTTTGAAATAATGAAAGATGCTTATTGAGAGCGATATTATAATGATTCAAATTGGCTCGTTCCGGTCTATTAAGCTTCTGGTCAGGATAATCATTTTTTATCGGTGTAGAACTGCAACACTGGTGTTGAATCGTATTGACAACTATTCAGAAGAAAGCAGTAAATTTGAGTGAAGATTAATCCTCCGGTTTATGACAGATAAATTTGTAATAACCATTGGCAGGCAACTTGGAAGCGGCGGACGCCAGATCGGGCAGAAACTCTCCGCACGTCTGGGAATAGCTTTCTACGACAAGGAACTGATACGGATTGCTTCGAAGGAGAGCGGACTGAAAGAGGAGTTCTTCGAGAGAGTTGATGAACAGAAACACTTCAGCCTCTTTCCGGGTCTGTTCGGGATAAGGACCTCTGTGACAGACGATTTTTTCTCTAATTATTACCTGAGCAATGAAACTCTTTTCAAGATACAAAGCGACGTAATGAGGAGACTTGCTGAAGAGGGATCATCCATCTTCGTGGGAAGATGCGCCGATTATGTCCTGAAGGAGCACCGCGACTGCCTCAACCTGTTCATCAGCGCCGATATTAATGACAGGATAAGGCGTATTGCCGGGAGTCATAAAATCACCGAGGAAAAAGCCAGGGAGATCATCGAGAAAACCGACAAGGGACGATCATCCTATTACAACTATTTCAGTGCCAAGACCTGGGGCGCAGCCGAATCATACCATCTCTGCATAAACTCATCGCTCCTGGGCATAGACTCAACGGTGGATCTTATCTGGCGTGTAGCTGAAGAGCGATTCGGACTGTCACTAAAGCATCGGTGAATCATCAGGACTTATGCTGTCGTTATGCTGTTTTTCGGCACACAGTTGAACATCCACTGTGTGCCGAACCTGTCCCGGCAGCTGCCGTAATAATCGGCCCGGAACATATCCTGAAGTTCCTGCTAAAATCTTGAATCTGCAGGAAGCCTGTTGTTCTTTACGGTTTCAGCAAAAGATTCAGAGGAGGTGTATCTGAACTTTAATCCATACCGTTTTATCAGCTTTGAGGGGTCAATAAGCACAGGATAAAGACAATACCTGAGACTGGCAGGCTGGAGATTCACAATCCTCAGGCTCCACAAGACCCACAACACAGGTTTAAGACCGGAAAGCGGAAGCCTGATGTACCTCTTTGCCGGGACCACATCGCCCACCACGGAACAACTGTCTGCCGCAACGTTGAAGATCCCGTCTATCTCATTGTCGGTTATAATCTCTCTCATTATTCCGGTAAAGTCCTCCTCATGCATGAACTGGACCTTCTTCTCCCTGAATGAAAAAGGAAGCCATGACAACCTGATGAGAATTGAGACCACCGTACGAGGTTTTGAATAGACCGGGCCCACTACCGTACATACCCTGAGTGATACAAGCCGGAGGTCCTCCCTTCTCATTGCTGAGAACAATGCCTCTTCGATCAGTTTCTTGTTTATGCCGTATCTGTATTTCCCGGGGTTGACGGGAGTGGTTTCGCTTAACAACGTGCCATTACGGTTATCTGCTCCGTAGATTGCAGCGGAGCTTGAATAGATCAGACGCCTGACCGATGGAGTTTCGTTTGATACTTCCAGGACATTTATTGAGCCTCTGACGTCAATGTCGTATTCCCTTTTCCTGTTCCTGACCTTGTTGAATGTGCAGGCAAAGTGTATTACTACAGTCGGTTGCTCCCTGAGAAATATCTCCCTGAGCCCCTCCCTGTCGGTGATGCTGCAGTTGTAAAACCGGAACAGCCCGCCTTCCTCCTGCTCCCCGTCTCTGCGTATGTCAATACCGACAATCCTGTAACCGTTGCTGATCAGATCACTGACAACAATCCTTCCGAAGTAACCCGATGATCCCGTTATAAGAATGCACATGGCTGTCTTATATGTAACTTATCAGGGAGCGTCTAATGACAGAGTTTTTCTACCCGGTAATGAATCCTAAAATATTTCCGTAATCAATCAAATTTAGGAAATCTTTTAAATCTGGAACTATAATCCGTATCAATTCTTAAATTGTATTGTCAAAACTGAAGAAAGGTATGGAAAATAGCGTTAATGGTCTGTTATGCTGTCCTGTATGCCGGGGCAGTCTCATTACTGAAGGCTATCCCGGGCCGGACGGAAAAGAGATAGAAGGACTGAAGTGCCATTCATGCCGGAAAAATTATGAAAACAGGGAGGGATACCCTGATTTCCTGAACGGGAACGGGCTTGTTTTCCGCAGTAACAGGGAGAGGTTCATCAGGTCACTCTATGCAAAGGTTTACACACCAGTAACCAATTTTATGTTTCTCTTCTGCGGCGGCGCCGGGAGTGCGAGAACTGAGGTGCTGAGCCGGCTGGTTCTGAGAAAAGGGGCCGCAGTGCTTGAAACGGGGATGGGCTACGGAGAGAATTTTCTGTGGCTCAGCCATCATTCTGATGGGCTGAGGTTCTTTGGGGTGGATATCCAGAAGGAGATGATGGCCAACTGCGCCAGTAACCTTAACAAGTGGAAGATAAGTGCAGATATCGTGAGGGCGGATGCTCTCAGCCTGCCTTTCCGCGACGGGGTGTTCGACGTGGTCTTTCACCTGGGTGCCATCAACCTGTTCGGGGACAAGAGGAAGGCTATTGAGGAGATGATCCGGGTTGCGAAACCGGGGACGCACATAGTGATAGCTGACGAAACGGAAAAGGCAGGCAGGCTGTTTAACCTGTTTACAGGCAAGGCAGAGAAAATCGTTCCTCCTGTTGACCTGATACCCGCCACCATGAATAATATCACTCTGGAGACGATATGGAGGGGGTATGGATATGTGATTGAGTTTGATACTGTGTAGAAAGGTTTCAATTCTGCCAGTCCCATCACGATTTTGAAGTATTCAGCACAATTTATTCTATTTTTATACCATAACATAAACGTTATGGAAAAGATTATGGGGGTTCTTGCACCGGTCGTGATCATGGCCGTGGTTTTTATTCTGAATGCTTACCTTCCTTCCAGGCAGGTAACAGGCTACATCACCAAGCCGGGATCATTGGAGAAAATGAAGTACCGTATCAACGGCATTTTTGTTTTCATTGTCGTGGTAGCATTGTGGTTCATGCTGGGTATAACCGGGACAGTTCCCTTTGACTACCTGTACAATTACCGCTGGCACGGTCTGGCAGGGGCATGTATCCTCGGGCTGATCTTCACGTTTGTCCTGGTACTGCCCCGCAAGCCTGTAAGGAAGTCGTTCGCTGCGGATCTTTTCCTGGGAAGGGTGGAGAACCTCCAGGTCCTGAATGGCAGGGTCGACATCAAAATGTGGCTTTACCTTGCCGGTGCCACAATGCTTGAAATCAATGTACTGAGCTTCACTGCCTACCACCTTATTGTGTACGGTGATGCCGCATCACCCGGTATTTTGTTATCGGCAGCGCTTCTGACATGGTTTGTTACTGAGTATCTCATATTTGAGGAGGTTCACCTCTATACATACGACCTTTTTGCCGAGAGGATAGGCTTCAAGCTGGGGTGGGGATGCATCGTCTTCTACCCATACTTTTATCCTATTGCATTATGGTCCACCGTGGCACTTCCTGATCCGCAAACGCCTTCATGGCTTCTGGTGGTTTATGCAGCCATCTTCTTTTGCGGATGGATGCTTGCCAGGGGTGCCAACATGCAGAAGTTCTTCTTCAAGCGCGATCCGCAGAGATCTTTTCTCTGGATCGCGCCTGAGAGCATTACCGACGGTAAAAAAAGACTCCTCGTGAACGGTTTCTGGGGCATAAGCAGGCATATAAACTACCTTGGTGAGATATTAATGGCTTCCGGAATCATACTCTGCACCGGCTATCCCGGACTCATCTGGCCCTGGCTCTATCCGCTCTATTATGTCCTGCTCCTCTTTACACGTCAGCACGATGACGACAGGCGCTGTTCATCAAAGTACGGGGAGCTATGGGGTGAGTACAGAAAGAGGGTCCCCTGGAGGATAATTCCTCATATCTGGTGATGTTTCAGGCAGACGGGGAGTATTGAATTATATCCGGTACATTTTGCGGGTATTGTCTCCCATGATCTCTATGGCTCGCTTTCGCGAAAGCATCCTCTGCATAAAAAACGAAGCTGCCCGGTTAGCCCTGCCGCTTATAAATGAGGGTTTTCTGCCCAGTCTCCTGAAGCACTCCCTGACAACCTCTTCAGGCTTCATCACCGCGGGAGCAAAAAGGCTGGATTTTGCCGGTCCGGAGTTGAGGTAGCCGGGAGTGGCTGTTGCCCCGGCGCAGCAGGCCATAATGTCTACCCCACTCTCCTTCCACTCATACCAGAGGCTTTCTGCCAGCACCCTGTTGAAGGCTTTGGTGGCTGAATATGTTGCCAGGTAGCCACTGCCCTGAAGCCCTGCCATAGATGACATGAGTATTATTGCCCCTTTGCCCCTGTCAAGCATCTTTTCTCCGAGATGGTAAACGAGCTTCAATGGGGTGACCATATTCACGCGGACCGCCCTGCAATGATTATCCAAAGGCTGTTCAATGAAGGGTCCGATATGAGAAAGTGCAGCATTGTATACCAGGATGTCGGGCTCTTCTCCGTCAAGAGAAGCCACGACCTGTTCGGCTGCACCTTCATCTGACAGATCGCACGGCAGGCACCGCGTCGATACATTAAATCTGTCTTCGAGATCACCGGACAGCCTTTGCAATGGCTCCATCCTGCGCGCAACAAGTATAAGGTTGCATCCTTGCGAGGCCAGCTCCTCAGCAAATGCAGCTCCTATACCTTCGGAGGCACCGGCTATCAGCGCCGTGTCTCCGTATTTTGTTTTCAGCTCCATATTCAAATATATTATTTACCGGTTCCCGTTTTTCGCGCGTTTATAAAAAAAAATCCCGACATAAAATGTCGGGATCAAGGTCATTAAATGTACATTATATTGTCAACTATGCAAGTCTTACATTAACGGCATTTAATCCTTTTTTACCTTCCTGGAGGTCAAATGTCACCTCGTCATTCTCCTTGATCTTGTCGATCAGTCCGGTTGAATGGACAAAATACTCTTTCGATGAGTCTGCGTCCTTAATGAACCCAAAACCTTTGGATACATTGAAAAATTTAACAATTCCTTTATTCATAAAGATGATTTTAATTTGGGTGCAAAGGTAAAGGAGTTTTTGAAATATTATCCCTTTTTTATGAGATTTTGGAAAATATTAGGGCAAAAAGCACAAAAATTATTTAATTCCGCCAGAAAGCCCTGGTGAAAAGCGCTGCAATGGTGAATATTTCAAGGCGGCCGATGATCATCAGAAGCACCATGGTGATCTTTGCCGTACCGTTGAAATGGGCGAAATTGCCCATGTTACCCGAGGCTCCCAGCCCGGGCCCTACGCACGAGAGTGATGCTGCTGAAGCCCCTGCCGCTTCATCCGGGGGTATGCCTGTAATCAGCAGTATTATCGTTCCTGCAATGAAGATGACGATGTAGAGCTGGATGAACACTGTCATCAGGCTGTTGATGTTGTCAGGGATAGGCTGACCATTCAGCTTGACGGGCATTATAGCGTTGGGATGCAGAAGCCTGACGGTCACATTGCGCAGGTTTTTCATGGATATCAGGTGTCTTGCCATCTTGATTCCACCCGTGGTGGACCCGGTTGATCCCCCGGCAAAAATCAGAAGGAAGATAAACACATATGCGGCAGCCGGCCAGAGTGTATAGTCATTGGTGGCATAGCCCGTGGTGGATATCGTAGATATAACCTGAAAGAGTGAATGACGAAAAGATTCCTCAAAGGATCTTTCCGATCCTATATAGAGCATCAGCGTAACGGATGCCACTGCTGCCGTCGTAAAGAAGATATAAAACCAGAACTCTTCGTTTGAATTGACCTTTGTAAAAACCCTTTTTATAATGAAGTAGAAGACCACATAGCTGGTTGCTGCAAGGAACATGAATACAGCAATAACATACTGGATGTAATTCGAATAACCGGATATACTTGTATTCTGTGTCGAAAATCCTCCTGTTGCTATTGTACCAAAAGAGTGGCAGATGCTGTCAAACAGGTCCATTCCTCCAATTGTCAGCAAAAGTATTTCAGTGACCGTCAGGCCGAGGTATATAAGTAAAATTGTCCTGGCAATCGATTTTGTTCTTGGGAGTATTTTTTCTTTCAGCGATGACTCCATTGAAAAAAGGCTGTACCCGCCCACTTTCAAAGAGGGTAGGATTATGATTACAAGAAGGATGATACCGATCCCTCCTATCCAGTGGGTCAGGCTGCGCCAGAACAGCACCGATCTGGGCATGATTTCGATATCCTTAAGTATTGATGCACCGGTGGTTGTATACCCCGATACACTCTCAAAAAGGATATTTACGAATCCGTTGATCTCCCCGCTGAAGATATAGGGAAGAGTCCCTGACACTACAAGGGCGATCCAGCCCAGGGTGACGCTCATATAGCCCTCCCTGGGCGTCACTTTATGATAGAGTGAGCTCTGAGCCGGAAAATAAAGGATGACTCCGGGAACCATGGCTGCAATAAATGCCAGGAGAAACGGTTTGACGGGTTCGGAGTAGGTCAGCGCCACGGGTATGCAGAGAAGAAACGAGGAAGCTGAGATAATCAGGATCAGCCCGATAATCTTAAATACAGATTTAAAGTTGATGGTGCTCATTCCACCTTTAGGGTATGCTGCCTGAGGCTTATGCCGCTGTTCATCGTGATTCCGGAGCGACTCGAACGCTCGACCCACAGCTTAGAAGGCTGTTGCTCTATCCAACTGAGCTACGGAACCATTAGACGGTTAAAAAAACCGCCGCAAATATAATCATATTTTCTTTTGTCGGTCATCTGTCACGGTGGCCGGCAGCTTCAGGCCGTCTTCATCCAGTTGACCAGTCCCTTCTTTTCAATTATCTGTTTAAGCTCCGGTGGCAGGGGCTCGAAGGAGAACTTCGCGGTGCCGACCAGCAGAGACCCTTTATCGAAGTCGATCTCAACTGTGTCTCCGGGTTTATAAGCCTCAACAGCCTCCTTGTGTACGATGAGCGGCAGACCCTGGTTGATGGATGACCGGTAGAAGATACGGTTTACTGACTTTATGATGACGGCCCTTATGCCCAGGTGTGCCAGACCGACCGAGGGATGCTCACGCGAGCTTCCGCAGCCGAAATTGTCACCTGCGATGATGATATCACCAGCCTGTGCATTTTTGCTGAATGAAGGGTCAAAGTCGCTGAAGAGAAGAGGCAGAATCGCAGTAGCATCTGAACTCATGACACTGTAGGTGTGCTTGCCGGCAAACATCTGGTCAGTGTTCAGGTTGTCAACATCCGCATAGTTCCATACGTTGCCCTCTTTCCTGTTTTCGCCCTCACTGATAACGTTTGTTCTGCTCTGCGGCGGGTTGAACGGGTAGAGCTCATTTCCCGGGGTTATCCTCGGGTCGGTGATGACCCCGGTTATGGCTGAGGCGGCCACGGTAGACGGTGAAGCCAGGTAGATTGAGGCCTCTTTGTTTCCCATCCGGCCCAGGAAATTACGGTTGGCGGTTGATATGACAGTGTGCCCGCTGGCAGGGATGCCCTGGCCGGTACCGAGGCAGGGTCCGCATGATGGGCTCAGTATGTTGGCACCGGCCTCGATGAGATCGGTGACGAGGCCTTCCCTGATTGCCTGCAGATAGATATCCTTTGAGGCAGGAATGATGTGAAGCTGGAACCCCGGCTTCACCTTTGCCCCCCTCAGCACTGCCGCAGCAGTCCTGAGATCTTCAATCCTGCCATTGGTGCAGGTGCCTATGAGCCCTTCATGAACGACAGTTCCTGCCACAGATGCCACTGATTTGATATTGTCAACATTATGAGGGGCGGCAACAAGAGGGAATACGCTGGCCAGATCGACAGATATGCGGCACCGGTATTCAGCGCCTTCATCTGCCCATACACCTGAAGTGGCTGAGCCAATATACTTCTGCAGTACCTCATCAGAGGGGAAGACGGCATTCTTCGCCCCCATCTCGGAAGCCAGGTTGGCGACAGTCATCCTGTCGCTCACATTCAGCGTACCAACTCCTTCACCGTGGAACTCGATTGACATGTAGTTGGCACCGTCAGAACCAAGCATACCGATAATCCACAGGGAGAGATCCTTGGCGCTGACCCCAGGACGAAGTTTTCCGGTCAGGTCAATGCGCATCGATGGCGGCACAAGAAACCATGTCTCACCACGCTTCCATATACCGGCAGCTTCTGTACGGTCTATGCCTGCGGCAAGGGCATTGAAGGCACCGGCGGTGCAGGTATGACTGTCGGAGCCGACAATTATCATCCCGGGACGGGCATGGTTTGACATCATCTGATGGCAGATGCCCTGACCCGAGTCATAGAATTTCCTGATACCCTGATCAGCAACAATATTCCGGATATCCTGGTATTGTGTCGCCAGTTTGGCATCAGCCGGCGGTGCATTGTGATCAAGCACAACAAGCATCTGTCCGGGATCGGAGACTTTTTCCCCTCCCATCTTCCTGAATGTCTGATAGATACTGGAAGTATTGTCATGTGTAAGGATCAGGTCAGGCTTCCTGAATACAACAGCTCCCTCAGGAGCCCCGAACACCTTCTCAACAAATGTCTTTGATTTTATCATAATATAATTTTGATTTTAAAGGTATGATAGCTTGTCCCGCCTGAGCGGGAGAACCACACATGCTTGTAAATTAAATTTTACCGAGCAGTCCGCCTCTTACATAAATCTCATACTGTGCATCATAGAACGGGTTTATTGATGTTTTCATACCATTCCGCTCATTGACGGCATCTCCGGTGAGGAGATTGATACTAATGATATCACCATCCTTCAGGTCAATCTTTTCGAATGAACCGTATGTCAGGACGGGAAAAGCGGCGTTAATGGCATTGCGTTCATAGATGGCCCCGAAGGAACGGGCTACCACCGCCTGTATCCCCAGGGAGACAAAACAATCGACTGCCTGCTGGCGTGAGCTTCCGCTTCCGAAATTCTTGCCGGCAACAATGATGTCTCCTGGCTGTGCTCTCTTTGCAAAGTCCTTATACCCTTCCAGGTTATCAAAGGCGTACTGCCCCATTTCGCCTATATCAGTTATGGCAAGATACCTGTTGTGAAAGATCATGTCAGTATCGATGTTGTCACGGTCAATTAACCAAACCCTGCCCTTTATGACTGTTGGCTTTTGCGTTGCTGTCATCTGCGGCTTGACTGTCCGTGTCACCGGCTGGCCTTCACTCCTTGTGAATTCCATGGGTACTGACGGTATTGCGTCAGGGGTGGTGATATAACCGGCCAGAGAGGAGGAGGCTACAATAGCCGGAGAAGCCAGGAATACGCTGCCCTGTCCCTGTTTTCCCGGGAAGTTCCTGTTGCCGGTGCTCACTGTCACCTCTCCCTTGCCGTTCTGTCCCACCTGTCCGGCTGCGCAACCGGCACATCCTGCGTTGGAGACCAGTGCGCCGGCCTGCTTGAAGACATCAATGAGCCCTTCGTCGAGACACTGCTTCCAGATGGCATCCGTTGCGGGAACTATCTTGAGCACCACTCCCGGAGCTACTTTTCGCCCGCGAAGTATATCAGCGGTGGCCCTCATATCCTCAATGCGGCCGTTGGTGCAGCTGCCAATGAATGCGGAATCTATTCTTGTGACAGGAAGCTCCTTCACTCCTACGGTATCATGGGGCTCGCCCGGGCGTGATACCATAGGCACAAAGGTGCTGACGTCAATGTCAGCCGTGATCTCGTAGAATGCATCCGGATCAGCATAGACCGGCTCGAACGGAGAACGGGCACGGGCACGGCAATAGCTTATTATCTCCTCAGTTGGCGGAAAGAGGATTATTATTGCACCCATCTCAGTGGCCATAGAAGCAATGGTAATGCGTTCGTCAAGTGTCATGCCATCGACAGCCTCACCGCAGAGCTCAATGCTGTAGCCAAGGAGCGTGTTGGCTCCGTATATGCGAAGCAGATTGAGAATGACGTCCTTGGCACTGACATCATCCGGCATGGTACCCTTAAGGTTCAGCTTCACCGAGCCAGGCACCTTGAACCAGACCCTGCCGCTGTTCCATGCAGCTGCAATGTCCATGTCACCCATGCCCTGCCCAAAGGCGCCGACAGCGCCCAGAATATTGGCGTGGGAGTCTGTGGAAACGGCAGTGGCACCAGGCCATACATAGCCCTCCTCTATTAGCAAATGAGTTCCAATGCCGGCATTGATGTCATAGACCCTGATGTCATTATTGCGGGCATACTGCCTGCAGATGTGCTGGTTGACCGCATATTTCTGATCAGAACCTGTGGGATTGCAATCGAAAGTAAAGAGTGTCCTGCCCGGATCTTCAACCGCCAGGCCAAAGTCGTTAAGGTTCTTTACCACGTTGGCTCCACCGAAGTCCCTGGCAGCACGGGCATCAATGGTTATGTCTATGATGTCACCCGGTTTAACCGTATCATATTTTGAGTGTGACGCAATTATTTTTTCGGTTATTGTCATTCCCATGTCGAAGATGTTTTAATTTTTAGGCACAACGGCAAATGTAGCAAACCGGGGCGATCTCCGGCATGAAAAAAGTCATGTGCTGCCTGTGATTTTAAAAAAAATGCGATATGATGGTCAGTTTCGGTATTGAGCGCGGTAATCACGGGCCGACATGCCTGCATGCTTGCGGAACTGCTTGTTAAAGTTTGAAACTGTGGAGAATCCGCATTCGAAGACAATTTCATTTATCTGATGGTCGGTCTCGCGCAGCAGGTAGCATGCCTTGTTTGTGCGCACCTGGTTCACATAGTCGACAAAGCCGCTTCCGGTGCTGCGTGAGAAGAAACGGCTGAATGAGTGCGGACTCATCTTTGCAATGGCCGCAACCTCCTTCACCGGTATAGGCCGGAAGAAATTATCACGTACAAAAGTGCATACAGCTGTAAGACGGCTGTCGATCATCTCGCGGCTTCCGGCCGAGCTCACTCCTGAGAGGATTTTGAATTTTTCCGCAGAGCTCAGTATTTCGAGAAGCCGGAAGAGACTTACCATCTTTTTCATGCCCGTCTCCGTCAACAGCCTTCTCATCGGTTCCTCTGCCGCCTTTCCTGTCTCCGCAGTGAAGGCAATACCGCGTGCCGCATCATCAAGGAGCCGTCTAAGCTCGGCAGTCTCAAACTGCGAGAGCAGTTGCTCTCCAAGCGATTCACGCCTGAAGTGGCACATCATAGCATGACGGCCTGTATCGTTCTCGTCCTTCTTGTAGAAGTTCCAGAAGTGCCGCAGGTCCGGACCATACACAACCAGGTCATAATGATCGAATATCTCAACCGAATCACCTGCCACCCGCGTACCGTTTCCGGTGACGTTGAGCACTATCTCGTACTCAGGATGCACATGCAGAAAACTGCTCTCATTATCGATCCACTCGGCCCTGAAGCCCGAGCCGTCATCATGCCTGATGCTTATTATTTCAGGTATCATAGGAAAAAATGTTTGATGTCAGGATTAGAAATGATCCAATATTCCGAATAAAATTAATCAAAGTAAATGATATTAACAACCCTTGTAAAAACCCGGGAGTTCAATTATTTTTTAAAAATTTGCATTATGCAATATGTTTTAGTATATTTGTACAAAGCTATTGCTTAAAATAAAAAGAGGAGAGTAAGGGTTACCTGTGGGAATCAATAGGATTGTATTGCAGACATTGACTTTCACATGGACCTATAGGCTGACTACCATAGGTTACTTCCTTTTATCAGACAGTAGATTCCGGGATTATCTCATAAGCCCGTTCCTTAAAGTACCACGGTAACCCTCTCCTCTTTTTTCTTTTCTCCCCGCCCATGAAAACCTTCCTCCGCAGATTTGAGAATAACAGGGATCTTGTGATTCTCTTTGGCACATGGGGTATGGATGAGAAAGCATTCTCCAATCTTACCGGAGAGGGTACCGACTTCATCCTCTTTTATAACTATTCGGCTGACGAACCTCTTATTTTACCGGAGATGAAGACCTACAGGCGTGTGACAGTCATCGGCTGGTCTCTGGGGGTCTGGGCTGCCGAATATTACAGCAGGAAGCTGGGCATCAGGCCCGACCTGACCATTGCCATAAACGGCACTCCGGTGGCAGCGGATGACAAATACGGCATCCCCCTCAAGATATTTGAAGCCACGCTTGACAATATCTCCAACTACAGCATGGGAAAGTTTTACCTCAGGTTATTTGGCACGAGAAGTCGTTTTGAGACGAACAGGGAGAATATACCCACCCGCACCGGGAAATCACTTCACGACGAGCTCAGGTGGCTTTACAACAGGATGATGGAACCGGTGCAGACAGGTTTTGTGTGGGATTATTCGCTTATCGGTTCGGAGGACCGTATCTTCAGGGCATCAAACCTCACCAGCTACTGGTCTATGCATCCCGAGACGCGTCAGATAATAGTAGAGGCGCCGCACTACCTGTTTGACAACTGGAGTTCACTGGAAGAGCTGATAAGATATGTCAGGCGCTTCCGCCTCTCGCCCTTCCGCAACAAGTAATCAGTCAAATATCGCGAAGCAGAACATTGACCTCTGAGGAGGCAATGAGATTCTCAAACTTTGTAAGTGCGGTGTCGATCTTCCTGTAATCGGCATTGTTGATCACCACCTTGTGAAGAGAGCCGGAAGCCTCAATCCTTTCAAGCACGAATGAGAGCGTCATCTTGTTGATGTCTGTGGCCGGCTGGTATACATACCTTTCCGTATCCTCATTCCATACCTCGGTAACCATCGATGCCTCATGAAGCATGTCAAGACAATCATGAACCGTCCTTACAGGCAGGCTCAGCTCCATTGATATCTCCTCCGGAGCCCTGGGCTTCACTCCATTGACAAAATCCTCGATAAGTGAATGCATAACCAGCAGTGACAGCCTCTTCTTTTGCTTCGGCGACACCGTCTGAACGTCAAACTCAAACTCATAACGCGTAATGTTCTGCATGTAATATGAGAGCTGGGCTCCCATCAGCACCACTACCCAGCTCATCTGGATCCATACCATCAGGAGGGGAACTGCTGCAAAGCTCCCGTAGAGGGTACCGAGCCTGGTAATTCCCATCTGCGACTCAACATATACAATCTGCAGCACCTGCAGGGCGATTCCTGCTATCAGTCCGGCAAAGAGAGCCGACCGCAGTTTCACCCTGGTGTTCGGCATTGCCAGAAATGCCGCTGTTGAAAGAGTACAGAGCAGGATGAATGGAATCAGCTTGACCAGGAAGGAAACTACCGGTTTAAATACCTCAAGCATGTCCGACTGGCTGAGGATTTCGGTCAGTTGGGTGGTGGCGAGCACAGTGACACTGCTGGAGGCAATAAAGAGTGACGGAACAAGAATGATCACCGCCAGGTAATCAGTCACCTGCCGATACCATACCCGGGTCTCTTCAACCCTCCAGATCGAGTTGAAGGTACTCTCTACATAACTCAGCAGCTGCCCTACTGAAAAAAACAGGAAGGCCACCCCGATCCCTGCCAGCCAGCCTCCGCTTGTCTGCTCAAGTGTGTTGTTGGCAAAATCAAGAATCCAGTTCATTACCTGTTCCTGGTTATGAAACTGCATGATAATCTGGGCCCTCAACTCATCAGACAGCCCAAACCCCTTTGCAATGCCGAAGGCAAGAGCTACAAGCGGTATGACAGAAAGGATTGAATAGAATGTGAGAGCCGAAGCTTTTATGTAAATATTGTCCCTCTTAATGCCTTTGTAAAGCAGATAGATAATCCTTCTCTGACGAATCCAGAAGGGCACGGATTTCCTGAGCCTTTCAATAACAGCCTTGCGGCGGTTGGCTGTTCGCTGCAGGAATTTCTGGCTGATCCTATAAAAGGGTTTCATCAGTTTTTGTGTGATTAATGCCGGAAGGCAAATTTAAGAAATGATCTTCAAACACTATTATTATCTTCACAAATTGAATAAAGCAAAATGGACATCACTATAAAAGAGTTTGT
This sequence comes from uncultured Rikenella sp., assembly GCA_964535795.1. GTDB lineage: Bacteria > Bacteroidota > Bacteroidia > Bacteroidales > VadinHA17 > SR-FBR-E99. Next base: position 28,203 of record CAZHTG010000001.1, read on the forward strand.
CAAAGGGGCGCAGGAGGCTCAGGGCGTGACAGTTATAGTCGATGTTTTCCGGGCCTTCAGCACCGCATGCTATGCCTTCGACAATGGGATAAAGCGACTTATCGACGTTTCCTCCCCTGCCGGGGCATTTGCTCTAAGGGATAAACTTAAGGCTGATGTAATTATTGCAGGTGAACAGAACGAAAGAAAACCCGAAGGATTTGACTTTGGCAACAGTCCTACCGAGATGATGACCGGTAACATTGCCGGCAAGACAATGATACATTGCACAACCGCAGGAACCAGTGGCATACTCAACGCCACCGGTGCTTCCGAAATACTGGGTGCCGGGCTGGTTAACGCCGCGGCGGTGGCATCATACATCTCAATGCTTAATCCTGACAGGGTCACACTGGTGGCAATGGGATACAGGGCCGTTGAATCAGCAGAGGAAGACCTTCTCTGCGCTAAATATATCAGAGACCTTCTCATGGGCGTTGAAAAAGATATATCTGCTGAGATAGAAGCTCTCAGAACCGGTTCCGGAAGCAGATTCTTCATGCCCGGGAACATCTCGTTCAGTCCGCCTACAGATTTTTTCCTGTGCACTGATCTGAACCGGTTTAATTTCGCGCTCAGGGCAGTAATTACAGCCTCGGGCTATGCCGAGATAATCAGGGTGGATATGAACCACTGATATGGCAGGAAAATTGTATGGAGGTAACATGGCAAATATCCAGCTAATGAAAACCAGGTATATAACTGCAATTCTGATTTTTGTTTTTCTGAGTTCCCTCAGCCTGCTCAGAGGCCAGCCGGGACACTCAATATCAGTTACCGTCAAGGGTGACCATGACACTAAGGTCAGGCTCGCATATCATGTGGGTAATCAGCAGTATGTGAAAGACAGCCTGACCACTGACAAAGCCGGAACCTGCATTTTCACCGGAGCTGACAGGCTCGCGCCGGGCGTATATATGATAGTGTTGCCGGGTAACACCTTCTTTGAGTTCCTCCTGGGAAAAGACCAGCACTTTGACATAGTCTGCGATATAAGTGACCCTGCCGCAACACTTGCATTCAATGGATCGGAAGAAAACGTCCGTTTCCTGGGGTATCAGAAGAGATGGAAGGAGTTGCAGGACGACGCGATGGCACTGAGCGGCAGGCTCAATACCGCACCGCCGTCAGGCTCTGAGGCGGCAGCACTGCGGAAGCAGCTGGGTGAACAGGAAAAAAGGATGAAACAGTATCTCCTGGAGACTGCCGAAACCAATAAAGGAACACTGCTGGGAGCAATTGCGAGGTCAATCATTCCCGTGGAGACACCCGAACCGGCAGTGCCGGAAGGCACAGTGAACCGTGATTCGGTTGCGCGCCTGATTTCATATCTTCACTATAAAAACCATTTTTTTGATAACATCGAATTCACGGAGCCCGGACTTATCCGAAGCCCTGTGCTCGGAGGCAGGCTTGAACAGTTTTTCCGGCAGGTGGTGATACAGATGCCTGACTCGATCATAAAGGAGACGGACAGAGTGCTTGAGAAGAGCGCCGCAAACGATGATGTATTCCAGTATGTTGCCGTGTGGCTCATGAACAGGTACGCAACGAGTGAGATCATGGGTCATGATGCCGTAGTTGTGCATCTGGCCGACAGGATCTACCTGTCAGGCAAGGCGCCCTGGGCATCGGAGGAGTACCTGACTGACCTGAAGAAAAGAGTCGATCGTCTCAGACCCAACCTCATAGGCATGAAGGCCCCTGAACTGCTGATGAATTCATTTGCGGGTCATTATGTCTCTCTTTATGATGTCAGATCCGAGTTCACCATTCTCTATTTCTGGGAACCGGATTGCGGTCATTGCAAGGAGGCTACACCCATGCTCAAAGAGTATTTTGAAAAGAACAGGGAGAACGGGATCGCGGTTTTTGCGGTGTGTACCCAGCATGACAGGGAAAAATGGGAAAAGTATATTGTTGATAACGGGCTGAACTGGATAAACGGTTGGGATCCGCAGCGCCTCAGCCGATTTGATTACCTGTATAATGTGGAATCGACCCCGATGATCTATATCCTTGACAGTGATAAGAAGATCATTGCCAAAAGGCTTGCTACGGAAGATATCCCTTCATTTATTGAGGCTTACAGGAAATACCAGGGTCACTGACCAGTTTCATAGGGAAGGCGACTCAGAAGGTCATACAGTGAGAAGCAATGTTCAATCTTCTCCCCGTCTGACACAATCCATTCAGTGCCGCCGGATGTCTCCTTCACACTGACCTTAAGCAGGGCTTCGGTGTCTGTCCTGTACCCGCACCTTCCGAGGGCTTTTTCAGTCATTCTTGCCGCCATCCCTTTTCCCTCGAGCGCAACTCCCGTCTGCCGGCCCCTGATAAAGCTGAAGGTACCCTCACTACGGCTGAATGACAGCAGGGGACTCTCAAAGGCTTTTGCTACAGCACCGTTGAGTATCAGATCCTCCGGTGCCCCCTCGGCAATTCCCTCTCCGGTCATGAGCCATATCCTGTCAGCTTCATTTATGGCTGTGTCCAGGTCATGAGTCGAGTAGATGACACACTTGTCGCGCTCGCGCGTCAGTTGTCTCAGGAGGCTTACTATGCTGTATCTCGACGGCAGGTCAAGAAAGGCGGTTGGCTCATCCATTACAAGCAGTCCTGTGTCCTGTGCCAGTGACCGTGCAATAAGCGTACGTTGCCTTTCGCCGTCTGAGATATTGTCAATGCTTCGTCCGGCGAGCTGAGTCAGCCCTGTGGCTTCAAGCGCCTTAATCACAGCCTCCTCATCGTCAGGGGTGATTGTTCCTATCCAGTTGGTAAACGGGAACCGTCCCAGTGCAATCACGTCGCGTACCCTTATATTGTGTATAGCCATGGGTTCGGTGGATGTGAAGCTCACCATCCGTGGCAGTAGCGATGATCCGATGGTGCTCAGTTCCTTTCCCTGGAGCAGTATTTTCCCGCCGAGGGCAGGCTGAAGCCCCACGAGGGTCCTCAGCAGTGTGCTTTTGCCGCTGCCGTTCCGCCCGATGAGAGCAACAAGTTCCCCTTTATGAGCCCGCAGCGACAGGTGCTGCATCACCGTGTTTATCCTTCTGCGCGTAAGGTAGCCTATTGCCAGGTCGGTCGTCTCGGCTATGATACTCCTCGTCCTCATCAGAACCTCCTCCCCATCCCGGTTTTGCCCAGGATAATCCACAGCACCACCGGTATGCCGATGAGTGATGTAACGGTATTTACCGGTATCATTTGACCGCCTCCCGGAATGGTTGAGATCATATCGCTTAGTAACAGCACTGCTGAGCCGCAAAGAGCAACACCAGGCATCAGCGTACGGTGGTCATTGGTGCCGAACACCAGCCTTCCAATGTGGGGCACTGCCACACCGATGAAGGCCAGCGGTCCGCAGAAAGCCGTAACGCTCCCCGCCAGTATGCTGGCAGATGCAAGCAGGAGTATCCGGGTCCGGTTCATCCTTACCCCTACTGTACGGGAGAAGGTCTCTCCCATAAGCATGGCATTCAGCGGTTTGACCATCAGCAATGCGATAATTAATCCTAATGCCGTGGCGATGGCCAGTGCACGTATCTGAGGATACGAGATGTTCCCCAGGTTGCCCATGGTCCAAATGACGTATGTCCGGAGCATGGCTTCGTTGCTGAAGTATTGCAGCAGGATCACCACCGCCGAAATGGCGCTGGCGAGCAACAGCCCCACTATCAGCACGGTCATGATGTCACGCATGCGTGCCGAGACAGCCATTATGATCATCATCACCACTCCGGCGCCGGCCCATGCGGCCAGTATGAGTCCCCAACCCTGCAGGGCGGAGTCGGCAGGAAGGGTGAACAGAGGAGACATCGTAAGAATTATAAGGGCTACACCCAGGCCAGCGCCGGAGCTGACCCCCAGCACATCAGGACCGGCCAGAGGGTTACGGAACAGGGTCTGCATCAGCAGTCCGCTGACAGACATGGCCGCTCCGGCAATGATAGCCGTCAGTGCCTTCGGCAGACGGAACTGCATCACGATTATCTCACTTCCGGGTCTGCCGTGGCCGAAGAGTGACCTGATGACTTCAGTAGCCTCAATACGGGTGCTTCCTATTAGCAGATCTGCCACAAACAGCAAGATAACCAGGAGGATGAGCCCGGTCATTACCAGCGTCTTACCAGGTGCCGACTTCCTCATTGCAGCCTCATGTAATAATACTGCCGGTGCCTGGGCAGAAGTTCCGGATGAATTATGGAAATAAAGTCCCGGAGAAGAAGGTCAGGCCTTATGACAGCACTCTCCCAATAGTCATTTCCACCCCGGGGGGTCATCCTTTTCGTGTTGTTCCACACTGCCCCGTTAACATATACCGGCAAGCGTGTCATGCGGTGGTCAGCGGCAGCAATGCCGGAGAGACTTTCAGCAGTGCCGGGATTGATCCAAATATCAGCCTTTGTGGCACGTTCGAAGACAGCCTCTACGGAGAAAGGTACTGAATTAGCCCTTGTCAGGTCACTGAAGAGATAGTGTCCGCCGGCATCCTCTATGAGCCTGCCGGTGTAGGAGTTGGCGGGAGAGACATACCATACGTCTTCCCACGGTGAGCCAAGCAGTATTTCGGGCCGGTCATGCACGGAGTTCCTGACAAGATCAGAAAGCTCACGGTATTCTTCCGACACCTCCCTGAAGATGCTGTCGGCCATCGCCTCCCGGCCCGTGAGCAGGCCGAAGAGCCTTATCCATTCGCACCTTGCAAGAGGATGATCCTCCAGATAATCGGCGTTATAGAGAACCTTCACCCCCATCGCCGGCAGCCGTCCTGTCTGACCTGGGGAAGGGGCAGCCACCCCGTAAACCATAAGCAGGTCAGGCTTCAGCGAAACGACCAGCTCCTTGTTCAGGTTTCCCTCGTATCCTACATCCTGAACCCGGCCCCGGCCGATGGCATCAAGGATCAGCGAATCATATACGAGATCGGCACCGGAGATGCCTACCAGGATATCTGACGCATTAAGCGCCCTCAACATGGCAATATGTGTGACAGACATGCAGATCATCCTCCTGACGGGTATGCGTATCACCTGCTCCTCATCAAATCCCTCCGGGATGGCCTCGCCATGAGGCAGGAGGCACCATGTCATCTCTGTTCCCCTTGAGTTCTGCCAGGGATCCCTTACGGTAAGTATCGTGTATCCCCGCTTCTCATCAAGTGAAAACCTCGATGCACCCTGTGGTCCGGCTAAGCCGGGGCCCGGAGCCCGGTCGCCTCCATGACGACATGAACAGAGAATAATTGTCACTGCCAGGGTAACGAACCGGATGCTTTTCACCTGGAATCTGTTTTAATAATTGTTCCGGAGTAGGACGCCGAATCATTATTCAATCCATAGTGATAGATTCCGGGAGCCAGCCAGGGTAACTCCAGTGTCAGCACTCCCGGGAAGATATTCCTGTATTCGCCTGCGCTGACAACCCTGCCCGCGTTGTCATACAGCCTCAGGGTAGTCTCTGTCACGCCGGTGCCTGCAATGCTGAATGAGAGGCTGGATGTAAAGGGATTTGGGAAAACCTTCAACGGAGAGACCTCTTCTTCCGGATCCTCAAAGCCGTTCAGAATGGAATTCTCTACCATTATCACCTTTATTGCCAGTGATGTCGCCATAGGAAAGGAAGGATGCTGGGTGAAGGGCCTCCAGGAGGTTCCGTTGTGGAACCATGCCGTATTCTGTGATGCAAGCGGCCAGGGGGCAGAATGCCTGATGGCAAACTGGGGCTGAGGCAGGTTCAGCCTGCCCTTGTAATAAACAGTATAACCTGCGTAATATGGGCCCGTTACCTTAATTGTCCTTCCAAAATCAACCTCCATTTCATAATTGTTTCTCACCTCCCTGATGCGGTACATTCTTGAGGCGATGACCGATCCGGGCTGTGCGCCTCCGCTCCAGATGAATACCCTGATTGAATCGGTCTGGGTAAGGAAGGATGCAAAGGCAACACTGAGCCTGACCCATGCTATCTCACCGGTACCGGTGAAATTGATCAGTTCGGCATATCTTGTAAGGCTGTCGGAGTTATGCCCGGTGGAATAGCCCCATCCGGGCGCGGAGTAGCTGTCTGTAGTGCCGGGGTCACTGGCAGGCATATTGTTGAGGGTGTCTGACCTTGAGAGGTTATATCCATAGGGATCACGGCCGCTGGCTACCGTCGCTCCAGTACCCTGCGGGTCAAGCCATGGTTTCAGGTTTGTTGAGGTGATGGTTGTGATATTAAACATCCTGCTGAGCTTGGCATAGAAGTCATTGGTAGGTTCATCACATGTCGCACTGCCGCCGGTCAGCGTGCCCCTGAGCCTGCCGTTCTGGTCGAAAAGCGGTCCGCCGGATGAGCCGGGCTCAGTGGTGCCCAACTCCCACCTGAGCACACGCCAGAAGCTGTTCGAGGCATATCCCGGAAGCGGGTACGAGGTTGATATCGGAGCGTTGTCATCAATTGTTATCTTCATTACATCACCCTCGGGATGATGAAGCGTATATGTATTCGAAGGCACGGAGGGTGTAATGTCCCACCCCGAAAAATAAGGTTTGTAAACCAGGGAAGGAAACTGGGTCAGCTCAACCAGGCCGAAGTCAATGGCCTCATTGCCGGCCCGGAAAATGGAACCGGAAATGGAGTGCATGTTTGTGAGATCGGGGCCATCGCACCATGGACTCAGGTAATTGAAGACAAATATTGTATTGGCTGCCAGGGTGGAGGTATCAATACAGTGATTTGCAGTAAGGACATATGCCTTGTACTCACTGCCCGTGTTGTTTACAAGGACCCCGGTGCAGAGCTCGGAACCTGCCACCAGGAGGCGAACCACAGACCTGGAGGCCCTCAGATAGTTTTCATTTGTCGAACAGTTTACATCCACCTCGCAGTCGCCCGATCTGCCATAGTAAAGGTCCTTTATTCCATCAAGCCCGAAGAAACCTGCAAAGTCATGGGCCACCTGCTTAATACCTATTGCCCCTCGGGGAATGGTTTTCCCGGGGAAATGACACTCAAGAACCAGCCTCTCGCCGGGAACAGGCATCAGGGGCAAGGTCATGGTGTTCATCCCGCTCTCGCGGGTGTAGGCTCCCCGTACTGTCTGACGTTCCTCGTCATAGACATATATATATGCACCCTGAGGCAGATTGTAGGGCGAAAGGATCAGGTTGACAGACAGTGCACCCTTGGACGACAGGGGCATGACCCAAACGGTCTCATTTCCCCTGTTCACAATAAAACCCGCATTCTCAGGCGTGAGTGAGACCTGTACCGGAATTGCAAACTGATATGGCTGGTCCTTCGCCTGGTCAAGCGTACGCATGATCTCAACCTGCATAGGGTCGACACTTATCTCATGCCATGAGACTATCTCCGGCATGAGCGCGCTGCCGACCGGGAATTCCGCCTGACTGTACAAAGAAGGGGATGACAGCAGAACCAGTATGGATATAAGTGCTCGTCCCTTCAACCTGTTCATGTTAAGTTGTTAAAAGTAGTCAAAAAGTGATTAATCGCGCATGAAGCACATGAAACCGGGTATTATTCCGGCCTGCTCCGTATCAGCAAGCTCACCTTTACTGCTATAAACGAGAAAATCTCCTTTTTGTTGGTAGTCTATGGCGTCAGTTACGGCGATCTGTCCGCCGGGCCCTGCCGCCAGCCTGTAGAACAGCCTGGCTCCGGCCGGAATATACGCCTCTGCAGGGAGTCCGGATGCCGTTACCGGCATTCTTCTGACCCCTTCATCAAGAAAATAGAGTGTGTCACCGGCAGCATTCGCGGTAATCGATGAAGGGTTGTCCGTAACGGTCCTGAAAAACATTTCAACCTCTTTTTCAAAGGTGACCGTATTTATCCTGACCAGTCTCGGGATCTCCTCCCCGTTCCATCCGCCGGTGCAAAGAACCCACAGCTTGTTGTTCCGGTCAAGTACCATGCTCTCAGGCTCAAGCCCTACTGTGATGGTTGTTATCACCTCTTCAGTTGCCAGGTCAGTGACAACTATCCTGTTCCCTCCTGACCAGAACGCCGAGAAAAGTTTATCGCCCGAGATTGCCATTGCTTCTGAAGTGCATCCAATATTGAAATCGCCCGAGATCTCCATCCTGTCAAGATCTATTACCGTCACTTCATTGGAAGAGAGGCTGCTGACGTATCCTTTCCTGCCACGGATCACCATCTGCCGCGGTGAGTTCAACCCTGTAACAGTAGCTATGCTCTCCATGGTGACCATACTGACAACCTCAATCGTCCCGGAATTGTTGACGATTATGAATCCCCTGTCACCGTCAACGGCAATAAATGAGGGGATATCGCCCAGTGCCCGCCCGTTCTGAGCGGTGAAGAGGCCATTATGGATCTCGTTTGTTTCACTGCTGTAGAAGCTTACAGATCCGTTCCCGGCAAGATAGTTGCCCTCATTAAGAATGAAGTAACCCGGTCCTGCGGGGAAGAGAGAGGGATCATTTCCCTGCTCGCAGGAGACAAGGAGGAGGGCAAACAGCGGTAGCATTCTAATTATTGTTCTCATATTTCTTTTGTTTTTCTGACCAGGTCAGTGTTATTCTCAGGTTAAATGATCTCAGGGGCATCGGGTAATTGCGGACGCTCTCGGAGGGGGTGCCTAATATATTGTTTATCCTCAGGTCAGCCTTGATTCTTGTTGTGCCTGCACCGAAGCCGGCTCCGATGAAAATGTCGGCCATGAAAGATGCCGGAAGCCACTCGCTGTTGTCGGAGGTTGTGTATCTCCGGCTTTCTGCCACGGCAGCAATACCTGTCCTCAGAGCTTTCCAGCCGGCATCGATGTTGAGGTTCAGGTGGTGAAGCGGTGTATATATCAGCTGGTTTCCCACCGACCTGTCATTGGATATATCCGAGCGAGCGATCAGTGAGCGGGTCAATGCATAATTAATCTGCCCCCGGATCGCCCATTCTCTGACAGAGAACTCTTTAGCCGCTCTTGCTTCAACCCCCGATACATTGACGCTGCGGACATTTTCAGCAGCCCAGATGCCTGTCTCACCCGGAAGCCACTGTATAAGGTTATTCACACCGGACGCATGGAGGGTGAGGCCCAAGGTGTTTTTCATTCCCGGCGAGGTGACCCTGGAAAACGTCCAGGAGGCTTCCCCTCCGACGGATCTCTCAGGGATAAGCTCCGGGTTGCCGCCCGGCATCCAGTACAGGTCATTCAGGCAGGGAAGCTTCGTGTTGCTGCTGAAACTGGCTTTTATGACGTGTTCTCCGTCCGCTGACAGCAGCCATGATGCGTCGGCCGTCAGCTCCGGCGCCACAGTGATGCCTGTCACAGACATCTGCCTTGCCTGCAGCATGAGCCTCAGACGCGGCAGCGGGCTGTATTTTGCAGCAAGCGAGGCGGAGAGGATATTCTGCACTCCGGGGTCAGGGTAGTTCAGCGTGGATGCCTTCCGGTACTCATCACCGGCGCTGACTGCCAGCTCTATTCTCTGGTTCAGCCGGTATGTGATACGAGTTTTGGCCATGTATGTTTCTGAATGGTTTTCACCGTTATAACCGGGGTTCTCGTGGAAATAGAGATTGACATCATATGAACCTCCCGCCATGATTTCAGCAGAGAGCCTGCCGGGCTGAGATGAATACCTGATGACGCTCCTCAGCGACTGGTCCCGCTGCCTCTCCCCAAAGTTCTGCTGCACCGTAGTCACCGGCCCCGGCAATTCACGGTCAGCGTCATTAAACCAGATGTGTGCGCTTAACAGAGAGCCCTTCAGGCGAAAGGAGAGATCAGTTGTCACTCCTCCGGTGGATGCGGCAGCGTTGACCCTGCGTTCGCCTGCAGGCCCGCCCGGAGCATTCCTGTTTATATACCGGAAGTCATTACGGGCCGTTTCTCCCCACAGGTTAAGCCTGAGGGAGCTGTTTGCCGTTCCGGATATTATTCTGGCTGAAGATGAGTAACTGCCATAGCTTCCGGCACCAAGGGTCAGCGAAGCCTCCGTCAGCCCGTTGAAAACAGGCTCAGATGAGAGCTCCACCTTACCGCCTATGGCGCCAGTGAGATCATCAAGATCAGAGCCACCCGAGGTGACCCTGACAGATGTTGCCACAAAAAGAGGAATAATTGCAAAATCAGAATACCCGTTGCCCGAAGCGTTGACTGGCAGACCGTTCCAGGTGACAATGGTGTGGCTTCCTGACATACCGCGGATGGAAACGGCTGCAAGACCATAGTTGCCGTAACGTTTAACCGACACCAGACTGGAGGAGTGTAGCAGTGTGGCCAGGTCACTGCCTTCATGACGGGCCATCAGTGCATTATCAATACTTTCCGTGGTGCCCGGTGAGTGCCGCCCCGATGCAGCAGCGGTGACAGTTACTGCCTGGATTTTAACCGTGTCATCCATAAACAGATCCTGTGCAATGGCATCAGGGCAAAGAAGTATCGCAATTATCACTACGGAAGCAGTAATTATTCTGCGACTCAAACGAGACAGGCTGATATAGTCAGATGACCTTTTAAACATAACTTTTAAACCCGAAAGCTCCTTTAACAGGACACGTTCTGGCAGGTCTTCTGACTCATCCCTACTCACCGGGCCTTCCCGTCCGCCAGCCGGCGGACAGTGGCGGGAATTCCGGCTGTAATGATCCGCCTTTCAGCGGAACGGGCTTCACAGCAGCGGGTACTGTCCCTGATTTTAACAGGGTTCCCTTTTCACTGCCGGGGAAAACCGGCAGCACCAGAATGGAACAAATGTAATGATTTGCATGACTTCCGTCAAGGATAATTATCAACAAGGAGGCGGGAGGATGTTCATTTCATCCTGAACCTGAGCTCTCCTCCGGACATGATCTCGCTATAGGTTATGTAATTGCGGTCAAGTTTCTGTCCGTTGAGAAATACTTCGCTGACATTCACATTCAGGGCCGAATTATTTTCGGCAATGATCATGAATACCTTTCCGCCGGGGAGTGACAATGATATTTCATCGAGGGCAGGACTGCCGAGTATGAACCTGCCGTCGGCAGGGTTGACCGGGTAGAAACCCATGGACGAGAAGACATACCATGCAGACATCTGCCCGCAATCCTCATTCCCGCAGATGCCATCCTTTTCATCAGTGTACAACTCCGCCATGATTCTACGCACAATAGTCTCGGTCTTCGCCGGTTCACCGGCCATTGAGAAGAGGTAAGCAATATGATGCGATGGTTCGTTTCCGTGCGCGTACTGGCCTATGAGCCCGCTGATGTCTGGAGAGGCATTCTCCCCCCTGACCTCTTCGGCTACGTTAAAGAGTGAGTCAAGGCGCTGGAGGAAAAGTTCTCTGCCGCCAAACAGGGAGATCAGTCCCTCTACATCATGCGGTACCAGCCAGGTATACTGCCAACCGTTGCCCTCTGTGAAGTCAGACCGCGTGTGATGCGACCAGAGAGGGTCATAGTCCGGCCTCCAGCTGCCGTCACCCATGCGTCCCCTTACAAAATGGATGGATGTATCAAAAAGGTTGCGGTAATTCTTCGACCTTGAAAGAAACTCTGCCTCAAGCTCAGGCTGGTTCATGTCAGAAGCCATTTGTGAAATGCACCAGTCGTCGATAGCATACTCAAGAGTCTTTGCAACGGATTCATTCTCAAGCTCCGACGGGATGTATCCCTGTTTGCGGTAATGATCAAGGCCGCGAAAGTCAAGACTGGCAGAGTGAACCGCTGCTTCCATGGCAGCTTCGTAATCAAATCCTCCGATCTTTTTATGGATGGCATCAGCGAGAACCGGTACTGCATGATATCCAATCATGCAGTTGGTCTCATTGCCCATCAGTGACCATACCGGAAGCTTGCCCTGCTGCTTCCTTATGGCCAGCATGGTATTGATAAAGTCAGGTACCAGCTCGGGCACTGTAACGGTAAACAGAGGATGAGCGGCGCGATAGGTGTCCCAAAGTGAGAAGACGGTATAATTGGTGAAATCTGCTGCCGTATGCACCTCCCCGTCGGTGCCGCGATACCTGTTGTCGGTATCCGACCACAGGTTGGGAGCTATCATGGAATGATACAGCGCTGTATAGAACACCCTGAGCAGAGAGGTATCGGATGAAGCTGCCCTGATGACACTCAGCCTCTTCTGCCAGGCCTGGCTTGCTGCGGCGGCGGCGGCATTGAAGTCCCATCCCGGCATCTCCGCAGCCAGGTTGCCTGAGGCACCGGCTTCATCCACCGCCGAGATACCCGTCTTCACAATAAGCTCCTCCCCTTCCCTAATGTCAAAAGTCATGATACAGGCTATATTCTTCCCTTCCACGGAACCTCCATCAGTTTTGCTGCCTGTTTTCAGCATGGTGACAGAGGATGGGTTTTCTGAGAATAAAGAATAGAAGTACTGGTATTGTCTTTCAGCCCAACCGGTGGAGATTCGTCTTCCTGAGAGGGAGGTGCCGTCCCATGTGAGGCTGCAGTCGTCCGGACTGTCCCAGTTAATGGCAAAGCCCAGGTCAACAAGCAGGTGCAGGACACCGTCTCCGACAGCGGTGTATCTCTGGATGCCGCTGCGGGGCGTCGCCGTCAGCTCGGCGTTGATGCCGTTTGCTAGCGCAACGGCATAGTAACCAGGCCTGGCCTGCTCTGCATCATGTGAGAACCAGCTGCGGTTAAGCTTCGCCAGGGAGGCAGTGCTGTCAGGCAATGACAGGCTGAATTCATTCATTGAGGGCAGGAAGAGAATATCGCACAGGTCACCTATACCAGTCCCGCTGAGATGCGTGTGGCTGAAACCCGCTATCAGACTGTCTGACCAGTTGTAGCCCGAGCACCAGTCCCATCCTGAGGTTCCGTTATCAGGACTCAGTTGCACCATGCCGAAGGGTGTTGTGGCACCTGGGAAGACATGACCGTGCGCGGCAGTACCGATGAATGGGTCAACAAATGAGGTTACATCGCCTACCGGAGGGGAGCTGCATGACAATGCGGCAAATACCGCTGCAGAGGCAACAAGGAGTATTCTTTTCATGACAACATCTTATCGGATCTTCTTCAATATCTGTTCTCCGGTGCCAATACGGTAACCCTCTGATGAGAACAGTATTTCACCTTCGCTGTTACAGCACAGTACGACCGGCATCGGACGTTCTGAAGCGCTCTCACCCAGGGCTGCTGTCATAAATGCCAGGCCGGTATCCTTAACAAAGACCGAATTGGCCGGGCGGCCTTTAATCGCATCAGGGTTGAAGTCACCGGGCGTACGGGCAGGATCGGTAAGAAAGACAAAACTGCCTCCCCAGGCGTCATACTCCACTGTCAGCCTGGGCAGATCATTAAGCAAATGACGCGTAGGTTCCCTGCCCGGCTCGATCCAGATAAATACAACTCCTTTTTCAGCTACAGATAACGGGTTTATCTTTTCGCCGGTGTAGGTGAGCAGGTCAAAATTCAGGTTTATTTTGCCTCCGGGGAGATCACTCTCCGCCATCTCCCTCAGGCTGACAGGGATTGTTTTCTCCTCTCCCGGATTCAATCTGAATAGCCTTAGGGAAGCAAGCACGTTGCCATTGTCATCCCTGTTACCAGTGGTAAGCATGTACATCCCGGGGTCAAGCCGGAGCTCAGGCAAATCGCTTATCTTCACACCGTAACCGTAGTCAAGGGTATTGTACTTTCCATCCTCTATCCGGGCAAGTGTAAAATGAACATGGTATTCAGGCTCAGGTTTGTCAGTGTCAGTGGTGAATCTGACGAATCCCGGGTTTCCTGAAGGCATGGCATCTCCTGTGAACCATACGTCATGCCATTGCCCGGCCTCATGATACTGCGGTCTTCCCGTTCCCGGGGCAAGGCGTGAGGGAATCCCGATGCTCCTGCAGACTGCAACAAAGAATATGTCACGGGAATGGCTGTCTGCGGTCCGGAGCCTGAGCACTCCGGCCGGAACGATAGGTGTGCCATAGTAATTATCCGAGCTGGTAACAGTGATGGCAGTATCTATCCACCCTGATATTGATGCCGGCTTTGTCCGGAACATACTTAAAAGATCCTCGGGAAGGCCCGTGATGGCGCTTCTGAACGGTGAGAGAATCTCATTGGCAATGCGCGGAGAGAGGACATACATGTCATAAAGAGAACTGTCTGATAGCGGTGTCTGTTCAGGTGCATTGGCCAGGTGGTCAGAGAGTACCCCGGCCGGCGTATCCCTGATATCCTTCGCGGAAATGTTCTCCAGCATACGCATTGCAAGGCTGGCATTACTTCCTGACTGACTGATGAATGAAGCGATGCTCCGGTAATTGCCCATCGATGCATTCAGCATTTTCAGGACCTTCTCCCCGGGGATTCCGGTCTGCCCGGCGAGCCCTGCCACGTCAATATCATTCATCCATGAGCTGATATATGCGTGCCTGATACTGTCACCTCTCTTTATTGCAAGGTTATTCTCACTTACAATTTCCTCATCAATGCCGGGGTAAGGTGTCAGAGCCGGAGGCACTGACAGATCGAGTTCAACAGCAGTCTCACTTATTTCTGAATAGATGATCACCACGGCAGATGTATCGGCAGGTGATACAAGCGTGAAGCCGGAGCGGTTACCGTCATCTGCCCATATAAGCAGTGAGCCCAGCCCGGTCAGCAAAGAGCATTCGCCGGCACTGTCACATTTCACTTTGGCCAGGGGATAGAACTCTGCATAGTTGTAAAGCATAAACCCTGTTTCCGCCTCCGGCACCGGCAATCCTGAGCTGTCTGTCACCCTTACCTTCAGCTCTTTTGTCACTGCATACCTATCAAGGGTGTTTATCTCCGAAAAGAGAGGGGCTTTCCTTACCAGTCTTTCGCTTCCATTATAGAGTCCGAAGGCTCTTGTATGCACGAGCATAGCCCTTCGTGCCGGTTCTGTGAACCAGCCTCTGTCAGGCACCGGCTCGGGCTCGCAGGCTCCAAGATAGTGCCAGCGGCCGTCGGCCCAGAATTCAACCCAGGCGTGGTTATCATCTGTGTGAGCCCATCGGGGAGTGTACACCTGACGGGCAGGTATGCCTACTGTCCTCAGGGCTGTGACGGCAAAGGTCGACTCCTCCCCGCATCGTCCGCGGGCTGAGAGGACCGTTGCCAGAGGGGAAGAGGTGCGAGAGTCTGAAGGCTGGTATTCAACCTTCTCCTGACACCATCGGTTGATCTCAAGAGCGGCCTCGACGGCATCAAGCCCCTTCACACGGTCTTTCAGCTCATCATAATATATAATACGGAAGTCATCAGGATTTTCATTGTTGACTCTTGGTGGCAGAACGAAATTCAGGAACAGGTCTGACGGAACAGAAGGGCCCCATGACATCTCTCTTCTCGTCCTAAGTGAAGCGGCAACATGCTCGGTGATATAACCCGGCTCGTATACGGCGAGGTCGCTCAGGGGCATGTATGCCAGCAGAAAACGAACGCCATCACGGCTTGCATCATCACTTAAGGTATCCGCTATTCCGAAGAGATCGCTGCGCACAGCTCCGTACCTCTCAGCCCTGGTCTCGTAGTCATCAATGACTTTATTCCTGAATGATTTGTCAACAATAAGATGGCTGTTGCTGCAAGAGAGCAACACTGCCATTATGATTATTGCCGGCAGCCTTATGATCCGTGTCATAAAGAATTATTTTAAATAAGAGCCACAGCTGCTCCTGACAATCAGCTCGGGAGACATGTTCACCTGGCGCTTATATTTGCTCTTGCCCTGGTTCTTAACCTCAGACCAGATAATATTGGCCACCTTGAGCGACATGGCCGGGAGAGGCCTGCGCAGCCGCGTGACCGGCGTAGTCAGCAGATCGAAACCAATGCCGTCCTCCATTGAAACCAGTGCCACATCCTGAGGGATCCGGATATTCTTTTCCTGCAATGCCAGGTACAACGGGAACACCAGTTGTGAGTTGAGAACAATAATAGCATCGCTCCTGTGAGGAGGCCTGAGGAAATTCTCTACCTGCCCGAAATCGAATTTGTCACCTGCCTTGGGCAGACCTGCGACGGTGAAGTGCACCGAATCGAAGTTTTTAGATTTCTTGGTGGCACTCTTCAACTCTTCCAGCATCTCCTTGTCATATGAGGCTGTATCCTCTCCTGATATAACAAGCAGGTTCCTGAGTCCCAGCGAGGTCAGATGCTGAGTCATTACGGCGGCCCCGGCAATCCTGTCGGTACAAACAGTATTAAGCCGCATTCTCTTTATGCTTTTTTCAAGCAGTACAAGAGGGTATGCATCCCTGTTCAGCGCTCTTACGATACTGTCATCTGCTGCATTTCCAACCAGAATCATCCCGCTGAAAAATTTCTTCAGTGAGGTGGTGAGCCTGTTGAAACGCATGTCATCAGGGTCTCTCGTGAAGACCGAAAAGCCCAGCCCGATACTTGAAAACGCCTTCTGAAGGTACGGCGTGATCTCATAGATGAAAGGATCATTCATCGAGGGCACAACCATGCCAATGATCCCGGGCTTCTCCTCTGCAGGTGCTGTTTCCCCCTTCTCGGCAACAGCATTGAAATAGCCCATCTGTCTCGCAACTGCGAGCACCCTCTCCTGTGTCTCTTTCTTGATCCCGTGCTGATCAGCCTTGCCATTCAGCACCAATGATACCAATGTGCCGGAAAGACCTAGTCTTGCGGCAATGTCTTTGTTCTTTACCTTTTTCCCCATTTCATTTAAAATTAAAGGCACAATTTAGTTGTAATATTTAGAAGATATATGCTTGTAGAGCATATTTACAAAAAAAAGTGCCAAATAGCACTTTTTTATATTTATTTTTTAGGAACCCGGTAGCCGCTTTTTTTGGAAGCAGCCTCCAGCCTCTGCTGCCATTTCGATTTTTTGACCGGCTTCTTTTTATTCTCCTCAATTTTTTTGAGAATTTCAGGTTCATTTACAAAACGGCGTGACACTTGTGTCTGAATAATTGTTATAACGTTGGCCAGGAAGTAGTAGTAGGTCAGACCGGCAGAGAAGTTATTAAGTATCAGCATGAACATCACCGGCATCATGTACATCATCGTCTTCATTCCAGGCATCTGCTCCTGCCCGCCTGCCGGACTGGTGATTTTCGTTGAGATAATGGTCGATACGGTCATCAGGAGGGTAAAGAGACTTATATGATCGCCATACATGGGGATAGTAAAAGGCAGGTCGAAAATACTGTCATATGTCGACAGGTCTTTTGCCCAGAGGAACGACTGCTGCCTCAGTTCTATCGAGGTCGGGAAGAACCGGAACATGGCAAAGAGGATTGGCATCTGCAGGAGCATGGGCAGGCAGCCTCCCATCGGGCTTACACCTGCCTTCTTGTAGAGCTCCATCGTAGCCTGCTGCTTTTTCATCGCATCTTCCTGCTTCGGGAACTTTTTGGCAAGCTCGTCAACCATGGGCTTCATAACCCTCATCTTGGCCTGGCTGAGGAACGACTTGTGGGTCAGGGGAAACAGCACAACCTTAATAATCAGGGTGAGAATAAGTATGATGAGACCATAGCTTACGATGAAATTATCGAGCAAATTGAATATCGGTATAATCACATACTGGTTGATCCACCTTATAATATTCCTGCCGAGGAAGACAAGTTCCTCAAGCTGCATGTCATACTTCCTGAGAAGGGTAAAACTGTTCGGCCCGTAATACATCTTCATCTTTATTGAAGAGCTCTCACCATGAACATAGGGAACTCCTATCTCAGATTCGAAGTATCTAAGGTATCTTGAGGTGGGATCAGCTGTTGACGAAGCGACCATTGCATTCAGGAAGAAATCATCAGCAATGATAACAGATGAGAAGAACTGGTCCTTGAACGCAATCCAGTCTGTCCTCATGAGGTTCTCGGTGACTATATCCTTCTTCTGTCTTTGCCTTGCGCCTCCGAGATCTTCAACAGTCTCCTGGTAAACCTTGTATTTCAGTCCGGTATACATGTCTTCATTCTGTCTCCCCTTCTCCTGCTGCGGGATATACATTTTCCAGTCTAGTGCAAGTGAGGAGGTATTTGCAGGAATGACAGAGCCCATTAATTTGAACCTTGTCTCGAAATCGATCATGTAATCATCAGGCTGCATGGTATATACATAATCTATCGAGGCGCCGTTGAGAGCCTCAAGCCTCATGGTCAGGCTGACCGGTTCTCCGCCGGCAACAACAGGCCCGGTATAATTCACAGGACTGAAATAAAGATCATCGGTCTTGATAGGCTTGTTGTCAGCCGTAAAGAACTTATACCCGAATACTGTTGAATCACCGTCGAAGAGTACAACAGGCCGGCCATCATGGGTATCATATTTCTTAAGCGTGACAGAATATGGCTTGCCTCCCCTGGCTGAGAATGTTATGACCATGAGATCATTCTCCATGGTAAAAAATTCATTCTCTCCTGATGCACTGGAAGCAAATATTCCCAGGGCAGTGCTGTCTGGCACAATTGCCGCCGTGGCGGCTGCGGGTGAGGGTGTGACAGAAGTGTCCGCCGCTACGGATGCCGGCGTACCCTCCGGGGCCGTCTGACCCAGTCCCAGCCTGTTGTTCAGCTCTACAACCCTGTCAATGGTGGGCTGATCCTTGGGTTTATAACCCAGAGCCCTGATGTAAGCCTCACGGGCATCATCATAATTGCCCGCGGTATATAGAGAATCAGCATATTCGGTCTCGGCCTTAAAGGCTTTACCTGTCCTTTGGTTGTTGTAGAAACTAAACCCCAGAAAGATCAGGAAGATGAGGACGATGCCGGTAATTGTATTCTTATCCATTATTGTTATTACTCCCGTTTATAATTGATAGTTATTTATTGATGCAGGCTTTAACGAAGCCTACGAACAGTGGGTGAGGCCTTATTACGGTGCTGCTGTATTCCGGATGGAACTGAACGCCGACGAACCATCGGTGTGATGGTATCTCCACGATCTCGACAAGCCCCGACTGCGGGTTTGTACCGCAGGGAATCATGCCGGCATTCCTGAAATCCGCCAGATAGCTGTTGTTGAACTCATACCTGTGCCGGTGACGTTCTGTCACCTCTTCTTTCCTGTAACACTTCCATGATTCAGAACCATGAAGTATCTGGCAGTTATAACTCCCCAGCCTCATTGTCCCTCCCTTTTCGGTGACACTCTTCTGTTCCTCCATCAGGTCAATGACAGGGTGCTTTGCCTTGGGATTGATCTCGGTTGAGTGAGCCCCTTCCAAACCCATCACGTTGCGCGCGTACTCAATCACTGCGCATTGCATCCCAAGGCATATACCAAAGAAGGGGATGTCATTGGTGCGCGCATAACTGACGGTAAGGATCTTGCCTTCTATTCCCCTTGAACCGAATCCCGGTGCCACTAAAATGCCGTCGTACCCTGAGAGTTTATCCCTGTAATTGGTCTCGTCAATCTCCTCGGAATGAATGAAAGTCAGATCGACTGCGGTCTCGTTGGCTGCTCCCGCGTGAATGAAAGCCTCCGAGATGGATTTGTATGCATCAGCCAGTTCCACATACTTGCCAACAAGAGCAATTTTCACATTGTGAACAGGGTTCTTCAGCTTATGGAGAAATTCATTCCAGTCAGCAAGGTCGGGGTCATGCCCGGGCGAGAGGCCAAGCTTTCGAAGGACGGTCAGGTCAAGCATCTCCTGCTGCATCCTGACTGGCACCTCGTAAATGGTTGAAACGTCAATCGATTCGACGACTGCACCTGCCTCGACGTTACAGAAGAGCGCAACCTTTCTTCTGACATCAACTGTAAGGCTGTGTTCTGTTCTGAGAACCAGTACATCAGGCTGTATTCCCTCCTCAAGGAGCATCTTCACTGAATGCTGTGTGGGTTTTGTCTTGAGTTCTCCAGAGGCATGCAGGAACGGTACCAGGGTCAGGTGGATCACGATGCAGTTCTGCGGTCCGAGTTCCCACCTGAGCTGTCTTACGGCTTCAATGTAAGGCAGTGATTCGATGTCGCCGACAGTACCCCCGATCTCCGTTATCACAATCTCGAACCTGCCTCCCGAACCAACCAGTTTTATCCTCCGCTTGATCTCATCGGTGATATGGGGTATCACCTGGACGGTCTTTCCAAGGTAATCTCCCTTCCGCTCCTTGTTTATCACCGACTGGTAAATCCTCCCGGTGGTAACGTTATTTGCCTGTGACGTGGGAGTGTTAAGAAACCGCTCATAGTGACCCAGGTCAAGGTCTGTCTCCGCCCCGTCACTTGTAACATAGCATTCACCATGCTCATACGGGTTAAGGGTTCCGGGATCAACGTTAATATACGGATCCAGTTTCTGAATGGTGACAGAATAGCCACGGGCCTGCAGCAGCTTGGCGAGCGATGCTGATATGATACCCTTGCCCAGCGAAGAGGTAACCCCGCCGGTAACGAAAATATACTTTACTTCTGTCACGGTTATCCTTATTATTCTTTGTCAGGGAAGTGAAGCCTATTCTTCATACATGGAACTGTCAATCAGCTTTACCTTTTCCTCCAGGGTCTTGATGTTCCTGCGTGCTTCCGCAATCTTTTCCTCAACTTCCCTGATCATAGCGTCAGCATTGGCAGATTTGGCAAAGAAGCCTATGTTGTTCTCCCAAAGAACTATATCACTTTCAAGCTGCTTTATCTTGCTGAAGAACTTTTCGCGCTCATTGCGTACTTTCCTTGCGGCACGCGGATCCGATCTGGCGCTGTCAACCTTGCTCCTGTACCTGAGGATGTTCTTGTCCTCGTCATCCAGCTTCAGCCTGTCAAACTGCCTGTTGAGAGCCTCCTTGTAACGTCTGGCAATCTCCTCCTTGCGGTTGAACGGAACGTACCCTATATCCATCCATCGTTTCTGAATATCCTTCAGCTTCTCAAAGCCAGCCTTAACGTCATCGCCCTGGTCAAATGCCTCAAGCTCCTGAAGAATGGCAAGTTTGGCATTGAGGTTGTCTTCATAGGAGGTGTCCCTGCCCTGGAAAAATTCCGACTTGCGGGTAAAAAAGGCATCGCAGGCCATCCGGAATCGCTTCCAGATCTTTTCTGAATACTTTTTGGGTACAGGACCAATCTCTTTCCACTCTTTCTGCAGCCTGATGAGCATATCAGAAGTATCCTTCCAGTCTGTGCTCTCCTGCAATGCTTCAGCCTTCATGCACAGCTCGGTCTTGAGCTGCAGGTTTCTGACCTGGATCTCCTTGCTCTCTGCAAAGAAAGCGCGTTTCTTTTCGAAGAATTTGTCACATGCGGTCCTGAAACGCTGATAGATCTTGTTATTGTGCTTTTTAGGAGCAAATCCGACAGTTCTCCAGAGCCTCTGGCACTCCATGATGGTATCTGATTTCTCCCTGAAGTCGGCAAAGGTCAGTATCTCGCCGGCGGCAATCTCCTCGACCTTTTCGCAGAGAGCCACCTTGGCTTCAAGATTGCTCTTCTGCTCATCCTTCTGATTCTCAAAAAACTCATGATGCCTCTTGTTTACCTTCGAGGTGGCTTCCCGGAACCTCTCCCATACGTCATTCTTGCTTTCGTGGGGAACGGGGCCTATCTCCCGCCATTCATTGTGATAGTCCTGCAGCAGCTTGAAGGCTGTTACCGCGTTGGGTTCAAGGAGAAGCTCCTCTGCCTTCTCGCAGAGCGCTATCTTAACCTCGAGATTCTTCTTCAGGTCAAGGTCCCTCAGTTCACGGTTGATCTTGATGTAATCATAGAAGATCTCCACACTGTGGTGGTAGTTCTCCCACAGGTCCTTGAGTGCCGACTGTGGTACAATACCCGTTGAATGCCATTCGTTCTGGAGGTTCCGGAACTCCTGGAAGGTTTTGTTGATGGCTTCCTCCCTGTTGACAAGATCCTTTATCTGCTCTATTATGGAGAGCTTCCTGCGGAGGTTCTCCTGCTTCTCACTCTCCTGTACCCTGTTAAAGTCACTTTTCCTGCTGCGGTATGTCTCCAGGATTACCTTGATCCTGTTTTCAAGTTCATCAGGTTCGGGTCTGTACTCATCAATATTCCCTCCCTCCTTTGCAAATTCCAGCCTCTTTTCATTGAACTCGACTTTTGTTTTCTTATAGAATAGCTCCTTGATCCTGGCTACATCATCTATAATCTCGGCCGGAGGCCTGTTTTCCACAATCAGGGCAAGGGTCTCAACAAGCTCTTTTCTTGAGAATCCGCTGTAATCAACCGGCGGAAGCTCAATTTCATCATAATTGATATGCTCTTCCCCGGAGGTATTATCATCATCTTCATCCTTTTCCGTGAGGGATTCTTCCTCAGCTGATGTCTCCTCTGCGGATGTTTCTTCCTCAGCGGAGACCTCAGCAGACTGCTCTTCCTCAGCGGAGACCTCAGCAGACTGCTCTTCCTCAGCGGAGGCTTCAGCGGACTGCTCCTCCTCAGCGGAGGCTTCAGCGGCCTGCTCCTCATCCGGCGGCTCTTCTGTCACAGTTTCATCTTCAGGAGTATCCTCACTTATTGGATCCTTACCGCCTGCTTCCAGAACTGGCTCCTCATCTGCAGTTTCCTCTTCGCCGGACTCCTCCCCCGCAGGTTTCCCTTCAGCGGGCTCATAAGAAACAGTCTCCTCTTCACCGGGTTCCTCCCCTGCAGGTTTCCCTTCAGCGGGAGCATTCACTTCTGCCTCTAAGGCTTCTTCTGGCATGACATCCTCATGATCAGTCACGGCTTCTTCAGCCGGCTGGTCTGACGCAGCCAATTCATCAACAGTCTTTTCCGTAGATTCAATTGCTTTTTCATCAGCATCGAATGGTTCTTTACGAACAGAGTCTTCCGGATTCTTTGTAGTCATCATAATCCTTTCCTTCAGTAGTCTTGCTATGGTGGCAGCAATGCAGCTCCCCTCCCCTTTTTTCAAACCACGAAAATAATGGATTATTGGTAAAACTCAAACCAATACATCATTTAAATGACCCTCCGGCATTACTCAAAACCAAAATGGTTAACTTTGACGGTTCTGTTTCAGTCAAATAAAATGGAAAAGAAGGATATTATTATTTTTACAGCTATGCTGTTGCTTGTGGGCATGAGCCTCTACCGCAGGTATATGAAAAAGAAGTCTGTTGCAGGAGGCGTTACCGCGGGTAAGACACTCCAGAAGAACAGTCTTTCCGAACAGCCCGATGATTATGAGCCGTATACGGGAAAAAAACAGCCTGAGTGATCATTGTCCCATCTCAAGCTGGTCTCTGATCAGTTTGTAGTATATTCCCCTCTTCGCTGTAAGCTCCTCATGAGTCCCGGATTCAGACACCGTGCCTCTGTCGAGCACCACGATCATATCAGCATGTCTTACAGTACTGAGTCGGTGAGCCACTATAACCACGGTTCTTCCGGCATAAAAGCCGGCCAGGTTCTCCACTATCATTCTCTCGTTTGAGGCATCGAGTGAGCTGGTTGCCTCATCAAGCAGCAGCAGTGAGGGCTGTTTGTACACCACCCTGGCGATGAGAATCCGTTGTTTCTGTCCCTGGCTCAGCCCGTGACCTCCCTGTCCTACACGTGTCCTGAGACCGGCCGGCAGGGTCTGCGTCAGCGGTCCGAGGCTTGCGACCCTGACAGCCAGTGCAACCCTCTCCATATCCGGCTGATCAGTACCAGGGGCGATGTTCCCCAGGATGGTATCCGGGAAGATGTATCCCTCCTGCATAACCACTCCCGTCGAACTCCTGAGTGAGTCAATGCTTATCTCCTCAAGCTTATGGCCGTTGATCATAATTATTCCATCCGAGGGTTTATAGAATCCCATCAGCAGCTTCAGGAGGGTAGTCTTGCCTGACCCGCTTTCTCCAACGATGGCAGTAATCTTTCCGGCGGGGATCATAAGATCAAGGTCTTTTAACACCCATGGCGACCCGGGTCCCTCATACCTGAATGAGAGGTTCCTGACTGAGATATTCACCTCACCGGGCATCACCGCCGAAGGATCATTCTGCTGCCTCTCGGACTCCATTGCATGCACCTCCGCAAGCCGTTCAAGGCTGATCCTGGCATCCTGAGTTGCTCTCATGAAGTTTACTATCTGTGATACCGGGCCGTTAAGCTGGCCGGTGATGAACTGCACCGCAAGCATCATACCCAGTGTCATTGAGCCGTTGATAACCAGCGTTGCAGATATTACCGTGATGATGATGTTTGCAGATTCGTGAATGAGTGTCCCTCCCGCAGTCTGGAATTGCAATATCCTGAGTCCTTTAATCCGGGTGCGGTAGATATCCTTCTGATGAGTCTCCCACACGCGCCTGTTGGCAGCCTCATTTCCTGCCAGTTTGATCTCCTGCATACCGTTGACGATATTTATCATCTTGTTCCCTGCTTCGGCCATTTGCATGAACCTTATGTTGTCAAGTCGTTCACGCGAAGGCATGAAGAGGGTGACATAAAGTATGTACAAGGCTGTTCCCGCAATGAAGACAAGAAGCACCGGGAGACTGTAAATGGCAAGGACCACCCCGAAAACAACAAAATTGAAGAGAGAAAAGAGAATGGCCAGACTTGACGATGTCAGGTAGCTCTCTATCCTGGTGTTATCATCTATCCTCTGCAGGATATCACCGTTCAGTTTGGTGTCGAAGTAGGCTATCGGCAGATCCATCAGGCGTGCAAGGAACTCGGAGACGATCCGGATGTTGAGTTTTGTGCCAAGATGCAGCAGAAGCCAGCCACGAGAGAACTCAACTGCAAGACGCCCTATTATAAGCGCCATCTGGCCGGCAAGGATCAGATAGATAAACCTGATGTCGCTGTCAGCAATACCCCTGTCAATTATCGCCTGGGTCAGGAACGGGAAAATGAGCTGTATGACGCTTCCGGCTATAAGGCCCGCAATCAGCATCAATATCTGCTTTCTATAGGGCTTGAGGTAAGGTAGCAGGAATTCGAATCCTCCCTTTGGGGGAGGATCGTTTTCGAGCTCTTCAAAGCCGGGGCCGGGTTCCATCAGCATCGCCATGCCGGTGGGTTCGCCGTCACTCTCTCCCGAGGCCCACCCTTTAAGGAATTCATCGCGACTCATCCTGATTCTGCCAATGGCAGGGTCACTCACCCATACCTTCCTGTCTGAAATCCTGTTAACTACAATGAAGTGGTTTTGCTGCCAGTGCACAATGCATGGAAGGGGTGCCTCTGCTGCCAGCCTGCTGAAAGGCAGCCTCACCCCTGCAGCCCTGAAACCCATGGTTCCCGCTGCAGACTTCAATCCAAGGAATGAGACACCCTCACGTGTTATCCAGGCACGCTTCCTGATCGTTTCAAGGGAGACCCGCTTACCGTACCACTGAGCAATCATACTGATGCATGCCGGGCCACAGTCCATTGCATCATATTGTCTTACAAACGGATAAGTCATATCACAACGGAAGAAACCGATTAAGGTGGTGTAAATATATCCATATTTTACCGACTAAAGGAAAGCTGCCGGTAAAAGTGCCGGTGGGACATAATTCTGAAAACGGTTGCCAAAATGCTATATTTGCCTCTTAAACCGCTTGCTTGGGATTATTCAAGAAGTACTCGGACAGTGACATCATTGATGGTATCAGAAGGCAGGACAATCGTATTCTTACCTACCTCTATGATGCTTACTATGAAGTAATTCGCGATCATCTTAAAAAAAACAGCGGGTCTGATGATGACGTATATGATGTCCTCCAGGAGACGGTGGTCATTGTTTACAAGCAGGTTACCGGTGAGAAATTCACCCTTACATCCGACCTGAAGGGCTACTTCTTCGGCGTGGCAAGGAATGTATGGAACACCCAGCTCCGTTACCGTTCGCGGCTTACCTCACTGGAGACTGATCCGGTCGATTTCATTGAAGCCGAAGAAGCTTCCGGCGCTGCTCTGGAAAGAATTGTCATGCGTTCATTTGCCCTTTTGAGGGAAGACTGCCAGATGATGCTTAACCTGTTCAGTGAAGGATTCACGTATGAAGAGATAGCCCGAAAAATGGGGTTGAAGAACGAATCTTACGCCAGAAGGAAAAAATATCTCTGCAAGGATGCTCTGATGGAAATAATCAAGACAGATCCTGATTATCAGGACCTTGGCCCTCTATAGACCGTTGCCACGAGGGCAGCCACAGCAGCCAGGAACAGCAGCAGTGAGCTGTAGAGCTTAAAACGGTTGAACCATAAAGAAGTATCGTCACCGTAAATAACCAGCGCGGACCAGTAATAGGGGTGCGACCTGCCCTGATCGGCAGAGCGGAGGAATTTAAGACGGGCATTGCGCAGTGCAGAACTCTTGTTCTGTCCGCTTCTCATGTTCTTATAGAACGATCGAATCACTTCAGAGGCGGATCTGTCTTCAACAGACCACATTGACATTACCACCGAACGGCTGCCTGCATACAGGAATCCCCGTGCAAGGCTCAGTATCCCCTCACCGCTGACCAGTTTTCCAACACCCGTGTTGCAGGAGCTGAGTACAACCATCATTGCATTGACGGGCACGCTATAAACCTCGTATGTATTAAGCATGCCGTCATCATCACCTCCCGATGCGGCAGAAAAGATCATTTTTGAATATGCCGGATCTTCATCATTGACCAGGGTATGCATTGCAAGGTGGATTATCTTGTATAAGTGCGCCTCCCTCTTGTAAGCATCCTCGGATGCCTCGTCACCCAGAAAGGCTTTACCGCCACACTGGCCAACAGCGTCCTCCGACTCCAGCACAGCATATGGCAGGCTGCGTATCCCACCCCTGAGATCAGGCCAGGCTGTCAGCAGGGAATCGTCAATCTCCCTTCCGTCATATTCGGGCGCAAATGCTACAAGATCATTGCTTAGGCTGCGGCTTCGTTCCTGGGTCTCGGATGAGAGTGTTACGCTGTAGATGTATGAAAACCGGTATTTCTTGAGAGCAAACGGAGCTTCCCGGTAAAGCAGACCGGGACTCCTGAACTCCTCAGTAACGAGTGTCTCAAAAGGCAGGTAGGAGAGGATATTGTCAGGAGAGATTATGATCTTGTCACCATTCAGGTACGGCAGGGCTGGTTCCAGCAAAGCCCTGTAGAGATAAAATGCCAGGTCCATGAACTCATTGAAGGGCTGACGGGCACCGGTGGTAACGGGCATCGATGACAGAAGGGCTCTGAACCTCAATAGCGAAGCATAGAACAATGAATCTGTTTCGCGCGTTAAAACCTCAGTTTTCCTGCTGTTGGTGACAAAAATGAAGAGCTTCTCCTCGGTGAGGACATAACTGAGGAGATTTGATCTTTTGCCAATCACTCCCGGGACCTCCCCGAGAGAAGTCACTTCATTCCTGTACTTAAGATCATAATAAGAGGGATAGCTTTCTTCGAAGATCCGCACCAGGGAGTCACGCGACCTTAGCAGATGGAATGTAACGTTTTCCCAGGTCGCTATACGCAGGGTGTCAGGCATGGCCTTCGACTGTTCATTGTTGATTAGTTCACGGTACAGGCCGATCTCCTTTCTGATATCATTATCATGTTCAACCAGCTCTCCGGGGAGGGAGAATTTTGCGGCGTTAATCTCTCTCATCGAGGCGAGAAAACCTGCAAC
Source organism: uncultured Rikenella sp. (assembly GCA_964535795.1). GTDB lineage: Bacteria > Bacteroidota > Bacteroidia > Bacteroidales > VadinHA17 > SR-FBR-E99. Next base: position 55,730 of record CAZHTG010000001.1, read on the forward strand.
CTTGCTCCTCTCTGAGAACTCAAAGAGACCGTCAAGCGATTCACGATCGCGATTCCGTTCATAGAGCTGAAGATAATTCTCAATCATGCCGGCATAGATCTCCCTGGAAAAGGCGCTGAGGTTGGTACGGCTCTCGTCCTCGCTCATCTCAAGCCTCTGATGATCGTAAAGTGAAATGAGCATTCGCCCCGTTGCCACTGCTTCACTCAGATGCACAGGGTTTCCATTTTCCCGGACCAGGGCATTCAAAGCCCTGTATCGGATCTGCAGCAGAAGAATATCATCTTCGGAGAAGTGAAGGCCGGGATCAGAGGATAGCGTGCCTGATTTTCCCGGCGTACCCGCGACGGCCAGTTCATCACTCACCTCCAGCACCTTTTTATACATGCCGGCATCATATAGTGACTCCGCATACCTAACCAGAAGGTATTTCTTCATTGAGACATCCCACGGATGGTTGTCAAGATAAGGGAAGCATTCACCGTATATCTCAAGAGCACGTTTCGGGTTTCCGGTGGTGCGGTTAATAAACTCTCCCATGGATGCAAGCATCATGCAATATTCCCTGCTGTTTCCGCCAAACTCCCTTCTCACCTCCGCAATACCTTCATTCAAGGTTTTTTCTCCCTCCTCCTTTCGTCCCATTGCTGCCAGGAAGTCCGCATAATTTATGTAAAGCAAATATTTATCCTGGATCTTTCCGGCTCCTTTGATTGCAAGCCCCTTTCTGAAAGACTCTTCTGCCTGGAGAGGCTGATTCAGGCGCCGGTAAAGTTGCGATATAGTATTCATTATCAACAACTTTGAATCAGTACTGCTCTCGCTGTCAAGTTCATAGAGCCTTAATGCCTCACGACAGTAGACAAGAGATTTGGTATATTCTGAAGTGCGATAGAGGCTGAGCCCTATAACCTGGTAGAGATCGGCCTTTGTGCTGACCTTGACTGCTGCAGGGTATGACCTGGCAATATTCAGCCCCGCCTCAGCCAGTCCTATTGCTTTTTCCGAGTCATTCAACTCAAGACAGATGCTTGAGAGATTCAGGTAATTGGCGGCCAGTACGGCTGAATCACCTCCCGAGACAGCCCTCCTGGCTTCCAGACCCCTTTTGCCCTGCAGATATGCCCGGGAATAATTGCCTGCCCTGAGGAGGGCAATGGCTTCATTTGTCAGCCCCAGGGCATACCTGCGGTCAGCAAGTCCTATCTTTCCCCTGTAGGCTGACGAAAACGAGAAGTTCTCTGATGCCTTTTTGTAACTGTTCCGGATGAGATAGTAGTGCCCGAGAACATAATGGGAATCAGAAAGCGTAAGTGTGTCGGTGACATTGGCCCCGGTAATCAGAGACTCTATTGTTCCGGCAATATCTCCGGAGGCAGGCGATGTGTTGTCCCGCTCCAATATTGCAAAGAGTGACTCATTTAACGCGGCAAGGCGCAAAGCTAGTGAATCAACAGGTACAACAACCCCGCCGCCCTGGTAATAGCGTTCCGCATCCGAGGCTGAAGTGTCATATCCGCATAAAGTAAACAAAAATAAAAGTATGAGTATGTATGACTTCATCCTCATCAGCGTGGTTCTTCTTTCTTTCCGTCAGCAAATGTATAAAACAATCCGTTACCCTATCCGGTGATTTTTTGAATTTATACAGCATTGAATATCAATTTGTTGCAATTTTTATTAAAAATAATTGATTTTTTCGTGTCACAAAATGCACTTTTCTGACATGTACGGTATAGAAGAAAAACAAAACCCTGATTAATAATAAAACTTTACGAGATGAAAACCCTGACAATTGAAAACTTTGCTGAATGTGTTCTTTCAAACGAGGAAATGCTTAACGTTCGCGGTGGAACCAGATCAACAGATGAACCCAGCTCAAATCCCACACGGCCTCCGGTGATCATTGAACTTTAACCCGTAATTGAGAGCCGGAAGTCCGGCCATACGATATATACAGCACAGGTTCACCTGCGTGATGCAGGTAATCCTGAACCTTACAGGCAACATGCTTGCATGTTGACGGCAGTGCTGGGGAAGGCATAGTGCAAACTGTAATTAACTATTTGATTGATAGTTTTTTATAAGTGTGAAATAATACTTTATGAGATGAAGACAATTAATGTCAACAACACGATTGAAAATGTCCTTGGCGGTACAGCCGGCAAGGCTGAGGCTGCATGGCTCAACGAGGAGATGAGAGGAAATCCGGCCCTGGCGAGGGAGGTGAAGCTCAGGCGAAAAACTGATGAGATCCTGGCAAACAGGGATATCATTGACCTGAGAGCTAAACTGGGAGTCATTGAGATGAAGAAACGGTCATCAGGAACAATGCGCAAGGCTGTATTGAAGACTGCAAGGTACGCTGCGGCAGTTGCCCTGCTGGCTGTCATTTCATCAGCCCTGTACTTTATCCTCAGGCCTCAGGAATCATCTGACGAGCTCTATTCAGCCAACTATGTGCGGTATGAAACCCCAGGGGCAGTCAGGTCAGCTGTCAGTTCAGGCAATACACTGATGGAGAATGCAATAGCATCATATTCTGCAAGGGAATATGAAAAGGCGATCGGTTTCCTGGAGCAGGTAATAGTCAGTGAGAAGGACAACATGGAATCAGTATTCATGCATGGTATGGCCAATATGGAGGTAAGCAATTATCCCGGTGCCAGCGGGTCGTTCTCAAAGGTTATAGAGCATAATGACAACCTCTATCTTGAAGATGCAGCCTGGTACCTGGGTCTATGCTATATGATGACTGACAATACTGGTAAAGCCGTGAAACAGTTTGAGGCCATAGCTGCGTCCAATAGCCGGTACAGCAGACAGGCTGCCAGGCTTGCACGCAAACTGAAGTAAAGATAACCCATCTTCATGCTGTTCATATGTTCGAGATACTGCGTAATGCCTACAGGGAGAATGTTCTTACAGAGGCGACAAGGCAAAAAAAAATGAACCAGATGATCACTAAACCTGACATACTCGCAGGTGTATCACATGAGGTGAGGACGCAGATGAACTCGATTGTGGCCTTCTCATACCTGTTGAACAATACACGGTTCAGTGACAATGAGAGGCGTGAATTCTCAGAGCAGATCATCACCTCGTGCGAGCAACTGATCGGATTATTTGAAAACTTTTTTGATACGGCTGCTCTTGAATCAGGATCAGCAAAAGAAAATTTCAGGGAGACAGATGCCACAAGATTGTTCGAGTCAATGACCTCAGATTTCAGGGTTTTATTGAGGAAAAGGGGCAAGGACAATGTGGTTCTGATCCAGGAGGATAACCTTCCTTCCAAACTGATGGTAAGGATGGATACAGCAAGGATGACAAGAATTGTCAGCAATTTGTTCAGGAACGCACTCGACAACACTTTTTCAGGGTTTATCAAGGTCGGGTGCACATTCGGTGATGAGACAATAACATTCCATGTAAAAGATTCTGGCCAGGGTTACCAACGGAGCAGTGACCTGCTGCTTTCCGAAAATCCTGAGATCCAACATTCCGACAGTCAGGATACCTATTCCGCTATGAATTTAATCCTGGCCAGAAATCTTATTTCGGCATTGGACGGTAACATCAGAGTTGAAACCAACGATGCCGGAGGAACATCCGTCTTTGTCTCATTGCCTGCAAGGGAAAGTCCAGGTTTGAAAATACTCACCGGTACCTCTTCAGAGAACAAGATAGCCATTTGATCTTCTGAAGTGTCTTAACTGTCTGTAAAACGAAGGCTGGGGCCGTTTCTCATGAGACGGCCTCTTTTTTGGCAGTCAACAGTCTTCAGTCCTGACTGGCGACTGCCTATTGCCTTATTTATTGGTTCCTTCCGACAGGATGGTAATCTCTGTGCGTCGGTTGAGTCTCTTGCCTGCAGGAGTCATGTTGTCAGCAACCGGGATGGTCTCTCCGTAACCGTGAGCAAAAATACGTTCAGGGGTGATACCTCTTTTAATAAGGTAATTCCTTACGGAACCTGCCCGTCTTTCCGAAAGCACCTGGTTATGTTCGACGCTGCCGTCAGAGTCGGTATGACCGCCAATCTCAACTACCACCGTGCTGTTTATCCTCAGAAACTCGAGCAACTTCTCAAGCTCCGGCATTGACGACTCCAGCAGCTCCCATGAGTCAGTGTCATAGAATACATTGTACATCCTCATGAATTCTCCCTGCCTTACCTTGTTCAGCGCAATAATCTTCGTGTAAGGTTCGGCGGAGGTGTATCCCTCCTGGAAGTCGAAGTTTTCGGAAAATATCATGTACCCGTCTGCAGTCACATTAAGTCCGTAGCTGTATCCGGGGGGGAGACAGACGAAGAAGCCGCCCTTGGTGTCAGTCAATGATGAGATGACGGCAGCACGACTGCTCAGGTCTGTCAGCTCATAGCGGGCAGCTATCGGCAGGCCGCTGGCTTTGTCAATCACTGTTCCCCTGAAGTATGAAACCGGTTCCGGTCGAACTGATTCGGGAAGGTCCAAGTAGAAGATATCTTTCCCCTTGTTCTTGTCACGTATGGATGAAAAGTAAGCTCTCCTCCCCGATGACTCTATCACAAGGCCCGTTTCATCAGCAGGTGTGTTGACAGAGGGGCCCAGGTTCTCCGGGGTCGTCCAGGTTGAATCACGGTTCAGATTTGTCACGTAGATATCATGTCCGCCGAATGTCTCTCTCCCATTGGAGGAAAAATAGAGTGTGCTGCTGTTGAAATAAATGAAGGGAGAGAACTCGTCCCCGTCGGTATTTATTATTTTGCCCGGGTTGACCGGTTTGCCCCATCTGCCGTCACTTCCTCTGACAGAGTACCAGATGTCCATTCTCCCTATTCCTCCAGGTCTGTTGCTTACGAAGAACAGCATCCTGCCGTTGGGGCTGATGGAGGGCTGTGATTCCCAGTATCCGGTGTTCACCGGTGATCCGACATTTGATCCGGGAGACCACCGTGTACCGTCATGAAACGAATAATAGATATCGCATCTCCCGTACCCGTCATTACGATCACAGGCCGCGAAATACATTGAGCGGCCGTCGGATGAGATTGACTGTGCCCCCTCATTGCCGGCTGTATTCAGCGGAGCTCCGGCATTCCGAGCCAGTCCCCAGTATTCCCCGTCATTCACCCACCGGCTGATGTAAAAGTCCTCTTGCCTGTCCCTGCTGTAACCTGAGGCTCGCTTCACCTCGCGGGTAAAGATGAGTTGCTGGCCGTCGCCTGTCACCGAGGGCCAGTATTCGTCGAGCGAGGTATTCACCGAGTCTCCCACATCCACCGGTTCCGTCAAGAACAAACTGCCAGGGAAAGAGAGGGCGAACCTGCAGCTCGCCAGCATCTTCTCAGCCTCGGTTCGCAGGCTGGCTGTGGCTTTTGGATGAGTAAGATAAGCTTCAAGACTGGTTCTTGCCTCTGTATACCTGCCTGTGCGCATCTCAGCCCTGCCCAGGGCGTAGAGCGCCGGCACAAAAAACAGTGAATCAATTGATATAGCCTTGCGGTAATGCGTCACCGCCTTTTCCCAGTCACCCATGTCCGAGTAAAGCTGACCCAAAAGCAAATGTGCCTCATAAAACCCTTCGTCTTCCCTGACGGCCATATTAAGGCTTGTCTCAGCGCGGTCATAATAAAGAAGGTCGTAATCCCTTTTTCCCTGGTCGTAATACCTGAGGGCCCTGTTTGACCTCGTATGATAATTCTGTCCGGTGACTGCGCACTGGCTCAGTATAATCATCAGAAAGACCGATATGAAGATCCGGGTGCTCATTCAGGGTATGTGCATAAATTTATGTGCCTGCAATGAAACCATCCACTTAGTGTTTTTCTTGACATATTCTGTAACCGCTGATATTATCTCTCCGTACCGGCTCCATTCGGGCTGAAGAAGAAGCCTGCAGTGCGGACTTACCATCGAGCTGTACGTCTCAGCTGCAGCAAAATCAGTGCCATCATACACCACCACCTTCAGCTCGTCGGCAAGGGCATATATTTCAGGTGTTGGCGGTGAGCCCTTCTTGGGTGACAACGTAATCCAGTCCCACTTGCCTGTGAGGAGATAAGCCCCCGAGGTCTCCAGGAAGGTTTTCAGCCCCTTTGCCTTAAGCAAATCGCACAGCGGACCGAGGTTCCACATCAGGGGTTCACCACCGGTGACAACAACGGAGTCAGCGCCCGATGCAACTACATTTGCCGTGATCGTACCGATGTCAGTCATAGGGTGCAGGTCGGCATTCCATGAATACCTGGAGTCACACCAGCTGCAACAGATGTCGCATCCTCCCAGCCTGATGAAGTATGCCGCCTTCCCGGTGTTGCACCCTTCACCCTGGATGGAATAAAACTCCTCCACAAGAGGAAGTACCTGTCCGCCACTATCATCCGGGTTACCTGCCATCATCTTTGTTTTTCCGGAAAGAGAAGAGAGTAAAAATCATGGAATAGTTCAGTATTATCCTGAACCCCGGTAAATGCCTGAGCTCCGGGTCCGAATGCAAAGACAGGCACCATTACGCCTGAATGCCCTGTAAAGCTAAAGGCTCCGGTTACCTCTCCCTCATCAAGGTCGCCTCCGGTGATGCTCATGCCCCCGGTCTCATGGTCGGCAGTCACTACGATAAGCGTTCTGCCGTTTTTGAGAGCAAAATCATAGGCTACCGCAACGGCCCTGTCCATATCAAGGATTTCATCTGTAACCATCTTTGTGTCATTACTGTGCCCTGCATCATCAATCTCCGATCCCTCAACCATAAGAACAAATCCCTTAGGGTTTTTTGAAAGCACCTCGATGGCTTTGCCTGTCGCCCGAGACAGGTACTGAGGATCTCTCCCCTCAAATATCCGGGGCATGTCACCCTGCGACATCAGTCCAGCTATGCGGGTTGCTTCCGACGCTACGAACGATTCAAGGTCATATGTGACATAATAGCCTGCAAATGAGAGCTGAGATATTACATCTTCCGACCGTTTGAAGCTGCCTGCAGAATCTACATCCGGTTCGAAATACTTCCTTCCGCCGCCGATGAAAACCTCTGCGGCTCCGCTGACATACCAGGCTGCAATGCCACGGTAATCATAGCGGAGCGGAACATGTGCGGTGAAGGCAGCAGGGGTGGCATCAGTGAGAGAACTGGTGCAGACAATGCCTGTCGATTTGCCTGATGCACGGGCGTGTTCAATGAGGGTAGTCAGGACTGTGCTGTCAGGCCTGACTGATATCATCCTGTTGTTTGTCTTTTCACCTGTGGCGATGGCTGTACCTCCTGCTGCTGAATCGGTTGAGTAGCTGTTGAGGGAATGTGTGATGCTGAACCCCGTCACCGGGAAGAAGGGGAAGGTCATCTCGTCCCCCGAAACAGTCATGGCTGAATAGACATGTGCAACACCCATGCCGTCACCGATAAAGAGTATCAGATTGAGGGGTTTCTGCCTGTCGCTGCCAGCCGATGCCAGCAATGTAACCAGTATTGATAAAACTAAAAACCTTGAAAAAATCTTCATACCAGCTGATTAAATTCAGTTATTCCCAAAAAGAAGGCTTGTTTCCCTCTTTGCCGCAGCAGAGACCCATTCTTCAGGTATGACCTGCCAGTCAGCGAGCGGCATCGGTGTAATGGTCCCCTTTTCCCTTATCCATTCGGTCATGTAATGTCTCAGATCACGTTCGGTGGCTGAAATAATCCTGTTTTCAAGATCAGTCCCGGTGATTCCTGCTGCCGGGAAGTGCCCGCCGCCGCCGTTGGCCCTGTATGAATTCACTGCAACGGTATATGTTTCATCGTAGCTGAACGGTGTCCCGTCACTGAGCGAGCTTATGGTCACCCTCGCTCCCTGGGGCCTGGTGACATCAACGGTATAGCGTATGCCCATGGCTGATTCGAAGTTATAGGATGGGTTGCGTAGCCTTGTGGTACCGTTCACCATAACCGGCTTCCCATTATCATCAAAGCGGTATCGGAGAAGGTAATCTGTTCTGTCATCCATCGTCTCAAACCACAGTCCGGCAGAATGCTCCAGGTGCCTGTCGATCTCGCCTCCGGTCATTTTCACCGTGTAGAGAAAATTTTCAAACCGGTAGAGCCTGTACATATCCCTTATCCTCAGATCTCCCTGATCAATGCTCTGATCGAAAGAGAGGGGTGCAGCAAACGATATCTGTGCTCCGCTGATATCAAGCTGCATCAGGTGTATCAGGTCAACGAAGGCTGAAGGCCCGAAAAAGGCATCACGGGTGGAAGCAGTGGCATCGGACCTCCCGATGACCTCAGATGTATATTCAAGAATGGTGTCAGATACGCCCTTGTATCTCTCCCTGAAAGCGGACGATTCCGGGATGCTGTTCATGGGTATAAGCCTGCCCGTCAGTTCATTCTTCACAGTTCCGTCAGTCTGCTCAACAGGGGTGACGGTTACATTCATCAGCGTTGAGGCCCTGCTGCCTCCGTCAAGAATCAGAACCTTCTTTCCCTCCTTATTTTCAATTTCCTTCATTTCCTCCCTGTGGTCATGCCCGCAGAAGATGACATCAAAGCCGGGTACATTAACTGCTACCGCAACCGTGCTGTTCTCATCATCGCCCCTTTCATCCTCGCTTCCCATGCCGGAATGGAACAGTCCTACGATCAGATCCGGTTTTTCACCGAGCATGACGGGCATCCACTTCCTGGCAGTCGCGACCATATTTTCAAACCTGATCCCGTGGTAGAGAGACTCCGGAAGCCAGCGGGGAACCGATGGTGTAATCAGCCCGAACACAATCACCTTCATGCCACCCTTTTTGATTACTGTGTAAGGTTCAAAATAGGGTTCTCCGGTCTGTATGTCCACAGCATTTGCTGCCAGGAGAGGAAAGCTGTAATCCCGCCTGACGCGGTCATATACGGGGTGCCCTGTCTCAATGTCATGGTTGCCGGCAGTGGCTGCGTCATACCCGAGATAATTGAGGATATCAGCTGCTATGTGAGTGCGTGCAGTATCAATAAAATTGTAATAATACATTAGCGGATCTCCCTGGAGTATATCTCCGTTGTCAAGCAGAATGATTTTTTTATTGTCACTGCTGCTGACAACCGATGCCAGATTGGCGAGGGAACGGTCTGTTGCCTGACCCTCGGTGTTGTCAAAGGGAAGGAGCATGCCATGAAGGTCAGTGGTGGCATAGATCTCAACACTGCCTATGCGCTCACTGCATGATAACATCAGCAGTGCAAGCAGGATGGTGAAAGTTAACAGGTGAAAGGATTTCATGAGTGATGAGTTGTTTGAACAGTGCTACCTTGCTTCTGTTATGAGCCTGTTTCCGTTGTTTTTCTTTTTGAGAGTAAACTGGTCAACAATGGCGCCTGAAGCGTCATAAGCCCTGTATTCAAGTTCGTTGCCGTCAACGGTTATAGCCTGCCAGGTCTGCGTATATGTGAGACCCAGATCCCACCATGGTGCCGCATCCTGCTGGTATTGCTTCGAACCGCTGACGGATACGACATATACTGTCCCTGTCCTCTTGCCCTTCTTCTCCTCCCCGTCAGGCATTACGCTTCCCCTGGCATAGGTGTGGTCATGGCCGTTCAGGACAAGGTCGACACCGTACTTATCAATCAGTGGTTTAAGTGATTCTCTGACAACTTTGTTGTCCCTTCTGGCAGATGTAGAGAACAGGGGATGGTGAAAAGCCATTACGGTCCATTTGCAGGGATTGTTTTGAAGCAGTTCATCTACCCATTGTGTCTGTCTCACAGCAAATTCCTCATTCCTCATCATCTCATCCGAATTGACAATAATGAATCTTACACCTTGATAATCTATTGAATAGGCTGTCTCCTCGAGACCTGCCGGTCCATTCTCCGGCAAAGTGAAACCCGGTCTCCAGTATCTGTTAAGTTCCCTCCTGTTCCTGTCACCCGGATTATAATATTCGTGGTTGCCGGGTGTGGGCATGACAGGTATTTCGGCGTTTATAAATCCAGCTGCCTCATGCCACGCGCCCCATTCATTATCCTGCAGCAGCGAGCCGGTGCCTCCGTCAACCAGGTCTCCGGGAAAGAGCATGAGCCTGGCATCCGGCACCGATCTGTAGGCCTGTCTTATCACTCTTGAGTACAACGAATTGCTGCCCATCTGGGAATCCCCAAAATATAAAAATGTGTAAGGATCCCGAGAGGCTGAGGCGGTGGTGAATTTAAACCACTCACTGGCATCGGTGCCCGAACCCACCCGGTAGGCATAGGTTTTCCCCGGATCGAGCGAGGTGAAATTGACCGAGTGGTACCTGGCAACAATTCCATCACCTTCGACATCTTCAAATGTTCCGGTCACGACAGATGATGAATCCGCGAGGAATATGGTGGGAAGATTCTGCGAAATGTGGGCAACGGTTTCACTGACCGTGGTGTCGGTTCTCCAGGTCACCGCCATGGAGGCGGAGGGGTCTCCCTTTATCGTCAGGATAATCCTGTCAGGTTCAGATGAAGGTATAAACCCGGAAATTCTCTCCTGGGCCATACCATTGGCGGACAGCACTATATAAATGACAAATATTGATATTAAGCTCCTCATTTTCTTTTATGTTTCTGTAATATAACAACGGCAATCTGCCTGCGGTTGCAAATATATTGAATTATTTCTATGCAGTACCGGTGCGGCCTGCTTGCACCGCCGCCTCTTTTCATTATTTTTGCTGATGTATGAAGGTACTTTCCGGATTGGATGTGGTTTCCGCGCGTATGCCATCGCAACTGCGCGGGAAAAGTATTGGCATTCTGTGCCATTCGTCAAGCATAACATCAGATTTCAGGTTCATCACCGAGATCTTCAGTAGTCACAGCGGATGCAGGCTGGCTGCCCTATTTGGTCCGCAGCACGGTATTTCAGGCCAGACTCAGGACAACATGATAGAGTGGGAAAGCACCATTGATCCCCTTCTGGGCATTCCGGTCCACAGCCTTTATGGCGAGCACCGGAAACCGACGCCGGAGATGCTGCACGGACTGGAGGCACTGGTGGTTGACCTGCAGGATGTCGGGGCAAGACTGTATACTTACATTTGGACGGTCAAGCTCTGCATGGAAGCCTGCGCAGATGCAGGTATACCGGTATATATCCTTGACAGACCCAATCCCATTGGCAGGGTTCAGGCCGACGGTCCCGTTCTCAGGGAAGAATACTTTACATTCGTGGGAGGCGCGTCAATACCTCTCTGCCACCGCATGACCATCGGCGAGATGGCTCTCTGGATCAGGGGAAAATATATACCCCGATGCGAACTTCACGTGATAAGGGCTGAGGGTTGGAGGCGCAACTCACTCTACCATGAGACGGAACTCCCATGGGTCCTGCCCTCACCCAACATGCCCACAACGCAGACGGCACTGGTCTATCCCGGCACCGTGCTGGCAGAAGCACTAAACCTCTCAGAGGGCCGGGGTACCGTGATCCCCTTTGAAGTGACGGGAGCACCCTTCATCAACGGCAACAGGCTACTGCAGGAGATGAGAAGCAGGCAATTGCCCGGCTGCAGTTTCCGCATGCATGATTACATCCCTACATTCCATAAGTTTGCCGGACAATTTTGCAGGGGCATACAGATACATGTCACCGATGCCTCCCTGTTCAGGCCGGTGGCCACGGCACTGCATCTCTTTGATGCTATAATTAAAACCTCCCCTGCCGGGTCGATTACATTTAATGCTCCGCCCTATGAGTACGAATATCGGCTTATGCCTTTCGATATTCTGTCTGGTGACAGCAGGATGCGCGAGGTGCTTGAACATGGCCTGCCACTAAGTGATGAGATAGAGCGATGGGATGCTTCAATAGAGGAATTCAATGCCGGGCTAAGGCAAATGGCACTGTACGACGAATAGTATGATTACTGCCGGTAACATCCTCACTCTGTCACTGATAATCTTTATTGCCTCGGTGGTAAGAGGATTTACCGGTTTCGGGCTCGCACTCGTTGCAGTACCCCTGATACAGTTCCTGATGCCTGTAACTGACACAGCGGTCTTCATTGCGATGATCAACCTCATCTTTTCCATACTTTACTATCACCGGTCGAAGGAGATTGTCAAAGAGCAGCCGCTTGGCACTATGGCTCTGTGGACCGGTATAGGAGTGGCCGCCGGGGCGGTAATCCTTAAATTTGTAAACCCGGGATATATCCAGCTGGTATGGGGCGTGCTGATAATATTCATTGTTATTGCCCTTGTCCGGGGCCTTAATCTCAATATAAAATCTGACAGGGCGGCAATGACGCTGAGCGGTATCCTCGGTGGCGTACTTGCAGGTGCGACTGGAATCACAGGTCCGCCCGTAGCAATCATCCTCTCTTCAATCAGAACACCAAAGGAAAATTTCAATGCCATTATTTCAATATTCATTCTCTTTGCCGTATCGTATGCGCTGGTCTTTTACCTTATATCGGGACTTATCAGGACTGAAACCCTGATGCTTGCCCTATGTTGCATTCCGGCACTGCTGACAGGACTCTACACGGGAGACAGGCTGGTGGCACGAATAAGCCAGAATACATTCACGGCTGTGGTATATGTTGTGCTGGTGATAATGGGATTAATAACGCTTTTCAAAGGTGCGAAGACCCTCTTTAATTTTTAAATTGAACTTGCTTCGGTTAAGGCATGATGTTCTCAGATACGTATAAAACCATTGAGAGCGAGGCTCAGGGACTCTTCAGGGACAGGGGCAGCAGGTTTATTGCCATCGCCATCCCCGTCACCTCACCGGAGGAGATCAAATTAAGGCTCGGGGAGCTACGCAAAGAGTATCATGATGCCAGGCACCACTGCTATGCATGGGTGCTGTCACCAGACAGACAATCGTGGAGAGTAAATGATGACGGAGAACCTTCAGGCACTGCCGGCAGACCCATCCTCGGCCAGATTAATTCACGCGAACTGACTAATATTCTTGTTGTGGTCATAAGGTATTTCGGAGGAACACTTCTGGGTGTAAGCGGACTCATAAACGCATACCGGAACGCAGCTTCCGATGCACTTGATAATGCGAAGGTGATTGAACGGCACCTGGTTGAAAGATGGCGCCTCTCTTTCCCGTATTCAGCAATGAATGATGTCATGAAGGTCCTGAAGGATGAGGAATGCGGCCAGTCGGCACACAACTACAGCGGTGACCAGGTAGACATTGAAATTTTCTTCAGGTCATCACGGTCAGAACATGTCACAGGACGGCTGGGCAAGGTAAACGGACTGACACTGAAATGGCTTGCCACAGCCTGATGAACTTATTTTTCAAATACTTTTGAACATTATAAATAATGCACCGGCAGTTGTAATAACTTTGTTCCGGACCAGGCAGTAAAAAAATAACTTAATGAAAACCAGAAGCTTAGTTTCAATTGATGATCTCACCACCGGGGAGATCATCAATATTCTTGAGCTTGCCGCTGAATTTGAAAAGGATCCGATTCAGGATATCCTTCACGGCAAGGTAGTGGCAACACTTTTTTTCGAACCATCGACCCGCACAAGGCTCAGCTTTGAAAGCGCAGTCAACAAGCTTGGAGGAAAGGTGATCGGTTTCACTGATTCATCAAGTACAAGCGTAACAAAAGGCGAAACTCTGAATGACACCATCAGAACGGTAAACAACTATGCAGACCTGATCGTGATGCGCCATCCGATAGAGGGCAGCGCCAGGTTTGCCAGTGAGATCTCTACGGTCCCGGTAATCAATGCCGGCGACGGAGCCAACCAGCATCCCACACAGACGCTTCTCGACCTCTATTCCATCATCAAGACCCAGGGTACTCTTGACAATCTGAACATATGCATGGTGGGCGACCTGAAGTACGGTCGTACGGTGCATTCGCTCCTGATGGCCATGTCACGATGGAAGACATCATTTAATTTCGTGGCACCTGAGGAGCTGATGATGCCCGACGAGTATAAAATGTACCTCAATAACCTGGGGCTTGAATACTATGAGACGGCAGACCTGAACGAGGTCATTAACATGGCCGATATCATATATATGACTCGCGTGCAGCGCGAACGGTTCTCCGACCCGATGGAGTACGAAAAGGTTAAGAATGCCTATGTACTGCATGACCACATGCTTTCGGAAACCAAACCGGGGATGAAGATCCTCCACCCTCTGCCGCGGGTCAATGAGATCAACACTGACGTTGATGCCAACGCCAAAGCATACTATTTCGAGCAGGCCCTCAACGGAGTATTTACAAGGCAGGCAATCATCTGCAAATTACTTGGATTAAAATAAAAGGCAATGCAAAACATAAATGATCCGAAGCAGCTGCTTGTCAGTGCCATCGAGACCGGAACGGTAATTGACCATATCCCGGCAAGCACGCTATTCAAGGTAATAAAAATCCTCGGGCTTGACAAAATCAGGAACCAGATCACCTTCGGCACCAACCTCGACAGTAAGACCGACGGCAAAAAAGCCATTATCAAGATCGCCGGAAAGTTTTTCGAGGATGACGACATCAACAGGATTGCCCTTGTGGCGCCCAATGCCAAGCTGAACATCATCAAGAACTATAAGGTCATTGAGAAGCGCGTGGTGGCTGTTCCCGATACTATTACCGCCATCGCCAAGTGCATGAACCCCAAGTGTATCACCAACTTTGAGAAGGTGACTACGCGCTTCAGGGTCGTCTCAAAGAAACCGGTAGCCCTGAAATGCCATTACTGTGAAAAAATCACTGACCAGGAACGCCTGGAGATCATCTGAGACGATCGTATGATTTGACCCTGAGGTCATCCTTCATGATGGCACGGTAAGCAAGCCAGGTCAGGATTGCCGAAACAATCGGGAAGAGAGCCTTGACCCTCCATATCATCGTCACCTCAATCTTGCGGTCGAACATGATGACGTAAAAGGCACCCAGAATTATTGTTCCGAGTGACAGCAGCAGTATGAACATTGTAATCCTCATCTGAAGGGGCCTCTTTTTGAAAAGGAATATCGCAGCCAGGGTCAGTACCGGAATGAGTCCAATGATAAAGCTCAGCGGCCAGAGCCTCTGAAGAAGCCTTCCTCCAACTTCTCCCAGCCCCGCAAAACTGATATTGAACAGTGTGCCCGTCCCACTGTCCATGATTATCAGGTCACCGGTCATCATAAGCCCTGACAGAATAACCACTGCCAGCAGAAATAAAGTTTGAATCCTCTGTATCATTTTATTTAACAGTTACTTGGACGAAAATAACTTTCTGAAATTCTGATAGTCAAGGTAATATAAAATTTTTAAAGAGATACTGTTGGTCTGCGGCATTGAGAGGAGGTCTGTAAAGTTATCCATTGTGTTCCTTATGATAATGTCTCCCTCGGAGAATATTGAATTCTTCCATACAAGTGACAGTTCGCTTCCCGGTGCAAACCGCCAGGTGTAACCCATGTCAATATTCAGGTAATTGGAATTGACATCATCGTTTTCAGGCGTTCCCGGGATTATGAACTGTTGCAGCCTGCCGTCATCCTGCAGTGCATAATAGCTTCCGTCATAGTCAGCCCTTGACCAGTAATGCCTTGCCCTCAGTGTGAGGTATGAAGAGGCGCTGAAGATAAATGCTCCCGAAAGAGTGTTTGTCACGGTTGCTATGTCACGTTTGCCGAACACTACTATCCCGTCGGTCTGATTGGCTCTTGAGAACCCAATGTCATTGAACATTTTCTCCATACCAAAAGCATAATCGAATGAGAATCTCCTGCTCGCCTTGAATTCAGGCTGAAACGACCATGCATATCCATGCTGGTCATAATCCGACCATGCCCTGAAATATTCAACCTGTAATTCGCCATAAAGCCTTTTGCTCTTGTCGGTGTCACCCCTGAATCTTGCTTCAATAGCAGGAGGTCTGTGGTAATACATAGACATATCGGCGGTACGGGGTTCAAAATAATCATTCTCACCCCATGGCGTCAGCTCCGCGTTAAGTGAGACTGACCAGTAGTTCATCAGGATGATCATGCTTCCGAAGTCGATGCTTGCCGAGGTATAGGCCCGGGGACTGAAAAGCTGGTCATAATTCAGATCTATGGAGTTGCGGGTCGACATAATGTTGCCGAAAGGCTCATAGGTATTATAGGAAAAGTCGAGCGAATGCCCTGTCATGTTGTTGTGGCGAAGGTAACCCATGTCATTCGGATCATAGGTGTCACTGAGAAGTGAGAAGTTGTAATCGGCCCTGAACTTCCCTCCTGTCTTCCCGGCGTTGAAGTTCAGCGAATGGCCGAGTGATGTTGAGGCTTCTGAGTAATACTTCTGGCTCAGCGAGGCTCCGGCAGAGGCTGACCAGAGCCTGTTGTCACTCTTCACCAGAGCTTCAAATCCTGTTACATTGGCCGTATAGAAGTTCTCGTCCTTCTCCGCAGCCCTTATGACATTGGTATTCATCAGGCTGACATAGGAGTCGTTCTTCAGGGTCTGGTCAAGGACCAGCATGTTGTAGTTTGTCAGAGGCTCGGTCAAGATACGCCTGCTCTCTCCGGTGACGGTATTTTCCACAGTAGCCCACATGCTGTTTGTCACCGCATTGAACATCCCTATTCCAAGGCCGCCCTTTGTTCTTCCCGATATCTTCGTGGCATTAAGCAGACTCACCTCTGCAGGGTTTTTTGTCACTGTCTCACCCTCATCAGTCATTTCATAAACAGCTCTGACCAGGTGAGGTGTCCCTCCTATTCTTCTCGAATAGAAAATATCTCCTTTGTTGAAAAGTTCTGTTCCCTCCATGAAGAAAGGGCGTTTCTCATTGTATTTGACCTCATATGGTGTCAGGTTCAGCACCTGGTCATCAGACTGCACCTGCCCGAAGTCGGGTATAAGCGTCGCATCAAGGGTGAAGCTTTCCGAAAGTCCTACCTTCAGATCGAGTCCTCCGTTATAGGATGTACCAACACCGGGCTGGTCAGATACATGTTCAAGATATCCTGAGACATAAGGAACCAGTGAAAGCCGCAACGGAGGCTCCACGTCGCGGATACCTGTCAGTTCCCCGAGATGGGCTATGGTTGAACCGAACTCCTTGGTGACAAAGTTCCATGAAGACGTCTCCCTGGTCCGTCGAACCTCCCGCCAGAAGTTGATGCCCCAGACCTGGGCAGACGACCTGGCAAAGCGCAGTGCAGAATAGGGTATCCTGATCTCGGCTATCCAGCCTTTTTCAGTAATTCCTGTGCGACTCTCCCAGACCGCGTCCCAGGTATCATCATTGTGACCCCAGTTGTCAGAGGTAGTCAGTTTATTGTCAATCTGAACATTTGATGCAGAGACCTTGAACATCTCTCCGTTGAGTCCGTCATTGAACGGAGATAACTCAACATAGAAGTGATCGGCATTGATGTCGCCCTCATCCCTCTGCCCAAGCTCTGCAAAAATGCTGTCAGGGTTGTCATCAAACATCATGGCACCAATATACAGGGCATCATCGTCATAAAGGACCCTTACCTCTGTAAGGTAAGACGAAGGAACACCGTTCTGGGGATTGTAAATAATAAAATCAGTGACCGGAACTGCATTCTGCCACGCGGGCTCATCAAGCAGACCGTCTATATCGATCTTTTCGACTGTCCTGACTGCCGTCGCCCTGCGCTTATCATTCTGAGTGCCTTCAGCTCCATACGAGGCGGCAGCAATCATGGCGGAAAAAATCAAAAGGAGCAAAACTGCCAGGGATCTCCCTGTTTTAATAATGTTGATGGTGCTGCGCATTTCCTGAATTTATTCAGATCAGTTGGCAAAGATATTCCTCTCTTTATTATTGGATGCCTGTATTAATCAAATTAACAAATATTAACTGCCCGGGACCTTTTCGCGGGGATGCCATGCGGATGACATTTTTTGTATTTTTGCACCTTATCATTAGGGTAATGAAACAGACAGAACTTATAACCAATCCTGACGGATCCGTATTCCATCTGCACCTCCTGCCGGACGACATTGCAGACCAGATAATAATAGTAGGTGATCCGGGAAGGGTTGAGATGATAGGCCAGATGCTTGATACGATCCGCGTAAGAAAGAGCAACAGGGAGTTCAGCACCGTTACCGGGAGCTATCATGACATGGAGGTGACAATCATTTCGTCAGGCATTGGGACTGACAATATTGACATTGTCATCAATGAGCTCGATGCGCTGGCCAATATTGACCTGTCAACAGGTGTCGCCGCAGAAGAGCACAGGTCGCTATCTTTCGTCAGGCTGGGGACTGCGGGCGGACTGCAGGGGGATATTGCCGTCGGTTCTTTCATCGCCACGGCAAAGGCTGTTGGCTTTGACGGTGTGCTGCACTTCTACGAAGGGTATGAATGGTGTCTCGACCATATGCTTGCCGATGCCCTGACCAGTCACCTGGACTGGCCTGACACACTTGCCTACCCTTACGCCGTGGATGCTGATCCGGCCCTTCTTGAAAAGGTCGCTTCCGGAATGAACAGGGGTATAACCGTTTCGTCACCCGGTTTCTATGGCCCGCAGGGCCGCCGGCTGAGGCTTGAACCCTTTGACTCCGACCTCAATGAGAACCTCGCCTCGTTCCGTTTCAGGGGAGAGCGGATCACCAACTATGAAATGGAGAGCTCTGCCATATATGGTCTTGCAAAACTTCTAAACCATAAAGCACTTACAATCTGTGTGGTGATAGGGAACAGGGTCTCCGGTGAGTTTCTGGCCGACTACAAGCCTGCCGTCATGTCACTGGCGCAACATGTACTTGATGTCCTCAGCTCCTGATAACCTCAAGTACCTCCTTTAAGATTGCTTCGGCGGCTTTGCCATCGCCATAGAATCCTGGATACTTGAGAGTTTCCCTGTTGGCCATGAAATATTCCCAGGCCTCTGAAATCCTGTTAGGATCGGCATCGGCAAGCTTCACCGTACCGTTCTTCACCAGCTCTACCCACTCAGTCTCTTTTCTGAGCACTATGCACGGGCGTGAGAAGAAATGGCTCTCCTTCTGCACACCTCCTGAATCTGTGATGATCATGCATGAATTTTTTTCGAGGAGGATCATCTCAAGGAAGGAGACGGGAGGAACTATCCTTATCAAAGCATCACCTGAGAGACTGGCATAGAGCTCCGGAGCGCGGTTGCGCAGGGCTATCATAGTCCTTGGATGAAGCGGCATGACCATGACCATGCCGTGCTTCCCCGACATCTCCTTCAGTGTGTTGAATATTGCAGTGAGACGGGCAGGGTCATCAGTGTTTGAGTCGCGATGTATTGTTACCAGCACATAATTGTTATCCTCCAATCCAAGCCCTGAAAGGAAATCCTTCTTCTTCCTTGCAGCCAGGTCAGCGTAGAAGAGGCTGTTGTCATACATGATATCACCGGTGAGAAAAACCCTGGGGTTATTGATATCATACGGCGCAATATTTTCCGGGCGGAAGCCCTCGGCCATCAGGTTCTTGAAGGCTGCGTTCGTTGGGGCAACCAGCATTGTGGAGGCATGGTCTGCCATGATCCGGTTAAGCTCTTCCGGCATGGTCTTGTTGAATGATCTCATGCCGGCCTCGATATGAACCACCGGGAAGTGCTGCTTGGAGGCAGCCAGTGCAGCGGCAAGGGTGGAGTTTGTGTCACCGTAGATGATAACGCAGTCGGGCTTCTCACTCATGATTACATCCTCAATGCGTTCCATTATCATCCCTGTCTGGCGCCCGTGCCTTCCCGAGCCCACCTGGAGGTTATGGTCGGGCGTGCGTATCTCCAGCTCATCGAAGAAAACTTCAGAGAGCTCCCGGTCATAGTGCTGACCGGTGTGAACAACCACCTCATCTATCTCGTCTGCGAACACTCCGGCTATTGCGCGACTGATAGCGGAGGCTTTAATGATCTGGGGTCTGGCGCCGACGATATTAAGGATCTTCAGTTTTTTCATTTAGCGTAATTTACAGCTCTGGTCTCCCTTATGACAGTGATCTTTATCTGTCCGGGGTATGTCATTTCGTTCTGTATCTTACGTGCTATTTCAAAAGAGAGGTTTTCGGTATCCTTGTCCGTCACCTTGTCTGCTCCCACTATCACCCTCAGCTCTCTTCCGGCCTGGATGGCATATGTCTTTGTCACACCCGGGTAAGAGAGCGCGACAGACTCCAGTTCATTGAGTCTCTTGATATATGATTCGATGACTTCGCGGCGTGCTCCGGGGCGTGCGCCGGAGATGGCGTCGCATACCTGCACTATGGGTGCTATGAGAGTCGTCATCTCAGTCTCGTCATGGTGCGAGCCGATGGCATTAATGACCTCTGGTTTCTCCTTGTACTTCTCAGCCAGTTTCATGCCGAGCACTGCATGCGGCAGTTCGGGCTCGTCATCGGGCACCTTCCCGATGTCATGCAGCAAGCCTGCCCTCTTTGCCAGCTTCGGGTTGAGACCCAGCTCGGCTGCCATAATTGAACAGAGGTTGGCCACTTCGCGTGAGTGCTGCAGGAGGTTCTGTCCGTAAGAGGAGCGGTATTTCATCTTGCCCACCAGCCTGATAAGCTCAGGATGCAGTCCGTGGATGCCAAGGTCAATGGTGGTTCGCTTACCTATCTCGACGATCTCTTCTTCCACCTGCTTACGGGTCTTTTCCACTATCTCCTCTATGCGGGCAGGATGGATGCGCCCGTCGGTGACAAGCTGGTGAAGTGCCAGGCGTGCAATCTCACGGCGGACAGGGTCAAACCCTGAAAGCACGATGGCCTCAGGGGTATCATCAACGATTATCTCAACTCCGGTGGCTGCCTCCAGGGCTCTGATGTTTCGTCCTTCACGCCCGATTATCCGGCCCTTGATCTCATCAGAATCGATATGGAAGACTGTCACGGCGTTCTCTATGGCTGTCTCTGCCGCCACGCGCTGAATGGCCATCACAACGACACGCTTTGCCTCCTTGGTGGCAGTCATCTTGGCGTCATCCATGATCTCATTGATGTAAGACATGGCGTCAGTGCGGGCCTCCTCCTTGAGTGAATCTATCAGCTGGTTTCTGGCATCATCTGCCGACAGGCCCGAGATGGCTTCCAGCTGCTCAACCTGCTGGCGGTGTGCCCTCGAGAGCTCTTCCGATTTCTTCTCGAGCATCTCCATCTGCTGTGTCAGGCTCTCCTTAATGGCGTCAGCCTCGTTCTTCCTTCGCTGTGTCTCCTCCAGCCTCTGCGAGAGGGCGAGCTCCTTCTGCTTGATCCTGTTTTCAGCCTGGCTGATGCGGTTGTTACGCTCATTGATGACCTTCTCATGCTCGGCCTTAAGCTGCAGGAAACGTTCCTTGGCCTGCAGTATCTTCTCTTTCTTGATCACCTCTGCCTCGGCATCAGCCTCGGCAATGATCTTCTTTCTTCTGTTGCGCAGCATCAGTTGCCACATGAAAAATGACAACGCCGATCCTGCGATAAAGGCTGCCCCGCCTATGGCCAGACACACCCCGGTTGATATAATTCCTGTTATCATAAGGTTTTAAGTATATAATAAAAAAAACCCGCAGAGTTCCTCCAACTTTTAAAAAAACCCCATATCTACATGGTTAGAGCGGCCGTCTTACTTTGAACTTCCACTGTCACGCATGAGCGTGATCCCGGCGAACCGGGCTGAGGCCTGTCCTTGGCAATCCAAGACCAACTCCAAAGTACAAATTGTTGAGTTTCCAAAACGAATAGAGAAACAATGCGGGCAATATCCTGCTATTTAAAAGAACGCGTAATTACTTCTTTGACAGACAGAGGTTGATCATCCCGGTCAGCTCCTTCAACCCTTCCTCGAGTGATGAATCTTCCTCGTTATCCTCTATCTCGATGAGCCTGATAACGTACTGGAGGGCAGCCATTGCCAGAAAATCCTGTATGTCCTTGTCAACATAGCGCTGCTTGTACTGCAGCACTTTTTCGTTGATAAGCCGGGCTGCTTTCCGGATACGTTCTTCATTTTCACTTTCAACCTTCAACGGATAATACCTGTCGGCCACATTAACCCTGATCGAAAGCTTATCATCCATTGTTATATAATTATCTGTCTAAAAGAGCAATACATCTATCAATCTCCCGCACAAGTTCACTAACTCTCTTCCTTGCTGTAACGGGATCTTCCCCGCCACCCAGGATTGCACCCGAGAACTTAGCTCTTTCGTATCTTGCCTGAAGCTCCTTTACTTCTTCATTTTTTTCCGCCAGCTGCCTTTTGACCTCTGACAGTTCTGTTTTTAAACCAGCCGCCATTTCAACCAGTTTTTCATGCTCTGAAACCAGGGACTCCACTGATCTTCTGAGCAAAAGATATTCTTCATATCCCTTTGCTTTCATGACTGCCAACTATAGGACAAAAATAACATTTCTTTTGCTCTTTTCAAAAAAAGAGCCTGTTAAGTTTGCTCATTCATGGCAGAACTTTAGTTTTGCACATCTGAAGATGCCATGAACCGAAAAATTATAATTTTTGCTGCTGCTGTAACAGTTTCTGCCAATATTAGTTCACAATCGACGGAAAGTGAACTGTTTGTTTCTCCTCTCCGTGACCAGCCTTCTCTCTCTGCCAGTTTTGCAGAGCTCAGGAGCGACCATTTTCACTCAGGACTTGATTACAGGACCGGTGGTGCGACGGGTAAAGATGTGCTTTCCATTGATGAAGGATTCGTATACAGGATTGCCGTCAGCCCCACCGGGTTCGGCAAGGCGCTATATGTCAGGCATCCCTCGGGTTACTCGTCGGTATACGGCCATCTGAAGGGGTTCCGCACCGACATTGAGGAGTTTGTAACCAGGAAACAGTATGAGCAGAAAAGCTTCAGTGTCTCTCTCTTTCCGCAGCGTGATCAGTTCAGGGTTACCCGCGGCGAAGTTATAGCATGGTCAGGCAACACAGGTACCTCATCCGGCCCACACCTGCACTTTGAAATACGTGATTCCTCATCCGAAGATCCTGTCAATCCCCTGCTTTTCGGTCTGGATGTCACGGACAGGATCAGACCTGTGATAGAAAAGTTGATCCTCTACCCTCTCTCACGGAGTTCGTCAGTGAACGGTGGCAGAAGCAGCAGGACTCTAAGGGTTGTGCCTTTAAACGGATCTTACGGGATTGCTCCGGGAGAGATACCTGTCATCAGCGGTGAGACCGGCATAGGAATTAAATGCTGGGACAGTTTTGACAACAGCCCTAACAGATGTGGTGTCTATTCTATCGAGATGCAGGTTGACGGCATGAAGGTATATGGATTTACGGCCGGCCGGTTTGCATTCAGTGAGTCGAGGTACATAAACAGTCACATCGACTATGCTGCAAAGGTGAACGGCAATGAATACATACACAGGCTCTTTATTCAGCCGGGGAACAGGCTCTCGATGTATGACGGTCACGTCAGGCGCGGTGTTCTGAGATTCGCAGACGACGGTGAGCATGATATCACGATCACCGTGACCGACACCCACGGCAACAAGTCATGGGTCACTTTCAGGATCAGATCGGTGTCTCAGCCTCCCTTGCCGCCTGCAGAGATAAGCTGCAGCAAGATCCTGCCCTATGGGAAGGCCTCCGATTTTACCGCTGACGGCGTCAGGATACACTTTCCTTCCGGAACCTTTTATGATACGCTTTTCTTCGATTATAAAACCAGGAACCATACCCGCACCTTCCTTTCACCCGTTCATTCAGTGCATAATGAGACCGTTGCGGTACACGGGAGATTCAGGCTTTCGATAAGGCCGGATACGGTAATATTCGGCATGGAAAACAAGATGTGTCTCGCAGAGGTAAGCAACAAAGGTGTTGTCTCATACTCCGGAGGTGAATACAAATATGGATATGTTAGCTATTATGTCAAGAGGCTGGGTGACTTTACCGTCACCTTTGATACCATCCCCCCGGTCTTCAGGCCCTCTTTCAAACCGGGCGCCACCCTTACCGGCCGGCAGTCGTTTTCCGTAACCATAACGGATGATTTCTCCGGCATCAAAAGCTATGAGACACTGATTGACGGCGAATGGGCGCTGGCAGAATATGATGCTAAAAACAACCTGCTGATTTACAGGTCTGCAAAACCCTACATGAAAGAAAACACCCTTCACCGGATGGAACTCACGGTTACGGATAACCGTGGAAACAGTTCCGTGCTGAAGAGTGAATTCAGATGGTAATCAGAGGTCTCAGAAAAGCTTTTCGGGATAGACTCCCGCTTCAACCATCTTCCTGATGCTTTCAACCACAAAGGGCTTGTCCTCACGGTAGGTAACGCCAAACCAGTGGCTGTTGCTCCTGAGTATCTGAATGGTAATCTCCCCCTTCTTTACGAATTTGTCAAGTGATGTGGGAATGTCAAGCTCAGCCTTTGGGTCAGTAATCCTTTCGTTCAGAAAGTTACTGAACTCAATATTCAGGTATTTGTATACAGATGGCTTGAAGCCAAAGAGATTCATCGAGACAATCTCATCACCTGTATACTGGTTGATTTTTCCTTCTGCATCAGGAGCAAAGACTCCGTCAGGACGCTTCTCTATGCCACGGGTCTCAACCATATTTTGCAGGAAACCGTCATCGCTTACCTTGCAGATGCCACGGTTGACGTGACCATGGTCTGAAAGGGTGTTGCCAAGACGGTAGCCCACAATACAGAAATTGGCGTCATTCTTGTCTTTTGTAAGGAAGTCGTGCAGCACCTTGAAAGAGTCAACTCCATAATAGTCATCGGCATTGATTACGCCGAAAGGTTCGTGTATCTTTTGCTCCGTCACCAGGATGGCATGACTGGTACCCCATGGCTTCTGGCGCCCTTCCGGGACCGTGTAGCCTGCAGGCAGATTACCCAGTTCCTGGAACACATAGTCAATCTCGATGACCTCCTTCAGTCTTCTAACAAAAGTCTCCTTAAACTGCTCCTCAATATCACGCCTTATAACAAAAACCACCTTGCCAAAGCCGGCTCTCTTTGCGTCATAAATTGAATAGTCAATGATGGTTTCGCCCGAGGGTCCGACCTGGTCAAGCTGCTTGTTGCCACCGTATCTGCTGCCCATCCCGGCAGCCAGCACCAAAAGTGTTGGTTTCATCATATTATCGTTTGTTTTTATGGCATGATGGAAAATCCATGTCTTTTATCCTGCAACAACAGTATATCTGTAACATGGGTATTACATCATAATAATATTTTAGATCACACAATAATACCTAAATATTATGTACTTTCAAAGCCTCATTATAAAGATTTGTCGTTTCTGGTAGAAATATGCGTTGACTCAGTTGAGTCTGCCACAATTGCGGAGGCTGCAGGGGCCGGAAGGATAGAACTCTGCTCTGCCCTGTCAGAAGGAGGAGTGACACCAAGCGCAGGACTGATTGAATCCGTAAGACAAAATACCGGCATTAAGTTGCACGTGCTGATAAGGCCGAGAGGCGGTGATTTTCTGTATAGTGATAATGATTTCAGCGTGATGCGGCGTGACATTGACATTGCCGGCGAATACGGGGCAGACGGGATAGTGACAGGCATACTGAACAGGGATGGTACGGTGGACATTGAGCGCACCGCACTGCTGACCGAATATGCCTCTCCGATGAGCGTCACCTTTCATCGGGCCTTTGACCTCTGCCGCGATCCCAAGAAAGCTCTTGAGGATATTATCTCAGCCGGCGCGGACCGGATTCTGACATCAGGGCAGGCCCGTACTGCCATAGAGGGGGCCGGACTTATCAGGACCCTGGTGAAAGATGCAGGCAACAGGTTAAGCATTATGCCCGGAGGAGGCATTGATGAATATAATATCGCCCTGCTGGCCGGAACCACAGGAGCTGCGGAATATCACCTCTCAGGCCGCCGGCAGAGGGAAAGCCTGATGACATTCCGGAGAAAAGGAATATACATGGGTGACCCTCGCCTGCAGTCGGAGTATACTATTAAAAGCGCCGATCTTGAACGCATCCGGTCAATAATTATGATTCTCAGGGATAGTGTATTTTAATTAAAGATGTTATTTTTGAACCTGTTCTGTTGAGAAAGAGATAATCCGGAATATAATAATTATTTATTATTCAGAAACTTAAAACAATCAGATAAGTATGAAAAGGATCACAACAATGATGCTGACCCTGCTGCTTTCACTTTTTCTTGTTTCAGAGAAAAGCATGGCCTGCACGAACTTCCTCGTAACCAAGGGAGCCAGTAAGGACGGCTCCACAATGATCACCTATTCGGCCGACTCACACGTTCTCTACGGAGAACTGTACTTCTGGCCGGCAATGAAGTACAAACCCGGAACCATGGTGGATGTATACGAATGGGATACGGGTAAATTCCTGGGTTCGATAGAACAGGCTCCTGTCACCTATTCCGTAGTGGGCAACATCAACCAGCACCAGGTTGCTATTGGTGAGACCACTTACGGCGGCCGCAGCGAGCTCCATAACCCTGACGGGATAATAGATTACGGAAGCCTGATCTATATAGCCCTCCAGCGCTCGAAGAACGCCCGTGAGGCATTGTACAACATGGTGATACTTACCGAAAAATACGGCTACTGCAGCTCCGGGGAATCATTCTCGATCTCTGACCCCAATGAGGTATGGATTATGGATCTCATTGGCAAGGGTCCCGGCAAAAAAGGTATGGCGTTCGTTGCCCGAAGGATTCCTGACGGTTACATCTCAGGCCATGCCAACCAGGCAAGGATAACGACCTTCCCGCTTGCAAACGGCACTACGTCTATAACCACAGCCGAAATTGACAAGGTTTTTAATCCCGATGTGGAGACCCTTTATGCCGCCGACGTGGTGGATGTCGCCCGCGGCTTCGGTTGGTATGACGGCACTGACGCTGACTTCAGCTTCAGTGATGTCTATGCACCGGTTGATTTCAGCGCCGCACGCTTCTGCGAGGCTCGCGTCTGGTCAGGATTCAACAAGGTCAACAGCACCATGGGAGAGTACCTGAACTATGCCATGGGCTATGACCTTCACAACAGGATGCCACTCTGGATCAAGCCTGACAGGAAACTAAGCGTGGAGGATGTCATGGGACTTATGAGAGACTATTACCAGGACACTCCCATGGACATGACTAAGGACGTTGGTGCAGGACCCTACCTCAACACTGTCAGATGGAGACCTATGAGCTGGAACGTCGACGGTCAGACATACCTTCACGAGAGAGCCATAGCAACCCAGCAGACAGGCTTCTCTTTTGTCACTCAGTCACGCAGCTGGCTTCCCGACCCGGTGGGCGGAATTATCTGGTTTGGCGTTGATGATACCTATTATACCGTCTATACCCCGATGTATTGCGGCATCACTTCCGTTCCGCAATCATTTGCGGTGGGCAACGGTGACATCATGACCTACAGCGCCGATGCTGCCTTCTGGGTCTTCAATGAAGTTACCAACTTCGTCTACAGCCGCGCAAGCGTAATGACACCGGACCTGCAGGCCAAACAGAAAGAACTGGAACAGAAATATATCAGTGAGACGGCGGAGATTGACACCAGGGCGGCCGAACTCTTCAACAGTACCGCAAAAGGATCAGCCAAAAAGGGAACCGAGTTTATCACCAACTACTCCGTCACTGCCGGCAATAATACGGTTAAAGAGTGGAGAGAACTGTACAAGCACCTCTTTACCAAATATATGGATGGGAACATAAAGACGCGGAGAGCCCTTCCTGAAGGCTTTAAATACATTACCCCCGACGTGAAACAGCCGGGTTATCCCCAGGACTGGCTGATGAGGATTGTCCTCGACGCCGGTGACAAACTGAAGATGCCGTCCGGCCCGGGCCACTGATCTGTACGAATATTGCAGTAATTATTTTGCAGATAATAAAAATTTATTTGTACCTTTGCGACCTGTTTTAAAAGAGTATAGATTATAAATTTATTTGCGCGATGGACTTAATGAAAGTTGTTGAAAAGGAGTACGCCACAACCAATGATTTCCCGAAATTCAGGGCCGGCGATACTGTTACGGTACACTATAAAATCAAGGAAGGTAACAAGGAGAGGATACAGCAGTACCGCGGTGTTGTCATTCAGAGATCGGGAGGGAATGGCATGACAGCTACCTTTACGGTCCGCAAAATGTCCGGTAACATTGGTGTGGAGAGAATTTTCCCGGTGGTATCCCCCTTCATTGACAAGATCGAGGTCAACAAATACGGTAAGGTGCGCAGAGCACGCATCTTCTACCTCAGGAACCTCACCGGCAAGAAGGCACGTATCAGGGAGAAGATCTTCTAGACTATTCAATATACAAAGGAGAGCCACTGCAGAGTGGCTTTTTTTATAATACCACGGTTAGCCTGCATAACCCATTTACCCTCTCCCTGCCTGGAATAAGACCGGCTATGCCTGGAGATAATGTCAGGCATAAAAAAAGAGGAGTGCTCCGGTGCACCCCTCTTTTAAATAGGGTTGTCAAACCATCATATGGACTAATACGCAGTGTTCTGTGGGTTCCAGTTGCACCATCCGGATGTCCAGTTCTCGGATCCGAATGCACCCCTGAATGTTGTCGGGGTAAAGAACGGATCGGTAAGTCTTGTATTTGAGAATGAAGCTCCTGACAACAGCGGCGAGCCGGCCGGAGGCAGAAGTGCAGGTGAGGTCAGGTTAATGAGGTTAGCCCCGATAATGTCAGCCACCGTCAGATTATCCACGTTGTTCCTTGCAGCAGCTTCAAAGTATGCACCATGCTGAGCAACGGTATAAGGTACTGATACTGTTCCGGTCTTTTCCACAAAGATTGCTGTCATACCTGCAAGTATCGTATTCTCAATCTGTAACTCATTTGCATCAGCAAGTGTGGGTGAATTGCCCTTCTGGCCGTCAATGGAGAGTCCCTGGGGGAAACCGACGAATACCGAGTTGTAGATCGAGGTCCTGGTGCCCCTTCTCAGGTGCAGAGCCTTTTCATGCCTGGTTTCTGCCGGGAGAGTGGCAGTAACAGTAAGCGGACCCAGGGCGGTGATGTTTGTGAAGACAGGTGATGTTATGGGTGTCAGTAGAGATCCGTCGGCATCATTGTCGCTTTCAAAACCGTTGGAGCCAGACTGGTCTGATTTGACGGGATCCTGAATTATAAGCCCGAACTGAATCTTGCCGCTGAAACCATTATCGGTGTCAAAACCGTCATCAAGACCTCCCAGGGCAACAATATACCTGAGATTGACGTTGCCGCCGAACCACTCGTATGAGTCGTCTCCCGAGTATGAAACCTGGATATGGTCAATAACAGTACCTTTTCCTACAGAATAGAGAGTTAGACCATTTATTTCGCTGTTTGAAGTTGATGTAAGGGGAATGCCCGGGAACTCAATCCTGACATACTGCAAAACACCTGAGTTGTCATTGTCATCGGTTCCGCCGTATTTTGACCCGATTCCGCCCTCGGCAACTCCGACACCTTCGCCATCGTCATGTTTATTGGTCTTTGCCTTTCCGCATATGACAACACCACCCCAGTCTCCCGTTGCTCTCTGGCCAGCCGGCTTGTCTGATGTGAAGACTATCGGTTTGTCAAGGGTTCCGGCTGCCATGATTTTAGAACCTCTCTCAATGATAAGAGTAGCCTTGGTGTTTGACACTCCCTTTATAATGGTCCCCGGCTCAATGGTCAGGGTAGCATTGTTTTTTACGTAGACAAAGCCTGATAACAGGTATTTTGCCTGGGCATACCATTTCGTGTCTGAGGTGATGTCGCCTGAGACCGTGATAACCTGCCCTGTTGAAGGCACAACGGTTACATCACATGTGGCAGTTAACATTGGATTTTCGACCGAGGCAGCCGATATGGTTGCTGTCCCCAGGGCTACGCCAGTAACTACACCGCCGCTGACGGTTGCGACAGATGCATCGCTGGAGGTCCACGTTACATTCTTGTTGGTGGCATCCAGAGGGTCAATGACAGCCTGGATAGTCGAAGCAGCACCAACCTGAACGGTGATATCCTGCTGGTCGAGGGTAAGAGCCATAACCGGTATTTCTTTCTCACATGAAGCTGCGGCAACCATTATGGCGCCCAACACCAGTACCCTTACAGTTCTTGAAAAAATGCTTGTTCTCATAATTAAAGATTTGGTTTTTAAATAGTTGTTCCTGGTTTTTCAGAATTTTACCGAAAGACCCAGTGAATACTGTCTCCCGGGATAATATGATTTGGTGTTCTGTGTTCTGTCAAATAACTTGGTGCCGTCGCCGCCATAGTATGTCATATCAACCACACTCTTTACATTCTGCTGATATACTACCTGTTCGCCGAACAGATCCTTTATTCCTGCCTTTATCTCAAACCTTTCGCCTATCTTTTTACTCAGGGCCAGGTCAGCCTCATTACGCGGCATCTCATATATGTCAGGGATACTCTCCCACTCATTTGGTGAGGGCCTGCCAACCGCAATGATCCTCTTTCCGATGCGGTTGTAAACAAGGCTGGCCATAAATCCGTTCTCAGGTTTCTGGTAGAAAAGTCCGATGTTGACAATATAGGGCGACTGCCCTTGAAGAGGCCTGTCAAAGGCGACAGAACTCCTTATCAGGGAGAGGTTTAAAACAGCTGTCAGATTCTCAAGCCTGTCGCTGACAAAGCCCAGCGACTTGCGTGCTTCAGTCTCAAGGCCGAAACTGTATGCCGAGCTGATATTGTCAAAGGAGAACTGTGCCGGGTTATTTCCCCTTATAGATACCTCTATCGGGTTTGTGAATTTTTTGTAGAATATCCCGACGTTGAATGTTTCGTTATTACCCGGATAGAGTTCATACCTTATATCAAAATTGTGGATGTAGGCCTGTTTAATGTTCTCATTTCCATAGATCCCGGCATTCTGATCAAAGT
>CAZHTG010000001.1:86598-150095 GCA_964535795.1 uncultured Rikenella sp.
ATGTAGGCCTGTTTAATGTTCTCATTTCCATAGATCCCGGCATTCTGATCAAAGTCAACAAAATAGAACGGGGCCATCTCCCTGAATTCAGGCCTGTTGATTGACATACCATATGTGAGACGCACAAGGCTGGTGGAGCTGAGATTGTATGCAAAATTTGCTGAAGGGAAGAAATTAATAGTATCGCGGAGAACATGCACCGGGGTTGCTGTACCCTGACGGAAACTCGACAGCTCCTGTCTCTCCTTTTCAATTCTTAATCCCATCGAAAGATCAGTGCGCACGCTCAGTTTGAACCTGAAATTCATGTACCCGGCCATTACGGCTGAAGAGGCATTATAGGAGTCGGAAAGTGCGGTAATCTCCTTTAATTTTATACCGTCCGAAAGGTTGATGTTTTCAGGATTGAATATCTCACTTACTGGAAGCGATGAGTATGCAAACGTTGAGGCATCGCTGCCCATGGCATAACCATAATTGCGGGCATTGAATGATCTGTCCCTGGTCTCTGCATAAACTCCTGTCTTGAATTCGGCATCCACAGTTCCGATCATGAATTTTTGCGTGAAATTGAGGAGCCCCGAAATATTGTTTTCATTCAGGTCAAGCCACATCCTCGATACCGAGGAGAGGTCAGGATTGCTTCCAAAAAGAAGGATGAAGGGTGAGGTTTCTCCTTCATTGCTTATGTACCTGTAGCGCCTCAGATCAGGCTCATCCCTCAGCGACAATGAGTAGCCGGCAGTGAAGTCGATGATGGTCTTTCCTTCATTGAACAGATGTTCAACTCCAAGCTGACCGGAATAAATAAGCCTGTTGCTGTATTTCGTTTCACCCGCTTTGATATACCTTCCGTTGTTGTACCATTCCTGTCCTTCCCTCATCGTCACCCTTGAATTCGAGGTGGTTGTAAAGAAATTCCTGAACTCCACCTTGAGTCCTTCAATTGGATATATGGTCCAGTTGTGCATCAGCCCCACCCTTGCATTGGTACTGTACTGCATGTCAGTAAACTCGTCAAGGATACCGGGAGTGTCATATGCAAAATTGTATATCGAGTAATTGTTGTTGAGTACCTTATTAACTGTGTTTGCGTAGCTGTATGTCAGTGATGTGACATTCCCGGCAATGAAGTTACCCTTACCAAACCTGCGGCTGATACCAAGTGAAAATTTCTGGTCGGGCATGGCCGTGGCGGGAACTCCCTCCCATGCTTCATTGAGGCTGCGGCCTATCTCAGTCACCCTGTTCCTGATAACAGGATTGGTGGCACTCTCGTAGGTATCGAGATGGGCCGGCATATTGTCAGGCAGACTCCTGTACGGACTTCCCAGAGTGAGCCAGTCGAGAGGACTGCCCTCTTCTTTCATGAAATTGCCGAAGGTTGAGTATTGTCTGAAAGCAGTGCCGTATGATACCGATACACTGTTGGCTGAGGGTATGCCCGTGGTGGCTATCTTGATGAAGCCCCCGGAATAATCCGCCGGAAGCTCCGCTGTGGGAGATTTCAGAATAAAGATGTTCTCGATCATTGAAGAAGGTATAAGGTCAAATGAAAATGACCTTGTGTCTGCTTCCAGGCTCGGAGCCGGCGAGTTGTTCAGCCAGACATTGTTGTACCTTGCGGAGAGGCCCCTGACAACAATGAACTTGTCATCTACGATGGAGACACCGGGCAGACGCCTTACCACTTCTGAAGCATCCCTGTCCTGAGTACGGCTTATCAGCTGGGCGGAAATGCCTGAGACAACCACAGGGCTGCTCTTGATGTTGCTCATGACCGACACCTCGCTGTCATTCCTTTTTGTTGCCACAACAACGATATCGTCAAGTTCTACCGACTGATCGGCCATGGAGGCAGATATTTCGGTTGATTTACCGGCTACGACCTCCACTCCCTCAATTGTCAGGGGCTTGTAAGAGATAAATGATAATGTGAGATTGTAAAACCCCGGGGTTACCGAGGAAATAGTGAACAGACCTTCTGAGTCAGTTGATGCACCCCTGAGCGTGCCCTCAATGACAACATTCACTCCGGGCATCGTTTCACCTGTTGCTCCATCCTTCACCACCCCGACTATTGTGCCGGCAGAGGTCTGTGCCAGGGTGTTAATGGAAATGGAGGTCAAAAAAATGATAATAGTTTTAATGGTTAAATTTTTCATTTTGATGGTTTGACTTTATTACGGTACAAAAATCCCCCTGTCATGTTACAGCACGGTAACAAACCGGTTACGAAACGATGACATAAATATTACAGGAATGTTACGATAGGACAGTTCTGAATTAAAAAAGAGGCCGCTCGACCTCTTTTTTAATATAGTTTATATGAAGTAAGTGTTATTTCAGCAGTTCGTCAGCATTTGCCTTTGCTTCGGCTAGGAGGCTGTCAGCTTTTTCATTTGCCCCGGTCACCAGTTGTGTGGCTCTTTTGTCGGCCTCTTTATTCAGAGCCTCAGCTGCCTTTTTTGCAGCCATGACGGCAATGGGACCTCTGCCCTCAGCATCCTTTATCAGTTTCTTTCCCTGCAGGTCAGCCTCTTCGCGTATAACCCCGGCAGAAGACTCCGCCTCCTTCCGGAGCATATCTGCCTTTTCACCTGCCTCATTCATGATCCTGTCGGCCTGTTCCCTGGCAGCTTCGTTTACCTTTTGAGTAACCTCCTCTGTCACTGCTGTGGTAACGGCGCTGACAGGACTGACTCCCGACTGGCTGCCAGAGGCGCCTGCAAACAGGGGAGTAATTACCGGATCTGTGAATGTCCCTCCCACTTTCAGGTTGACCTTTAGAATTTCCGGTGGAGTGGCACTGAGACCGAATGCAGCAAGTTGCGAAGAGAGAGCTCCCATCAGGGCCGTAGCCGAGGCTCCCAGTTCTGCCGTGGGTATCTCCGTCTTTATCAGGTAATTGATAGTCCGGTCAAGCCCCTGGTCTCCGGAGATATTTAATTTTATATTGCCAAGCTTTGTGTCGAACGGCTTGACGAAAAGCCTGCCATCATTGATGATAAATGTAGCCTTAAGGTCTTTAACAACATTTGTATAGGACTGATTCATCCTCAGAACATTCTTCATCATGTCAAATGATTTAGATTCCAGGATCTGAACCGATTCAGAACTGAGTTCACCGCTACCTGAAATAGTGTTTATCAGAGGCATCATACTGCTGCTCAGCAGACTTCTGAAATCCATCTTCACCGTCACGCTGCCCCCCAGTCCTGCCGCTACAGGAACAAGCTGCCTTACCGTATTGAATGTATTGAACGTCTCCCTGATATTGACTGCGCTGATAAGCATTTCTGCATCAACCAGGGGTTTAAGGGTGTCACGGGTGTCGTATGAGGCATTCACCAGCATTGATCCCCCGAGTGCATTCATGCCTGTCTCGCTCAGAGTGACAACACCGTCACGGACAACA
The DNA here is from genome assembly GCA_964535795.1 of uncultured Rikenella sp. GTDB lineage: Bacteria > Bacteroidota > Bacteroidia > Bacteroidales > VadinHA17 > SR-FBR-E99. The sequence goes on from CAZHTG010000001.1 coordinate 90,017, forward strand.
ATTTTGCCCTTTACGTCATCGGCAGAGAGCTTGCCATAAGCTATTCTTTCAACAACGGCATCAAAGGTAAAATCAATATTCTCCGGAATTTGAATGACTTTCATAACGGCAGTGTCGACATCCAGGGTGTCTGATGGTATGATGTCGAGTATCTCATTCAGGTCGACCATCTTTGACTTCAGCGACAGATTGCCCCTGATAGTTCCGTCGGAGAAGAGGTAAGGGATATAGTTTTCAAGCCTGCCGGAGAGTTTAAAGTCACTCTTCTCTCCCATCCTGGCTTCCATGCCGGTCAGCTCTGCAAAGGCGGGACTGAATACAAAGCCGGCATTGCTTATCTTAAGCGAAGGCATATCGACCATTGTCATGGACATGTCCGATATTGTCAGGCCACCTGAAGCTTTGAACTGATCATACATTTTGTTCTCGAGCATTGACATCCGGCCTGCCATCTCAATGGAGACGTCAACCAGTCCGTTGAGGGTGATGCTGTCCAGCGGGATGGCCTGCTGCAGCTTTGCCAGGTCAATGCGTCCCTTCGCAACAGCTGCAATTGAAGGGTCACTCAGCGGTGTTGCAAGTTGCATTGTCATATCAAAGGGATTCCCTGCCAGTTCGAAGTGAAAGCGGCTGACATCCACGGTGGTGTTATCCATCTCCTTCCCGTCAGTCTGAACCCTGCCGTCAATATTGATGGCGGTGATCTTCTCCGGGAGATCAGGATAGCTTATCACACCGTCTTTTACCTTCAGTCCTGCAGTTATATCCGGAAGCGTGCTGTCGGCAGAACTATAATTGCCCTTCACCACGCCGTCGAGCGAAAAAGTGCCCGATGCCCTCAGCTCTTCATAGCCCTTCATGTAAAAGGCCGGAACAAGCGACAGCAGGCTTTTAAAAGAGGTCTCAGGAGTGCTGAAGACAAGGTCAAGATCGATATCGTCACCGGGCATGCCTGCCGTACCGGAGAAATTCAGGGCCACATCGTTTATCTTCAGAAGATTATCCTTGAGCGTGAACTTCATTGAATCGAGAAGGGCATCGACGTTTGCCTGAAAACCAATGGTGGCGCCGGTCAGATATTGAATATTATCCATGACGAAATCAACCCCTCCTGCAGTCAGGGCCATCGAAAGGTCACTCCTGGAGGCGCTCATGTTGCCTGAAAGGTTGAAATCCAGGTCTCCGACTGCGGCGGCCATGTCCGACTGCCGGTCGGTATAGTAAATCCGTCCGTCTTTGATACTGAATTTGTGAAGAACAACCTGCAGAGATTCGGACTGCAAGGTATCCGGCGTTTCTCCCGTTACCTCCCCAGGTGTTTCTTTAATAATGTCCCAGTTCGCCTTCCCGTCCTCCAGAACGATGGCATTTACGAGCGGCCGGTCAACTGTTATTGACTTGATTTCATATCCGCCGTCACCGAAGAGACTCATGAGATTGAAGACCAGGGAGAATGATTCTACCGCTGCAAGTGTATCACCCTCAAATTCATCCATTCCGGTAACAGTCAGTTCTTCCAGACTGAAGGCTGCATTGGGAAAGGCTCTGAAAAGGCTGAGTTTATAGCCGGTAAAAGCGACATGTGCATTTACCATCGCGTTAATCTCCGTTTCGATCTTTTCCCTGATCTTATCTTTGAACAGAATTGGTACCAGAATGCCTGCTGCAATTATTAATGTCAGCAATGATCCGATTATGATGCCGGTTATTTTCAATCCTCTTTTCATGATATTCCGATTTACCAGGTACCGTCACCATTTTTGAATCATGCAGGCACGCTGTGATTGCATGTCACAAAATTACACAATTAAAATAAAAATTATTTTATCTTTGCACGCGCTAAAGGTCCCGTAGCTTAACTGAATAGAGCATCTGACTACGGATCAGAAGGTTACAGGTTTGAATCCTGTCGGGATCACAAGAAACTATCCTGCGCAAGCAGGATTTTTTATTTTGAAGGAGCCTCTGAAGCAAGCTTCAGAGAGGATCCTGAAAAATAAAAAAGACCGCCGTAGGCGGATAGTTACTTGTCCGGAGCCCCCACTCACGGATCACGATCCGCCAGTTGGCGGAGAGTAATCCTGTCAGAATCTTGTCCGGAGCCCCCATCCATGGATCACGCCGAGGCAGGAAACGTAATCCTGCTACTTGATCGTCCTGCTACCCGTTTATCTCCAGGTCATGAACATATTTGTTATTGTCCGAAAGGAACAATTCAAGGGTAATTGAGAATGGCTTTTTTATGACAATGATCTTCTGGTATGGACTTAACTTTTCATCATTGCTGACGGTGCAGTAATAGTACTTGCACAATCCATCGAACTTGTCCTCCCTCTCTTCAATGAGGTAGACATTCAATAACAGAGGCTTCGTATTACCGTTCAGGTAATTGGAGATTGTGATTTCCCTGTCGCTGATAATTATTGACCTTACGGTTCTGTCAATTTCAAAACCACCTTTCCGGATGGTCGCAGAGTTGCTCCTGAATGTCTGCGAAAAGGTGTTTATGCCAATCAGCGATATGATAAAAACCAATACGATCTTTTTCATGACTGACACGATTCAGATTTCGACGAATGAATTTTTAATTCTTAAAAAGTTTACTGGTGATCACTTATACGCAGAAATTAAATTTTTGTTCGATCCGGAAATGATTTGTCCGTCGCGATTCGGGCTGCCGGAAGTTAATTATCAATGTTTTGTAATTCAGGGGCTTTTTATGACTATCTTTGCGCCATGCAGAACGAAATTACTTTTAACGACCGTTTTCCTGAATTAAAAGAGGAGAACATCAGGGCTATGGCCAAACGCAGGGAGGAATATTCACTTCACAGGGATATCAGGGCTAAGGAAGAGAACGAAGCTATTGCACGAAGACTGGAAAAAGAAAAAGCAAAAGAGGTGTGAATTTTTCACAGACCCCTTGCTGCTCCAGATATACGATAAACAAGGACTTACCAACTTTCACAACTGAGGTATGATAACACTCGCAGTTATCATATCGGCTGTCATCGTGTACCTGGTTAAGCAGGTCAAAAAGCTGTAACGGCCTTACCGGTTTCAGGTAGTCAAATACTTGTATTAAAGTTTAATCCACTCAAAAGAGGTTTAAGACCAGCACCGGTGCTACGGCCCTCTTTGCCGCAGCATCACGCGGACACTGCAAAGTGGTCAACCTCCTGCTTGACAGAGGAGCTGATCCGGTCATTAAAGATAACCAGGGCAAATCAGCTTTTTCTTATACCAAGGATTATAACGTCAGGGCACTTCTTACCGAATACAGTAACAAATAGGTAAAAGAATTCCCGGGGGACAACAATTATTGATTTAATTTGTATGTAAGAAAGACATACAATATCCCCGAATATGAAGACAACTGCTATACTCCTGATGGCCGCCTCTGTCAGCCTGATCTCGTTCAAGTCAGACAAGCCGGCATACCGGCTTTATGATGCTGAAGGCAAGAGCATCAAATACCAGAAGATGATCGAAACTGTCAGCGAAGCTGACGTGGTCTTCTTCGGCGAGCTTCATGACAATCCCATCTCACACTGGCTTGAATTCGAGGTAACCGCTGACCTGCACAAAACTGCAGGTGACAGGTTGGTACTCGGTGCGGAGATGTTTGAGACGGATGACCAGCTTGTCCTGAACGAATATCTGTCAAAGAAGTACGAGGCTGATAAGTTCGAGGCTGAGGTCAAGCTATGGAAAAACTACAAGACCGACTACAAGCCGCTGGTCGAGTTTTCCAGAAAAAACGGTCTGCCCTTCATTGCAACCAACATTCCCAGGAGATATGCTTCAATGGTCTCAAGGAGCGGTCTGGAGGTGCTTGACAGTCTGACTTCCGGAGCAAAGGCCCTTATTGCTCCTCTCCCAATATCATATGACCCGGAACTCAAATGTTACAAGGATATGATGTCAATGCACGGCATGCCGGCGATGGGTGGCAAACCCAATGAGAACCTTCCTAAAGCCCAGGCAATAAAGGATGCCACCATGGCACACTTTATTGTAAGCAACCTGGAGCAGGGTCAGGTATTCATTCACTACAACGGTGCCTATCACTCAGAGAACTACCTAGGGATAATCCACTACCTGAAACTTTACAGGCCAGGTATCAGGGTAGCTACAATAACAACCGTACTTCAGGATGACATCGAGACTCTGGAGCCTGACAATGCAGGGCTGGCAGATTTTATCGTTGCCACCCCGGTGACCATGACCAGAACATACTGATCAAAAGTCACCTGTCAGCACCCCGCTGATGTTCCAGTGCGAAAAGCTTCCTCCCTCAGGTTTGCCCAGGGGCACTGTAACGCTGATTTCATGTATGCCGGGAGTGAGTCCGTCAAGGGGTATTATGAGCGGCTCTGATACCGATCCGGGGCACCATCCTGATCGTGAATAGTCGGATGAGGAGAGGCCGTTCCAGAAATTGCCGGATGCCGGATTGTAAATACGGTATGTACCGCAGTCACTTCTCCAGGGAACATATGACCAGACTTTCCTGCCATCGACAAGGAGTTCATTCAGTTTCTGGTTAAACTCGTCGCCTCCACCCCATCCACCATGACCTGTAGTGATATAGATCATCTTCAGGGAAGAGAGCCCTTCCGGTATATCCACTCTGACCGAGAGGGTGTCGCCGTCAAACATGGTTCCGTATTGCTGGCCGGCCATCTCCATTATGGGCAGTGTATTGAAGACCGGGGAGATCCATTTGTCTTTGGTTTTCTCCGGTTCAAGATCCCTTGTCTCAGGATAGTACTTCAACCTGAGTGACAGTCTGTGCCCTCCCCTGTCATAATTGCCTATGAAGGCGCCTATCCAGACCTCTCCCCGCAGCAAGGGGAGGTAATGAGTTATATCCTGCTTATAAAAGGCAGAGTCCTGCCATACGAGTCCCGGAACACTCCTTTTTTCATTGAAATTTCGGACTCCGAATGGAGTAAAGAACCTGACCAGTTCCACCGGTGGTCTGTATTCATCTGTGGCGGCCACCCCGCGGTACTCCTTGCCGTGCCTGTCCTTATAAGGAGGAAGTGCATCGACACCCTTTGTCAGGCCATCCAGGAATGTCAGAGGATCTCCTGTCGGGATGATAAAAACCGTTCCCGTGCGGTCATAGGCGTCGCCTGCCGAGTACTGCGTCACTTCGGCAAAGAGGCTGTACCGGTCATGCACCTCAGGCAGTCCAACCTTTCTGAGGATGACAGTACCTCCTGCAAAGCGGTATAATGTGTCCCTCTGGCCAAACGGAGGATTTATCAATTCACCCTCCCAGTTAATTACGGCATTGTCAAAAACAGTGACGGTGGTGACAAACGACTCTCTGAGGAAATGTTCAAACGACATCCTGTCGAGCTCCTTGCCCAGGGCCTCAGGCAGGTTAAGGGGAATGTCCCTTTTGCCTGCTATCTCTACCTTTTCCGCTTCGGTGACATTGTTTCCGTTGCGCACCACCCTCAGCACAAGCCCGTCAGGTACTCCGTACGCCGGAACGGGTGTGCCTGCAACGCCGGCATCGTCTGTATACCAGATATCGATAGCGTTGGAGAAATATGTGAGCTTTGACCTTACACATTTGAACCCGGCAATGATCTCTGTCTCTCCGGTCACTTCCGCGACGGGCATTTCACTGAATGGCATGACCGTGCTCATGCGGCTGCCGTCCGGCATATCAGCTACCTGTATGTACCGCTTCCCTGCAAGGTCAAGATATGAAGACTGAACAGGCGATGCTATCTGCTTTCGTTCCGAAGGGCGCTGTGCAGTGACCAGCTTCACGGTTTTACCGTCGCTCTCTATTGAGGTGCGGGCATCTCCCGGCATTTCACGGCCATTAATGATGGTTTTGTACGTAACTCTTACTGCTTTCTGTGAAACTGCAGGGCAGACAGGGAGAGCAAGCAGCAGCAGGACAAGTAAATTTCTGGTGTTCATTTGGACCTCAGTTCAATCTTTACGTAAAATTAAAATAAATATCTCGGGATGTCTATCCTGAAACCCATGCAGAACAAAGTCAGGCAGATCCTGGCGCAGGAGGCACTGTCTACTGAATCAGGTCTGCCACACCCTCAAGTATGTATGAAGGTCTGTAAGGGAATTTGTCAACAGTCTTGAGGGTTGATATACCCGTCAGCACAAGAAGAGTGTCAATTTCAGATTCTATCCCGGCAATTATATCAGTGTCCATCCTGTCACCTATAATGATGGTCTCTTCATTGGAGCATCCGATCATCTTCAGGGCAATCCTCATCATCAGCGGATTAGGCTTCCCGACGAAATAAGCCTGCCGTCCGGTGGCAAGCTCTATGGGCGCAATGAGCGCCTTTGTTGCCGGGATGATACCGTTCTCAACCGGCCCTGTAAGATCGGGATTCGTGCCTATGAGCTTGGCTCCCTTAATGACAAGGTTGACAGCCTGCTCAAGCTTTTCAAAGCTGTAGCCCCGGGTGTCACCAACCACCACATAATCCGGATTGTAATTGTTCATCGTGTAACCGGCGTTGTACATAGCATTGATCAGCCCGGCCTCGCCGATGATGTATGCAGTGCCTCCCGGTTTCTGGGCGGCGAGGAACTGTGCCGTTGCCAGGGCGCTGGTATAAAATACGTTCTCCTCAAGATCAATGCCCAGTCGCGACATCTTCTCCTGAAGTTCCTTAGGGGTCCTCTCACTTGAATTGGTCAGGAACAGGAACTTTTTACCCTCCTTCTTGAGCCATTCAACAAACTCCGGTACGCCCGGGAGAAGCTTGTTCCCATGGTAAATAACACCATCCATATCACTTATGAAGGCTCTTTTGCTCCTGATCTTTTCAATAATTTCCCTGTTTTTCATCATTCTGTTTTATGGTGCAAAATTAACATTAAGTAGCGAACCAGCGAAACAACGGGCAAAACGGTTTCCTCCTCCGAAACCTATAAAACAATGATCAGGGTTATTGCAGTTTATTTCTAAAAAGAGTAGTTTTGGACCATAACCGCCGTAGTATAAGAGGTACGGCTGAATTACCCGGAAACATAATCTTAGCGTAAAAACGATGACAACAACTTCAGCAGCGGCTCCGATAAGTCGCAGGAATTATATCGTTGGAATGACGGTAATAGCTATCTTCTTTTTCATTTTCGGATTTGTCACATGGCTCAACGGAATCCTCATTCCGTTCCTGCGCACTGCCTGTGAGCTGACCGACTTCCAGGCCTATTTCGTTACGACGGCATTTTATATCTCATATTTTGTAATGTCGCTCCCCTCTTCGGCTGTCCTGAAGAAGACCGGGTTCAAGAACGGAATGTCTATAGGCCTCTGGGTTATGGCTGTCGGTGCCCTTATCTTCATCCCTGCAGCTCTCTGGCGCAGTTATCCGGTCTTCCTGTTCGGGCTTTTTGTACAGGGCACGGGGATGGCACTTCTGCAGACTGCCTCCAATCCGTACGTTACCATTATCGGTCCGCGTGAGAGTGCAGCCAAACGCATCAGCATGATGGGCATCGCCAATAAGTTTGCCGGCGCTATCGCCCCCATCATCATAGGTGCCCATATCCTGAAAGACTCTCATCTCCTGGATGCACAGCTTGCCTCCGCCGCTGACGCCCTGGCTCGCGGTGCGATACTAGACGACCTTGCTACACGAGTCATCAACCCTTATATTATCATGGCTGTAATCCTGGTAGGACTGGGACTGCTCCTGCGCTTTGCACATCTGCCTGATGTCGACACCGACGCGGAGGAACCATCGGTAGGTGAAACCAACATTAACAAAACCAGCATATGGCACTTCCCGCACATGATTATCGGGGCGGTGGCACTCTTCTTCTACGTGGGCGTGGAGGTGATAGCGGGTGACACCATCATCAGGTACGGCCAGTCGCTCAGCATAGACATGTCGTCGGCTAAATACTACACCTCTCTGACAATGCTGGGAATGATCCTGGGTTACATCTCCGGCATAATCCTGATCCCCAAAGCCCTGTCACAGGTCAACGCACTCCGGATATCAGCCCTCCTGGGCATTGTATTCACATTTGGCGCGGTTCTCTCTCCGTCCTCGGCACAGATCACCATGCCGTTCAGGGACCTTGTCACCTTCGAGTCCGTCACCCTGACCATACCTGTAACCGTTCTTTTCGTGGCGCTGATGGGACTGGCCAATGCGCTTGTCTGGCCCTCGATGTGGCCACTGGCGCTGAACGGCGTCGGAAGGTTCACAAAAACGGCATCCGCACTGCTGGTGATGGCTGTCGTTGGTGGCGCCCTAATCCCTCTTGTGTACGGTAAGATGGCGGATGTTTTCAGCACCCAGGCCGCATACTGGGTCTGCCTCCCCTGCTACCTGATCCTTCTCTACTATTCGCTTCACGGATACAGGCTTAAGGGAAGATAAAAACCAGTGATGACTCCCGATCTCGAAAAGATCTTCGGCTGCTTCAGGGCGGAAGGCGAATTCCTTTCAGGACATTCATTCGGGCCCGGTCATATACATGACACCTACCGCATCAGCACCGCCGGGAAAGAGTCTGACGATTACATACTCCAACGGCTTAATACCAATGTATTCAGAGACATACCCAGACTCCAGGAGAATATGGAGAGGGTCACGACCCATCTTCGGCAAAAGATCTCCCACATACCGGGCAGTGATGTAAAACGGGAATGCCTTACCCTGATGCCGGCCGACAATACGGGAAAATCCTTTTATGTGGATGAGAATGGAAATTTCTGGAGGATGTTCATATTCATCTCCGATCACCGCTCCTATGAAAGGGTTGATTCCTACAACAGGGCCTTTGAGGGAGGACGGATAATAGGCCAGTTCCAGTCGATGCTTGCCGACATGCCCGGGGAGCCCCTTCATGAGACAATACCCGACTTCCACAATATTGTCCGCAGGCTGGAAACATTTCACCGGGTGATTGAGAAGGACCCGGCCGGGAGAGTAACCTCGGTTATGCGGGAAATTGAAGAGATTGTCAGTCGTGAGGAGGAGATGAAGGTGATCATCAGGCTGGGTGAAGAGGGAAAGATTCCTCTGAGAATAACCCATAACGATACCAAGTTCAACAACATCCTCTTCGACAGGAATGACAGGGCGCTGCTGATAATTGACCTCGACACGGTAATGCCCGGCTATGTTCACTACGACTTCGGTGACGCGATACGCACAGCCACCAACAGGGCAGACGAGGACAGCGAGGATCTTTCGTCGGTCTCGATGGATTTAGAGATTTACAGGGCGTATGCCGAAGGCTATCTCCGGGCTGCCCGGGAGACTCTCAATGAGACCGAGATCGAACACCTGGCCTTCTCCCCGAAGCTGCTGACATATATTATGGCTACAAGGTTTCTCACCGACTATATCGACGGCGATAATTATTACAAGATCCGGTATCCTCAGCATAACCTCCAGAGAAACAGGGTCCAGATCGCTCTCCTGAAAGATATGGAGGCTCAGTACGAAAAAATGTATCAGATAATCAAAAACATCGTGAAATGAAAAGGTCATTACTGTTCATTATCGTTTTATTACTTTCCACTTTCGCCGCTTACCCCCAGCAGCCTGCCGCAGTCACTGACAGCTCCAGGTACTCTGCCTACTGGTGGCACAGCAAGGATATGTACGATCACCTTCCCGATACCAGGAACGAGATCGTATTCCTGGGCAACAGCATCACTGACGGAGCCGAATGGTACGAGCTTCTGGGCAACAAAAGAATCCGCAACAGGGGCATCAGCGCGGATGTGACCGAGGGAATCCTGCTGCGGCTTGATGCCATAACAAAACTGAAGCCTGCCAAAATCTTTATAATGATTGGCGTCAACGACCTGTCACGCAATATGACCGTAGACGAAATCACAGCAAACTATACCGCTATCCTGGAACGTATAAAAACAGAGACTCCGAAAACCAAAGTCTATATCGAAAGTGTTCTGCCGGTCAATCCTGCAACCGGCATGGCCCTCAACCACACCAACAAGACTGACCTGATCATTGAGCTGAATGCGAGGCTTAAGGAGCTGGCTGCAGAGTTCGGCCATACTTACATTGACCTTTTCAGCCTGATGGCCGATGCCAATAATCATCTGCCGGGAAAGTACAGTATCGACGGCCTTCACCTTACCTATGCGGCTTACAGCTTGTGGGCAGAAGCCATCAGACCATACGTCAGATAAGTATTGTTCCAGGACTAATTACCTGTCTGTTAAACATTAAGAACGCTTTTCTTGTTGTCGTTCGAAAATAGGTTTGCATAATACCTTCAAATTAATGACTTTTGTCATGCCGTTTCAGGCGGCGTGGGTGTTATAAATAACGAACTACACCAGTATGGACATAAACGGAAAGTACTTCAGGTCTTTTCTGGAAAGAGAGGAAGCCTTTAAGAAGCAATACAGTGCCGAGCGCATAAAGAAGCAGCATTCCAAGGGCAAGCTTACGGCCCGTGAGCGAGTTGCGCTCCTGTTCGATGACGGCACCTTTGAGGAGATAGACGCATTTGTAACGCCTTCTGACCAGGGCGTGGAGTTCGGCAAGGTTGATCTTGCCTATGGTGACGGAGTGGTCACGGGTCACGGTAAAATCGACGGCAGACTTGTGTTTGCGTTTGCACAGGATTTCACCATCATGGGAGGTTCTCTTGGCATAGTGCACGCAAGGAAGATCGCCAAGGTTCAGGAGATGGCTCTCAAAATGGGAGCTCCCTTCATAGGCATCAACGACTCCGGCGGGGCAAGGATACAGGAGGGCATTGCCAGTCTCAACGGTTATGCAGTCATCTTCAACAATATCATTCAGTCCTCCGGCATCATTCCGCAGATTTCGGTAATCATGGGGCCTGCCGCCGGCGGTGCAGTATATGCTCCGGCCCTGACAGACTGGGTATTCATGACCAGTCATACCAGCTATATGTTCGTCACCGGGCCCAATGTGGTGCGTGAGGTTCTGAATGAGGAGATCAGCAGTGAGGATCTGGGCGGTGCCGAGGTGCATGCCCGCAAAAGCGGCGTGGCCAATATGATATACGATGACGAGGAGAACACCATCATCGCCCTGAAAAAATTCCTCTCCTACCTCCCTTCAAACAACCTTGAAAACCCGCCGGTTGTCTCATACGGGAATGATACTCCCGATTTTAACCCGAAACTGCGCGATATTGTTCCTGATGACCCCAACAAGGCTTATGACGTGCGTGACATTATCAGCCTTATTGTTGACCGCAACAGCTTCTTCGAGACCTCTGAACTTTTCGCGCCAAACATCATTACCGGCTTTGGCCGAATGGAAGGACATACGATTGGCATTGTAGCCAACCAGCCTAAGGTGCTTGCAGGGGTGCTTGACATTGACTCATCGACCAAGGGAGCCCGTTTCATCCGCTTCTGCGATGCCTTCAACATACCCATACTTACCCTAGAGGATGTGCCCGGATTCCTGCCTGGAAAAGACCAGGAACATATGGGGATCATCAGGCACGGAGCGAAGCTGCTCTTTGCCTATGCGGAGGCGACGGTGCCGCGTATCACCGTCATCCTGAGAAAAGCATACGGTGGTGCTTATATTGTGATGAACAGCAAGGGTATGGGAGGCGACTTTAACTACGCATGGCCTTCGGCGGAGATAGCTGTCATGGGTCCTGACGGCGCAGTAGCGATATTATACCGGAGAGAGCTTGCCGAGGCTAAGGACCCAGCAGCTATGAAGAAGGAACTGGTGAAGAAATACCGCGAAAAGGTTGCCAACCCGTTCATTGCAGATGAAAAGGGGTATATTGACGAGGTCATTGATCCGGCGACGACACGCGGTAAACTGCTCTCTGCATTCTCGGCTCTCAGCAACAAGAGCGTCAAGGTGCCCTCGAGGAAGCACGGGAATATGCCACTTTAGGCAGTAGGTGAGGATTTGCCCGTAGGGCATAAAGTATTGTATTACTGACGGTTATTTTTTAAATATTTTCCTCGTGGAGGATTAAGTATGGCCGGCAGTCAAAACCAGTAGGCAGTCATTAAATCCCTGACTAACTGAAGACTGTAGACTGTAAGCTTTTAGAATAAAAAGGAAGATCGGATGAAGAAGATAAAGAAAATACTGATTGCAAACCGTGGGGAGATTGCGGTGAGGATAATGAAAACGGCTCATGCCATGGGCATCAGGAGCGTCGCCATACGAACCTCTGCCGAACCTGATGCAATGTATCTGTCATTTGCGGACATTGTATATGATGAGGGTGACGAAGCCGCAGAGATCCCTGTTTTCCTGGACGTCGAAAAACTCATAGCCGTAGCCCTTGAGACAAAGTGCGACGCACTTCATCCCGGGTACGGTTTCCTTGCTGAAAACGCATACTTTGCCGACAGGTGCAAGGATAATAAGATTATATTCATTGGGCCGTCGCCCGATGCTATTTACAAGATGGGTAACAAACCCGTTGCCCGGCAGATAGCGCTGAAGCACAAGATACCAATGGCCATGGGCACACCTGGCAGTGTGGCCGATGAGGATGAGGCTGTCCGTCATGCTGCCCGGATCGGATACCCGGTTATTATCAAGGCAGCATCCGGAGGCGGAGGAAGGGGGATGCGCATTGTACGGCAGGAGTCCGAGATGGAGAAGATGTTCATCCTTGCCAGCCGCGAGGCCGAGAAGGCATTCAACGACCCCAGCGTTTTCATTGAGAAATACATCGAGAATCCCAAACATATTGAGTTTCAGATTCTGGGTGACACACACGGCAACATTATTCACCTCGGTGAGAGGGAATGCTCTATACAACGCAAGCACCAGAAGCTCCTTGAAGAGGCCCCCTCACCCGCCCTTGATGAGGAGCTGAGGAAAACAATGGGCGATACTGCTGTCAGAATAGCCAGCGCAGTAGGATACTATTCGGCAGGAACTGTGGAGTTCCTGCTTGACTCCGACCGCAACTTCTACTTCATGGAGATGAACACCCGTATCCAGGTTGAGCATCCCGTTACCGAGATGATCACCGGAATAGACCTGATTGAGCAGCAGATACTCATAGCCAACGGAGAGGAACTGGCAATAAGACAGGAGGATGTCAGGCTGAAGGGATGGGCCATCGAATGCCGAATCAATGCCGAGGACGTTCAGGCGGGATTTGCCCCCTCACCCGGAAGGATAGAGAAGATCAGCTTCCCCGACGGACCCGGAATAAGGGTTGATACCGGTGTAAGGGCAGGCTCTTCAATAGTGGCCTCCTTTGATTCGATGGTCGCCAAGCTGATTGTTACCGGCACTGATCGCAGGCATGCCATTACAAACACCAAGCTGGCACTTGACAAGATCTGGATCAAGGGCACCAAGACAACGTTGCCTTTCTTCCGGATGCTCATGCGCAACCACCTTTTCCAGGAAGGCACCTTCACAACCGCCTTCATCGAGAAAGACCTTGAGCAGTACCACAGCAGCAGCGAGTATGAGGAGACAATAGCAGCATGGCTTGCTACAAAGCTCTTTGTTGAGGAAAATCTCACTGAAAAAAGAATGAATATCAGCTTTGACCAGAGCAGGGAACTTACCCCATGGTTGCTGAGAAAAAGACTGACACAATTTTAAATATTTCTCATGACGCCCGACAAACCAGCAATTAAGAAGCTATTTGCCATCTCAACAGAGGGCAAGAAGTTCCAGTTCACCCTGCCCCTGAAAAACGTCATCAGGGTCAACGGAAGAGATTACAGCGTAGAGCTGCGTGAAGATGAGAAGTATGGCATTCATGTCCTCTGGAAGAACAGACGATACCCTGTTGAGATAGTCCGTACTAAACAGAACAGGTATGAGATACTGTTCAACGACATAGGACACACATTCACCGTGGAGACCCCTATATCAATGCAGCGCAAAAAGGTGCTGGGCACCGGTCGCGGCAAGAGCTCAACTCTTATTGTAAGGGCCCCGATGCCAGGCAGGATCATCGACGTCTTCGTCCGGGAAAATGCAGAGGTGATCAAGGGGGAAGCGCTGGTGATTCTTGAGGCAATGAAGATGCAGAACGAAATACAGTCGATTGCCAGCGGAACTGTCACCAGGGTTGGCGTCAGGGCCGGCCAGAATGTAATGAAAGATGACATCCTGGCAGAGATAACCGTTAAATAAGTTCAGGATGCCGTGATACGGCAGGGTGCTCTGACAACATTATACAGCTTAATGCGACGAGGGGCAAGCCATAAGGCATGCCCCTCGATCATATCTGATTACGGACGGAACTAAAGGTACTGATCCGCCTTCAATCTGACTTACTGTTTGGGCGCGTTCTTAAGGGTAGCCGTCAGGTAATTCCAGAATTTTCCGACCGATTCGATCTCCACCTTCTCATCCGGACTGTGCGGGTAGCGGATCGTAGGTCCGAAGCTGATCGCGTCCAGCTTGGGATATGGTCCCATAATTATACCACACTCGAGTCCTGCATGAATAGCCTTGATCTCAGGAATTTTCCCGTAGAGTTTCTTGTAGGTATCCTGCATCGTTTTAAGGATGTCACTCTCCATATTCGGTTTCCATCCCGGATAATCACCTGTGAGAGTTACATCGCAACCGGCAAGCTGGAATCCTGCGGCAATCTTCCATGCCGTAGCCTCCTTGGCAGTCTCGACTGAGCTGCGGGTGAGATTGTGGGCCTGGAACTTACCATCCTGGATCTTAACAACAGAAAGGTTATTTGATGTCTCAACCACTCCAGGCATGCTTGCGCTCATCCTCTGAACACCGCACGGGCATACAAATACCGCCCTTATTATCCTGTACTGGTCAGCTTCATTCATAACCTTTTCAGGCGCATCACAGGCTTTTACGAACATTTTGATGTCCGGATCCACCTCTTTGAATTCAGCCCGGTACATCTTCTCGTAGCCTTTAACAAATTTTTCAAACTGGGCCTTCTTAATTGAGGGAACCACTATTGTTGCAAATGCCTCGCGCGGGATGGCGTTGCGAAGATCTCCTCCCGTGTAGTCTGCTATCCGCATGCCGAAATCATGCTCTGCCTGCTGGAAGAACCTGAACATCAGCTTGTTGGAGTTTGCCTTCCCAAGATGGATGTCGAGGCCCGAGTGTCCGCCGCGCAGACCCTTGACGGTCAGCTTGTAGGCGGTCATACCTGAAGGTGTCTTCTCCTGCTTGTAGCTGCGTGTTCCGCTTACATCAACACCTCCTGCACAACCTACGTAGAGCTCACCCTCGTCTTCCGAGTCCATGTTGATCAGTATCTCCCCTTTGAGCAGACCCTTCTTCAGGTTTTTTGCCCCTGTCATTCCGGTCTCTTCATCGATGGTGAATAGGGCCTCCAGCGGACCGTGGACCACCTTTGGATCTGTCAGGGCGGCCATGGCAGCTGCCACACCTATTCCATTGTCAGCACCAAGGGTAGTACCGTTTGCTTTCACCCAGCCCTGGTCAATGCGGGTTTCAATGGCATCCTTCTCAAAATCGAACTTCTTGTCTGAGTTCTTCTGCGGCACCATGTCAAGATGGCCTTGCAGGATGATGCCCTTGCATTTCTCCAATCCTTTGGTTGCCGGCTTGCGGATAATGACGTTGCCGATTTTGTCAACAATGGTCTCAAGGCCATGGTCGTGTCCAAACTTCTTCATGTATTCCGTCATCCTGTGCTCCTTCTTGGAAGGACGCGGTATCTGTGTTATTTCATAGAAATACTTCCACAGAAGCTTCGGTTCAAGATTTTTAATATCACTCATAACTTATCTGATTTGATTATTCTTTAACAATATTAGGCTTTTCAAGACCGTATCCCTTCTTTTTATCCTCTGCCTTAAGCAGGAAACCAAAGAGCAGCGCTACTACTCCAAGCGCTGTGAATATCATCATCGGATACTTGTAATCGTAACTTGGAACTGCAACCCCGTCAAGCATATACGAACCGGTGATACAATACTTATCAAGGACCCACCCTATAAGGTATGGAACCCCCATAAGACCCCAGTTCTGCACCCAGAAAATAAGCGCATAAGCAGTCCCAAGCTGTTTGTCAGGAATGATTTTGGGGACTGAAGGCCACATGGCTGAAGGCACGAGCGAAAATCCAATGCCAAGAATTATGGTGAGGAAGAATGCCATCCAGGGCTTGTCAAGAGCGGGGATTGAGAACATGGCATGTACAAAGATCAGGAGCAGAGCACCAATGATCATGATTGTAGCACCCTTTCCCTTTCTGTCGTACAGATTTCCGAAAAGCGGTGTAAGCAGAATGGTCCCAAAAGGCAGCACAGAGGGTATAAGTCCTGCAGTCTCAGGATCAATTCCGAACTTATTGACCATAAGGTCTGATGCATATTTAAGGAACGGGAACACTGCCGAGTAGAAGAGTACGCAAAGAATGGCAATATACCACCATCCTTTGTTCTTGATAATGAACAGTATATCTTTTAATCTGAAGCTCTCCTCCACCTCCTGGGGAAGGCCCTCTTTGGACAGTGCGATGGAAGCATCAAGCTTCTTGTCCATCCCACAGTAGATGAAAAAGGCTATCAAACCTACGCAAAGCAATATCAATGCAACGAGGATGGGCATTGAGACATGACCCAGGGCTTTGGCCAGCGGAGCTGATCCGGCAAGGGCAAGAGTGGTGCCGAGCCTCGCAGTAGCCATCTCAAGTCCCATGGCCAGGGCCAGCTCCTTGCCCCTGAACCATTTGACAATGATCTTTGAAACGGTAATCCCGGCTGTTTCAACACCTACTCCGAATACTGCATAACCCAGTCCTGCAATGAAAACCTGGGGATTTGCATCCCAGAACAGGAAATGCCAGCTCTGCCCTGCAAAAACATCAGTCGACAGGGCCCAGAACTTGATGGCTGTACCGACCACCATAAGCATGGTTGCCATCTTACCTGTAAAGCGGACCCCCATTTTGTCAAGGATGATCCCGCCTATAATAAGCATGATTAGGAACACGTTGAACCAGCCATATGCGCTGGTGAACAGGCCGTAATCTTCGCTGCTCCATGCCAGCTGTTGCTCAAGCATGGGTTTCAAAGGTGCCATTGCATCGGTCAGGAAGTAACCGCATAACATGGTGAACGCTACAACTGCCAGGGCAGTCCATCTTGCAGCCTTGGAGTCAGCAAGCGTCTTTCTTAATTTTTCCATTTTAGGTTTACGAGTTTGTTTAACAAGGTGTGTAAATGTATAAAAAAATCATTCCAATAATTGCGGCAAAAAACATGACAGATGAACTTTGTGGCATAATTTTGGTTATCAAAGTGAATTGCTAATTTTGTGCGATTAAAATTAAACCGTTGAATCAATTATAATTATCTATAGATCATGAAGAAGCTTTTCGTTATACTTTTACTGGCCGGACCCGCCCTGCTTCTGTCTGCCCAGACTGAAACAGTGAAATGGTATTCGATAGAAGAAGCCGTGTCGCTTGCACAATCAAATCCCAGGCCGATTTTCGTCGATGCTTATACCGACTGGTGCGGGTGGTGCAAGAAGCTTGACAAGGATACTTTCTCACATCCGGTCATTGCCGAGATCCTGAATACCAAATACTACGCTGTCAAGTTCGATGCCGAAGGCAAGGAGCCCGTCACCTTCCAGGGAAGAAAATTCGTGAACGACGGCACTCTCGGTAAGACTCATCAGCTGGCATACGCCCTTCTCCAGGGCAATCTAGGCTACCCGACGGTTGTCTTCCTCACGGCCAACAGTGAGCTGATTACCCCGGTCTCAGGTTATAAAACACCAGTCCAGATTGAACCCATGCTCTTATACTTTGCCGGTACCAGCTGGCAGAAACAGAGCTACGAAGATTTCATGAAGACTTTCAAGGGGCAGGCGCAATAAGCAGGTAATAGGCAGTAGGCAGTAGTGAGTCTGCGCCTGACAGCCTTGCAGTAATCAGTGAATCAGCTATTTAATGACTGCTGACTGTGGACTGTGGATTGCCGGCTGATTTTGTCGACTACTGCCTATTGCCTATTGCCTCCCCTGCAATCTGGCCCCTTCGCTGGAATGACTCACTGAGTCATTCCTTTACGCTCGGCCCTCTATTGACTTAAAAAAATAATCTACATTTGCTGAAGTTAGCCTTTTCAGGCTATCTTAGCTATTATAGCCCCGGATGGAGACACGCGAACAGATAGGCAAATGGTATGACGGTTTTGCCGGCAGACAGGTGAAGACCAGCGTCAACCTGAGACACTATAAAATCATGGAGTTCCTGGCAGCAGCAGGACTCTCGCGAAACGACAGGGTACTTGAGATAGGATGTGGTATCGGAACGCTGACCGGATTGCTTGCCGGTTATCTCAGCAAGGGTGAAATCGTTGCCGTCGATATAAGCCCTGAATCCGTTGAGATAGCCCGTAAAAGGCTCTTCCATGCATCCAATGTGCGTTTTATGGTGTCTGACATGACCGATTTCAACCACACGGAAGTTTTCGACTTTATCATACTTCCTGATGTACTGGAGCATATTCCCGTCGATCAGCACAGGAGGCTGTTCCGGACACTTGCAGATCATATGCATGACGACTCGGTGATCCTGATACATATTCCCCACCCGAGGGCGCTTGAATACATCAGGGCTACCGACCCGGAACAGATGCAGATAATTGACCAGTCGGTGGAAGCAGACACCCTCCTGCGAGATGCCTATGACAGCGGACTGACTCTGATCAGTTACAATTCATATGCGTTGTTCGACAGGAAGCATGATTATGCAGTCATCAGCTTCAGGAAGAAATATGCGGTGACCCTCTCCCCTCTTCCAAAGCGGGCTATAATTATCAGGAAGCTTTTTTCAAGAACAAGGTTTCTTCTCAGCAGGCTCAGGCCCTTTTGACATGAAGGAAAAGATCCTCTATATTTACCCCGAGCCCTCGACATTCATTCAGAAAGACATAACCTTCCTATCACGGAAATTCGAGGTAATTGTTCCGGGTCATGCCTGGAAATCCAAACCTGAAACGCCGCTGAACTTCCTTAAGCAGTTTGTTTTTCTCAGCAGGCACCTCCAGGGATCCAAAGCTGTTTTTGTAATGTTCGGGGGATACTGGTCATTTTTACCTGCACTGGCGGGAAAGATCACCGGGAAGCCGGTCTACATAATCCCCGGCGGAACAGACTGTGTATCATTTCCTTCAATGAAGTATGGCAGCCTTAGAAAACCTGTGATGAGAGCCTTTATCAGGTGGTCTTTCAGGCTCTGCAAAGGGTTGCTCCCGGTTGACGGGTCGCTGGTTGAAAGCGATTACGGTTATCATAGTGGCAGTGGCCTCTCCATGCAGGGTTTCAGACATTTCTTCCCGGAGATAAACACACCCGTCAGGGTGATCCACAACGGTTTTGACCCGGACTTTTTTTCCTCGGACCCGGAGATAAAGGTCAGGGACACATTCATTACGGTGGCATCGGTCACCAGCATGATGAGGTTACGGGTGAAGGGAATCGATCTGGTTTTGTTCCTTGCCGGTCAGTTCAGCCACTGCTCATTCAGGGTCATCGGGATACCGGATGATGTAATACGGCAGCTGGGGCCGATTCCCGCGAATGTAACGATGCACCCCTTTCTGCCACAGGCAGAGTTCAGGACTTTCCTTGCCGAAAGCCAGTTTGTACTGCAGCTTTCAGTTTCGGAAGGATTTCCCAATGCCCTCTGTGAGGCGATGCTCTGCCACTGCATCCCGGTCGGCTCTGCAGTCGGGGCTATCCCTGAGATTATCGGAGAAACAGGGTTTCTTGCAAACAGCCCGGACAAGGATTATCTTGTCAGTAAATTCAGGGAGATCCTAGCCACAGACAGCCGGAAGCGCCTCGAACTGGGCCTGAAAGCACGTCAGCGGATAGCAGAAAATTTCCATATCTCAAAGCGTGAAAAGGCTTTTCTCGAGGTGATTGAGAATGGAATTTAAGCGTTTACTTTCCGATGATAAAATTCGACGGCAGGGTCACGGTTTTGCCGAACTGGTAAACCAGTTTACGGGCGGTGCAGAGAGTTTCATCTCCCATGGTTACCCTGAACCCGGCCACATCAGGCACACGGTAATAGAGCCTGTCACGGGTTGCAAGATCCTTCTGAGAGGTGACCGGCTTTACCACCAGCTTCAGTTCCCCGGTCTTGCCTGTTGGCGTCATCTCGACATGTACCGGCTGGCCTCCGGCTGCGCCGGCAGGCAGCACACCCCTGCTCTCCGAGAAACTGAATACTGCTGTCTGTTTCCCTGCCATTGAAAGGTCAGGTGTGAGCCATATGCGGTAGTGCTTTGTCTCCGACCATGACTTGCCGGCAAAGAGTGCCGTGTATTCGCGTTCCAGCCTGTTTATTTCGTTTATTGCTGCACCGTCCTGCGGGAAGATATTCGTCTCGCCAGTGATTATCATATGTCTCCCCTCCCGCAGCTCGAGCAGCCTGTCAGCTGCCTCTCTTGCCTCCTCTTCCACCGTCATGCCCCTCATTTTCTGTACAAGATACGGTACGCGGATGAATGCGGTATCGGCCTTGATTACCCTGTAGGCTGTGTCGGTCATGGTTGAGACATAATCATATGCCCCCCTGTCAGGGAACATCAGGCCATGGATGTCAGATCCCTGTTGCAGATCCGAGTGTCCGGTGCGGGCATATATATCCGGGTTTATATCGAGGATCAGTCCGTTCTCTTTCAGAGCCAGAAGGTTAGTTTGCATCAGGGTCGTGCCCTGTATGACATAAAATTGTCCGGGATCAAGTTCCTCGATGGTTTTGATTCTCAAATCAGTGAGGGTCCAGGTCTCGTTCCAGGCGGTGATTACGTTGTCGAGCCCTATCATCTCCCTGGCATAACCGGCAAACGGACCCGGAATCCCGGTTCTCTTTTCAGCAATGATATCAAATTCCAGCACCGTCTGGGGCAGAGCATAGACTATGCTCCCTTCAGTCACCCTGACCTCCCCTCCCAGGGGAAGAACTACAATATCACTGTCACTCTTGTTGCTCATAACCGAGCATCCGCCGGTAATTGCCAGTAAAGCCACAGATAAAATAAAAGTAAATCTTTTCATCTCTGTTGTTAAAGGTACATGCTGAAACTGTTGAACTGCGTTTCACGAAAAGCCCTGCCAATATTCATCAGAATATCTCCGGCTATAACTGATTCCTCAGAGTGTATTCTCAGGGCTACGTCACCTGCCACCCCGTGAAGGTATACTCCGGCAACTGCTGCGTCGGCAGGGTCATAACCCTGTGCCAGAAGTGAGGCGATTATTCCTGTAAGGACGTCGCCGCTGCCACCGGTGGCCATGCCCGGGTTGCCCGTGCTGTTGAAAAAGACCTCCCCTCCGGGCAGGGTTATAGAGGTATGGGCACCCTTCAGGACCACAATGCAATTATGCCTGGCAGCGAAATCCCGCTGCTCTTCAAGAAGCCTGAAGTCAGTACTGTCTGTTCCGGCCAGCCGGCGGAACTCTCCGGGGTGAGGAGTAAGCACAGTACCGGGTGGGATCAGATCAAGCAGTTCCCTGTTCCGGGCCATGATGTTAAGTGCATCAGCATCAAGCACAAGTGGTATGGTAGCGGTCTCAAGCAATGTCCTCAGCACCCCGGCGGTGTCAGGGTCAGTACCCAGTCCCGGGCCTACGCCTGCTGCATCGAACGGTGTCAGGTCAGGCATCACGGTCACATTTCCTGTGCCCGGATCCGGCGAGACCATAGCCTCCGGCAGCGATGCCTGCAGAGCCGTCACGGCGGAGGCGGGAGTATGCACGGTCACCAGTCCGGCACCGCTGCGCAGTGCCGCCCCTGCAGCCAGTGTTGCGGCCCCGGCCTTGCCGTAACTGCCGGCAATGATCAGGGCATGACCAAAAATGCCCTTGTGGTCAAATTTCTTTCTCTTTTGCAGGAGCGGCCTGACATTCTCTCTCATTATATAATGGTAAGGCGACGGCATGGAGGCGATGGTAGCAGCATGCAGGCCGATGTCAATCACCTCCCACTTGCCTGCCTGATCTTCATTACCGGCAAACATAAAGGCAATTTTGGGAAACTGGAATGTGATGGTCTGCGATGCCCTGACCATCCTGTCGCGGTCAGCACCATTGTTGTCCTCGCAGAAGAGCCCGGAGGGAACATCAACTGAAACAACATAAGCACCCGTCTGATTGATCTTCCTGATGACCTCTGCAGCTACACCCGCCGGGGGCTTGCTGAGCCCGGTGCCGAAAATGGCGTCAATGATCACTTCATCACGCCCGATGGCGGGAAAGAGTCCGGGATCAGCCATGGTGAGAGGTGATATACCCGCTCTCTCAAGCCGGTCGGCATTCAACCTGAATTCGCTGCTGTGGGCAGAGCCTGTCTCTACAATGAACACACGAACAGGATGGCCTTCCTCATACAACAGCCTGGCAATCACCAGCCCGTCACCACCGTTGTTGCCGGGACCGGCAAACACGTTGACCTTCTTCTCCGGCGGAATGGTGTCCTTCAACCTTTCAACAAACGTCGTTGCAGCTCGCTCCATCAGTCCTGCGGGCGTTACAGGCTCCAGGCGGATGGTGGCGGAATCAATCTCCCTGATCTCTGCGGATGTAAAAATCTTCATTTTCTCATTATATGTCCGAACGATACAAATGTAAAAATATAACTATGCAAAATTATTGCGCTGATGGTATAATGCAATGACTGCAAATTAAAAAGATTAATATATTTGTCACCATCAGAATAGAATTAACCACTTAAACAGAGAAAATTATGCTCAAGAATCATCCAAAAGGACTAATTGTTGCCTTCTTCGCCAATATGGGAGAACGGTTCGGCTTCTACACCATGATGGCGATCCTGGTGCTTTTCCTGCAGGCCAAGTACGGCCTGGCTGCCGAGAAGGCAGGGGACATTTACAGCTCGTTTTACTTCAGCATCTATGCTCTTGCTCTCGTCGGAGGGATACTGGCAGATGCCACGAGGAAATACAAGACGGTAATATTGTTCGGCATCATTATTATGTTCGCGGGTTATATATTGATGGCTGTACCCGGAATGCCTCTCACCTTCACGGTGATTGCCCTCTTCACCATAGCCTTTGGCAATGGCCTGTTCAAGGGGAACCTGCAGGCCGTCGTAGGGCAGATGTACGACAATCCCCAGTATTCAAAAATGAGGGACATTGCCTTCATGATATTCTATATGGGTATCAATGTCGGTGCATTCTTTGCTCCCTTTGCTGCCAACGGCATCAGGAACTGGTGGCTTAATACAAACGGTTTTGCCCATGACGGAAGCCTTCCGGCCCTGTGTCACCAGTTTAACAACGGTCTGCTAACTGACCCTGCCAAAATGGCGGAATTCCAGACCCTTGCCGATAAGGTCAACCTGACAGGCCCCGTAACAGACATCGGTGCATTCGCCAACAACTATCTCGAAGTCTTCTCAAGAGGTTACAACTATGCTTTCGGTATCGCTGCCGGTGCAATGGTTATCTCACTGCTGGTTTATATCTTCTTCAACAGGCTGCTTCCCAACAAGGAGAAACCTGCGAAGGCCACTGACGGGTCATCCAATACAATTGAGTTTGAATTCAGGCCCCTGATCTATGCAGCAATAGCAATGGCCATTTTTGCCTTCGGACTCAGTTTTGTCGTCGATGTGTTTACCGGTCTGGCAATCGGACTTTTTGCAGGTTTCACCACCTGGATGCTTACAACTGCCAAGAAAGATGAATATGCGAGGGTATCATCACTTATCCTTGTGTTCGTGGTGGTGATCTTCTTCTGGATGTCATTCCACCAGAACGGACTGACTCTCACCCTCTTTGCAAGAGATTACACTGTCAAGCAGGTGGAACCCTTCACCTATCTCTTCTTCACCCTGCCCTCCATGCTGGCGGTGATCGGTGCCATTGCAGGCCTGGTGATGCTTGTCAGGAAAAACATGACTATGCCTGCAAGAGTTATCGGAGGTGTTCTTTTGGTGGCAGCTATTGTCGTAGCCTACCTCTTTATTACTACAGCCGACTCGCTGAATTCTATTGAGCCTGAGGTATTCCAGTCATTCAACCCGCTCTTCATCGTGGCACTTACCTTCCCGGTCATGGGTGTCTTTGCATGGCTGAACAAGAAAAACATTGAACCCTCAACCCCCAAGAAGATCGGGATCGGGATGATTATAGCAGCCATAGGATTTATTGTGGTGCTCGTGTCATCAGTGAAACTCCCCTCACCCACCTCACTCGAAGGATCTCCGGTTGCTGAAGCCCTGAGGGTTAGCCCCTACTGGCTGATCAGCAGTTACCTGATCCTTACCGTGGCTGAGCTCTTCCTGAGCCCGATGGGACTCTCCTTTGTATCAAAGGTAGCCCCCTCACGCTTCCAGGGAATGATGCAGGCAGGATGGCTTCTGGCTACTGCAACCGGGAACAAGCTTCTGTTCGTCGGAACAAAGCTCTGGGACAAGGTAGATCTTTGGCAGCTCTGGGCGGTGTTCATCGTCTGCTGCCTGCTTTCCGCCGCTTTCATCTTCTCAATCATGAAGAGACTCGAAAACGCAACCAGGTAAGATTGTATCTCTGTATCAGGAGAGCCGCCACGCGCGGCTCTCTTTTTTATGTCACCGCATGTGCAAATCAGTACCGAAAAAAAGAATAAATCATATATTTGTCAATTCATAATAAAATGCAATGAGCAACACCAGCAAAATGTATGACAAGGTATTCGCCATCTTCGGCACGTTTATGGTATTTTTCTATTTAGGCCTTGCGGTGTTTATACTTGTCTATGATCAGTTTGGAATCGACAAAGCCCTCAGGATCGTCCTGTCTGTTCCACTGTTCATTTATGCTCTTTACAGGTTCTTTGTATCTTACGAGAAGATAAAGGAGAGCTTTTTCAGCAAGGATGAGGATGAGAAATAATCCGTTGATTTTCCCGGGGTCTCCATACCACATGACGGTCATAGATAATAATAGTGGCATGTGCTTTGTAACTTGTCTTTTAAGATCCGTAACGAAAATTAACGCCCCTGTGGGAGGCGAGTTTGAGAGATAATTATTAATATTGTGGCTCATAGTAAGTTGAAAAGCGGGGAGAGTATGAAAAGATCGGGATACATTTTATCAGTCGTACCTGCGTTGCTCATTGTAGCAGCCATTGCATCTCTGGCGTCATGCAAACCCAAAGGAACCGCAACCCTCAGGGAGACGCCAACCTCAGGCAACATCAGGATAGCATCGGATGATTCGTTCCAGCCAATTATCGATGCAGAGCTCGATACCTTCACGGCACTGTACAAGTACGCCACTATTAAACCTCTTTACAAGCCGGAAAATGAGCTTGTGGCATTTTTCCTGAATGATTCAGTGAAGGTGATTGTATCATCATGGGCCCCTACGGAAGAACAGCGAAAGGTTCTCCTCGACCTGCAGACTGTGGTCCGGACCACGGTTGTGGCCTATGACGCCCTGGCTCTTGTTCTCAACAGGAGCAATGCTGATTCACTCCTGACATTTAAAAACGTCCAGAAGATTTTCACCGGCGAGATCACCGACTGGAATCAGATAAATGCAAAGTCAAAACTGGGCCCTGTCAATATAGTGTTCGACAATATCCGTTCGGGAAACATAAGGTACTTCAGGGAGAAATTTGACCTTCCGGATAGTCTCGGACCTAACTTTTTTGCCGTCAACAGCAACCCCGAAGTTATTGATTATGTCTCCGGCAGCCCGGGAGCTATTGGTATTGTGAGCGTCAACTGGATCAGTGACGAGGACGATTCCCAGAGCTTCAAGCTCCTTCACAAAATTAAGGTGGCTGCAGTCTCACAGCCTTATCTCGACGAAGAATCGACCTTCTACATGCCGGTGCAGGGGTCTATATACGACAAGACATATCCCTTTGTAAGAGAAGTAAATATGCATTCGCGCGAATCATTTTCAGGACTTGGCTCGGGATTTGTAAGTTTCGTAGCAGGAGAAAAGGGACAAAGGATAATACTTAAATCGGGTCTTGTACCTGCAACGATGCCGATCAGGATAATACAGGTAAAAAATGAGTAACTAAACATGATAACGATGATTAAGAGAAGTTTCAAACTCGCGTTGCTGCCCGCAGCGGTTTTTTGTATGTTCTTTGGCACCGGGCTCAAGGCTCAGACGCTTGATGAGGCCAGGACATTCACCAAAAATGAACAGTATGACAAGGCAGAGGCACTGTTCCAGCAACTTATAAAAAATGAGCCTGCCAACAGTGTGGTTTATTTTCATTATGGCGAGAACACGCTGTTGAACTATTTTGCCGATACAATCTCCAATTCGCTGTCAGTAGCAACAAAAGAGGCGGCTGAGATCTTCAACAAGGGTGTCACCGCCAATCCGGCTGAACCGCTTAACTACGTCGGCCTGGCTAAGGTGGCTTTTTACACTGGTGACAATGCAAAGGCGGAAGAGCTTAGACTGCAGGCCAAAGGACTGTTGCCTGAATACAAGAAGGTGACCAAGATAAAGGATCCGAAGAGTTATGCATATACACTTGCAAAGATTGCAGAATCATATATCCGTTTTGAGGAGGTAGATACCAGCAAAGCGCTTCCTTTCATCAGGGAGGCTGTATCAATCGACCCGAGAAACAGCGAGATGTATATAATCGCGGGTGATATTTATATCCTTGTCAACGACGGTTCAAAGGCCATCAAGAATTACAACCTTGCACAGGACTGGGACCTGCAGTCGCCCGCAGCCAATATGAAGATAGGGAGCATTTATGTCAAGGGTCGCAACCTCATGGCAGCCATTCCCTATTATGAGCAGGCAATCGCCCTTGATCAGAACTATGCCCCTGCCTACAGGGAACTGGGGCAGCTCTACTCGATGGCCGGCAGGTTCAATGAATCCAAGAGGTATTTCGAAAAATACCTCGAACTGACCCAGGGAAACATACCCGCAAGGATAAGATACGTCAACGCCCTCTTCTATGCAAAGGAGTATGAGGAGGTTATAAAGAATGTGGAGCAGATATTTGCCGTTGACAATTCCAGAACTTACATGAACCGTATTGCAGGCTATTCAGCCTATGAGGAAGGCAATTTTGATCTTGCCGCAGAATACATGGACCGTCTCTTTGCCAATCTCAGCGCCGACCGTCTTATTAAGAAAGACTGGATATATTATGCCAGGATACTGGCAAGAAAGAACCAGGACTACAGCAAGCTGGTAATTGAGGCAGATAATGAAGCCGACGAACTCAGCAAACTTCAGGCCAGGTATACTGCTCTCAAGAGCCCTGCAAAAGAGAAGGCAAAGGCTGAAATAGATGCCCTAGCAGCTAAGGTTGAAACCCACAAGGCAACCATAGCCCAGGCAGAAAAAGAGCTCTCAAAAGCTTTCGAGGCATATGAAAAGGCTATTTACTTCACTGAAGAGGAGGACCTTAACCTCATTTATGAAAAGGGGACAGTTCAGTACAGTGCCCGCAGGTATGCTGACGCCGCCTCCACATGGTCACGCCTCCTTGAAAAAGGAAGAGACACCGAAAATGACTTCATCCAGGTTGGAAGGGCCTATTACCAGGACAAGCAGTTTGACAAGGCTGAAGAGATATTCAGTAAAATGACCGCTAAATACCCTGACAATCTGCAGGGTTACCTCTGGTTAGCCAACACGGCAGCAGCCAAGGATCCTGATTCAGAGCTTGGCCTTGCCAAACCGAGATTCGAGATGCTGCTGCAGAAGGCTTCAGCAGACTCCGTCAAGAATGTCAGGGAGATTTATGACGCCCTGAGGTACCTCGGCTATGAATCACTGCAGGACAAGAGGTATGATGACGCCAAAGCATATTACACCAGGATGACGAATCTCTCTCCTGACTACCGGATCAGGGCTCACAGCTCACTCAGCACCATGTACATGACAATGGGAGAATATTCAAAGGCCATCGAAGAGAACAACAGGATACTGGCAATTGAACCAGCCAACGAAGCTGCCAGATCAACCATCCAATATATTACACAGCTTCAGAAGAGTGCCATTCCGAAGGCTCACCCCAATGAAATTACCGGAATGATAACCGATTCTTCAGGCGAACCCATCCCGGGTGCATCGGTGAGAGTAAAGGATACGGCAGCCGAGGCATGGACCAATGCAAGGGGAGAATACAAGTTCGTTATGCCCGAAGCCTCAGAGGCTTTGATAATCAGTGCAAAAGGGTATAAGTCCATTGAGGTCCCCGTTACAAAAAGAAGAGTCTATAATGCTTCCCTTGAAAAGTAGGAACCAAACTATTTTTTGGGCTGAAAAGTATATCTAATTAATTGAGACTATTGTATAAGAGTAGAAGAATATTTATTTTTGCCAACTGTTCACTTAAACCAACTTAAAGAATACTAAAATGAGTAAATCAACCAAGTCGTCCAGCGGTGTATGGCAGTCGCTTTTTGCACCTCTTGCAATTATTCTGGCATTTATTGTTGCTTATCTGATTTTCACCAGAGTCCTGGGTAACCCGGTAAACTTTGAAGGTGGCAATCCCAAGGGACATCCCCTGCAGGGTAACCTTCTGGGCCTCATGTACAAGGGTGGAATCATTGTTCCCGTCCTTATTACTATCGTGATTACGCTTCTTATCTACACAGTAGAGAGGGCTATCACTCTTTCAAGGGTTAAGGGAAAAGCAAGACTCAATGTATTTGTGTCCAATCTTCAGCAGATGCTTGCAGAAGACAGGATTGAAGATGCAATTGTTGCGTGCGATAAGCAGAAAGGTTCACTTGCAAACGTTATGAAGGCAGGTCTGTCACGCTACCGTGCACTCGAGAATGACAAGGAACTTGAGAAAGACCAGAAGATCACCTCAATGAAACAGGCCATCGAAGAGGCAACAGCTCTTGAGCTGCCGACCCTTTCAAGGAATATGGTCATGCTCTCAACTATCGCATCAATCTCGGTGCTCATAGGACTTATCGGAACGGTTATCGGGATGATCCGCGCATTCGCAGCCCTCGCTCAGTCAGGTGCTCCTGATGCTCTCGCCCTCTCAACCGGTATTTCCGAAGCTCTTGTCAATACCGCATTCGGTATCACTGGTTCAACCCTGGCTATCATATTCTTTAATATGTTCTCAACCAGGATCGACGATTATGTATTCAAAATTGATGAGGCCGGCTTTAGTCTTACACAGACTTTCGCCGCGTCAATTAGAAAATAGTCTGCCGAATTTATTCTTTTGGTCAAAAAAAGAAAGGAATTAAAAGATGCCAAAGATTAAATTAGGAGCCAAATCGCCACGAATCGACATGACGCCGATGGTGGACCTGTTTGTGCTGTTGCTCACCTTCTTCATTCTGACAGCTACATTCAGACCACAGGAGACTGCACCTGTCGATACACCTTTTTCTGTCTCGGAAAAACCGATGATGGATGCCAACGTAATGACGGTAACCCTCGCGAAAGACAGCCGGATATTTTTCAATGTTGACAACGGACCGGATACCATACTTAAATTCCGCCCGAAAATCCTTGCCGAAATGGGCAAGCGATACAATATTGAATTTACCGAGGATGAACTCCGCCTTTTCGAGAAAACCGGCACTGCCGTTGGCGTTCCGATACAGGATATGAAACAGTACCTTGCTACCAAAGACACGGATGACAAGATCGCCCTCGAAACCGGCGTTCCAATCGATTCTGCGGACAACCAGCTTGCATTATGGATTCTATTTGCACGCCAGGTAAACCCTGCTGTGCTGACCATGATCAAGGGTGATGCAGACGTTCCATTTCCGGTCGTAAGGGAAGTACTTGATATTTTGCAGGATAAGAATGTGAACAGGTTTAGCCTGATCACAAGTCTTAGAGCAGTGGAAGTTACAGAAGAAATAACTGAGTAAGATGGCAGATATTCAAGTAGAGGACAAAAGCAAGGGCGGGAAGAAGAAACCAAAAAAAGGTGATGCCCGCGTGGATATGACACCGATGGTGGACCTCATGAGTCTGCTCATCACGTTCTTCATGCTCACAGCAGCTTTCAGCAAACCGAAGGTAATGGATATCGTTCTTCCTGAGAAGATCAAGAAGGATGAGTTCGTTGAACCCCCAAAGATCGCTGAGAGCCGTACTCTCAATATTATCCTTGGTCCTGAAGACAGAGTCTACTGGTACCCCGGCAAAGCCGACCCGGATGTGACCGTTCTGCAGGAAACCGATTTCAGTGCTACAGGCATACGCCAGGTACTGCTTGAAAGGAACAGGGCACTGTTCCGCAAAATTGACGAGTTTGAGAAAGATGTAATCTCAGGCAAGATCGATATCAGGCAGGACTCAATGCGAAGCGCAATAAGCCAGCTGAAAAAGGATGATGATACAGGGCCGATCGTTCTTATTAAAGCCTACAAGACATCAAAGTATAAAAACTTCGTCGACATAATCGATGAGATGTCAATAGTAGGAATTGCCCGCTACACATTTACCGACATAGACTGGATTGAAGAAAAACTGGTTGTTGACGCACTTAACAGGGCGGGAGCAACAGCTGCACCTTCAGAACCAGCACAATAGGAGGAATCATGGCAAAAGAAAAGAAACGATACCCAAGCTTTGATGACATAGTATTCGAAGGCCGGAACAAGGAGTACGGTGCCTATGACATCAGAAAGAGATACTCACGGACAATGAGCCTTTCAATTCTCATTGGAATAATCGTAATACTGACGGCAGCTATCGTACCTTACATCAAGGCAAAGAACATTGCCCAGATCAAGGCAAGAGATGCGAATGAAGTCATTGCCCAGATGGCTAATGACATCAACCAGGAGGAGGCAGCTCCCCCACCCCCGCCGCCACCGCCACCGCCAACAGAACAGCAGACCGTTGTAAAATATGTGGCCCCGGTGGTTGTCGATTCTGTCAAACCTGATGAAGAAACAAGGTTCATGACCGCTGACGACGTGGTCGAGACTATTGTTGACGCAGATGTTGTGGAGGTAATCGAAACGGTGAAGGAGGAGATACAGGAAGAAGCCCCGCAGGAGGTGTTTGTAGTTGTGGAAGAGATGCCCTCATTCCCAGGAGGGGATACGGAGCTCTTCAAGTTCATCTATGACAACATCAAATATCCCGAGCTGGCCAAGGAAAACAACATCCAGGGCAAGGTAATACTTCGGTTCTGCGTGACCTACAAGGGAACAGTTGACCAGGTATCCGTTGTCAGGGGCGTTGACCCGTCTCTCGATGAGGAGGCCATCAGGGTAATTAAGATGCTCCCCCTCTGGAAACCCGGCAAACAGGGTGGCAAACCAGTTAACGTATGGTATAGCGTGCCTATAAGCTTCCAGCTCAAGTAAACTCATTTACCTTATATTAAAAAAGGTGCCTCATACGAGACACCTTTTTTTGTTTTTTTTTACATGCCGTCACCGCCCAAGCATCTGTGTGATATAGCTCTCAGCCAGGGTCGTCTTGTCAAATCCCAGTCCGCTGACAACTATAAGCCTGTCACCCTGCCTGGCCATATGAAGCACCCCGTTGAAACCGTCCTCAAAGGCGTATTTGAAGACCTCATCTCCGGGAATGAATGAATCACCGGCCAGTTTTGCAGCCATTGCAGCTGCCTCATCATCGTCACTGGAACGGAAAAGATAAATTTCAAACCTCTCATCACCGACCTCATAGGATGCCCTGAAGGCGTTCCTGAGATACTCATGCCCCAATACACTCTCAAGCAGGTAAGTCTCCTGGTTCGCGAGCCGGCCTTCAGCCGGGAAAAGGTTAAGCAGCTCCGGGAACTTGCTGGTGCCATCAATGCGGCCATCGATAAGTCGTGCCAGTTCCTCCATCCTTCCTGCTGCCTTACGCGATTTGGAGTGTGTCATTATCTTGATGTAATAACGATCCTTGTAAAAGTGTAGGATTCCCTCCTCGCGATAACCCTGCACACCCACGGGCATGAAGCCGTATCCCGGCGAACGCTCCATGGAGTATATTCCGAAAGCCTCGGCATCATCATCAAATCTGTATATCTCGGCCTTGATAACCTCCCTGCCCTTAACGTATTCAGAGATGTTGAGGTCAATAAATCCCAGGGCCAGGTAGGCATCAGCGGCTCCGTTTATATAATCCCAAAGGTCATCCGGAGTGTAAACCGGATAGTCAGTTACAACCTTGTATCCCTTCAGTTCAGGGAAGAGCTGCTGACCCGTGAGTGCAACGGAGCAGACAGCGATCATTGCAGTTGACAGAATAAGCTTTCTGAAAGTCATGATTATTGTTTTTATGCAAACAGGTCCATGGGCACATTTGCCAGTCTTGATATGTCGGATATCTTCTCCCTGAGATCGAAGCCCTTTACACAGGTTGCAACACAGGTATCACATCCGGCGCAAGGATCTCCCTTTACGGCGGTCTCAGAGACGAGCTCCGAAGCCATCCGGAGATTCCCGTAACCGTAGGCATACATGTAAGCGCGCATCAGTTCAGGAATCGGCAGGTCGTTCCTGCAACCAGGCTTGCAGATGCTGCATGCGTTGCAGTACAGTCCCTGGAATGAGATGCCGGCCAGCAACTCATCCTTCTCCGAGACCGTAAGGTTAATGTCTTTCATCACCTCCAGGTCTGCAGTGAGCTGGTCAAATGCTGTTATTCCGGGTATCGTGGTATGGACATCAGGGTTTGACAGTACCCATTTCAGAGCAGCCTGCGGATTCACCGCGCGGGTCTTCTCCTTATCAAGCCAACCACCTGCCATCGTCTTCATGGCAACCACGCCAATGCCTGCTTCTCCTGCCGCCTTAAGGGCACTGTTCATCTCACTGAGGTAGGTCTGTTTGAAATTGTACGAGGTAAGCACAACATCCCAGATACCGTCTGCAACCATTGTATTGATGACCAGAGGCTCGTTTTTATGGGTGGAAATGCCGATGAATCTCACCCTTCCGCTTTTTTTGAGTTCAAGCATGGCATTTACAATCTCCTTGTGCCTTACCATCTCCACGCTGTCAACTGCATGCATGTAGAGGATATCAACATAATCCATTTTGAGCCTCTGCAGGCTCAGGTCAAACTTGGCTAGGAAATCTTCAGCAGTGGTATCCCTTGAAGGGAGCCCGGTACGCGAGTCTACCCCGGCCGGCTTTACCTTTGTGGCAAGGATAAATGAATCACGGGGCAATGATGAGAAGAAGTTACCCAGCATCTCCTCATTCCTTCCGTTCATATAGCCATGTGCCGTATCGAACATGGTAATGCCTGCATCATAACCGGCTTTAACCAGGGCGCTGTTATCCGATCTCATCACACCGAAACTGACAACCGGGACCTTAATCCCTGTTTTCCCGAGGGTCCGGTAAATTATTGGTTCACTGTCGTTGTTTATGCCGCCTGCAAGTGCGGTCCGGTCAAGAACGGCCAGGCCTGCAGCACCGGCAAGGCCGGACATAAGAAAGTTTCTTCGCTTCATCATTAAAAGATTTAAGAATTAAAAGTGTCTGAGCCAATATACAAATATTTTGTCTTATTTTAGTGGTGCTGCCCCGCAGCTTAATAAATCAGGATCAGTATGGCACGCTACATTCATAACCTTATCGCAAAGGGTGAAGGGATGAATCTTGACTTTAAATACTGTATCTCTGATCCGCGGAAGATAGCAAAGACCCTTTCTGCCTTTTCCAACAGTGCGGGAGGCAAACTGCTTATCGGTGTCAGGGATAACGGTTCACTGGCCGGGGTTAGTTCCGACGAGGAATTTTACATGATCGATGCGGCTGCCACGCTCTACTGTTATCCGGCAGTGGTTGTCGGTACAAGAAACCATACCATAAACGAGAAAAATATTCTGGAGGTTGATGTCCCGAGACGCGGGAAGAAACCGGTGAAGGCAAAGGATGATGATGGAAGGTGGAAGGCCTACTTCAGGCATAATGACCAGAACTTCATGGCTGACAGGGTGATCATGCAGGTATGGCGCCGCAGCGACAACTTAAGGGGCCTGCTTTTAAGGTTTGATGAAAAGGAGAACCTGCTGCTTAACTATTTGCGCGGAGGAGGGAAAATAACTGTGAACGGATTTCGTGCCCTTGCCGGCATCAATGCAAAAACAGCTGAAAAGATACTGAGTGACTTCATCCTGTGCGGGATAATCACCTACGAGGCGAGCGAGAAAGGCATCTTCTATCGTCTTTCTGATGATTTTACTCCGGCACCGTAAGACTACTCTATTTTGAATCCTACAACAAGGATGTCATCTGTCTGGGGCGCCGATCCTATCCAGCTGTCGAGGCGTTCCCTGAGCATCTCCTCCTGCTTGCTCATCGGGTAATTCTGAACGTCCAGTATCAATTTTCTGAAGTTCTTTTTCATGAATTTCTTACCGGTAACACCACTGAACTGGTCTGCATAGCCGTCAGTAAATAGGTAGTATGAGGTATCCTTCTCCAAATTCCATTCATATTGCAGGTATTCCTGGCTGGGCCTTGGCTGAACCCCGTCAGGCAGCCTGTCACCGTAAATAGTCTCAAGAAGGTATTTGCCGTCAGCCAGGGTGCCTGTTTCATCATCCATTTCAATCAACTTCCATTTTGCAGCCTCTTCATCACTCATCTCCCTCACCCTGTAACACTGGGTGCCTACGCCGGAGAATTCCACTGAACCGCTGGTGCGGTCTATGGCCAGCAGCGCTATGCTGATGGATACTGCCATCGCCTCGGGTACACCATATTTCTTCTGTGCAGTGATCATTTTCCTCTGGAATTCACTGATAATGACAGAGGTCTTCAATGTAACCTGCCTGTTGCTTATCTCATCCAGGAACGATAGTCCCATGAGGGTCGTCAGCGCTGAATTCACACCATGGCCGGTGCAATCACCCACTGCAACGTAGAACTTATCACCTTTTCGTGCCATCCAGTAGAAATCACCGCTTACCCTGTCCTTCGGTCTGTTGAGTATAAAACTGTTACGAAGGGCATCAATCAGGATCTTTTCGGAGGGCATGAGCGCCCGCTGCACATACCCGGCATAATGCATGAGGGCAGCCATCTCTTCCCTGGCTTTGCCGGCAGCTTCCGAACGTTGCTTCATCAGACTCTCCAGTCGCTGGTTCCTGACTTTAAGCATTCCTGCAAAATATCTTACGATGTAGAATATCAAACCGGCAGCCGCCAGGACATACAGTAACAGTGCAACCATGGAAGTGTACCAAGGCTTCCGGACAGAAAAGGAATAGGTTGTTTCCTCGCTTTCGAGTCCCGTGATGGTCTTTGCCTTCAGCCTGAAGATATAGTCTCCTGAAGGCAGGTTCGTGTAATCCCTGTAAGTTCGCTTTTCCCACCTTGACCAGTCGTCGTCGAGTCCATCCAGACTGTAACGGTATTCGGTCTTGGCCTCGTCCACATAGGAAGTGGTTGTCCATCTTAAGTAAATGCTGTTCCTGCTGTGGCGAAGTGATACTTCAGGAGTGCCGGGCTGCACGGCTGACGGAATTCTGGTCCCCTCGGGAGAAAGGATGAAAAAGGAGCCATCCATCTGCGCGCTGGCATCACCGGAGGTTATGCGTGTAAAGAAGGTACTGAAGCTACCGTAGCTGAAACCAAGCTTCGATTTGTCAATGATAAAGATACTCCTTCCCTTGGTTATCCATATGTTTCCGTCGATGTATGAAATACCTGTAGTGGCAATGTCGGGAAGAAAATCGAACTGTCTCCTGAATACAACATGACCCTGACTTGTGGTGGTCACAAGGGCGTCAAAATTCCGGCCGTCAAACCCGGTCAGGAATATATCGCCCTCAGGTGTTTTAAAAAGATTGCTGATAAGTTCATTGTCAAAGGTATTTCCAATCAGGTCATGATCCTTTTCGAAAATATCACCATCACTGTTATAGCGCCAGATGCCCCTTCCGGAGCAGACATAGAGCCTGCCATCGATGGTGAAGATATTGTTCAGGGTGTCACAGCCAATACCCTTATTTTTATCATATCGGATCAATGCCGTGTCCGATTCATCACATTGCATACGCATAAGTGATGAGGGCAGCGATGTAAGTATCCACCAATCATTACCTCCCGCATGCTCTATCTCTTGTACTCTGCCTTTCAGTTCTCCCCTGCCGCATGTGTTGATTACTTTCCACTCCTCTCTGGAATACTTAAGGGTTCTCAAGATCCCGTCATCAGCTCCGGCAAGCAACAGAGTGGAATCATTTACGGCTGAACTGATGGCAGTCAGATGTACCCTGCTGAGAACATGGGTGACATAGCCGTCATTGTCAGTCTGCCAGAGTCCGTCAGAGGCAGCTGTCATCAGAACACTTCCTTCCGGCAGGTGTGTACCGAGGATTTCATAGATCACTGCCGCAGGCTTCTCCATCCTTCGGAACCGGACAACCCCGGATTCGTCAACCTTTCTTTTATACAGACCATGTTCAGTGCCTACGAAGAGGGAGTCTTCAAGCGCCGCTACGCCGGAGATGATAGAGCCTATACCGGATGCACTTCCAAACTCGTAGGCCGGGAGTGAGATATATGCCCTGTTAATGAAGCCTCTTGTGCAGAACCATAGCTGGGAGCCTGAGGCATAATCACAATACATCGATGTCACCGAGGACTCCCTTATTGAGGTGGTCTCGTCAGAGATGTGCTGTAACAGCCTGCCCTCATGGTTGAAGATCAGGACACCTCCTCTTTCTGACAATCCGGCTGCTATCATCCCTCCGGGCAGCAGGGCAACAGCTTTCAGAGGGCCCTTTTTCAGCCTGCTGTTGTCAGCCCTGCTCAGAAACTGCGTATTAAGCATTCCGGTTCTGTGGTTAAACAACACCAGGCCTCCCTCCTCAGAGGCAACCAGTATGTTATCATTATCGTACCGCAGCAGCCCGGCGAACCGTACCATTCTTATATTCTCACCTCCCGGCAGCCTGGATATCCGGCCCTCACTGTATTCAAAGAGCCCCTCACTGTCATCTGCCAATACAGTCCTGGTATTGAGGACCAGCATCCTGCTGACATTCTTCAGACCATAGTCCCTTTCCATGTCTGTCACAGAAACGGAGTCCGTGCCTATGTCCAGTAGGTAGAGTCTCCTGCCATCGCTGAAGAATACCGTGTTGCTGTCGGTGGCAATTGACAATATTGGACTCACTTGGCTTCTATACGCCGAATCTGCTATCCTGTTTGCAAGAGAATTGTATGTCAGCCTTCCGGCCGGGTCAGGCTGGAGGAACCCAAAGTCAGTAACACCTCCGGCGAAAACCACTCCCCTGTGATCTGTTGCCAGGGCCCCAACTCTCTGAGGCGTCAGCATGGGTATCAACCCCCATAGAGTCCCGTCATAGGTTACAATGCCTGAAGACTCATTGCCGAAATACATCACCCCACGCTTATCCATGGTGATGCACAGGTTGATGAGATCACCGGGGGTGTCGGCGGCATCAGACCAGATGATCATGGGCGTACCCAGCCTGTTGATCTGTGAACTGGCTGTTAAATAACTGATTAATAATAATACAATAAGCAGAAGACCCTTCTTCATTCCCTGAACAATTTCCCCGAATTAATGGTTAAATATACAAATTCAAATTGAATTAGGCCGGCGCCCTTCTTTGGCATCCGATTTGAGACATATTTTAATTATCTTGGCTACGGTTTTTAGGTTATGAGGGTAACTTACAGAGTGATTATTCTGCTTACAGCATTGTTAGTGCTGTCTGGCGGACCCGGTGCAAAGGCGCAGGCTTTTAACGGCAGGGCTGGCGGCGAAAGCGCCGCCGAAAGACCGTTGCGTCCGGCTGTTACCCGTGCCTACCGTGCTCAGGAACCACAATTCAGGAAAATCACAGACCCCTCCGGCAAATATGTCCGGATGCTCATCCCCGGTCATCATCACACCTCTGAGACAGGTATGCCGGAGCTGCCGGTTTACAGTCAGCTGGTTGAGGTGCCTGAAGGCATGGAGGTCATAGTGTCACTTTCCGGCATCTCGTCACGGAGGATCAGGTTCACCGACCAGGGAGCAGGACACACCGAACTTTTTCCCGCCCAGCCGGCCAAAACAAAGAACGTGACCCAGGATGAGAAGGTTACCTTCAAAGACAGAAAGGCTTACGGGACACGAGGAGTCATCAGCCATGATACGGTTGTGATCAGCTACGAGGGCATCCACAGAGGACAAAGGCTGGCCAACATCGCGGTCTACCCCGCATTCTACGACCCGAAGGGCGGATATATCGATCTTATCACATCCATGGATATGGATATTCGTTTTGAACCTTCACCGGTGAAAGGGGACGAGGAGGATTCAATAAAGAGCGAGAAGGGAGGGTATGCTTCTGACGCATATGTACCTGGTTAT
The DNA here is from genome assembly GCA_964535795.1 of uncultured Rikenella sp. Taxonomy (GTDB): domain Bacteria; phylum Bacteroidota; class Bacteroidia; order Bacteroidales; family VadinHA17; genus SR-FBR-E99. Next base: position 128,298 of record CAZHTG010000001.1, read on the forward strand.
TCCGACAAGCCGGTACAGATGATTATAGTTACTGATTCTGCCTTCACCAGGCACCTTGCACCTCTTGTCAGATGGAAACTTCTCAAGGGAATACCCACTACCTTGATCTGCAAGACAACCGGACCTCCTGACTCGGTATACCATGACCTGAAAAGAAGGATCTCCGAAGTCTGGTTCAACTCGCTGGATTCGGACAACCCGGTTCAGTATCTTCTCATTGTTGGTGATCCGGCAATTATTCCGACAGCTAAGGTGACAACGAATGTGTCAGACCTCTATTATGGTGAGTTTGATGGCGATGGTGATTATATCCCGGAGCTTTTCATCGGACGGCTTCCCGTATCCGATACAACCCAGCTGAAGGGAATGGTAAAGAAGATAATCGACTACGAGACCTGGAATTATGGTTCATCAAATGATTTCTGGGCAGGAGCCCTGACTACGGCGGGCAACGCAGCCGGATTTGAGCTTTACATGAATGGACAGGTAAAATACATTTACGATAATTACCTTGGCAAGGATACCTCTCTTAATGCGGTAAGATGGCTTTACCCGGAAGCACAGCTGAAGGATGACTCGCTGAAAACACTTTTCAACAAGGGACTTGCCATCCTCAACTATACTGGGCACGGTGAGGCTGCCGGATTCAGTGACCCTCAGTTCAGGGCATCGATGGTCAGCGACCTGACCAACGTGGATGAATATCCGTTGATAATAGCCAATGCATGCCGTACTGCGCAGATCAATGTTACTCCCTGTTTCGCGACGTCGATGGTGAACGCGGCAGGCAAGGGTGCAATCGGCTATATTGGTTGCACAAACGACTCATACTGGGTTGATGACTTCTTCTGGGCTGTTGGTCCCGGCACCCCAGGATTGGACGTGACATACGAGACATCCGGGAAAGGTGCCTTCGACAGACTCTTCCACACTCACGAAGAGCCACCCGGTGAATGGTACCACACCATGGGTCAGATAAACTTCTCCGGTAATTTGTCGGTCTCTTCCAGCACCAGTCCCCGCAAGCGATACTACTGGGAAACATATATACTGCTCGGTGATCCGTCACTCTCTCCTGTTATCGGAAGGCCAGAGCAATTTGACGTGGAGATTCCCCGCACCATTCCGCAGGAGCTCACTTCACTCAGCTTCTTTGCAGATCCCTTTTCATACGCCGCGCTCTCTGACTTTGACAATCTGTGGGATGCTAAATTCGTCAGCCCTTCAGGAAATATTTCCCTTGCCATACCTCCCGGTGTCAAAGACTCATGCCTGCTTGTAATAACAGGCCAGAACAAGCGGCCATTCATAAAGACGATCTATTTCGGTACAGTTCCAGGTGCATTTCTGACGGTTGAGAATACTGTTCTTGATGATTTCGCAGGAAACCGCAATGGTATCCCTGAGTATGGCGAGGTTATCAGGCTCATAGTGACCGTAAAAAACTTAGGCCAGAGTACATCGCTTGCTATTCAGGCAGGGTTATCGGCATCCTCAGGCATGATAACCGTAGAAGCTGGAACAGCCTCGGTAGGAACACTTCTTCCTGGAGCATCCTATACAATCTCAGGAAATTTCATATTCAGCGTTTCCGATCAGGTGGAAGACGGAGAACTGGCTTCCCTCCTGCTGACCCTGACGGACAACAGCAAGCAGTATAAATTCGGCATCGACATGACCCTTCATGCTCCTCAGCTGGAGATACTCTCTTCCGTGCATGATGACTCAAACTCAGGCAACGCCAACTTCCTGCCTGATCCGGGAGAAACGATAAACCTCAACGTGAAGGTTAAAAACGTGGGTTCATCGGCTGCCAGTGGCCATGTAACCATCACCTCTTCAGGTCCATGGCTGTCATTGCAGGAACCAGAACTGCCGACCGGTGTCATTGAGCCGGGAAAAGAAAAGTCGGTAAGCTTCGGGGCGATTATTTCTGATCTTGCCTTGTCAGGAACAGTTATCCCGTACAATGTCAGGTTCGTCTGCGGAAATTATGAAGCAGAGGGCACATGGTCAATAAGCACGGGCAGGACCCGTGAAACCTGGGAGTTCAACAGGTTTGACGTCTTCCCGTGGATACAGAGGTCTGAATACCCGTGGACCATAACATCATCATCTGCTTTTGAGAACGTTCTCTCAGCAAGGTCAGGCGCCATACCGGACAAGAATGAGACCGTCCTTTCAATATATATGAACAATCCTGTTGCCGACACAATCTCCTTCTATTCACGCACCTCCTCGGAGCCGATCTATGATGAGCTGATCTTCATGATTGACAGTGTGGTTGACATGAGGATATCAGGAGACACCCCCTGGGCACTCAGGAAGAAGTTACTCAATCCTGGCGTGCATCTGCTTGAATGGATCTACAAAAAGGATGTATCCCTGTCAGGGGGGCTCGACGCGGCATGGATTGACATGATCACCTTCCCTGATATATCATTCCTTGAGGCTGACCTGCGCATAGATACAGTCTATCCTCCTCCCCCTTCGGCAGTGCTGAATGATGTTATCATAACCGGGCGCGTGATCAATTTCGGCAGGAACGCTCTTACGAGCTTCCCCCTGGCATACCGCATCAATGACGGTGAACTGGTCAATGAGACCTTCTTCAGTAAAATCGATCCGGGTGACACGTTAGAGGTAGCATTCGCTCAGAAATGCAATCTGTTACCTGATGTAGCATATAAGATTTACATATTCAACCGTCTTCCCGAAGACGGTTATGCCGGAAATGACACGGCATTTGTCTCATTCATAAAATCCGGAACCGGACCTGAGATCCGTGAGGAATCGGTAAGGGTCCTCCCCAACCCTTTCAGGGAAAGTTTTATACTTGAACTCGATTTTGACGGCGAAGAGAACACAACCGTTGAAATTATCGACTCCGGAGGACGGGTTGTGTTGAGAAGAGTACCCGGACTGGTACCAGGAAGGAACCGTATCCCGTTTGATTGCCGTCACCTTGCCTCAGGGGTCTATACTCTCAGGATCAATCATGGCGGAAGGGGTATCACGCTGAAGGTGGTTAAAACCCAGACAGGACATTAATTAAGAATTAAGAATTAAGAATTGATAATCAGTTTCTTAGACTGAATACTGAAGACAAATATTATGGTGAGCATCAAACCCACACGAGAAGAAGCACTGGAGCTCTTCAGAAAGTACAATAAGACGGACAGCCTGTACAAACATGCGTTGTCCGTGGAAGCCGTAATGAGATACATGGCCCGCAAAAACGGCGAAGATGAGGAGATGTGGGGCGTGATAGGACTTATCCACGATCTCGATTACGAGATGTACCCTGACCAGCATTGCACCATGACCGAAAAAATAATGAGGGAAGAGGGCTGGCCTGAGGAGTACATCAGGGCCGTAATAAGCCACGGCTATGGCATCTGCTCCGACACTGAACCGCAGACACTGCTTGAAAAAACACTCTTCGCCATCGACGAGCTGACCGGACTGGTCACTACCAGTGCCCTGGTCAGACCGTCACGCAGCGTGCTTGACATGGAAGCGCGTTCAGTACGCAAGAAATGGACCGATAAAAGATTTGCCGCAGGCGTCGACCGTGGCGTCATTGAACAGGGCGCTGCGCGCCTTGGCGTTGACCTTAATGACCTGATAGCAGATACCATAGCGGGCATGCGCGAAGCTGCAGACGAAATTGGCCTGAGAGGAAACCCGCAATCGTAGAATTGACGATTGACGATTTTTGATTGTCGATTATTGGATCATCCATTCGCAAATCGCAAATCCCAATAGCAATTGGGCAATCGCACATTAAAAAGGGCGCCCGGATCAGCAGGCGCCCTTTTTGTGTAAAATGCCTTTTGAGTTACAGTTCGCGTATCTGTATATTTCTGTACCAGACATCATCGCCATGATCCTGCAGTCCTATGTAGCCTTCGGCTGCCACGTTGGCCCAGTTGGGATTAAGAGCCGGGAATTTACTGCCGGCAACAAGTGTATTCCACTCCGGAGTCCAGAGATGATATTCAAGCACTGTCTCCCCATTCTGCATATGCCATACTGAGCCCTTGTAAACCTTGATCTCGGCTGTGTTCCATTCGCCTGCCGGTTTTGCATTCTGAGGTACAGCAGGTATCAGGTCATACAGCGACCCTGCCTTGCGATTGCCATCCTTACCGGCTTCAGCATCAGGATGCCGTTCATTGTCGAGCACCTGCATCTCGGGAGCAGTCTTCCAGATGTAATCCAGTTCAGGGCTCTCCTGTGCCAGGTAAAAAATCCCGCTGTTTCCTCCCTCGGATATCTTCCATTCAAGCTTCAGGTGGAAGTTTGAGAACTTCTTGTCATAGAGGATGTCACCGCCGCCACCGCCTGCTTCGCCCCTGCCTGAGCCGATACAATGCATTGTGCCGTCAACTATCTCCCATCCCTGCTCTGGGAATGTTGGCATGTTGTAGTTACGCCACCCCTGAGAGGTGGAGCCGTCAAAGAGGGAGGTCCATACCTCAGCCTCTGTTGATTTCTTTTCAACATTTTTCTTATCCTTGCCTGATCCGCAGGAGATGAAGGATACTGCAATGGCAAGTACAAATAACATTCTTAATACTTTCATGGGTTATTGGTTTTAAATATTTGATTTACATTTATTTCAGTTAAACGAATTTTTCCGGATGCAACCGTCAGCCATGGCAGTTATGCCGGCATCTCCGGGAGCGCCCAGCCTTCACGGTAGTTATGTTTGATCATCTCTTTTGCAAACTGCTTCGCATTGATCGGGTCTGTCCACTTTTTGTCAAAGGTCGGGTGACCGTCAGTTATGTTGAAATGATCCTCAATGCAGATCTTTATCGTCTCTTCGTTATTGATATTAGTGAACTCCATCTTTACACCGTCCCATTCCAGGGTTTTGTTGAGACCCTGCAGCCTTACCGCGAGAACGCCCATAACCACCATTTCATTGAACGGGCCCGCTTCGGAGAAGTCTGACTTGGTCATCACCCTTGTGTCTGCGGGTTCCTTGCAAGCGCGTACCCAGTCCATCTCATGGCTGGTGGTCACGCGGCGCTCAGTCTTCGGTGAAACAGGTACGCGGCCTGACAGCAGCCATGGATCGCGGCCATAGCATCCGCATATGAGAGTGTCCTTGCTCCCGTGGAAGATACAACCGCCATCGGGATCATATGCTTTTCCTGCAGGCCATCCCTCAGGTTTCATTGGCAGTATGCCGCCGTCAGTCCATGTAACCTCAACTTCCGGATATTTTACTTTTGACCCTTTAGGAGTTGGCCTCTCGGGGAACACAAGCTTGACTGACTGGGCATTGGGCGCGCAGTCGGTGAGCAGCAGTGTTGAGCTGCCTTCGGCTTTGGTCGGGTAATTAAGCTTCAGACCCTTGAAGACCGGATGGAGGATATGACATGCCATATCGCCCAGGGCACCGGTGCCGAAATCCCACCATCCCCTCCAGTTCCATGGGGTGTAGATGCTATGGTAAGGACGCATCGGAGCCGGGCCGATGAAGAGATCCCAGTTGAGGGTATCGGGAACCCACTCACCCTTTGCAGGCCTGTTGAGTCCCTGTGGCCATATAGGCCTGTCTGTGAAAGTCTCAACCTTTCTGACCTCACCTATCTCGCCACTCTGAATCCACTCGATAATCTGGTTTACCCCCTCACCTGAAGAGCCCTGGTTGCCCATTGAGGTCGCAACCTTATGCTTTGCGGCAAGCTTTGTCAGCAGACGCGATTCATATACGCTGTGCGTAAGAGGCTTTTGCAGGTAGACATGCTTGCCCATGGTAATGGCATGAGCGGCCGTAAGGGCATGTGTATGGTCTGCCGTGGCTATGACGACGGCATCGATAGACTTGCCCATCTCATCATACATCTTCCTGAAGTCCCAGAATTTCTTTGCAGTGGGATAGGCATCAAATACCCTCTTGGAGTAACCCCAGTCAACATCGCAGAGAGCAACGATATTTTCCGATGAAGCGACATTGCGGATATTGGTTGCACCAACCCCGCCTATGCCTATACCGGCGATATTCAGCTTATCGCTGGGTGCACGATAGCCAAGACCGCTGACAACATTGCTCGGAAGGATTGTGAGACCGGCAATTGCAGCACCGGTAGTGCCCACAAATGACCGTCGTGTGATTTTATTTGTTTCGTCTTTCATTGTACAGGTGGTTAATAGTTCAATACAAGCCTTAAAAGTAAATAATTCAATCGTAAAATAAAACCGGGAAATGATATTTAAATCCGGTCAGCTTTCCTCGGAAAACAGTAAATTGCATTAAAGGAACAGATATGGCTGATACGCATTTTAGCATTGAACTGAATGAAAATACAAGGGTGGGCAAGAGTCTCAGGATACTTCTCGGGGTGGTCTGTCTCGTAGTGACCGTATGGTTTATCTTCAGCGTCAAAGGGACCGCAGCTTCGGTGGGAACCGCCTGGATTGCAATGGGTTTTCTTCTCCTCTTCGGCCTGTGGCTGATAGGCTCGGGACTTGGATTAACGGAGAGATATATCACGATAGGACATGACAGAATAGTGCTAAGGCAGGATTTCTACAGGCCACCGGTGGTATTCACCTCCTCTTCCCTCACGGCTGTCGGGTTCAAACCTGTCGTCATTGATTTTTACACTGTTAACAAAAATGTAAGACTACGGCTCGGAACTTACTATCCTGACCGGACTGCTGCAATAATGGAGGCTGTTGAGAAGTTCTGTCTGCTTCACGGCATTGAGATAAATAGGGATAACCAGGAGGACATGGAGGAAAAATCATGAGACTGAGGATGGGAATGATCGGTGGTGGCACGGGCTCTTTGATAGGGCCGGTCCACAGGATGGCTGCACGCCTTGACGGCCTTTCGGAACTGGTGTGCGGTGCCTTCAGCAGCGATCCGGCAGTGTCAGCAGCCACGGGAGAGAGAGAGTTCCTTGACAGATCACGCGTTTATGAGACATGGCAGGAGATGATTACCAGTGAGAAATCACTGCCCGGGGAGATCCGGCCTCATTTTATCTCCATTGTCACTCCCAACCACCTGCATTACGGTCCGGCTAAAATGGCTCTCGAGGCAGGATTCCATGTTGTATGTGATAAGCCTCTTTGCATGAGCGTAGCGGAAGCCCTTGACCTTAATGAGACGGTGGAACGCACCGGTAAGCTGTTCTGCCTGACACACAACTACACAGGTTATCCCATGATCAAGCAAGCCAGGGAGATGGTCCTCGGGGGAGAAATAGGTACTGTCAGAAAGGTGGCAGTGGAATATTTCCAGGGATGGCTTTCATCCCCGGTTGAGACGACAGGCAACAGACAGGCCGAATGGAGGTCAGACCCCGCCAGGGCAGGCATAGCCGGAGCAATGGCAGATATCGGCACCCACGCATTCAACCTTGCAGAATATGTGTCAGGACTCGAGGTGAAAGCGGTGTCAGCAGATCTGCATTCAGTGGTTCCCGGACGGCTACTCGATGATGACGGGAACGTCATTCTTCATTTCAGTAACGGAGTATGCGGCACCCTCCTTGCAAGCCAGATAGCCACAGGAGAGGAGAATAACCTGTCTATAAGGGTCTACGGTGACAGGGGAGGCATCTCCTGGCGACAGATGGAGCCCAATACCGTGATGGTCATGTGGCCCGACAAACCGCCACAGATGCTTCGTGCCGGAACCTCATTCACAGGTCCAGGCGCAGCTGCACGGATGCATACCAGAATCCCCGCAGGTCATCCGGAAGGATTCATAGAAGCCTTTGCCAACCTGTACAGGAACTTTGCAAACAGTATCATTGCACGAATGGAAGGCAGAAGCCATGATGCCATGGCAGACTACCCCGGCATTTATGAGGGTGTCAGGGGAATGAAATTCCTGGAAGCCGTAGTTGCTTCAGGACAAAACAACTCGGATAAAATCTCTTTCTGAGGTTATTTCAGGAGCTTATCCAGATAATAGCTGCGACTGATCGCAATGCTTTCCATCGGAGTGTGGGTACGGCAGTTATCCTGCTCCACGAACCAGAAATTCATACCCGCCGTTTTGGCTTCAGCCAGTATGGGTTTGAAATCGATGATCCCTTCTCCCAGTGTTGCATCCAGCTTTTCAGGAGTAAGGTCCTTCATATGCCATACCCCGAAACGGCCAGGATATTTCCTGAAATATGTGACAGGATCCTTGCCCGCAGCAGTGATCCAGGCAATGTCAAGCTCAAAGGTGACCAGTTTAGGGTCTGTATTCTCAAGCAGCAGATCATAGGGAACCCTTCCATTTATCTCCTTAAATTCAATCTGGTGGTTGTGAAAGCCGAAGGTGATGCCGGCCTTTTTGCATTTCTCCCCTGCCTTGTTGAAGAAATCAGCTGCCCTCTGATAGCCGTCCAGGCTGCTGCTCCAGTCTTCCGGAAGGGAGGGAAGCATTATGTACTTCATTCCAGCCTCAGCGGCATCTTCTATCATTTGTTCCTGGTTTTCAGGCCTGATCTGGCTGTGAGAACTCACCGCCTCCATTCCTGTCTTCTTCACCAGCTTGCCGAACTCCTTTGGCGAGAGGCCGTAAAACTTCCTTTCCCTGTGGTCCGCCGCCTCAACCCAGTCATACCCTATAGCCGCAGCTTCTGCCAGGGCCGCTGAAGGGTCCTTGCCCATCAGGTCACGGATTGTGTACAGAGCCAGACCTGTCTTTTTCGCCGGTCGGGCTGATCCAAGTATATCAGTCTTAAGGAGTGGCATGGCGGCAGCTACTAAGGCAGATCTCATGAGGAAGTCTCTTCTGGTTGTCATTTTGTCAGATTTTGGTTATAATATTAATGAAGCAGTCAGGGTAATCCTGAGCAGATCCCCCGGTAAGCAAAAATAACATTAAATTTATATAATTAATGATCAACCATGAAGCTTTGGGAGAAACATGAAAATGATGAGAAGCTGAAATGCCTGCTGTGCCCGCATTTATGCCTGATCGCCCCGGGAAGAAGGGGGGTTTGTGGCGTCAGAGAGAATCAAGGTGGTGAGGTAGTGCCAGTCACGTATGGAGTAATTTCAGGCTATGCACTTGACCCGATAGAGAAAAAACCGCTTTATCATTTTTACCCGGGCAGTTCCATATTGTCCGTGGGATCCTATGGATGCAACCTTAAATGCGACTTTTGCCAGAATTTCCACATTTCCCAGGAGGTTCACCCTGACGGTACACGGCATCTTACTCCGGAGGAGCTTGTAAAACTGGCACTTAAGGCTGCGGGTAACAGCGGCCTGGCCTACACCTACAATGAACCGGTGATCTGGTTTGAATATGTTATTGACTGTGCAAGGCTTGCTTCTTCTGAGGGTCTTCAAAACGTGATGGTCACAAACGGGTACGTCAACGATGATCCGCTTGCAGAACTGATTAAGGTCATCGATGCATTTAATATCGACCTTAAAGCCTTCAGCAATGAATTTTACAGGCGGTACACGGGAGCCACACTCGGACCCGTGCTGGAGGCAATAAAAATGGTAGCATCTTCAGGAAGGCATCTCGAGATAACAACCCTCATCATCCCGGGCCTGAACGACTCGGCAGATGAGATGAGGCGGGAAGCTGAATGGATTGCATTGAACGCCGGGAGGCAGGTGCCCCTGCACCTGAGCCGTTATTTTCCCATGTACAGGAGAAGCAACCCTCCCACCCCTGCGGAAACAATACTGAGACTGAAAGAGATCGCGAGTGAATATCTTGATTTTGTTTATACAGGTAACCTGACGGGAACAGATCCGGGCAGCGACACCCTGTGCCCTTCATGTCACTCGGTGGTTGTAAGCAGAGCGGGTTATAAAACTACGATGAAGGGCCTCTCAGACGACGGCCGGTGCGCCTCCTGCAGTGAGGAGATTATGAGATGGGTGTGAAAGTCAGTCGGCAGTCAGTAAATAACTGAGGACTGAAGACTGCCGACAATACTTAATCCTCTCCGAGGAATAAATTCAATAAATAACCACCAGTGCTACAATACTTTATGGCCTACGGCCAAAGGCCCACTTTTGCCTACTGCCTACTGCCTATTGCCTAACCTTTAGAGATCTTACTTAGACGTTCGAAATAGCCGTCTACCTTTTCAAGGAGGTCTTTCTGCAGTGTGGTGTAGTAGGCCTTCACCAGTGCCGGATTGTCTTTTCCGTCAGGGTTGTTGACCCTGTCAATGAAGTCATTGCGCATACTCACTGCCTCTTCTATCAGATCCTGTACTTCTTTCTTCTTTGGGCCTTCATGGAGGCTTGTGAACATGAAACAGTCGGAGATAAGTTCAAAAAAGAGATAGTCTATATCCTTCTTGAGGTTTTTTATACTGGCCATTTATATTGCTTTTGTGCAAAGATAAATATTAATCTTTGCTTTTACTCAACTTATAATTCCGGATGCTCTCCGCGGCCAGACCGGCATATAACCGTCGAAGCCTTTCAGTAACAGGGTTGTAAGCCTCATACTGTTGTTTTTCAATGCTGTTCACCGGCAACACCATCGGTGAAGTGCCGGTTATGAACACCGCAGTGAAATGATCAATCTCAGATTCACCCACAGCCTCATGCACCAGTTCAAGCCCCTCCTGCCTGATGATGTCAGTGACATACCGGCGCGTTATCCCTGAAAGAACCATATTATCAGGGGCCGTGTGAATTGCGCCTTTTCCCGTGACGAAGAAAACATTCGACCTGCTTCCTTCAGTGATTAAGCCATCACGGTTGACGAGCAGCGCCTCATAGGCATTCTTCCTGGCCAGGGCCTCATTCACAGACAGACGAAGCCGGTTATTCAGAAGCTTAACCCCCGGATCAAACCGTTCCGCGTGGTATAATATCAGCCTGACGCCCGTGGTGACCATCCCTGCATCGGGGTAAGAAGAAGGAATATAGCATATGTGCAACGAATAGTCCTGCCCGGTGAAAGTAACCGTCACCTTCACGTTTATCTCCGGAAAAGACTGCCTGGCGACGAGAGCATCAAGACCCTCCCTGACCCGCAGGGAAATATCTCCGCCGCTTTCATATCTTGTTGAGATGCCGTCACTCAGGCGCTTCATGTGATCATCAAAAAAAAGCGGGGTCCCCTCCCTGGTCCTGATTACCTCGTAAAAGGAGACCTCACCGGAAACGATCTCATAATCATGATCAGCGGGCATGATGCTGCCATCGAGATAGTAATATCGTCCGTAGCATTCCATGACATATGAAATTACACCAAATTTATGAATAATTAGACGCGGGATGAAAAGTAATTATCTTAGTGCTTTCATGCAAAAGTGTACGCAGTTATTGACATAGAGACCACCGGGGGAAGTGCCAGGCATGAGAGGATTACCGAGATAGCCGTCTATATTTATGATGGCAGCCAGATTATTGAGGAGTACTCCACCCTGATCAACCCGGAGCGTAACATCCCGTATTTCATAACTTCAATGACCGGCATCACCAATGAGATGGTTGAGGATGCCCCGAAATTCTTCGAGGTGGCGAAAAAAATCGTGGAGATCACTGAAGGGAAAGTATTTGTAGCACATAATGCAAGGTTTGACTATTCCTTTATCAGGCAGGAATTCAGCATGCTGGGATACAATTTCAGGAGGCCGCTCCTTGACACCGTATCGCTAAGCAGAAAACTGCTGCCCGGTCACCGGTCATACAGCCTGGGAAACCTGTGCAAGGATCTTGGAATAGAGATAAATGGCAGACACAGGGCTTCCGGAGACGCTATGGCCACCGTCAGGCTCCTTGAGCTCCTCCTGGAAAAGGACAGGGCACTGAAATCGGGCAGCCTGATTAAAAACAGAAAAGCTGCAAAGCTGCACCCGTCGCTTGACACGGCACGACTGGCAGATATTCCCGAGGAGCCTGGCATCTACTATTTTTACGATGAGAAGGGTGAGGTCATTTATGTCGGCAAGAGCCGTAACCTCAGCCAGAGGATTAATACCCACCTGTCGAACAACACATCGGGCAGGGCCATGGAAATGAGATCGCAGATAGCCGACATATCATGGGAGCGTACCGGCAGCGAGCTGATAGCCCTCCTACTTGAGTCGGCGGAGATCAAGAGCAGGAAGCCCCTGTACAACAGGGCTCAGCGGCGAACGGGTTTCCGCTGGGGCATCTACAGTCATACTGATGAACAGGGCTACATCAGGTTTGAATACCGCAATGTCGATGATGAAGAGGTCCCGCTGTCTCTCTTTTCATCGCGTGACAAAGCCAGGGGTAAGCTGGAACAGATAATCAGTGAATTCACCCTCTGCCAGAAGCTGTCCGGGATGTATGATACTGACGGGCCCTGCTTTCACAGGCAGGTAAGCCTCTGCAGGGGAGCATGCTGCGGCGAGGAAGAGCCCGGATCATACAATGAAAGGGCACTCATGGCTCTTGATGAATTCATATTCAGGGAGAGAAACTTCTTCATAATTGACCGCGGCCGCGACGGTGAAGAGAGGTCTGTTGTAAAGATCGTCAACGGCAAATATGAGGGCTTCGGTTTCTTCAGTATTAACGACGTAGGATTCGGGCTTACGGCAGTGCACGACTGCATCCGGAGGGCTGCCGACAACCGCGATATCCAGGTTATCATCAAGAGCTACCTTAAAAATCATCGTGTTGAGAGAATTATTGATTTCTGAATGACCGGAGGGCGATGCTTTTCTTAATATATTTGTCTTAAACCACAACTTTCATCAGATGTCTCTTTTCACCCGTACAACAAGGGAGCTGGCAGTAAGAATCGATGAATTCTTTGACACCATTGAGATAGGCATACTTATCTTCAAGGAGGGTGTCAAGGCCTATGTCAAAGGTGATCACAATGCCTTTCAGAACCATCTCTCCAGGATAGACGAACTTGAAGGCAGAGCCGACAAGCTGCAGAGAAGTATTGAAAATGACATGATAGTTCACTCTATCCTTCCCCACCAGAGGAGCGAAATAGTCAAGCTGCTCTGGCAGCTCGATGAGATTATTGACACTGCCAAGAAGTCGCTGAACGAATTTTATGTCGAGATGCCATATATCCCGGCATCACTGGTAAATGAGTTCATATCACTGGCCGAGGTGTCAGGCAATGCCGCTGAAGAGCTTCTGCCGGCTGCGAGAGCCTTCTTCCGTGAACCTCATCTTGTCAGGGAAAAGCTTATCAAGGTCTATTTCTTTGAGAGGGAGACCGATAAGGCTGCGTTCCAGATGAAGAAGAGGGTCTTTCATGAGATGAATGATCTCTCCCTGGCTGAGAAGGCTCATATAAGGTATATTACCCACCACATTGAAAATATTTCCGACTCCGCCCAGGCGGCGGCTGACCTCCTTGCGTCCATGGCCATAAGGCAAATGCTCTGATCATGATCTTTCTCTTCCTCACCAGCGGCCTCTTTCTCGGGTGGACCCTCGGCGCCAATGATGCAGCCAATGTGTTCGGTTCCGCCGTCGGGTCAAGGATGGTTTCCTTTGCCAGGGCTGCTGTCATCGCCTCAGTCTTTGTTATTCTTGGCGCCGTGCTTCAGGGTTCAGGGGCATCCGACACACTGGGCCGGCTCGGATCAGTCAATGCCATGGGAGGTGCATTTACCGTAGCCCTGGCCGCAGGTATGACAGTCTTTTTCATGACAAGGGCCGGACTGCCTGTCTCAACCACCCAGGCTATTGTAGGCGCTATCATAGGATGGAATTATTTCACCGACAATGCTGTCGACACCGGGGCACTGACGCAGATTGTAACTACATGGATAACGGGACCGGTTCTGGGCGCCCTCTTCGCCTACGGGCTCTATCACCTCGTCAAGATCACCCGGAGGAGGATAAAAGTGCACCTCCTCAAATATGAATCATACCTCAGAACCGGACTTATGATCGCCGGCGCCTTCGGAGCCTACAGCCTCGGCGCAAACAACATCGCAAACGTAATGGGGGTTTTCGTGCCGAGTATCCCCCTCGATGATGCCAGCTTCGGCATCTTCACCCTTACAGGGGCCCAGCAACTCTTCTTCCTTGGCGCTGTTGCCATCGCAGCCGGCATACTGACATTCTCCAGAAAGGTGATGCAGACCGTCGGCAACAACCTCCTGGAACTCTCCTCCGAAGCGGCATTCGTGGTTGTGTTGTCACAGGCGCTGGTGCTGTTCATCTTCTCATCATCCGCACTCTCAGACCTAATGGTAAGGATAGGACTTCCACCCATCCCGATGGTGCCTGTATCAAGCACACAGGTGGTGGTCGGATCAGTACTGGGCATAGGACTTTACAAGGGTATAAGGAACATCAACCTGAAATTGCTGGGAAGCATCGCATCAGGCTGGATAACCACGCCTGTTGCAGCCGGTCTCCTATCCTTCTTCCTCCTGTTTTTTGTCAGGAACCTGTTCGGGGTAGAGGTTGGTCATTCCATCAACCCCTCTTCGCCGGCGACTGAAGGACTTGGGACCGCTGTTATAGTAAGGTACACCATAATCATACTGCTGGTGGTCGTCTCCGCTTACCTGATTTACGTGGTACTGGCAGAGAATAGGAAGACGGAACGGATGAACAAAAAATATTACGATTAATCCTGCAAACTCAATAGACCGGAAGAAATGAATATCTCTTCCCGTATTCCATCATTTGCCCCAGGTAGTCAGAACAATATTCGATCTTCACATCAATGATCTTTCCCTCCGCATCCGTTACCGTTGTCATAGAGGGATTGACGAATCCGCTGTAGGGTGCCAGGTCCAGCTTCGCGTACCTGGCGAGTATCTCACTGTGCAGATCCTGATCGATCTTCACCCCGTAATTTTCAATCATATCCTTTCCAGCCACGAAATCACCTTCTGACTTGATCCTCTGCACCTCCTTAAGCATCTCTCCGAAGAGTGCCCTGAGTTTTGTGTAATCATTGATCCTTACAAAGGTCCCGCCCTCGCGTTTTACCAGTTCAATGACATTTTCACCGAGTCCCTTCTCATATACCCGGTGTGCTATTGCCGAACGGCACCTCATGTGTGCCTGCTCAATATCCTTTCCGGGTTTTATACGCACGATCTGCGTGATGAGCCCGTTGCGGATATAATTGTCATACTGGGCCTTTGCCGGCTCTTCAGAAGACATCAATCCCGTTTCGATCATTTTAGGATCCATCATGAAATAGAGCGCGAAGAGATCTGCCCTCATCTCCTCAAGAGGAGAGGCATAGTTCCTGAGCGCATTCGGATCTGTTCCGGGAGCCAGTTTGCCGCTTGCATGTCCAATGCACTCATGCATGTCAGTATGCAGCGCATCTGCGAGCGAGCCGTGTTGCACCGCCCTCTCTATCTCCGCCTTGTCAAAGGCGAACTCCTCCAGGAAGCCGCTGCCACGTGACACTATATCCCTGGCATCAGTTATGTTCGCCAGGGTGACCGACTTCGAACCGGCCTCCGTTCTAATCCAGTTCGAATTGGGAAGGTTGATCCCCAGTGGAGATGCCGGATAGCAGTCACCGCCGAGCATCGCTACGTTAATCACGCTGGCTGCAACACCTGTTACCTTCTCCTTGCGGTATTCCGGGGCAACCGGTGAGTTGTCCTCGAACCATTGTGCATTCGCAGTTATCAGAGCAGTGCGCTTTGATGCCTCAATGTCCTTGTAATCAACCACTGCCTCCCATGTAGCCTTCATGCCCATCGGGTCACCGTAAGTCTCTATGAATCCATTGATATAGTCAACGGAGAGGTCAGTATTGCCTGCCCACACAACGTTGTACTCATCCCAGGTCTTCAGGTCACCTGTCCTGTAGTAATCAATCAGCAGTCCGAGCTCCTTCTTCTGGGTCTCACTCAACGCCACTTCACTTGCCTTCTCTAGATATGAGATTATACGGTCGATGGCCTCGCCATAGAGTCCTCCGCTCCGGTAAGGTATCTCCGTCACCTTCCCGTTGATCTTTGCCAATTTTGCGTTCAGTCCCCATGAAACAGGTCTCGGGTCAGCGGGATCGGCCAGAGACCCGTAATATTTCTCAACCTCCTCCTGGGTAACACCTTCATAGAAGTTGTTTGCCGAAGCAACGATCATGTCAGCTCCCGCCGACTGGTCAACCCTTCTGGCGTAGAGCTCCTGATCAAAGAGCACCGGAGTGAGGAGGGCAATCAGATCACCGGCCGTCTCTCCCTCCCTGAGGGGAAAAAGCGCCGGATCGGATCCGTTGACCAGGGCCGAAAAGTAATCCTGTGAAAATCCCGGAGCGAACTTGTCACCGGAATAGTGATGGTGTATGCCGTTGGCAAAAAAGACCCTTTTGGCATAGGTGATGAATGATTTATACTCTTCCGCCTCACGGTCGCCGCGGTATGAGGCGATTATGGCCTCGATGGTCTTCCGTATTACAAGGTTGTACCTGAAATTCTGGTCCCACAGTATGTCACGCCCGCAGAGGGCGGCCTCGGAGAGATAGTAGATGAACTCCTTCTCTCCTGCCGGCAGCTGTTCAAACCCCGGCAGCCGATACCTGAGCACGCTGATATCTTCAAACCTGTCAACCTCATAAATGAATTCTTCATTCGCGGCAGCCTTCTTGCCTGACTCCCCGCATGATGTAAAGATTGCTATTCCCATAGATGTAAATGTGGCTATTAATAAGATTTTTCTCATGACCATAAATTGCTATTTTGGACGAACCAAGGTAGCAAAATACCCCCTAACCGCTGTCAGTTTTCATAATTAATAAGATCTCCTCACCTTTATGGATATATTCTTAATTTTGACATCACAACACGCGAATCATGAATAAAATTCTTTTTTTCTCTTCTGCACTGCTTCTGTGCATCTCAGTGTCCTCTACAGGCCAGGATTTCAACCTCCTTATCAGAAAGGAGGCCATCACCTCTGTTCCTGCCGCTGAGCAAATGTACAGGGAGTTGCATCAGAATCCCGAGCTCTCACTTCAGGAATTTAAAACGGCTGAAAAAATGGCACTGGCTCTGGAAAAATTAGGATTCGATGTAACAAAAGGGGTAGGCGGAAACGGCGTTGTGGGCGTTTTACGGAACGGTACAGGACCCGTGGTGATGCTCAGGACTGACATGGATGCCCTGCCGGTGAGGGAGACCACCGATGTCACATGGGCAAGCAAGGTCACTGTAACTGACGACCACGGACTGGAGACGCCTGTGATGCACGCATGCGGGCATGATTTTCACATGACCGTCTGGCACGGGACTCTGTCTGCCCTTGTGGCTTTCAGGAGCAGGTGGAGGGGAACAATAATTGCAGTAGCTCAGCCTGCCGAAGAGGTCAGCGGAGGATCGGACCAGATGATAAGAGATGGCCTCTACAACAGATTCCCCAAACCCGACTATGCGTTGTGTTATCATGTCAGCCCTGACCTTCCTGCAGGGTCAGTCGGATATTTTCCGGGACCAATTTTTGCCGGGGTCAACTCGGCAGACATGAAGGTCTACGGCATTGGAGGACACGGTGCCATGCCCCATAAAACAATAGATCCGATTGTCCTCTCAGCCAAAATAATCCTCGACTACCAGACAATCATCAGCCGGGAGATCAATCCGGTCTCCCCGGCAGTGATTACGGTAGGTTCAATCCATGGGGGGACGAAGCACAACATCATCCCGGAGGAGGTGGAGATGAAACTCACACTAAGGTTCTTCTCCGATGATGTCTACCGGCAGATCAGGGAGGCAGTTGTCCGGATAGCCAACGGTCATGCCCTGGCCGCCGGCCTGCCGCAGGAGAAGTGGCCGGTAATCAGCTTCGGAAAAGATTTCACACCTCCTGTTGAAAATGACCCCGGCCTTGTCAGCAGGGCTGTAGCATCAATGGCAACGGCAATCGGAAAGGATAATGTTCTGAGGGTGGATCCCTCGACCGTGGCAGAGGATTTCGGCAAGTACGGCCGTACAGATGAGAAGGTAAAAATCGCCCTCTTCTGGCTGGGCGGGGTCAACAGAGAGAAATTTGAAAGAAGCATTTCAGAAGGAACCATGCTCCCTGCACTTCACAGCAGCAACTTCCTTCCCGATTTCGTGCCCGCATATACCACCGGAGTGACCGCTATGAGTCTGACAATGATAGACCTGTTCAACTCGAAATAGGTCTGAAGTCGAAAGTCCGTAAAGTCTGAAGTATTAGGATAATATGAACAGGTGGTTCCGCTATACTTCGAGCTGGTTGGAACTTCCCTGAATGCCAAGGACTTTTGTGTTACCTCCCTCGGGAATGTTCGGATCAAACGGCTTGTTGAGCTCCCATGAGCCGCAGGTGAAGTCGGGGATGTCTATTGATGATGACCTGTTGGCGACTGACCACTCGCTGAGCGGGGTGATCACACTCCACAGAGCCGCGTCATAAACATCCTGGTCAAGCGGCAACCCGTTTCTCAGGCAGTCGATGAGCCTCCAGTCCATTATGAAATCCATTCCGCCGTGGCCACCTATCTCCTTTGCCATCTCTCCCACCCTTTTGACTATTTCGGGGGTATATTGTGCCTCCAGCGATGCCAGTTCCTCCGGTTTGAGCCATGAATGGCCAAGTGCTATCCTGGCCGGGGAAGGCCACTTCCTTGCAGCACCCTTTGTTCCGCTGATCAGGTGTATCCTCGAGTAAGGCCTGGGGCTTGACACATCATGCTGTATCATAATTGTCCTGCCTGTAACGGACCTCACGAGGGTGCTGTTCATGTTACCACGGTATTTCTGACCGGCGTAAGGAACGTAGAACGGATCTTCTTTTGCCAGCTGGCCCAGTTCTGCAGCCATGGCGAAGTCATTTGAAGACATGGAGGTCAGATAATCCATTCTGTCTCCCCTGTTGATATTCATTATCTGGCACACCGGGCCCAGTCCGTGGGTCGGGTAGAGATTACCGTTTCGGGTATTCTCCTTCAGCCGCCACATGTCAGCGTAACCGTTTTTGTCATAGGTGAAGTCCCAGCGCAGATCATGGATGTAAGCTCCTTCGCCATGGACTATGTCGCCAAAAAGCCCCTGGCGTGCCATATTGAGTGTAAGCAATTCAAAGAAGTCGTAGCAGCAGTTCTCCAGTTGCATGCAGTGCCGGCGAGTCCGCTCGGATGTCTCCACCAGTTGCCAGCACTCATCAACGGTCTTTGCCGCCGGCACTTCAACGGCTACATGTTTCCCGGCCTCCATTGCATACACTGCCATGGGAGTATGCCAGGCCCATGGTGTACATATATAAACAAGATCTATTCCGGGGTCATCACAAAGACCTTTCCATGCCTCCTCGGTGCCGCTGAAGGCTTTTGCCTGTGGCAAACCGAACTTTGAGAGCATCTCTTGCATCTTGTCCACGCGTTCGGTATACTTGTCGCACAGGGCCGCTATCTCCACCCCTTCAATGTGAGCCATGCGCTCAACCGCACCAGGACCCCGCATTCCAAGTCCGACAAAGCCAACGCGCACCTTCTCAAGCGGAGGAGAGCCGTAACCTGACATGTTAAATTTCTGTGAATGTGAGGTAAGGAGCGCCAGTCTGACTTCCGGCATCATCTCCGTTGACTTCTCCCGGCGTGAGCATGATACTGCACTGCCGGCCGTGATTGCTCCTGCTCCGGCTACAGCCGCTGTGCGCAGGAAATTCCGGCGATTGGTTTTCATTGTGACAGGGTTAGGTTTGTAATTGAATTATGTATGCAATATACAAACTTCCGCTGATCACGTGGGTATGAAGATCAACTCCCCTTCTCTTCCTGCGGCTTTTTTTTCTTCCGGATGATATCACCGGCAACGGAGCCTGCCAGGTAACCCAGCACTCCTCCCCAGGGTACCATAAGGTACCAGTTGGATTTTATTGCACAGGTGCCTGACACGCACCCCACATACTTCCAGTAGATAAACCCGCCGACAAGTCCGGCAAGGGTGCCGGCAATCTCCGGCAGGTATCTTTTGAAAAAATCTTTATTCATCTTTATGATTTTAAATCAATAACACTTCTGAAGAACTCTTGTTCTTTTATCTTCTCCTTTTCCCAGGTTAACTCAATGCGGGCCTCAGCACTCTTTTCTCTCAGAGAGAGCAGGAAACCCCGGTCATCACGGAGCCTTTCAAGTGCAATGGCAATGGCCCCTGGCGTCACCTCTCCTATCACAATACCGCATCCGTACCTGCCGATCAAAGATGCAACTTCCGGCAGGGGCGACACTATTACCGGGATCCCGGCTGCAATGTAGTCAAACAACTTATTCGGGAGGCTGTACCTTTGATTTTCGCACGTGTCGGCATCAAGTGACAGTCCGGCATCACAGCACATTGTGTACCGCATCATCTCCTCCCAGGGCATCCGGGGCAGGAACATGATCCTCTCTGCTGCTCCGCTTACACGTGCCGATCTCCTCAGTGAGTCAATTATATCGCCTGATCCGATGAAGACGAGCCTGATCCGCTCAACCATTGTCATAGCCTTGATCAGTTCACGGGCTCCTCTCCCCTCGTTTATGCCAGCTCCCTGAAAGACCACCAGCAGTTCCTCCTCAGAAGCCCCCAGCGCACTCCGGTCATGTGGATTCAGATGCGTCACTGACGGTGCCACGTTCCTTATAACAACAGGGGCAACTCCGTATTCACGGTGGTACAGGTCTGCAATTGAGTCGCTGACCGTGATCATGTGGCTTACTCTGGGAAGAATTCGTCTTTCCGCCCATTTCCATATGGCATGTTTTACTCTTCGCTCTGCGAGGCCGTGCTGGCCTGTGAAATATTCATGTGCGTCATAAACCAGCTTCCTGCCAGACAACCGTGTCACCATGTAACATGGCACCAGGGTGTCAAGGTCGCATGCCAGGCAGAGGTCATACCGCGTGAACAGCAGTCGCCAGAAAAGGAAGAAGTTGAACAGGATATACATGCCCGGCCCTTTTCTGAAGGGCACCCTGATCCTGAGGGTTTCCACACCTGGAAGAGGCAGGGGAACCTGACTGCCGGTCTTCCTGCCGATAAGCGTCACCTCAAAACCTGCCCCGGCCAGAAACATCGCATGCTTCTGCACTCTCATGTCAGTTGACAGGTCGCTTATGACTGCAATTACGGCTTTCAATTAAAGTCTGTTGAATGAAGGGCAACAAATCCTGCGGCAATAAAAGGGGATGAAAGATACAAAAGAATTATTTTACTATGTTTGTACACAGTAATCCCGTTCATGGACAAAACTCCTGAAAGCAAAATAGTTCACCTGGTCAGCTTCAATGTACCTTATCCGCCTGATTACGGAGGGGTTATGGACGTTTTTTACAAAATCTCAGCCTTGAAACAGCTGGGGGCAGGCGTGATTCTGCACTGTTTCAGCTACGGTCGCAGCCGTTCACGTACTCTTGAACGCGAATGTCTTCAGGTGCATTATTACAAGCGCGACCTGAATCTGTTCCACTTTTTCCGACGTGAGCCATTCATAGTCCTCTCGCGCCGGAACGGATCGCTGCTCAATAACCTGCTTTCCGATAGGAACCCGGTGATCTTTGAGGGGCTGCACACTACGTACTTACTTGATCATCCGGCTCTTGCGAACAGAATTAAAATGGTTCGCACGCACAATATAGAGCATATCTATTACCGCAACCTGGCTGCCAACGAAAAAAATCCGTTCAGAAAGCTCTTTTACATTGCTGAAGCAAAGAAACTTGAGCGCTATGAATCTAAGCTGGCGAAGGCGACCCTGCTGCTTACCATATCACATGGTGACACTGATTACTTCAGAACGAAATACGGCAATGCACTTTTTGTGGGTCCCTTTCACCCGGCAGAAGGATGCCGCTCTTCAAACGGAAAAGGTGATTATGTGCTTGTTCACGGAGATTTCTCTACAGCCGAGAACAATGCG
>CAZHTG010000002.1:0-20332 GCA_964535795.1 uncultured Rikenella sp.
TTGTCAGTATGGTTAAGAATAACCTTATGAGGAAATAAAATTCGAGATGGATTTTCTTGATTTCAAGCGGAACGATCTCGGGAGGATAAGCCAAATGCAACCCGGGGGATGGACAGATATTGTTCCTGTATTTAAGTACTACCTGAGAAATCAATAACAACTATTACAGCAAGAAAAAAATGAAAAAAGTACTGATTATTGTGGCAATGGCCTGCATATTGCCGAATAGCAGTTCAAGCCAGAATACCCCGGCAGACTTCCTTTCGGGTTATATTGAGGTTGACGGAGGAGAACTGTTCTACGAAACAGGGGGCAGCGGGGAGAATATCGTACTTCTGCATGACGGCATGGTCAGTCTTGAAATATGGGATTACCAGTTCCCTTTGCTCGCAAAGTATTACAGGGTAACAAGATACGACCGGAGAGGGTACGGGAAATCATCTGACCCGCAATCCCCGTACTCTGATATTGACGATCTTAATAAGCTGTTCATTAAGCTGGGCATTGAAAAAGCCACCATCTTCGGGATGTCTTCAGGAGGTGCACGTGCCATTGACTTCACACTCAAATACCCTGAAAAAGTGAATGCCCTCGTCCTGGTTGGTGCTGTAGTTGGCGGATACGGATACACCTCGCACATGACATACAGGGGAGGGCATCTCAAAAATCCCGCGCTGATGGCTGATCCTGCAAAAGCGGCAGAATATTATATATGGGATGATCCTTATGAGATCTATGCTGAAAACAGGGAGGCCAAACAAAAGGTTGCGTCAATAGTGGAAGCCAATCTGCACAGACCTTTCGACAGAAGATATTTTACACCACCCGAAAGGATGGCAGCCAGGTTCCTGTCTGAAATAAAGGTACCCTGCCTGGTCCTGGTTGGTGAACATGATATTCCTGATGTCCATGCACACGCAGGTGTTATAAGTTTTGGCATCAATGGTTCAAGACGCGAAGTTATTCTGAATTCAGGCCATCTCATCCCCGTAGAACAACCGGAGGAGTTCAATAAGTCAGTGTTCAGATTCCTGAGAAGGAATGACTTCTTTGATATTCTTAACACGAAAGGAGTTGATTCGGCGGTACAATACTTCAATACTTTTTTCACCGGCGAGCCACAGGTGCCGATGTTCTCTGAGGAAGAAATGAACCAGACCGGGTATGAGTACCTTCAGTCCGGGAAAATCCGTGAGGCAATTGAGCTGTTCAGGCTTAATACGATTGCATATCCCGATTCATGGAATGTATATGACAGCCTTGGTGAGGCATTGTTAAAAGATGGCCAGACTGATTTAGCAATTATGAATTATAAAAAATCACTGGAACTAAATCCTGAAAATGAAAATGCCGGAACGATATTAAAAGAATTAACTGAGAAAAAATAACTATCGGTCTGAATGCAGCTGTAAAAGAAGAAGGTATGAATCAAATAAAATTCATTTTAATAATATCTCTAAGTCTGTTTATTGAAATTGGAGCTCAGGGACAGGAGATATTTGACGCAGTGCGGGTAGGCGACATTGCAAAGGTCAGAGAGCTGATTGAGAAAGATCCGAAGTTGGTTGCATTCAGAAATGCAAACCAGATAAATCCATTGCATGTTGCAGCAGTATATGGAAGAGCAGATATAGCAAGATTCCTGATTGAAAAGGGAGCTGAAATCAATCCTCCAGATGAAAGTTACTACTCTCCGCTAATGTTCGCAGGGATTGAAGTAGCGAAACTTCTTGTTGAAAACGGTGCTGATGTAAACTACAGGTTAAAAAGCGGCTGGTCTGCTCTTGCTGAAGCTCTGTCGAGAGGCAGAATCGAAGTTGCAGAATATCTGATTGAAAGTGGGTTCAATATACCTGACCCCATGACACCTGAGGGAACAAGGTTGCTTATTTCTGCTCTTAAAGCAGGATGTATAAAATATTTTGAAAAATGTATGGACCTTGGATTAAACCCCACATTTGAAAGCGAAGCCCGGAGTAACCTGATTCATTTTGCCGCTGAAAGCAATTCAACTTCGCTGGTTACAATGCTGATTGATCTTGGGGTCCCGGTAAACAAAACAAATATCTATGGTTGGAATCCGCTTCATTACGCGGCATTTGGTGGCAATAAATACATTGTTGATCTGCTCATTGGAAAAGGGATAGATAAAAATGCAAGAACAACTGAAGGAAAATCTCCTTATAATCTTGCAAGTGAATCGATGAATACACCTGTTATTAATTACCTTGATTCAATTGGAGCAGATAAAAGTCCGCAGCAGTTTCCGGTAATTAACGGCGAATACCTGGGGCAAGATAAACCGGGGAAAAAAGCAGTTCCTTTTGCTCCCGGAATCCTGGCTGCTCAGTACAATTACCACAGCTCCATTGCATTTACTCCGGATGGAAATGAGCTTTACGGGAAATCAATGATGCCGATGAGGTTTTTATATTCTAAAAGAATTGACGGCCATTGGTCAATTCCTGATACACTTACAAACATGAACAATAATGATGTCCCATTCATTTCTCCCGACGGAAGAAAAATGTACTATTTAGGAATGCAGATGGTTCAAGGTCAACCTCCCAAAGAGTTAATCTATGATATGGACAAAACACCTACAGGATGGTCAGAGCCCTCTCCTGTATCCGAAATAATCAATTCCATTCCCGGCATACACTGGCAATTATCAGTTGACAGGAAGGGTAATTTGTATTTTGGTGCAAGACAGAATGGAACACTGTCATCAAGAATTTACTGTTCAGAGTATTTAAATGGATCGTATACTGAGCCTCAAATAATGCAAAACCTGAAAGATGTGGATGCTCATTCGCCCTATATTTCTCCTGATGGCAGCTATTTAATAATCTCGACTTTTAAAGAGTTGTTCATTCTTTTTAGGAAAAACGATGGGAACTGGACAAAAGAGAAGAGCTTAACTGATATTATTGGTTGTGAGGGTAATTGCCCAATTGTAACGCATGATGGAAAATATATGTTTTTCGTTCATAACATCGGCGATAAATATATCCCCTACTGGGTTTCCGCAAAAATTATTGATGAACTAAGACCAACAGAATAAGTCTTTTATTCTAAAAAACAATGAAAACCCCAAAGAAATTTTTCGTATTTGCAGCCTTATTGCTAATAGCTGTCAATAGCCAGGGTCAGGAGATCTTTAATGCAGTGAAAACAAACGATCTGGCGAAAGTCCAGGTCCTTATCGGTAACGATCCCGGCCTTATTTCTGTGAAAGACGAACTGGGGAATACCCCGCTTCATATTTCGGCCATAGTGGGTTCGGCACCCATTGCCGACTTCCTGTTAGTAAATGGAGCGGATATCAATGCCCAAAACAACCAGCTCTTGACGCCCCTCCATGAAGCCATTTACAACAAGCAGGAGGCAGTGGCCATACTACTGATCGAAAAGGGAGCAGATATTAACCGGCAGGAGCTGGCAGGAAACACTCCCCTGCACCAGACCGCCTATTCTAACAACGCTACGATCGCCGGGCTTCTTATCTCGAAAGGGGCAGGCCTGGAAATCAGGAACAGGAACAATTACACGCCACTGGGAGCGCTGACCCGGTCGACGCATAACTATGAAGTGGCTGAAGTACTGGTGAAAGGAGGTGCCGATGTCAACGCCCGCTGGACCAACGGGGCCACTCCCCTTAACGACGCAGCCTCCTACAGCGATGGCCGTGTGATAGACCTGCTGATGGACCATCTGGCTGATTTCGATACCACCGGTGAGAATCTCAGGTTCACGCTTAACTCCGCCGTGAGCAGGGGTTATGTCCGGCTGTTCGAGGCGATCATTGAAAAATGCGGTGAGGATATCTTTGCCGACGCCGGTACCAACAGGTTCCTCATGCGAAGCGCCATAACCGGCAACTCCCTTGAGATAGTTAAAAAGCTGCAGACCTATAACATTCCGCTTGACCTTTCCAAAAGCATCACGGGGGCAACTCCCCTCCACTCGGTTGCAGGCAATCCTGATGCCCTGGAGATGATCCGCTTCCTCGTACACAACGACTGTGACATCAATGCCAGGACCAACGATGGGCGGTCGGCTTATAATATTGCCGAGGCAGCAGGCAACGGGGAGGTGATGGAACTCCTGAAGAGCCTGGGAGCAGATACCGGTCCGCAACAGTTTCCGGTCATCACCGGCCCCTACCTGGGACAGGATCCCCCGGGAAAAGAACCCAAACGCTTTGCCCCGGGAATCGTGTACCTCGATCATACCACCATCAGCGTTTCGCCCGACGGCAACGAAATATACTGGGGCAACGGATATTCCATTCTTTATTCAGTTATCAGGGACGGGCAGTGGACCAAGCCGGCGTACCCTTCTTTCAGCGGGTCTAATGACATTATGTTCTATGACGATGTGCCCTTTGTCAGCCCGGACAACCAGAGGCTTTTCTTTACCTCGAAGAGGCCTGTTGACACTCTCAGCGCTAACTCGAACAAGGAGAACATCTGGTATGTTGAAAGGAGAGCCACTGGCTGGTCCGAGCCCCGACCTGTAAGTGCTGCTGTGAATGCCCTCAGCCTGCACTGGCAGGTAACTGTTTCCCGAAACGGTACCCTCTGGTTTGGAGGGTCCGACCAGAACAGTTTCGGTGCGGGTGATATCTACTGGTCCCGGCTGGTCAATGGAGAATACACACAGCCGGTGAACGCAGGCCCTGTAATCAATACAGGCGAATCGGAAATGATGCCCTTTATTGCCCCCGATGAGTCGTACCTCTTCTTTTTCCGCGCCATCCTGCAGCGTCCCTACCTGTTCATCAGCTTAAAAGGCGATGACGGACAGTGGCAGGAACCAAAACCTGTGGACAGGTTTCCGGTCTATGTGGGTGTGATGGTGTCACCTGACGGGAAATACCTGTTCAATTACAACCAATGGGTCTCGGCTGATTTTATCAGGGAAATGAGGCCGGAAGATTGAGATGATGGAGACATAAATCACATAATTTCCTGTATTCATTGACAGAACGATCATTCTATGCCGGATGAAAATAGCAATACAATCTGACATACACGGCAATTCCTGGGCACTGGAGGTGGTACTCCGTGACCTGGAGGGACGAGGGCCTGACCTGATCGTCAACCTGGGCGACAGCCTTTATGGTCCGCTGGACCCCATGGGGACCTTTGATATCATCCGCTCCCTGCCTATTGTAAGCATTGCAGGAAACGAGGACAGGGAGAGCATGAACCATAAAAGAACCATAACAGAGAATAAGCCCATGAAGAGAAGGATCCTCCTGATTTTATTCCTGGTTTCCTGCAACCATCCTTGAAACAGCAATAACTGATAATAACAAATGAAATTCTAATCAATCACAGATGAAAACCCGGTTAAACCTCAAACAAATCCTGTTCCTTTCAGTCCTGGTGAATTGTATCGTCAGCTTTGGACAAGGATACAGCAGCAAACAGATCGATTCACTTGTGATAGAATCAATGAAAAGATTACCGGAACAGGCCGGAATTGCCATTGCAGTGGTAAAAGACGGGAAAGTGGTGCATTCAAAAGGCTATGGAGTAACCTCAATAGAAACAAAACAAAAAGTCGATGAAAATACCCTTTTTGCCATTGGTTCAAATACAAAAGCATTCACTTCTGCTGCATTGGCCATATTAGTTGATGAAAATAAACTGTCCTGGAACGATAAGGTAGTCCGGTATATTCCTGAATTCAGAATGTATGATCCTTATGTGACCGAAAATTTCACCATCCTGGACCTGTTAACACACAGGAGCGGGCTTGGGCTTGGAGCGGGGGATCTGATGATTTTTCCCGACGGGAGCTATTTTACGGTTCAGGATGTACTGAAAAGCTTTCAGTATCAGAAACCGGTAAGTGCATTTCGTACAAAGTACGATTATGATAATTTATTATACATAGTGGCCGGAGAAGTCATTAAAAGAGTGAGTGGAATGGAATACACGGAGTTTATTCAAACTAGAATATTTGATCCCTTGCAGATGAAAAACTCTGCACCCTCCTTCGGTATGATTAAAAATAAAAGCAATACAGCTTTGTCACATAGCTCTGAAGCCGGACCATTAAAACAAATTAACAGTTATTCGCATGAGTTAACGAATGCCGCAGGAGGGATCTACTCCAGTGCAGACGATCTGAGCAAATGGCTTCTGGTTCAGTTAAACAAAGGGAAATACGGCGAAAAAAACCAAAATCAATTGTTCTCGGAATCAGCACAGCAGGAGATGTGGAAGCCACATACCAATATTAACTTTAATGTGATCTCCCAGGAAAGGCTTAATAACCATTTCAATGCCTACGGCCTGGGCTGGAATATATATGATTTTTGCGGTTATATCACCCTGACGCATGGCGGCGGTTTGCCCGGTATGCTTTCGCAAACCATCGTAATTCCTGAATTGAATTTAGGTATTGTGGTTTTAACCAATAGCGCCCCCGGTGGATTCAGCTATGTTACTTTATCCAGGGCAATTCGCGATTCATACCTGGAGGTGGAAAAAATAGAATGGATCGGGATGGCTGTTCAAAACCTGGAATCCATGCAAAACAATGCCGACTCTGTGACTGCTGATGTCTGGGAAACCGTTGAAAAATCAAAAACAAAACAAATCGACGTTCATGACTACATTGGAACCTACGTAGATAATTGGTTTGGGAAGGCAGAAGTTTTTGAGAAGGATGGTACGTTATGGTTCAGATCGCTCCGGTCGCCAAAATTAACGGGTCAAATGTTTTATTACAAGGCCACTACCTTTGCCATAAAATGGGATTACAACGACATGCCCTGTGATGCATTCGCAACCTATAATTTAGACACAGAGGGGAATGCCATCTCCATTAAGATGAAGGGAATATCACCCAACATTGATTTTAGTTTTGATTTTCATGATCTGGACCTGGTCCGGGTTGAATAGAGAACCTGATTCTTTATATGTAACACCAAACAGAATGAAAGCATTGAATGTATTGTCCATCATTATTGTGCTTGTTTCGCAGGATGTGCAAGGGCAGACCACTGTGAAAGTAACCTCTGACGATCTGCCCGAAAATATCAAAGTTCCTTTGGTAAACAATTGCCAGGTAAAAACTGACGGACTTTTCATGCAAGATGAATGGAAAGGTGCTTTGAATCTTGATATATCGGAGAGCTTTGAAATACTTTTCTTGTCAGATTCTGAGTATCTGTATATCGGAATAAAATATGCCGGTCATTACCAGTAACAGATGAAATGGCTGGAGAATTTGAGAATGACAGGTCAAAAACTATTAGCTGGATACATTTTTTATCAGATAGTATCACTTAACCACCCGGTAAAAATGAAAAAAACAATATCAACTCTCAATTTGCTATTATTTGCTGTATTGGGTTTGTACTCACAGCAGGATGACTTTCCATTGCTTCAGGGCAAATACCTTGGTCAGGAAGAACCAGGAATAATCCCTGAACTCTTTGCACCGGGTATTGTAAGTGTTTACCAGGGTGTTCATGGGAATATTGTCTTTACATCCGACTTTTCGGAGGCTGCCTGGCATCCAAATTATAAAGTAAATGGAAGGTCACTAATCTTCATCATGAAATATCGGAACGGGAAATGGGAAAAGCCCGAGGAGTTTTTTCCGGAGGATGGCCATAACTACTCTGAGCCATTCTACTCAAACGATGGAAAGAGACTTTATTACCTTTCAGGTATTGAAGGAGCATCCGGGAATGCCGAGAATGAAAAAATATATTTTGTTGAAAGAAAAGCGACAGGATGGGGAGACCCTGAACTTCTGAGCCCTGACCTTCCGACATTTCACTGGCAGTTTTCACTAGACAAAATGAACAATGTCTATTTTGGAGGAAAGAGTGACGACAGAAAATCCGAGATCTTTTTTTCACAGCTTAAAAATGGTGAATACCTGGCCCCTGAAAGGCTTCCGGAAACAATCAACTCAGAATCGCCGGAATTTTCACCATTCATATCACCTGACAATTCATACCTGGTTTTCGTCAGATTGATTGAACAGCAAAACGGTCCGCCCAAAACGAACCTTTTCGTAAGCTTTAAAGATAAAACCGGAAACTGGACCAAAGCACAAAACCTTTCTCCTTCTCTGACCATACCGGAAAAAAGCCCCATTGAGATGATGGGGGCGCCAAGAATTACTCCTGATGGCCAATACCTTTTCTTCTGTTTATTCAATGGCAAAGGGCATATGGTTTATTGGGTACCGGCAAAAGTCATTGAAGAACTAAGACCAGAGTGATAACTTACAGAATGACAATAATATGAAAAATTTTATATGTATAATCTTGTTCGTTCTGTCGCCAATTTTGTTTGCAGTATGCCAAACCAGCCAACAAGATTTCCCTGTCCTGAAAGGACCTTATCTTGGTCAAGAGCCGCCAGGCCCAAGCCCTGAAATTTTCGCTCCTGGTATTGTTTCTACCGAAAAAGCATGGGAAGCTGCAGTCTCCTTTTCACCCGACGGGAAAGAGTTGTTCTTTACAAGAAGGGAAGATATCCGGGGCACTGAAAACCGGATCATATACTTAGAATTATTGGATGGGAAGTGGACCAAACCATCCCTGGCACCATTTGCAAGAGATATAACCGAATACGAAGCTTTTATTTCTCCCGACGGGAAAAAGATCTTTTATAATTCAGACCGGCCCAAACCCAACAGCCCGACAGCAGTGGGTGAAATCTGGTACTCCGAAAAAACACCGGCTGGTTGGAGTGATGGAAAATATCTTACAGAAACCATCAATAAAGGATGGATCATGTTCGTTACGGCAGCATTGAACAATAACCTTTATTTCACTGCAGGATTCAACAGGAAGTTTGGCATCTACAGATCAAGATTCCTCAATGGAGAGTATCAGGAACCCGAATTTTTACCGGATGAGATCAACTACCTGCGAGGAGCACATCCCTTTATCGCCTCTGATGAAAGCTACCTGATCTTTGATGCACAGCCCGAAGGAATGGGCAAATCACAATTATATATCAGCTTCAGGGATAAAAATGGCAACTGGATGAAGGCTGTAAAATTCGATGAGACTATCAACAAGACAAACACGGAAAATATTCCCAATGTATCTCCTGACGGCAAGTTCTTTTTCTTCCACAGGAATAATGATATCTACTGGGTGTCAGCAAGAGTTATTGAAGATTTGAGACCGAAAGAATAAAACTCAATAAAATATGAAAAAACTTATTCTGATCAGTGGTTTGTTAACTGCATTATCTGCCACAATACATGCGCAGGAAATATTTGATGCCGTTAAAGGAAACGATATTGAAGAAGTCAGGATACTTGTCGAAAAAGATCCGCAGCTGGTTAATTTAATTGATGCCAGCGGTCGGACTCCTCTTCACTGGGCGGCCAGAGGAGTACACCTTGACGTTTTGAAATATCTGATTGAAAAGGGCAGTGATGTGAATGCCAGGGATGCAAATGGAACAACATCCCTTCACAGCACAGCATCGCGTGGTCATTTTGAAGCATCCAGACTTCTAATCGAAAAAGGAGCTGCCGTAAATGATAAGAACAATACCGGAGCCACCCCCTTTTATTATGTTGCTACTACCGGTAATAAAGAACTCCTTGAATATTTATTGTTGAACGGAGCCAGTAAAGAGGACCTGGAATTGCGGAATGCCTACGGCAGAACTCCGTTATGCGCCGTTGCAAGGGACGGCGGAGATGCAGAAACCATTAAAGTATTAATAAGTCTTGGAGCAGACGTAAATGCTGAAGATAGAAACGGTAATACACCCATCATGCTGGCAGCCTGGAGACCATACAAGGATGTTGTAACCGTACTTCTTGATGCCGGCGCTGAATTAAATATTAACACCCCGGAAGGAGAAGAATTATTGGCTTATGCCGCAGATAACGGGATTGAGAATCTGTTCGAAGAGATGGTCAGGAGAAATGCATCACTGGAAATTATGAACGAGGATGGAGGCACATTGCTGCACTCTGCCAGCGGAGGAGGTTCTATAAAAATTGTCGGATCTATGATCAGCAGTGGCTTTGATGTTAACGGCAAAGACAAGTACGGATGGTACCCCATTCATATCGCCGCAGAGCAGGGGCACAAAGAGATAATTGCTCTGCTTATTGAAAATGGAGCGGATATTAATGCAATAAATATACTGGGAGAAACTCCTTACAATATTGCACAGGACCGGCAAGACACTTTGCTTATTAATTATTTTAAATCGATTGGAGCGGACACCTCAGCACCCAAATTTCCCGAAATTAAAGGAAAATACCTCGGAGCCACCCCTCCGGGGTTGAATCCTGAAAGGTTTGCCTCTGGAATCATATTTCACCGCTACAAACCCCACTCAACAGTAGCTGTTTCTCCAGGTGGTGACGAAATATTCTGGAATCCCATGATAATATCCAGGGGCGGTGGATATTCGTACGGTTATATCATGACAACCAGGTTAGAGAATGGAATGTGGACTTATCCCGGGAAAGTCCCATTTTCAGAAAGGGATTTCAAAGATGATCATCCGGTTTTTTCAGCGGATGGGAACCGACTGTATTTTGCTTCGAAACGGCCAATTGATGCAACATCCGCTGACCAGGCTCAAACGAGAATCTGGTTTATTGAAAAAACAAAATATGGCTGGAGCAAACCGAAGCTTTTCGAATTACAACCAATGCCTTCAGCACAGTCTGAAATGTTTTTCACATTTTCTTTCGACAGGTTTGGTAATTATTATTTTGTGATGGGTAGAGATATTTATTGCGCAGACTTTTCAAACGGAAAATATTCAACCCCCGTGAAGCTAAGCGAAAATATCAATAACGGTGAACTGATCGGCGGCCCGTATATCTCACCTGATGGCGATTATCTTCTTTACTACCGGGGAAAACCCTTTATCAGCTTCAGGAATAGTGATGGTAACTGGACAGAAGGGGTTGATATATCAGGCAAAATGGGAAGGACCCTGAATTACAGTTTCAGCGGAGATTATATCTTCACCGGCTTTCCCGGCCTTGGATGGGTATCTTCAAAAATCATTGAAGAGCTAAGACCGGGCGAGTAATACAGAACGCTATGTTATCATCATGCCACCAAATTATTAAACCTCTTTAGCAAACCTCCAATGAAACAGATAATTCTTTCCATGATTTTTGCCGCTGTCACTTTAAGCGTTGCAGGCCAGTCGCTCAAAAGGGCACTTCCCGATTCAGTCATCCTGAAGGCTGACCGTATCATTGAAACCGATAGCAGACAGTTTTTCAGGAATGTACAAAGCCTCATCGTCTATGACAACGGTGCTGTGGTCTTCGAAAAATATTACCATGGGGCAGAGAAGGACAGTCTGCATCAGATCCAGTCGCAGACCAAGAGCATCGTGGCCCTGCTCATGGGCATCGCCATCGACAGGGGATTCGTCAGCAGCGATGAAGAAGCTGTATCTGCCTGGTTCCCCGATCATTTTAATGCCGGCGACCCCTTGAAGTCAAAAGTGACCATCGGCGACCTGCTCACCATGTCGGCCGGTTTCGAATGGGAAGAGATGATCCCCTTTGATGACCCGCGGAATGACAACATGAACATGTACAGAAGCGGTCACTGGCTGGAGTATGCCCTTACACGGGGCATGAAGCAGGAACCCTTTACAGGATTCACCTACAACAGCGGCTGCCCAATGATCGTAGCCGGTATCATAGAAAAGGCCAGCGGCAGAAAGCTCGACGAATTTGCACAGGAATATCTTTTTGAACCTCTGGGGATCGACCGTTTCAGGTGGTTGAAAGATTCCACCGGTTTCTGTCATGCCGGTGGGGGGCTGTTCCTCAGGCGGGCAGATATGCTGAAGATAGGGATACTGGTCCTGAATGAAGGTAAGTGGGGTGAACAACAGGTCATCCCGGGGCAATGGATAAGCAAAATTACAAAGCCAGCCTTCGCCACCGGATTCGATACCAGCCGTTATGGTTATTTCTGGTGGCTAAGGGAAATGAGAACCGGTTCGGGGAAGAGCACCCCTGTATACTCTGCCGAAGGAGCTGGAGGGCAGAAAATATACATCTTCCCGGAATACCACCTGGTGGTTGGCCTTACAGAACAGAACTATAATACTCCGCAGGTGGGACCGGTCTTTATCAGGGAATCTGTATTACCGGTATTATGATAAGCCAAACCGGTTTTACCTGTAAAGGGTGACCCTGGCCATTTTCTGCCGGAGGGTCTGCAGATTGGGTGCTACCGTGAGGTGGTTATACTGCCAGGAAGTCTCCGTCAATAATCATCAGCACTACACCGGTCTCTGTAGACGACCGGTGAGAACTGACATCATCCGATGCAATGTATGTCATTCCTTTCTTCAGAACCTGCCTGTCCCCATTTTGAAGTTCGCTGACAAACTCCCCCTCAAGGCAATGAACTATATGGCCCTTCCTGCACCAGTGGTCTGCAAGGTACCCTTTGGAATATTCAACAATTCTGACCCTCAGACCATCAAACTGGAGTGTTTGCCATAATGCCAGACCCGAATCGCCCTTATGTTCGGTTTTTGGTATTCCCTCCCAGTTTATCACCTGGTATTCTATCGGTTTCTTCATGATTTAAACATTTATCAGCATTTCCTTCCTATTGCAAAAATTCTTCTGTTATTAATCTCAAAATCGTAAGGATTGCGGGTTTCAATGAATACAAGCCCGAAACCGTTATCTGAATAGAATTGTTTTATTTCGGATTCATTGAAAAGAGAGAAATATATGTCAGCTTCAACTCCCAGAAAATCATTGATAATTCCTTCCTCATCGCCTTCCTTCACGGCAATCAGGAGGTAACCCCGGGGCTTCAGAATTCTGTTGAACTCTGCAAATATCCTTCCCACATGCTCTTTGGGTGTATTTATAATGGAATAGTAGGAAATAACCCCATCGAAGCTCTCATCAGGAAAGCTCATGTGAAGCATATCCTCACGAATGAAACTGATCTCCGGCGCATGTTCTGAAGCCAGTTCTACGCACCGGTCGGATATATCCACACCGGTTATTTTCAAACCTTTATCCAGCATATATCTCCCGATGTGACCCGAAGGTCCGCATCCGGCATCGCAAACTGCGGCACCTGGTTCCAATAATTCTGAAAATGAATCAAGGAGATTCCTGTCGTATTCCTTTTCATTCATTTCATTGTAAAACAGGCTGTGATATTTGTCGGCAGCATCATTATATGCCTGCCTTGTCATCCGGTGAATTGTTTCGACTGAGTCCATATTTCCCGTGCTATGACCGGAATTTGCCTGAACCGTGGCACTCCCCTGAGTTCAATCAGCTTAAGGTATCAGAGATATTGCACCACTTCGCTGAATTCTTTTCTTTTCTTCATACCTGATTTCCGGAATTCAGGCCGAGGGTACCCAAGTGGTGTGATTCCAAAGATCAACTGACCGGATTGCGGATCAATAACATTCTTCAGGGCTTCCGATAGCATTACAGGATCATAATTTGCGATCCAGCATGCCCCTACTCCCTCGTTTTCTGCCGCGAGAACAATATGAGTCATGGCTATGGCGGCATCAGTCTCCACAGAATTGTACCCGTCAAAACTCCTTTTCCATGCCTGATCCTTTAATCCGACAACCACCAGCACATGAGGAGCGTCATGGAACCATTCCCGGCCATAACAGCCCCTGACCTTCTCAAGCATCCCGGGCGATGATATCAGAAGAAACTTCCATGGCTGCCTGTTGGCTGCCGAAAGTGCAATCCTGCCGGCATCGAGGATTCGTTTCAGGGTCTCTTCAGGGACAGGCCTCGAAGGGTCATAGTTGCGGATGCTCTCGCGGGTATTGATTAATTCAGTGAAATCCATATGCGGATGTTTTATTGCAGTCTGAGAAAATGATCAAGTATGCCCAGGTAAAGATGATCTTCACCAGGCAAATCCATCTTATAAACGGAGCATAAATAATAGTTCGTACGGACTGTCCCCATTCCGGCCAGTGAAGCGGCAGGTCCTGAAAGCATCCTCTGCAGGTCTCCTGCCAGGGTTTCATCTCCGTCAGTCTGCTCCCGGATTTTATCCTTCAGATACGAGGTGAACTGCCCCTCGGAGGGGTTGGTAGCATAGAGAAGTGCAATTACGAGGATAAATATTATCCATCCGTATGGAAATCTCCGTGATCGTTTTGCTGAACTCATTCTGGTAAAGGTCTGATGATGTTTCGTCGTTGTCGCGTCTTCGGATTCAAAAGTACGATGTAAGCTCAGCAAATGCAAATATTTTGAAATGCAGTGAATATAGCAGACCCTGATAGGGTTATGAACCAAGCAATGTTCTCAGGTCAGATCGCCCTGTGACATCTCCACAAGTTTGCGGATGTATCTTTTATCTTCGGCATAAGGAATACATTTCAGGAAGACCAGGTAGAAATCGCTGTCAATCTCACCTTCGAGCCTGTATCCCCTTGACAGGTAATACTCCTGCCACAGGACATAGTCGATTACGGAATCGGACCAGTGTTTATACTGAGCATGGCCCTTGTATATCCCCGTGGCAACCGTTGGCCTGCGGCTCGGATACTTCATGCCAAACAGGTTGTTTCCGTTCAGAAAAATATCAGAAGTATAGTGTCCTGTCTCCAGCTGCGACTGTAAAAGAACTATATCCTGATATTTCACTCCCTCAAATTCGAGGCATTTCTTGAGTAAATCATCGCTGAACGGTTCAGACCTTATCTGAAAATAAAAGAGCGACTTTTCAGCCTGGTATTTCATCTCCTCTGTCATTACAGGGCTTCCTCCCGGGACCTGGGAAGAACCCAGAAAAAAGACCATACACAGAAGAATGCTTCGTGTGGCAGACCTGTTTGCTGCCAATTTAGTCTTCAGATTCCGGATCACTTTTAAGTATCCGGCCGCACCGCGTAAACCTGAAGAAATCTGATTGAATGTCTTCATGGCTGTTCGTTTTGACTAACAGGTCAAAGTTACGCCATAAGTGTACGTCGCACAAGAGCCAAATGTTCGTTTATATTGATTATGAACGCTTTACGAAACACGTTCCTCAAATAATTCCGATACTTCACTGACCTACCCGATCCACTCACAACATGAATACTATACTTCGTCAAAAAGAGGGCAATTTTTACCGGAATTAAATGATAAAAATAGGTATTTAGATCATGAGTTTCCCTAAGGTATTTATTATCTGAATGATAGAATTATAAAATATTGGATTCTCCAGGAAACGTGATTTTGATCAATGGGAGTTTTCTAAAGATCAGAAAAATTATGCCCGGATTAGGAGGCTGAAATCCCGGGAACGGCAGGCCGCAGGATGACATAGAAAGCAGATTTTCTCAGACATTGACTTTCTCCTGCGGCTGCAGTGTGTCATGCAGTTGGCCACGCTACTGAGATATACGATACTCCTAGTTTTAGTAAGCAATTGAACAATACTATCATTCGTTATGGTAAGGTATTAGCTATGGGGGTGAATATGGGGAAATATCAACGCGATTAACGATTGCGGCATTGGTAATAATATCAGTTTGGTCTATTTATTTGTACCTTGTATTGCATAAAAAAAGTCAGAAGCAATTATGAAATTATATATCACAATATTACTTCCCATGATTATCTTGTTCTCATACAATTCAGAACCCGATATTAAGGGAAAAAAGGAAAGCTTCTCCGCACGGAAAGACGAAGTTTATATTACTATTTCGCGGGATAAATACCATGATCAACTGTATGGTTTTTGGCTGGGACAATGTATCGCCAACTGGACAGGACTAGTAACAGAGATGGATAAAATCGGCAATATCGGAGAGACTAAAACCGGAGAGTTCTACACCAGGGAGGACTGGGGAAAACCTGATCAACCCAGTATTTGGGCAGAAGGTATTCCGAGTGACTTGTCCCCTACGATTGATTTTATATTAAAAGACACCAATGAGATCTGGGGATCGGATGATGATACAGATATTGAATACATGTACCAGCACCTGTTGTATGTCAATCATACCAGTTGTCTGACACCCGAACAAATACGTGATGGCTGGCTAAAGCACATTAAAAATGAGGAGGAGAACTATTTGTGGGTATCAAACCAAAGAGCGTTTGATCTTATGAAACAAGGTGTTCTGCCTCCGGAAACAGGAAATCCCGAAAATAACGAATATTATGAAATGATTGATGCACAATTGACTACAGAGATATTTGGGATATTGTCACCTGCAAGACCTGATATTGCATTAAAAATCGCTCATTTACCTATCCGGACAACAGCCAGGCAAGAGGCTGAATCTATTTCAGAGTTTTATGTAACCATGCATTCCCTGGCGTCAGGAGTTGATGCAAATCAACCTATTGGTGTGCAAATAAACCGGATGGCCAACAAGGCACGCAAAGTGCTTCCTGACAGATCATATCCAGCTTCCATGTTCGATTACATTAGAAAGATGTATCAGTCTGGCATCCCATGGGAACAAACAAGAGATTCTGTTTACTTCAGATACCAGGTTAATCAGGAAGATGGTTACGATATTACATCCAAAAACTTGTATTGTAATGGTTGCTTCGCCGCAGGAATAAATTTTGCAGCAAGCTTAGTAAGCCTGTTTTACGGTGAGGGTGATATCAAAGAAACAATAAAAATCGGAACGCTTGCGGGCTGGGATTCTGACAATCCAACTGCTACATGGGGCGGGTTGCTTGGCTTTATGATCGGGAAAAAAGGAATAGAAGAGGCTTTCGGCAGAAAATTCTCAAATCAATATAATATACATCGAACCAGGCAGAATTTCCCGGATAATGGAATCGACTCTTTTGACCGTATGGCAGAAAAAGGGTTGATGATCACAGATAAAGTTGTAAAAGAGGAAATGGGAGGAATTGTTGATTTAGAAAAAAATATATGGATTATCCCCTTGGCAGAAATGCACTGAGAACTAAAAGCCGCTTTCAAAAGATATGAGTCATTTAGCTGGCTGCTAATACATGACTCTTAGCCGCAAGCTGATTATACTATGCCTAACGAACCATGATCATGAGAATAAAAATTTGCTGTATACAGAACATGCGAGAAGCTGCCACGGCGATTGACTTCGGAGCTTCAGCAATAGGTCTTGTGGCAAAAATGCCCAGCGGTCCGGGGCCAATTTCTGATCATATTATCAAAGAAATTGCTGCAGCCACTCCCCCTCTTGTTGGAACATTTCTCCTTACCAGCCGTACATCAGTCATTAATATCATTAAACACCATCAGAGTACAAATACTAATACAATCCAGATCGTTGATTATCTCACAGATGGAACATACTCACAACTTAAAGAAGCCCTTCCGTCAGTGAAAATTGTCCAGGTAATTCATGTAATCAACGAGCTTTCCATTGATGAAGCAATCAGAATTTCTCAGTCCGT
The DNA here is from genome assembly GCA_964535795.1 of uncultured Rikenella sp. Classification (GTDB taxonomy): domain Bacteria; phylum Bacteroidota; class Bacteroidia; order Bacteroidales; family VadinHA17; genus SR-FBR-E99. The sequence continues at coordinate 17,401 of CAZHTG010000002.1, forward strand.
TGATGCAATCTTGCTTGACAGCGGTAATCCAAATCTTAAAATCAAAGAACTTGGTGGTACCGGGCGGGTTCACAACTGGAAATTAAGCCGTATGATCAGAGAGAAGGTATCATGTCCTGTCATTCTTGCTGGTGGCTTGAAACCTGACAATGTCAAAGATGCCATTGAAGTTGTAGAACCTTATGCAGTTGATGTATGCAGTGGAGTAAGGACCAACGGTTTCCTGGACATGGAAAAGCTGGATAAATTCTTCACAGCGGTATTAAAATAATGCCTAAAACAGGCTTTGAGTTCCAGGTATTTATATGGAACTGAATTACCTGCAAACTCAATGTTCCGGCGACCTGGATTCCTTCCTCATTTTCAATGATTGCAAATACCCTTATCTCTAATACCACCAGCCTGGACCTCCAGCGGGGAAGGCAAAGGATTGCTCCGGTCAAGATAAATTTGACTTCAGCCTCCTGTGTTTGTAAATTTACATGAGAGTTTGACGATCATTATAAATGAGTTACATGAACTGTTATGGCACATACGAGCAAAGCCATATTTCTGATACAATTTAATGAAAAGTACTTCTGGCAGCAATCAAATATTTTAAGTACAGAATTAAACTCTGATGAGTCATGCAACATCCAAAATTTACTTTATGGCTTTTAATACTGAGTGTCACTTCAATCTCAGTTTTGCATTCTCAGGAATCTATCCCTGCATCGGGCGGGAGCGCTTCAGGAACTGGAGGATCAGTTACATACACACTAGGGCAGATTGCCTGCAGTGTGTTCACGGGAACAAACGGTTCCATAATTCAGGGGGTTCAGCAACCCTATGAGATTTCAACAGTGACCGCAGTCGAAAATACTGAGGACATCACAATTGAATACACCGTTTACCCAAATCCAACAGAAGGATCCGTTACACTGATAATCGGATCACCTGCCAATAACAGGTTCTGCTTTCATATCTATGACATGAATGGCAGGCTTCTCCAAAATAAATTAGTATTAAGCCGCGAGACCGAAGTAATTCTGGAAAGTCTGCCGGCATCTGTTTATATTCTCAAGGTTTTCAAAGACACTCACGAAGTCAAGGTATTTAAAATCGTCAAAAGATAATTATTATGAAAAAGCTAATTACTCTTATGGTGATCACTACAGTGACATTCACTGCTCTTGCTCAGGCACCTCAGAAGATGAGCTACCAGAGTGTTGTCCGTAACTCATCCGGAGCCCTGGTGGCAAATCAGGCTGTTGGGCTAAAAATCAGCATCCTGCAGGGGTCAGCCACCGGTACCGTTATTTTCGCAGAAACTTATAGTCCTAATCCTCAGACTAATGCTAACGGCTTGGTTACAGTTGAGATAGGTAGCGGGACGGCGTTAACGGGCACATTCACAGAAATAAACTGGGCGGATGGTCCATACTTTCTCAAAACGGAGACGGACCCTGCGGGAGGAACAGGTTATACCATCTCGGGGACAAGTCAACTGTTAAGTGTGCCTTATGCTTTATATGCCAGAATGGCAGCTAACGGTTTCAGCGGCGCCTGGGCTGATATTACAGGGAAGCCGGTCTTCGCCACCGTAGCAACAAGCGGTAGCTATAATGACCTGCTAAACAAACCTATGCTGTTTAGTGGCGCCTGGGCTGATATTACAGGGAAGCCGGTCTTCGCCACAGTAGCAACAAGCGGTAGCTATAATGACCTGCTGAACAGACCCATATTGTTCAGTGGTTCATGGGATGACATAACTGGCAAGCCGATTACTCTTGCCGGTTATGGTATTACGGATGCCGATGGAAGCATTACAAATGAAATACAGTCACTGAGCCTCAGTGGTACTATTCTCTCTTTGAGCAACGGTGGCGGCTCGGTCACATTGCCATCATCAGGTGGTGGTGACAATTGGGGAACACAGGTTGTGGTCACCGATGCAACCCTCGCAGGGAACGGGACTACGGCAACACCTTTGAGAATTGCCGACAACGGGGTCAATTCTTTAAAAATACAGGATGGAACCATCGTTACAGCCGACCTGGCTGACCAGACGGTTTCCACAGCCAAACTGGGCAACCTTGCTGTCAGTGCTGAAAAGATGCATAACGGAGCCGTGACAACTGATAAACTGGCCAATGGTTCGGTTACCGGTGCCAAGATAGCACAGGGAGGCGCCGTAAACGGATATGTTCTGAAATGGAACGGCACCAGTTGGGCTCCGGCAGCAGATAATGAAGGAGGATTGACACTACCCTACAGTGGAACCGGGACATCAGGGGGACCCCTTTTCCATATAGTCAACCTTGGCACCAGCGGTGCAATTTCCACCCTCTCTGCCGGGAATTATGGAATCTGGGGTGAATCGTCAAGCTCCACGGGCATTGGAGTTTATGGCGTTAATAAAACATCCACCGGCAAAACATATGGAGTGTTTGGAGACGTTTACTCGCCCGAAGGTTTTTCAGGCTATTTCCAGAACGGAAAATTTTATGTCCAGAAAAATGCCGGATTTGGCACCCAGAATCCTGCAGGTATGGTGGAGGTGTATGGCAACTCCGTGGATAATTACCCAAATATTTTACTGAGTGAGGCAGACGGGTATGCAAGGTTATCTTTCAGAACCATGCTGGCTTCTTCAAAACACTGGGTGCTGGCTGGCCATACGAATTCATCAGACGGGGACTCGCAGTTTCATCTTAATTATAATAATGGCTCGACCGGTAAAAACATTTTTTCGGTGTATGGCGATTCCAGAATCGCTTTTACCGGGAATGTGGGTATTGGAAAAACCGATCCGGAAGCGTTACTTCAAGTACACAGTAATACAACTTATTCATCTGGGATCACTCCAATAATTAAAGTCAGCGACAATTTTAAAGTTTGGAATATAGGATTAGGGGTTTCCGGTGACCGGTTCTCGATTGCGTCTGAAGAT
>CAZHTG010000002.1:20432-103231 GCA_964535795.1 uncultured Rikenella sp.
TTCCGGTGACCGGTTCTCGATTGCGTCTGAAGATAATACAGAAAGATTTACTATTCTTAAATCAAACGGTAATGTGGGAATTGGCCTCATCCCCTCAAACTTATATAAACTGGATGTTGCAGGCAATTTAAATATCATCAGCGGAAGATATGGCGATGCTTTGTGGTGTAATGGTTCTCAGGCTTTATGGTATGATGGAACTTATTTCAGCTGGGGATACGACGCGACCTATAATTATTTTGCCAGAAAAGTAACAATAGGCAATCCGGCAAATCCGGGATACATGTTATATGTACAGGGAAGCGCTTATGCAACAGGAACCTGGAGTTCATCCGATGCACGTTTTAAGAAGAACATTTCGACGATTGATAATCCTCTGGCAAAACTAATGAAGGTACGGGGTGCCAGATTTGAATTCCGTGCAGATGAATTTAAAGACTACCAGTTCGCTGAAGGACCACAGTTCGGATTTATCGCCCAGGAGCTGGAAAATGTATTCCCGGAAGTGGTAAAGACCGAGAGTAATGGATATAAATCAGTAAATTACAGTGAAATGATTCCGGTTTTGGTTGAAGCATTAAAGGAACAGCAAAAGCAAATTGACGAACTGAAAAAGGAAATCGCACTTCTTAAATCAGAATAGTGAGGCTATTTTTTGCATTAAAATAAAGGCTGGATTTCACTTCCTCTTGAATATAATAGCAAAGTCACTATCAGGAAACAGGCACCGTGGATTTTGGAGAGTGAATAAAGGATATCTGTCTACTCTCTCCTGAACCTGACCCTGGTCACTTCGCCTATCCAGCCGCCGACATTGAATACAGTACCCTCGTCAAGTATCTTGCGGTAAAAACACTCCTCCCGCGTCGGAAAATGCTGGGAGTAAGCCCTTATCCTGCCCTCAGCCTCCTTCTTAAGAGATGGATCAACCATCATGGCAGCCTCAAGGTAATCAACCGCTACCCAATAGGCAGTGTGGTTGTCAAATGAATTGCCAAATTCTGCCCCCGCATAGGAGTCGGCAATGATTATCAGCGCCATGGCATTCCTGTTATCCAGCTGCCAGGCATGTTCCGCCCGGTCCCTGGCCTCCTGCCTCTTGCCTTTGGAAAGCTCCATGATGGCAACCCTGGTGATAACTTCAGACCTGACCAGTTTGCTGGTGTCGCGATTATAAGCCTCGGTGAAATAAGATATTGCCCTTTCGGTATTATTCCGGTCAACATTCAGTTCAGCCAGCCTGACTGCATTTTCCGCGGAACGGTCGTTGGCAAACATCTTGACTGCTACGTTATAATAAAGGTCCGATCCTGTGCAACCCGTTTCAGTGAGCATCGTAAAAACCTTGTCAATAAATTCCGTATCACGGAAATTACTGTCTACTTTTTGTGAGTACAGCATCTCGATGCTGTTGCACGTCATTGCCCCGCACGTTGTGAAATAGATCTCCAGGTTTTTCAGATCTTCGTCATGGCTTGCGTCACAGAGATTGTTCCCCAATCGTGATTCAAGGGTCCCGATAGCCTTGACGAAAGCATGCTCCAGCTCGTCAGCATCAATTATTTCCATTGCATACAGGCTAGCGGCGGTGGTTGCCATAAGCACAAAGTGTCTGCACTCCATCTGGTCCGGAAAGCTTTCGGCCGCCTCTGCCAGGATATTGTAGCAAAGTCCAAGGTATGAAGGGTCGTCTCCTGCCAGGTCTGAGAGCAGATCAGCCTTATGAAGGTCATTTGCCGGTTGGCCGTCAAAATAATAGGTGCGCTGTGACAGGACCATCAGAATGGTGTCAATGTATGCCGTCTCGCCGGTGCTGCCATAGAGCTTTGAATACATCGATTCACCGTCTTTATAAAGCTCTTCTGAGGACGAGGGGCACTCTGAAAGCACCTGTCTCCAGAACTCAAGAGCACTTCCATAATCCATATTCAAAAGAAGGGTTTTGTACCGGGAAGTATTTTCAGGGCATCTCAGGCTGTCTTCACTCCCGCCGGATGGGACTCCTGTTTCAATTCCTGCCTGAGCTGAAATGACAGAGGTACATGCTGCCAGGAAAACTGATACAATAATCCTTAAAGCCTTCTTATTGATTTGCATATGATCAATCATTTTATCTTGTTGTTACAGTTGAAAGGCAATCAAGCAGCCCTATATATAACTTCCCGGGAAGGAGATTCGTATGCAGGATCAGATGTCGGCAGCAGAATTCACACAAGCATATCAGTTCCAGCTTCAATACTGTGGTACGGAATATTCTGTTTAACAAGTGGCCGTGGGCAGAGCTGCCTGTCATTACCGGAGGCACCTGTCATAAGTTGGTGTGTACCCGATGAATGATCCCATCCATTAACCCTCAATATAATCCAAACGCCTGAACTGATCTGCCACATAACCTGGCGGCTGAGGAAAATTAAATTCCTGCAGCATAAAGAATTTCAAATAAAATTGAATTTGTATTAATTACTGTGTAGCTTTGATAAGGTTACGGGTTGACAAAAAATATCGTTCCCTGAAGGACGTATTATTTTTATATACTTAACTCTTAAGACTATGAAACGTATCAGACACAACCTTGTTCTGTTCTTTACTGTTATTACCCTCGCCGCCTTCCTGTCATCATGCATGATGACCAAAACCAGCGTTGGTGCGTTCAGAGAGACAAAAGGAAATGAATATACTTTCTCCAAAGGCAAGCAATGGTGGCTGTTTTGGGGAATCATCCCTGTTGGCAGAACCAGTCTTTCAACCCCGACTGATGGTGCATGCCAGGTTATCACAAGATACAATTTTGTTGATTTTTTAATTTCAGGTTTGACTGCAGGTATCCTTACTACCGAAACCATCAAGGTAGTGGCAAAAAAATAGGAGCCCCTCCATAGGATCCGCAGATTTCAGGAGTATCATAAATATAGTTTTATAAGGATACTATGAACAATCTATCCATTGCAGGTATTTGTGCATTACTGTTAACCCTGAATTTCAGTGCTCCTGCCCAGACATTCAGGTTGCATGCCGGGTTAAGCCTGGCAGGTATGGTAGTCGATACTGATCAGAAACCAGAACTGAGCTCAGGTTTGCTTCTCGGTGTAACCGGGGAATTTACAGCCAGCCATTACCTCTCCCTGGAAACAGGTTTATGCCGGTCCCCAAAAGGATTTAAACTGATCACCATCGAAGAGATCTCTGTGGAGACAAGGAAGGACAAGTATCTGTTCAGTCCAAATTACCTGGATCTCTTTGTCAATGCTAAAGCATCTATTGACAGAGGCAGTCTCAGAATTTTCTGCGCGGCAGGTCCTTATCTCGGGATAGGCATCGGTGGCAAAGAGAAGACCATCTCGTATACTGACGGAGATAAGGTCAGCACATCATACCGCGATTTGTCATGGGGCTCAGGTGAAGAGAATGATATAAGACGATATGATTTTGGATTTTCACTTGGCGCCGGAGCAGAGTTAAGGACGATTCAATTGCGGGTATTTTACCAGATTGGATTACCGGATGTTTCGCCAGGCGAAGAATCTTGGACAGAGTTAAGAAACAGAATGATCGGATTCTTGATCGGATTCAGGTTTGCAGGCTCATGATGGAATATCCGCAATACACCTGTTGTTAAATAAAGGGGGTTGAGAATCCTGACGACATCTGTACGGGCAAGGGAGAGTAATATATCCTGTTTTATTAGTTTTCATGACCATAATCATCTAAACCCTTTATAATATGAGAAAACTAACCGTTTTGTTCGTTATTTTATTTTCGTGCACTATCCTGAATAGCCAGGACAACAGGTTTTACCGGTCTTATCCACTTTCTACACCGGATTCTCTTCTAGTCCCGGGGGTGGTAATTAAGAATGATCTTTCCAATATGCAATACTGCATGGGCAAGTTCTACCAACAAAGACGGATCGCGGCATATTGTGAAATTGGATCTGTGGCGGCTTTTGCCGCCTTCTATGCCGTTGCTGTATACACTGACGTAGATGGACTGGATAAGCTCCTTCTTGCTTCATCGGTGATGCTTGCCGCAGCAACCCTGGTTATTTATATTGATGCCGATAAATGGCTAAAGAGGGGAAGTGTCAGGCTTACCCCGGGATCAATAAGGGTATATTTCTAATAGTGAGACCTGTCCGGTTACAATAATATTATTACATCAGAGACATGGCCGGATAATGGGTATGATACGCCAGACAATGATCAGGGTCGTATCGAAAACTTCATTTTCCTGACTCTTACGGCATTGACCGGGAAAGCTGAAAGTTTGAGCCGAGGGGTATTCCTGACCGCCGGGCACGCTCCTGTCAATCAGGTATCAACATCATCATTAAAAGGTTGTTAATAACTATTCTTTCAGGGAAGAGAATAAGATAGAGAAAAACCACTTTAATTTTGACCTGTTTAATTCACCAAAGAACAACCTAAACTCCCTGTTCCATGTACCGGATTTTTGAACAGTTTTTCAAGGAAAACTGTAAAAGGATAATGATGACTGCTGTCATCCTTGCTGCCCCCCTGTATATCTTTGCTGCCGGAGGCACGGTCCCGTCAATCGGACCTGTTCGCATTGAGTTTATCATCTTCGGGTTTATTCTCCTGGGAGTAGCCCTGTTTCACAAGCAGACTTTCAGGGTGGCAGTTATTGGAGTCGCCGTTCTGCTGGCATTCAAGCTGCTGTTCGATCCCGGGTTCAACCTTCTGGAGCATTTCTTCGGAACTACACCCTTTGGAGAACAGGTAATGGACAGGGAGTTGCGGCAGGGGGAATGGGGTATAATACTGAACCTGCTCGGATTGCTGCTTGGATTTGCGGTACTTTCGAAAATATTCGAGGAATCAGGCGTGCCTGATATACTTCCCAGGTATCTTCCGAATGACTGGAAGGGACCTTTCCTGTTGCTTGTCTTTGTATTCATTCTGTCATCCTTCCTTGATAACATTGCTGCCGCCCTTATTGGCGGGACAATAGCACTGGTGGTTTTCAAAAACAGGGTTCATATCGGCTATATAGCGGCGCTGGTGGCAGCAAGCAATGCCGGCGGATCTGGGAGCGTTGTCGGTGATACCACCACGACAATGATGTGGATTGACGGAGTGGCAGCCCTGAATGTCGTTCATGCATATATAGCGGCGCTGGTGGCATTGCTCTTCTTCGCATGGTTCGGCTCACACCAGCAGGACAAATACCAGCCGATCCAGAAGGATGCAGATCCGAATGTGAGTATTGACTGGGGAAAATTGCTGAGCGTGGCGCTTATCCTTGCAGGAACAATAATTTCCAATATCCTGTATGACATGCCCGCTCTGGGTGTCTGGATAGCGATCGTCATCGGCGCCTTCATCCGTAAAGTGCCATGGAGGGAGGTTCCCGGTGCCCTCAAAGGGACAATCTTCCTCCTCAGCCTTGTGACCTGCGCTTCCATGATGCCTGTTGAAGAGCTACCCGATGCATCATGGGTAACTGCATTCTCCCTTGGCTTTCTCTCGGCAGTATTTGACAATATTCCCCTGACGAAATTATGCCTTGACCAGGGCCACTATGACTGGGGTATGCTGGCATATTCAGTCGGATTCGGAGGATCAATGATCTGGTTTGGCTCATCTGCCGGAGTGGCCATTACAAACAAATTTCCCGAAGCCCGTAATGTGGTGCTGTGGGTCAGAAATGGCTGGCATGTCGCAGTTGCCTTTATAATCGGTTTCTTTGCATTGTACTTGACTCTTGGCTGGGAACCGGCTGATAACAAGGAACATAAAATAATCAACTGCCCTGTGCCGGGCTGTCCTATGGCGCAACACGATGTGGCTGGAATGGTACAGCCTGTACTGGACCTGACGTCCGCATTACCGGTGCAGAACTTGACATCGCCCTGAACAAGGTGTAACTTTGATGTAATGTCAGTGAACAGGCAAATATTGATAACTGTACCATTTAACTGCTCTTTCTGAGATGAGAAGGCTGCTGAAATATCAGATCAGCTCTGTTGTATTTTTAATTGTCAGCGGCATGGCTGGCGTCAATGCCCAGATACTCCATGATAGCCTTGCAGTATCAATGATTAAACATGGCATCAATAATATGTACAACCTGGAATACCAAAAAACCCGTGAAATCTTTTCCGAAATTGAACAGTCATACCCTGAGCATCCGGTAAATTACCTGCTAAAGGGAATAATGACATACTATGAACATTATCCTTTGCTTCCATCCTCTCCTGCCCGTCCGATTTTTGAAAATGATCTGCGCAAATGCATTGACCTGTGCTCTTTGAATCCATATTCGGAAAGCTATGAGGCTGAGAGTCTGTTGATAAATCTGTGTGCGAGAGGGTTGCTGCTGACATATTATACAAATAATGACATTACCATGAACGTCATCCCTCTTACTGCAGGGACATATAAGTATTTAAAGAAGTCGTTTGATTTCGTGACGGTTTTTGCTGATTTCTGCTTTTTTACAGGAACTTATAATTATTACTGGGAGGCATATCCCAGAATACATCCCGTTTACAAGTCTCTGGCATCCCTGTTCCCTCCCGGCGATATGAAAACAGGAATGAATGAACTGGCTCTTGCAGCGCAACAGTCAATTTTTGTGAATGTTGAATCTTATTCCAGGCTGATATCGATCTATACCGGATTTGAAAATAATTACACGGTGGCATCATTATACAGCGAAAAACTTACCGGTCAATTCCCCGGGAATCCTCTTTTCAAATCAGATCACATCAGGAACCTTCTTCTTCTGAATGAATTTGACCAGGCTGAAGTAATTCTCCAAGACTCCGTTGCAAATACCGGCAACAGCTTATATGAAGCACAGGTTCTTATTTTCAACGGTATTCTTCAGGAAAAAAAATACAAGAACCTTGCTCTGGCAAAACAATTCTATGAAGATGGAATAAATGCAGGTTCATCCTTTGGCGATTACAATAAGGAATTTTGTGCTTACGGCTATTTCGGACTCAGTCGGATAAGTGAATATTACGGCGAAAAAGTCGGGGCCCGGGTTTACAGGAAGAAAGCACTTGGCCTGACTGACTTTAAGGAGGTTAATTTTGATTGAAATTTATCTGAAGTTCTATATGACATTAATTGCCGGCTTCCTAAGAGCAAACCCTTTTTGCCTGAAAGTGTTTGTCTTAAATAATGCAACTTTATAGTTTATCAATCGTTGTAATTGGGGAGATGTGCGGTTAATTGCAGTAAATCGCGTGCTCCTCTGTATCATATTGTAAATTAAATCTATCCTTAGGATATGAAAAATATAATTGCTGGTTTAACATTGGTCTTTTTGTGCTACCCGGCCCTGGGACAATGGAAGGCACAATCGGGAGAGACCTATGACAGGACATTCAGGATGGCCTTTGTTATCTCGAATAGCGGAACAGAAACACTCAGGTTGCTTCGCACCTTGCCAGCCGCCTCCGCAGGCAAAACTGCGGATCCCTACAGCCAGATCACGGGACAGCTATTGTTTAATACGAACCAGGATAAGGATAACAGGGTGCAGGGAATTGTCCTGAAGTTTGATGACAGCCCGAAAATTTATATTCATGGGCCCGCTGCCTTCAAACAGGAATGGGACAACGGATCAAGAAAATATATAATCGAATCAGACTGGCAACTCTGGAGAGTTGAAGATTCCAGGGACAAGCAGGTTAAGATTATAACTTCCGGCTCCTATCCTCAGGAAAAGCAGATTCATCTCCCTGAAATAATTGCCATGCTGAAAGCCGGCCGGAAGGTCTCGTGCCAGGTTATCATGCATAACCAGGTTTACGGAACACAATCGGCAATCAGTACTGAATTCACACTGCAAAACTCAACAAAGTCGATTGCCTTTCTATTCAAGTAGTTGCTGGTGAAAGGCATCCGGCATTCCCGGTCTCCCCGGAAAACAGGATGTTTTTCAGGATGAACTGCTGAATTGACCTCAGGTTAATTGAACTTACCGATGCAGCTATCACCAATTTTTAATATCATTGCAACTGAAATCAGCAGAAGAATGAATAAGAGAGCAAAATTCCATAAAACTGTCAGTCTCATCTTTTTCCTTTTTATGCTGAGTTTTGCCTCCTGCGACACTGCCGATATCTGCTGGTTTTGTGAAAATCCTCATAATCCTGCTGAATGGCAAACAGTCTGCAGTTCAATGACCAAGAACAAGCTGGAGTCTTACGGCTGGGAATGCACTCCCTATTGACCTCAGATAAATTCTCTGTCAAACACTGGCCTCCGGCTCATTCATGACTCGTATATCTGGCTATCTCCCGAAGCCCTGCAAGCAACAATACTGGTAACGAAGAATTGGCGAAATTCGCCCGGAATTACTAACTTGGTGGCCCAATTTCAGGAGACCCGGTAAATGAAGTTCAACCCAAGAAAAACCTGCTTAGCAATCCTGATGCTGCTGATAACCCTCAGTGTCTCCGGACAGGATGAGGCATCCAGGACCGAGCCATGGGAGGATGGTAAATTCTTCAATATGGGTTACAGCCTGGGGCTGAACCTTATGAATTTCCGTATTAAACCTTCAGAAGAGTTCAACGGTGTCGATTCGCTTTATCCTGGAAGAGTGAGTCACTATCCAGGCATAAATATACACCTGGTGGCCAATTTCAGGCTGAACCAGTTTTTTGATATAAGACTTCTTCCGGGGGTCTCTTTCGGACAGCGGGTAATAAATTTTGACAGTGAAAGCCTGACTGATACTGTTTCATACGGCCCGCAAAAGCTGGAGTCAAGTTTCATTGAACTCCCCATTCATGTCAAATACGGCTGGAGAATGCAGGATATCAAGCCATACATCATCGGTGGGGTGAACTACAGGTACGATTTCTATGCCAAAGATGCATACAGGCTTGAAAGACCTGTATATCTCAGGCTTAACCGGCCGGATATATACTATGAATTGGGCGCCGGAATTGATTTTTACCTCACTCACATCAGGCTGTCGGTGGAACTGAAGATGTCAAACGGTGTAAAGGATATGCTTGTGCATGATCCTCATCCCGATTATCCGCAGTACTGCAATGCAATTGAAAAATTAAGTTCACGGATATGGGTATTGTCATTCCATTTCGAATGAGGAGGGCGGCTAACATACTCCTGTTGCTGACCTGTCTGGCAATGGTGCATGCCTCCTGTAAAAGAAGTGAACCGCAACCTGATTATGCCAGCATAATTGAAGGCACATACACCGGAACAGTTACGACCGGGTCGGCTACAGTTTCCGGAACCACCAGTCTGGCCAGATACACCAACTCAAAGGTTGACATGCATATCACCGCCGGAACACACACACTTAATATCTACGGTATCATGATCACAACTTCAGGCAATGATCTTTACTATCTGTCGTATTCCATTGCCGGCAATACACTTGTCGGAACCGTACAGGGCAATCTGCTCACATACACCCTGACCTCGGGGACCCTCAACGGCACCTTTACCGGATCACGGTAATGCATGTTCCCGGTTTTGGTTCAAATAGCCAGTTAGAAGGCCAAAGTGCAATCTGACGTGTTATCTAAGAACAGAGGACTTTTGTCCACTCCACCCTCGCGTTGGTCAAAAATATCTACCTTTTAAAGAGTTGCACGTACATTTTATGCAGTTAATTCGCGAAATTTGGGCAGGCAGATGGAAATTTGCGGGCTTCCCTGACCCATCGCATAACTGACAATATCAATGAAATACAATTACAAAAACCTCTTCGCGTCGCAGCACGAGAAATTCATTGCGATATTGGGTCAGGACTATTTCTCATCACTCCTGGTTGATGATGATCTCTCAGATTCAGCCATAATCGTTTCAGACAAGAGGGTATACCAGGTGGGGAAGATGTATGAAGCAGGCCGCAGGTTACACGGTGGCGGACTAAGGGTAAGCATGGGAAAAAAGACTGTCAGTCTTCAGGATGTCACATCGACAGTGACCAGGGAGGTGACTCAGCCCGTTCCGGGCACATCACTTTTGGTTTTCGGTGTTGTTGCCGCCACACTCGGCCTGCTGTCAGAGGTCAGACAATCAACAATAATAATGCTGGCCATAGCTGTAATTTCAATTGCCACGGGCGTCTTTCTCATACTGAGACTCCGCAAGAGGTACCTGGTGATTGAATATGCCGGCGGAAGCATGGCTCTGCCGGTGAAATTCATCACTGACACCGAGCTTAACCTCTTCCAGGGAATAATCATGGTGGAAAAGGAAAGGGTCATGTCAGGAGCCGGTGAACTTAAAGAGTGCCCTAACTGCGGTGAAAAGATACAGATCACCTCAAAGATCTGCCGGTACTGCGGTGAGCCACAGAGCGAACAGGCAGCAGACTGACCTGCCACCGGACATCCTCATTTTAACTCATTGAAGTCTCCCCGGATTAGACTCCCAGGCTCTTAAAAGCTTCCATCACAAGGAAAACCGGCCAGACAATGGCTTTCAGGAAACCCAGTACCCCCATCCAGAATCCTGTGGCAGCTGAAATAAAATAAATGGCCGCCCCTATTAACCCAAGACCGTAAACAGCACCTGATGCAGGTGTGCATTGCTGCATTCTTTCTTTCATTATTACTTCCTCCCTTTTTTTTAATGATTTACCAGGCAAATGTATAAGTTAATATTATAAGTCATTTCATCTCTGCCTATTTAATTGTCATTGCTATGCCGCCTTATAGCGGCCCCATCCGAGGTTATTCACTTTTCATGTCTTCGGCATAAATAATCAGATAACCAGTGGCCATAAGCGCCATAAATATTTATTTGACATTAGGTTCCCTAATTCTTTATAATCCAGGCAGTTTCTAATAATCATACTGCTTCAATATCAGTATATAAGTACCCTGAGACAACTCCCGGTCAACGGTTATGGTCTGCATATTCCCTATTTTCATCCGAGAAACAGTTCTGTCTGGCATATCACCGACAGATACTTCTATCATTTCAACTGGTGCCGACCAGGTCTGCAACGTTCTTTCTTCTCTGCAATGCTATCCTTTCCGTCGGCGAAAAGGACACCTGGCAGATCCCAGGCATAGATTTTTACTTACAGTGATATAGGCACTTATACCTATTTATTTACCACTTATTTACTGCCCGATAATAATGATTGCAAGCCTAATTTTGACCTGAACTGAAGTAATGCCTTATGCTTGATGTACTTTTAAGTAAACCTGAGAATAAAAGCCCCGAAAAACGAGCAATAGAGGTAAGTGACAGGGCTGACAAACCAATTAAGAGCGTCATAAAAGCAGTATCATGGAGGATTGTCGGAACACTTGATACCATGCTGATCAGCTATCTTATCACCGGACGTCTGACCATGGCAATATCAATCGGTAGTGCTGAAGTGGTTACAAAAACAGTGCTCTATTATTTCCATGAGAGATTGTGGGCACATATTCACCGGCTGAAAATTAACATTCCTTTCATCCCGAAAAAAACGCAGTATGGAATTGAAAGACCTGAACAATAGCCTCAAATCCCATCCCCTTGAAGATGCCCTGAAATACCTTGCAATGCTCTTCCCGGGAAAGGTAGTATTCACTACCAGCTTCGGAGTTGAGGACCAGACAATAACACATGCCATTTTCGCGAATGATATCCCTATCGATGTCGTTACCCTAGATACAGGAAGACTCTTCCCGGAAACCTACAAGGTTTACTCCGAAACGCTAAAAAAGTATAACAAAAAAATCGGTCTCTTTTTTCCTGACCGGGATGACGTGGAGAAGATGGTCTCAGAAAAAGGCCCCTACAGTTTCTACCATTCAAAGGAAAACAGGCTGGAATGCTGCAGGATAAGGAAAGTTGTTCCGCTGGGAAGGGCCATTGAAGGCAAATCATGCTGGATATCAGGCATCAGGGCAGATCAGTCTCCAGACCGCAGCAGTCTTGACTGGCTTGAATATGATGAGAATAAAAAGCTCTTTAAATTCCTTCCGCTGTTCAACTGGACATTGAAAGAGGTAAATGACTATTTGAATAAGAACAATGTTCCGGTAAATGCGTTGGTAGACAAGGGTTATGTCAGCATTGGATGTGAACCATGCACCCGTGCTGTGAATCCCGGCGAAGACTTTCGCGCCGGAAGGTGGTGGTGGGAATCGGGCAACCAGAAAGAGTGCGGATTACATCTTAAATAAAAACTCAACAGGTAAAAATGGAAAGTACACTGCAGATAAATGATGAGCATCTCAGGGAGCTGGAAGATGAAGCGATCTTCATCATGCGTGAAGTAGCCGCCCAGTTTGAAAGGAAGGTTATCCTTTTTTCCGGAGGGAAGGATTCAATCGTGCTCGTTCATCTTGCGAAGAAAGCCTTCTGGCCGGCACGTATGCCATTCAGCCTTTTGCATATTGATACCGGCCATAACTTTGAAGAGACTCTGACTTTCAGGGATGACCTTGCCAGGGAACTGAATGTTGAGTTACTGGTGAGATATGTTCAGGATACCATCGATAACGGCCGTGTCTCTGAAGAAAAGGGGATTAATGCAAGCCGGAACAAGGCACAGTCAGTGACGCTGCTTGATGCAATAGAAGAACTCAATATTGATGTAGCTATCGGAGGAGGTCGCAGGGACGAAGAAAAAGCAAGGGCCAAAGAGCGATTCTTCTCACACAGAAATGAGTTTGGCCACTGGGACCCAAAAAACCAGAGACCCGAACTGTGGAATATTTTTAACGGAAGGAAGAACGTTGGCGAACATTTCAGAGTTTTTCCCATCAGCAACTGGACTGAACTTGATGTATGGCAGTATATTCTTAATGAGAAGATTGAACTTCCTTCACTTTATTACTCCCACAGAAGGCCGATCTTTAAAAGAAATGATGTATACCTGGCATGGGCACCATTTATGAACCTGAAGCCGACAGAAGAGGTATTTGAAGCAAATGTCCGCTGCCGGACCATCGGTGATATAACCTGTACCGGGGTGTCATTGTCGGAGGCAAATACACTCGTGGATGTAATCTCTGAAATTGCCGCCACCAGAGTGACAGAAAGAGGAGGCAGATATGATGACAGGAGATCGGAGGCTGCTATGGAAGACAGGAAAAAGGTGGGGTATTTTTAGCAGCCAGCTATTTTAAGTCGAAGGCTGATCGTTTTTGAATGAAATTATGAAAAATAATAACGGAAACAGTAATAAAAGTCTTCTGCGCTTCACCACGGCAGGAAGCGTTGATGACGGTAAGAGTACACTGATAGGACGACTGCTCTATGACAGCAAGTCTATCTTTGAGGACCAGATGGATCATATCAGGGAGTCGAGTAAAAGGCTTGGAAGGGAAGAGGTTGACCTCTCACTTCTTACCGACGGGCTGAGGGCAGAGAGAGAACAGGGCATTACCATAGACGTTGCTTACCGGTACTTTGCCACTCCTGCCAGAAAATTCATCATAGCCGATACTCCCGGTCATATACAGTATACCAGGAACATGGTCACAGGAGCCAGCACTGCTAACCTTGCAGTCATTCTTATTGATGCCAGAAAGGGCGTAGTGGAACAGACCGTCAGGCATACCTATATCTCTTCGTTGCTGAGAATCAATCATATTATATTCTGTGTGAACAAGATGGATATGGTTGGTTTTGATGAAACCCGCTTTATGACTATCAGGACCGAGCTTGAACAACTGGTTGAGAAATTTGGCATTGAAGACGTTCACTATATCCCAATCAGTGCAAAATATGGGGATAATGTCGTTGATCCTTCCATCAAAATGACCTGGTATAACGGATTCACTTTCCTCAGACTGATAGAAACCATAGACATAAAGCAGGACTACCTGAATTCAGCAGCACGCTTCCCCGTTCAGACAATAATCCTCCCCCAGTCTGCGGAATTTCACGACTACAGAGGCTATGCAGGAAGAGTTGCCGGAGGATCATTTAAGCCCGGCGATGAGATTACTGTTCTGCCATCATTATTGAAATCAAAAATACATAGCATAACTGTATTTGAGAAAAGCAAAGACAGGGCAAATACGGGTGAATCAGTCACATTGACCCTGGAAGATCAGATTGATATAAGCAGGGGCGATTTGATTACAGGAGATGGTGAAATGCCGCTGGCAGGACAGGATATCAGGATGATGCTGTGCTGGTTCAACGAGAGGCCTCTTCACTCAGGGGCAAGATATCTGATCAGAAACAATACTCATGAGTCTGCCTGTTTAATCAAGGCAATAAATTACAGGATGAATATCGAAACGCTTGAGAAGGAGACCTCAGTCGATAGTCTGAAGATGAATGATATAGCTAATATCAGCATAAAGACATCCAGACCCATATTCTATGACCCCTACATGAAGAACAGAATCACTGGCAGCGTCATAATTATTGACGAAGTGACTAATGAGACTATGGCTGCCGGTATGATTGATTCAGAGTAATCAGATCAATTGGCTTGTATGGGCTCTTTATTATAATTTTAATTCATCCGGCTGAATTCAAATATTTTTTCCCTGAGAACAATTGAGTTTCTAAAGAGTTTATTTATCATCTGATAGTACTATTTCGTCAAATCGGATTTTATGCTTAAGAACATAATTTTCAGTCACAGAAGTCCGAAAAATGGATGTGCGGGGTACATACTTCAGAAAAATACCGGTTTTATGCGGTCAAATTATCTTTGTTATTGCCTGCAATCATCTCTAACTTGTAACATTTAGGGCCGGCCGCAAGCAACCGGATATTAAAAAACTGGAAAATGGCCAATAAAACGGCGAGGATATTGATTGCCTTCTTCACTCTTCTGTTTGCATTCACCCTAACTGCCGGGAGTCCGGAAAATGCTGCCGCTTCGCTCCTGAATGAAAACATACATTCTGCGGTATTGATGATGCAGGACTATCCCAACGATTACGGTGATGCCCCGGAAAGTTATGGTTCTGCCGGCCATACCATTACCAACTACCCCTACATGGGTACAAAGGGTGACGGCGAAGCCGGAAGCCAGTATTCAGATGAAGCGAACGGGGATGACCTTAACGGTCTTGACGATGAAGACGGCGTGACAATACCCGATATGCAACAGGGATCCACCGTTATATTCCCTGTCAGAACTACGGTTTCATATCTGACTGCCGCCTATCTCAGCGTCTGGATTGACTGGAACGGAGACGGGGATTTCGCTGATAAAAATGAAAAGGTGGCAGATAACATCAGGATGTCTTCAGGAACAAGAACATACAACCTTTCTGTCAGTGTCCCTTCTGATGCTGTTGCCTCAAAACCCACTTTTGCCCGTTTCAGGATTGGCCCCAGGGTCAGCAGTCCCACGGGAACGGTATCCTCCGGCGAGGTGGAGGATTACATGATTAAAATTGCATGCATAAAGCCTGACCCTCCCAGAGTAGGCCAGATAACACAACCATCGTGCGAGACACCGACAGGCAGTGTTGTGCTGGAAGGCCTGCCTTCTTCAGGCACATGGACCCTTACAAGGCTGCCTGACGGAGAGACAATCACGGGAAACGGGGGCAGTTACACCGTTACCGGACTTCAGCCCGGTACATGGAGCTACACGGTAACCAATGAGAGCGGATGCACCTCGGATCCATCGAAGACTATAGTCATTGCCGGATCTGACATACCCGGAGCCCCTGTGCCGGGATCAGTGACGCAGCCCTCCTGCAATATTTCAACAGGAAGCGTTGTACTGTCAGGCCTGCCGGCATCAGGGTCATGGACGCTGACCCGTCAGCCTGACGGGGTGATCTACACGGGGACGGGCACCAGCACTTCAGTTACTGGCCTTGAAGCAGGAACCTATACATTCACAGTAAGAAACAGTGAAGGCTGCCTCTCGGCTCCTTCAACCCCGGTAATAATTAATCCGCAACCATCCACTCCCACAGCGCCTGTTCCGGGTGCAATAACACAACCTACATGTGAGTTTCCTACAGGCAGTGTGATAATCAACGGACTGCCGGAAGAGGGAAACTGGACACTGACACGTTTCCCGGGCAGCATAAACGTAACGGCATCGGGAACTTCCTTTACCGTTCATGGCCTTGATCCGGGTTCATACAATTTCACCGTTACCAACAGCGGTGGCTGTACTTCACCCGTATCTGCCGATGTGGTTATCAACCCGCAGCCGGGCCCGTTCCCGACACTGGTCATAACTAACCCTGCACCGGTATGCTTTCCGGGTACGACTGATCTGACCAGTCCGGCAATAACCGCCGGATCAACGCCTAACCTTATATTAACATACTGGGCAGACGTACAGGCTTCAATACCCTACACCACCCCTTCAGCAGCATCAGAAGGCACTTATTATATCAAGGGAACTATCAGTGGCGGATGCTCATCCGTCAGAGAGGTGACGGTAAGGGTTCTTCAGCCGCCTCTGTCAGACGCAGGGACTGACCAGGAGCTGACCTATATATTTACAACTACCCTCAATGCCCTGGCCCCGGATGAAAACTCAACCGGAACCTGGTCGGTACAGGAGGGCTCCGGCACCTTTGCCGATCCAAACAATCCGGCAACCGCAGTCAGTGACCTGATCACTGGAGAGAACATCCTGATGTGGTCAGTGAGCAACAGCGTGTGCCCTCCGGCTCTGGATTACGTGACCATAAATATCCTGAACCTTCTCGTGCCCAGCCTGATCACACCGGATATGGACGGGATGAATGACTATTTCTACCTGGTGGGGATTGAGGTTCTGGGAAAAGTTGAACTGATTGTATTTGACAGGAGGGGCGCGCTTGTTTTTAAGAATTCAGAATATGACAACCTGTGGCACGGCACTGATTATAACGGAAAACCGCTCCCGGACGACACCTATTTCTATGTGCTCAGGTCAGAAAACGGACTGGCACTCAGCGGATACTTGTATATACGACGGTAACCTTTCTGATGATAATCCTTAAAAAAGGACCGCTCTGAAGTTATCCCTTAATTATAGTAAAAAAGAGAGGGTTCTCTTTCGAGGCACCCTCCCTTTGAAACTAAACCTAAAACCTAGTAACCCGGATTCTGCTGTGATGCGATGGGCGGGTTGGCATCCATCTCAGTCTGGGAAATCGGCAGGAGAATCTTGTAAAATGTCCTGTCGATTGTCTTTTCTCTGTGCGTGATGATGACAGCCGGAGAGATGAATTCGTCATTGAACTCAATGGTCTTGTTCAGGCGTATCATGTCGAAGAACCTGTGACCCTCGGCAAAGAACTCCTTGCTCTTCTCATCCATGATCATGTCAACTGTCACAGTTGTCTCATCTGCAGGAGCCAGTGCCGGTGCCCTCTTGCGTATCTCATTGAGATAGGTGGCAGCCTTGACCTTGTCTGGTGTCGGCAGGCTGAGCGCAGCCTCCGCTGCAAGGAGGTACATTTCAGAAAGACGTATGACCTTTACGTTGACAGCTGAACGCGAAGCCTTGTCGCCCTGCATGGCAGTGCCTCCGACATATTTCAGGCATGACCCGAACCTCGTTGGCGAAGATTCATCATAATCCATTATTCCCCAGCGGATATCGGTCGGATCTTCAGACATTCGGGTGATCCAGTAATCACTCGCCATGAACCATCCCATTGCACCGGTGACCTTGCCAAGACGCAGGAGGTAATAGCCTAGAGAACCGGTTGTAAGGTCTGCTTCGGCAGGATAGATAGCCAGCTCAAAGATTGACTCCGCACCGAACGGTGTGGCCCATGATCCTACCCAGGCGGTGTTTGAATAGAGTGAGTATTTGCCGCTTGTTATGACACTCTCAGCAGCAGCAAGAGCAGCTGTATAGTTACCCATGAAGAGCTGCACCCTGGCCTCTATGGACTTATTGGCATAGTAGTTTATGTACCCGTTGACCTTACTTTGGGAAAGTAACGGTGCTGCATCCGTAAGATCCTTGAGAATCTGGGTATAAACTGCCTCCACAGACGCCCTGGTTGGCTGGGCCGAAGCATCAAGCGGTTCAAGCACAAGCGGGACACCATATGATGCCTTGTCCATATTGTAAGGCTTGCCGTATATCCTGACAAGGTCAAAATACATAAGGGCCCTCGCAGTCATGGCCTGTGCCTTGTAATCACTCAGTGCAGCGGTGCCGTTGCCGGCATCTTCCATTTTCTGAATATTCAGGATCAGGTTGTTTGCCTGCAGAATGTTGTGGTAGATCTGGCTCCAGAACCCGGAACCGGTCCCTGATGTTGCTGAGTGGTTGAACGAATAGTAGTAGTCTAGTCCCCTGCCCTGTGAACGGATGGCAAAATCGCCTCCCTTGGCATCGCCAAAGATCACAAAATTACGCCCGTAGTAATCGGCAGCAGTCATCTTTCTCATCAGACCGTTGATCGCCACCTTGGCATCAGCCGCGTTGGTGATCGAAGTCTCGGAATTCGCCAGGTTGCTGGGTTTTACATCAAGAAATTCCTCGCATGAGGTGATCAGCATGACGCCCAGTACCGTAAGTATGATAGTTATCTTTTTCATCGTAGTACCTTGTTAAGATTAGAAACTGGCTTCAATGCCGAATGTATAGGTCTTGCCAATTGGCATCTCCCATCCGCGCGATCCGTATTCATTGACCTCAGGGTCATACACCTTGTAGGCGGCAAGAGTCCACAGGTTGGCTCCGTTAAAGTAGATTCTCGCACCTGACACCTTGACCTTCCTCAGCAGGTCGGCAGGCAGGCTGTACCCGAGGGTTATGCTCTTGAGTCTTGTGAAGTCAGCCGGGTGCATGTGCCTGCTGCTCTTCTGGTTCACATCCTCGAAGTCGACTGCCACCCTCTGGGGATATATGGCATCCTTGTTCTCGGGAGTCCACCTGTTCTCATATGCGTCAAGCGACATTATCCTCTCCCAGTAGTAACCGTCATCATTGATGTCTCTTCCAGGAGCGTCATAGGTTTTACCTCCAAGCTTATACATAAAGTTAAGATTGAGGGAGATCCCCTTCCATCCAAAGTCGGTATTGAACCCTCCGAAGAGTTTCGGATGAGCATCGCCCAGGATGACCTCTGTAGCTTTCCTGTAGTCATATGTAGCAGGACGTCCGTCTATTGTCAGGTCAGGAGTCACGTCATTGTTAAGGAACCATACGTTTACGCCTGTTTCACGTTCAACTCCGGCCCACTCACGTCCGTAAATGGCCAGTGTAGATTCGCCTTCCTTGTAGATGAACTTAGTGCGGTTGTCACCGCCGGTCGGTTCAAACCAGATTATGTTCTGCCCTCCATAGAGCTTTGTAACGGTAGACTTGATGTGTGATGCGGTCAGGCCTGCATTCCACGTAAAACCGCCAATCTTCAGTATCTCACCTGATAGTTCGATCTCAACACCCTTATTGTTTATCTCCCCCACATTCTTGAGGGTTGAGCTGAACCCGGTCACCGTTGAAATGGGAACATCCTGGAGAAGGTTCTTCGAGTCTCTGTTGAAATATTCCACCGAGCCTATGAGCCTCTGGCCAAGTATCCCGAACTCAAGTGCCAGGTTGTAGGTGTAGCTGGTCTCCCAGGAAAGGTTGGCATCAGCGATTGTGCTGACTCCTCCTCCCGGCTGCTCCATATACTTGCTGGCGTAGCTTGTGAGCGACCTCCATCCGTAGTTGGATGTCGGCAGTGTTCCGTTGACACCGTACGATGCCCTCAGTCTCAGGCTGCTGATCATAGGCACATCCTGCATGAATGCTTCCCTGTCTATCCTCCATGATCCGGCAACTGACCAGAAGTTACCCCATCGTGATTCGGGGCCAAGCCTTGATGAACCGTCGCGACGGAATGAGGCTGATGCATAATACCTGTTGTCATAGTTGTATTCCGCCCGCGAAAGCATCGAAGCCATCGTATTGCCCCAGTAATACGCATTTGCGTCAAGCTTGCCTGCTGTGGCAACAGTATGCAGGGCGCTGGTCGGCAGGTTGGTGCCGTTGGCTCTGAGGTAATCGGTGTTGTTATGTGCCACCTCCCAGCCAACAAGTGCGCTCACGGTGTGCACTGCTCCAAATGTCTTTTCATAATTCAGGGTGGTGGAAGAGACCAGCTCATTGATCTTGGTGCTGTTTTCCGTCACGGAACCGCTTACGCTGGAACCGCTGAAATGCAGAGCACTGTAGTACAGGTGATCGAAGGTCTGGGTGTTGTCAAATGAGAAGATCGACCGCAGGTTAAGCTCCGGAAGGATCTTGATGAGCAGAGTCTCATTGGCAAATACCCTCTGGGTCTTTGACCAGTTCTCCCACTGAGTGTTATAGTAGACCGGGTTGTAGGCATAACTTCCGTACCTGGCCGTCCACGGATCACCCGTCACATAGTCGGTGGGCCAGTAGAGACCCCACAGAAGGTTGCGACTCTGCAGGAAGTAGTTGTTCCCGAGGGCGCGGGTGTCATTGAACCCCTCTTTGCCGCTCGATGAGACGCTGATATTGGTCGTGAACTCGATGAACTTGCCGATCTTCTGGTTGAAGTTGAGCCTGCCCGTAATACGGTCAAACTGGTTTATCACGCTCCGGCCAAGGTCATTGGTATATGAGAACGAGGTGTAATAGCTGGAGGTTTCCGTACCGCCGCTGACTGAAAGGTCATACGACTGGAATACTGCAGTCCGGAAGAGAACATCCTCCCAGTCAAAGTACTGGCCAGCCCGTTCGCCGCCTATTGTCAGAGAATTGATGGTATGGTCAGGGGCCGTGAAGATGTATCCGTGCTTGTTGAACCTTTTGTTCAGCTGTGCAAGTGCACCGGCGCTGGCTTCCTCGTAGGTGTCGCCCTCATAATAGACTCCTGCATTCCAGAAATTCTCGTAGTAGAGCTCTACCTGCTGCTCCGTGCTGGCTGCTTCATAGTTGTCAGTAGCAAATGAGGGAGTGATACCTACTGATGCCTTGAAGTTGACAACAGGCTTGCCCTGCTTGCCCTGCTTTGTGGTGATGACGATCACGCCGTTGGCTGCCCTGGAACCGTAAAGTGATGAGGCAGCAGCATCTTTCAAAACTGTGATCGACTCAATATCACTGGGATTGATGGTGTTCATCACGTTGCTGGTGGTGTAGTTGCCCATCTGCGAAACGTTTCCGGAGATCACTGGAACACCGTCAACAACATACAAAGGCTCGTTTGATGCATTCATGGAGCCCAGACCCCGAACCCTTATTGACGAGGTCGAGCCTGCCTGGCCTGACAGTGTTGTTATCTGCAGACCGGCGATCTTGCCACCCATGGCATTCTCAAAGGAGAGCGTGGGGACGTCCCTGATGGCGTCAGCCTTGACTACACTGGCGGCCCCGGTGAATGACCCCCTTGTTGATGTTCCGTAGGCAACAACGATGACCTCATCAAGAGCAAGGGCATCGGTTACCATCTCGACATTTACCACCGTCCTCCCGGAGACAGGTATCTCCTGGGTCTTGTATCCGACATAGCTGAATATCAAAACAGCATCGGAAGGAATATCGCTGAGAGCATACCTGCCATCAGCATCTGTGTTTGTTCCGACTCCCCTGGAACCCTTCAGCAGTACTACTGCATAAGGGATAGGAGAACCGTCTTCAGAGGCGGTTACCGTTCCGGTAACACGTGTCTGCGCCATGCCGGCATTGACAAGCAAAACCGACATGAAAATGAAGATCAGTTTTTTCATGGAGAAAGCGCGTTAGTTTAATGGTTTACCACCACAAGTTACAACTTAATTGAATTCCAAAAAAAATAATTTGTATTACATCATAACTGTTTTAAAGCATATGAATGCGACTGTATGGTAAATGCAGCATCATGCAGAACTGATGCAGCCGGGAGCAATTTCTGACATGCGTCCGGAATCCTTATCTGAGTGATAAATTCATCTAATAATATGTCATACAAAATCCAGCAGAGAGCAAAATTTTACATCTTCACCGAAAAAAAATTAAATTTGTTACCGATAGTGTCACTCTCATTTATCTCAAATTTTTAACCAAATCTGACCGTATTATGAGACTTTTAAAAGCATTTGTGCCGGTAATATTGATTTTTTTCGGTTGCTCATCACCGGTTAAGTACGATGTACTTATCAGAAACGGGTTTATTGTCGACGGCTCGGGGTCACCGGGATTTACAGGGGATATTGGTATTATGTCTGACACCATTGCAGCCATAGGTGACCTCGGGAAAGCAAGAGGCACCACGGAGATAGATGCGACAGGAATGACGGTTGCACCAGGGTTCATCAACATGCTCAGCTGGGCTGTGGAGTCGCTCATTGAGGACGGGAGATCGCTTGGTGACATCTGCCAGGGGGTGACGCTGGAGGTGCTCGGTGAGGGTGATTCATGGGGGCCATGGAGCGAAAGCATGAAGCAGGAGATGAAGCTATCGCAGGGCGATATAAAGTATGACATCGTTTGGACCACCCTGGGCGAATACCTTGATTATCTTGAAACAAGGGGCGTTTCAACCAATATAGCATCATTTGTCGGCACCTCAACGCTGAGAATACATGTGGTGGGTTATGACAACCGTCCTCCCACTGCTTCCGAGATGGACTCGATGAAGCTGCTTGTCAGGCAGGCCATGGAGGAGGGAGCAATAGGTGTATCATCAGCACTTGAATATATCCCTGCCAGCTTCGCTTCAACGGAGGAGCTGGCGGAACTGTGCCGCGTGGCAGCGGAGTATGACGGGATGTATATTTCCCACATCCGTAACGAGGATGAGACCTTCCTCGAGGCCATTGACGATTTCCTCAGGGTGCCGCAGGAGACGGGCATCAGGTCGGAGATCTACCATCTCAAGCAGGTAGGCCGGACTAACTGGGACAAGATTGACAGAGCTATAGCGAAGATTGACTCGGCAAGAGCTGCAGGACTCCATATCACAGCAGACATGTACAATTACCCGGCAAGCTCCACCGGGCTTGGGATCATTATGCCGGAGTGGGTTCAGGAGGGCGGTTTTGAGAAGTGGGTAGCCAGGCTGAAGGATCCTGCTGTCAGAAAGGTTGTAGGGCCGGAGATCATGAAAACCATCCTGAGGAAACAGGGCTCCCCGGAAAAGGTGCTGGTCATCGGATTCGATACCGATTCGCTTAAATACCTGCAGGGTAAAACGCTTGCGGAGATCGCCGCCATGAGAGGGAAATCGCCGGGAGAGACGGTGATGGACCTGGTGATTGATGACAACAGCAATGTAAGCGCAGTCTTCTTCTCGATGTCAGAGGACAACCTGCGGAAGCAGATAGCGCAGCCCTGGATGAGCTTTGGCTCCGACGGCAAGTCGATGGCCCCCGAAGGCGTTTTCCTGAAGTCGGCCACCCACCCCCGCGCCTACGGCAACTTCGCCAGGCTACTGGGAAAATATGTCCGTGATGAGCAGGTAATTACCCTTGAGGAGGCGGTTTACAGACTAACCACTCTTCCTGCCACCAACATGAAAATTGAAAAACGCGGTGCGCTGAAGGAGGGCTACTATGCCGATGTGGTGGTCTTTGACCCGGCGAAGATACAGGACCACTCAACATTTGAAGATCCCCATCAGCTCTCTGCCGGCATGTCGCATGTCTTTGTAAACGGGGTGCAGGTTCTGCGCGACGGCGGGCACACCGGTGCCACACCCGGCCGCGTGGTCCGCGGACCGGGTTTTGTTCAGTAATTTGTCAACAACATGGGGCCATCCTCATTGCTGAGAACCCTGAAGAGAACCGGATCCTTCAGCATCTCCCTCACATCGGCCGGACGGCCGTCAAGAAGAACCTGACTGTTCATGAAACGGATGCCGTGACTGTAGTCGACGTACCAGTAAACGTGTCCGCTGTATACTGGTTGAATAGGGTTGCCGTCCGTTTTGTGCCAGCCGTAGATCACCACCCTGTCGCGACGTTCGGCAATACGCGACGAGATGATCACATCCTTCTTGATGCCGGCCACAAGCTGACCGGGCCTCCCTCCTGCCTCAGAAAGCTGCCTCTCTATCTGTTCATTATGCTCCTCAAACTTTGTCACCAGCTCATTTGCATTGCCCACGGGAATATAATTGAACGGCACAAGGTGTACTTCGGCGCTGGCCCAGATATGGTCACTGAGTTGTGCTGTAAGAAGTGATCCTCCAAACAGGTCGGCCAGCCGCTGTGCCGTGCGGGGATTCATCGGGATGCGACAGAAATCGTCATCACTGCCAATGGCCAGGTAATCAGGCATAACCTCATATTCAAGGGTATGCGGAGCTCCGTTGAGATCCCTGAACACTCCCCTGAGGGTGATGGTCTCCCTCAGGAATCCGGGTATATTTCCCGACGCGGCAGCACAAAAAATCTCCTCCTCCCGCTGCTCGCGGGGCAGATCACTGATACGTCTCATAAAAGCCGTACCGGTCTCAGCCGATGAATCACGCGCCGGTATGTTCAGCCTCCGAATCGGTAAAGTAACAGTATCAGCGATGAGGTCAGAATATGCACGGCTGCCAAAGTACTGGTAATTTTTCTGCTCATACTTCGTGCCGCTCAGCATGCTGTGAATGAATCCGTTGTATTCCACCTGCCGGGTGTGGTATATCTTCCCTTCCGGGTTGGGCTTGAAAATGAACTCAATCCTCCTGTCGCGCGAAGTGACCCATGTGAGAGAGTCACGCTGCCGCTCCTTCAGTCTGAACGAGCCGGCAACATAGTTCTTCATCATCCTGCTGCGGTACCATGTGCCTCCTGTAGGTGAGACCAGGGGCTTGCCGTTGTATATCACCACGCTGTCATTGTATGCCAGCGCGCAGAGGTACCTGTCGCTGCCCGATTTCAGCCAGCTGACAATTTTCGGTCCGTAGAGGGCGTCATCATACCCGTAGTTGCTGTCGAGGAAGGCAATACGCTTCACCTCTCCCGGTATCGCTTCATATGCGTCGATGAAACTGAAAATAAACCGTCCGCCACCGCTGTGGCCGTTGAGGACCAGTTCAGGATGCCAGGGGGCAAATATTGCAGTGATGTCATTCACAATCCCTTTCACCTGATCACGGTAATCAGGTGTTGCGGCGTTCCATGCCGGCCAGCTTCTGCGGCTGCTCTCCAGGTATGCCACAACAACCGTCCGGTCACTGATGACCTTCCTGATGAACCTCGTCTGAGCGCCAATATGCTGGATATCATAGTGCCAGTCGTCGCCATCCTGCAGTCTCTTTCCAAAGGTCTGTTCAATGGTGTTGCCGTTGGGCAGGGCATAAAGAACCAGAAGAACCCGGTCATCCCGGCCAAAGCCTGTCAGCGGGGCGTTTATCAGGATACGTGTTCCGGGAGGTGAGTTTTCAATCACCAGTTGCTGCTCATCCAATGGTCCGGCTGGCTTGAATCCGGGAAGGGGCTGGGCTTCAATGAGGCCGGTCAGGAAGAATAATAAAATACAAAATTGAAATTTCATATGCGGATCTGCAATACTTTATGGTCTGTGACCAAAGGTAAATGACTCGATCCGGATCTGCAATACCTGATGGTCTACGATAAAAAGGGTCCTTCTTTACCTGATGCTGTTAAGGTATTCCTCCAGCATTGTGTATCCGGAACGGGCGAGAGTGTTCCTGTCGGCAGGATCTGAGGGATTCAAACCCCTCTTCTTCTCCCAGGCATCAGGCATACCGTCGCGGTCAGTGTCAGGCTGAACACCGTAAGTCATCAGCAGAGGCCAGCCACCTGCACTCTCTTGTGAATCGATAATACCGGTGCCGGCACCATAGGAATCTCCATAGGCACAATAACCTGTCCTGGTCTCGGTGATGATCCTCTGGTCCTGGCTGTCGCGACGCGGCAGCGTCGCCCCGGCATTCCCCAGAACCGACTTAAAGGCGCATGAAGCCTTCTGAGTCCTGACAGGTGCAAACGGAAAAGGCGTCTCTGACCTGATGGCCGGCACGCCTGCAAAATCACCCTGCACACCCCCGGACCAGTTATCGGAGCTGACCGATTTGTTCCCGACCACATAGTTGCCTTCAATATACCATCTTCCCAGCGAGTCGGAAGGATCGGCTATCCTCGACATGACTTTCTTCCTGGTTGCCGGACCTGGCTTATAGTAGTTGTTTATCATGTTCTGCTGCCCTATCTCACCGCCGTAGGAGCTGTTGAAGCCCCAGTTGAAGATGACGTTGTTCCTGAAATCAACTATCTCGGTCTCCCTGGTGTCAGGGTGGTACCTTGCACCGCAGAATCGTGGCAGGCGACTGGTATGGCTGGCGAGGAGGTTATGGTGGAAAGTGGCTCCCTTGCCTCCCCAGATTCCGCCGTAACCATGTTCTCCCTTAGGGTGTCCGGCATCATAAAGGCTCTCCGAGATGATGCACCACTGGAGGGTGAAGTTCTCATTGTCATAAAAAGAGGCAGCCTCATCTACTGACCAGCTCATGGAGCAATGATCTATGATTATGTTTTTTTTTCTTATGCATGAGATGGCGTCCTTGGGCTCCTCCCCGGGAGTCTCGATGCCGCACCTGAACCTCATGTGCCTGATGATCACATTGTCAGACTCAATTGAGACGGTCTCTCCGCTGATGCATATGCCGTCACCCGGAGCCGTCTGTCCCGCGATGGTCACATCACCCTTTGAGATGTTCAGCCTGCGCTTAAGCTCTATGGTTCCGGAGACAGCAAAGACTATTGTCTTCGTACCCTGCTTGTTCAGGGCCCAGCGCAACGAACCTTCAGGCGGTTTGGTTACAGAATCCTGAAGGTTGGTTACAATATAGACCTCTCCTCCCCTGCCTCCCGTAACAAACCTGCCGTAGCCCTCCGCACCGGGGAAGGCAGGCAGCTGGGCCGTAGCAAGCTGCAGTACCGCCACCATCAGAAAAAACACAAAAACCGTTTTCTTCATTCAACTTTCTTTATATTGACCTTCCCGTCGGGGGTGACCGTTTCAATTGTTATTCCGTGTGAGCCTTCTCCAAAGATATCAAAAAGCCCTTCGGTCTCTTCCCGGACGATCATTCCCCTTATATCCACATCAGTGCTGTTTATGAAACGGATCAGCGGCTTCTTTTCAGTGACAAGCCTCATTTTTTTGATCCTGATCCCCCTTGAATCAATGCATGTCATACCGCTTTCGGCTGTCATATCAATGTCTTCCAGTATCACATTCTCAAGATTGAGTTCGGGTAGCCCCTGCAGGTATATTGCCTGTTGGGCCCCCCGGCACATTATGTTCTTCATCGAGATGTTCCTGAAGTGAGGTGTCTCCTCGGTTACCGGTGGTATAACTCCCTCGGTTGTTTCAACGTTCTTCCCTTCGGCAAGCATCTCTGAGACCGACAGGCCTCCGTAATAGAGGTTGAAGGAGATTGCCTGTGTGGGGATATTTGTCATCAGAATATCATTGAACCAGATATTCTCAACCAATCCTCCCCTGCCGCGGTTGCTCTTGAAACGGATGCCCACGTCAGTACCCATGAAGGTACATCCGGCCACTGAGACGTTCCTCACTCCGCCTGACATCTCACTGCCTATTGTCACTCCGCCGTGACCGTGATAGACAATGCAGTTCCTGATGACAAGGTTCTCGGTTGGCAGGCCTCGCTTTCTGCCATCCTCGTTCTTGCCCGACTTGATGCATATGGCGTCGTCGCCCACATCGAAACTACTGTTGTAAAGAAGCACATTCCGGCATGACTCGATGTCAATACCGTCACCATTCTGCGAATACCAGGGGTTCTTCACTGTTATATTCCTTACCGTCAGATCCTCGCACATCAGCGGGTGGATGCACCATGCCGGGGAGTTCTGAAAAACAGGACCGTCAAGGAGTACTTTCCTGCAACCGATCAGGCTCACCATCACCGGGCGCAGGAAATCCTTCATGCTTTCATATTCTGCCATGGTGCCGGCCTGTACGGGTACATTCATCTCGCTCATCTCCTGAGCCCTCTTATAGGATTCGGAGGGATACCATATCTTCCCATCTTCGCTGACCACTCCTCCCGAATTCACAATATCCTTCCATAATGGCGGAGGAACCTTCTCCCTCTTGACAGGCCTCCATGCCTCTCCGCTGCCGTCCCAGATACCCTTTCCGGTAAAGGCGATGTTCTCAAGATCCTTGCCGTATATTGGAGAGATGCACCTGACGGTGTTGTATCCTTCAAAACTGGTCTCTATAAGCGGATAAAGGCTTTTGTCAGGGCTGAAGACGATGAGCGCTCCCTCATCGGCGTGCATGCGTATGTTGCTCTTCAGCAGGATGGGGCCTGTCAGCCAGCTTCCCCTTGGTATAACGACTGTGCCACCCCCCTTTGAAGAGACAGCCTCTATCGCCCTGCGGAAGGCGTCGGTGTTCAGTGTCAGCCCGTCGCCCACAGCTCCAAAATCAGTTACACTGGCGGTGTTATTGGGTATCCGGGGCTCTATGACCTGCGGCATGTCGAATTCCAGGTCACGGTAGACCTCACCTGCAGGTCCGCTGTGGACCTGCGACGGGGTGGCGTCTGCAATTGCCGACGGTAATTTTGTGGCAGCCTTCAGCTCCTTCATGGCTCTGAATACAAGCGATGCCACCGCTGTGGCGCCTGCAGGCTGGAAGTGTGTGTTGTCCCTGCTGCCTCCAGGATGTCCCTCATAAAGTCCGGGGGGAAAGTTCATGAAGTAGGTGGCTGTAACGTAATCCTCTCCCTTTTCACTGAAGAACTCCATGCTCAGAGATGTCAGGTCTATAAGATATGCACCGAGCTCTGATGCCACTGCCTTCATGGCATCAGGATAGTCGCCGTGTGTGTTCCCCAGCCGACCCTCCTTCCATGGATAGTTACGTGCAACGGGGGTCACCAGGATTGGTATGGCACCCTTCTCACGCGACTGGTTCACATAGAGCCTCAGGAACTCTTTATAGCCCGGCAGGGAGGTATACCGTTCCCCTTTATTGACCGATGCATCATTGTGCCCGAACTGTATTATCACAACATCACCCGGATTCAGCGAGCGGTATATTTCTGCCCATCGCCCCTCCTCGAAGAAAGATCGTGTGCTGCGGCCGCCAACTGCCCTGTCGTCAACAATGGCGCTGTCAGTCCTGATGATATGTCTTATCTCTTTAACGGAATCGGAGGCCATGAACGACTGGAACACCTGTCCCCATCCCATGAGCGGATATCTCTTCGAGCGATAATCTTTCTCAAGCGAGTAGTCCGCCATGGTGGAGTCACCAATCAGCCACACCCTGGTTATCTTCTTTTTTGCTCTTGTCTCGTTGTATTCACCGGGATGGCCGGCTGTAAACGCCGAAAGAATGCCCGTCAGAATAAACATAATTAAAAACCTGCTAAATCTCATGATCAATCATTCATTAAAATACTGAACCTGTGAAGGTCGATGCTGCCCGCATCATTTGTAAATCCGTCGCGCAGTGCGAAGAAACCGATCTTTGCTCCTATCCACATCCCCTGCCGGGCGGTGAATGGTTCCCCGGCATCAGAGTATTCCTTATCGTCGGTGCTGTAACTGAAGCGGCACAAGGCGCCGGCCCGGACCGTCAGCCTGAAGTAAACCTCACCGTTTTCCACCTCATGTGAGAAGAGCTCCTCCTCAGCGGAACCACGGTCCGCGTCAATGCATCTCACAACTCTCAGCCACAGTCTGCCCTCTGTTTTGCTCAGGGAGATATACTGGTAATCGCGGCCCATGACAACCATCCCGGCTTCTTCGCCGTCAGATCGAAGGGTACATCTGACAGTTGCCGTTGCCGTGAACTGTTCCGCAGGCAGTTTGCGAAGCAGGAGATTCGGCACATCCCAGAGGTTGCGCATGCTGTCAGGTCGTGCGATGCAGTTCAGCCGGTAAAAGCCATAAGCTTCCGATGGATAACCCCAGGTGAGTGATGGATTTGCCTGCCACTGCCAGTCGGGCGGCAGGGTAGTGCCGTAGAATGCGTCGTCCTTTTGTATCAGATAGGGCTGAACGGCATTCCCTGTCCCCGGCATGGTGAATGAGGTGACAGGCTCCCCAGTCCCGTCTCCGTCATCATCGCTGCCGATCACAGGCCAGTCGTCAATCCATTTCAAAGGCTGGAGATGGACAATTCTGCCATAGGGGCCCTTGTCCTGGAAGTGGAAGAACCAGTCCTCCCCGGTGTGGGTGGTCACCCATGCGCCCTGGTGAGGGCCGTTTATCTCTGTATTGCCCTGGTGCATGACCTTCCTTGCCTCATAGGGGCCGAAGACATGCTTTGATCGCAGGGCCAGCTGCCATCCGTAAGTTACTCCACCGGCAGGGGCGAAAATATAATACCAGCCATTCCTTTTGTAAAACTTCGGCCCCTCTACAGTCGGATTGTCATCGTGTCCGTCAAAAACCATCACCGGATCACCGGTTACGCCAGTGCCGTCGGAGTTCATACGGGTGACCATCAGCACGCTCTTCACCCCGGCCCTGCTGCCGGCAAAGGCGTACACAAGGTAAGCGCTGCCGTCATCATCCCAGAGAGGAGAAGGATCAATAAGTCCCCTCCCGCTGATGACCGTCACCGGATCACTCCACGGTCCTTCCGGGTCAGATGCCTTCACCATGAAGATGCCGTGGTCAGGATCGGGATAGAAGATATAGAACTCACGGTTATGGATCCTGATGCAGGGTGCCCAGACACCTCCTCCGTGCCGGACAGATGAATAATATTCCTCGGGCTGAAGCCTTTCCAGGGCGTACCCTTTCAGTTCCCATGAAACCAGGTCCCTGGAGTGCAGCACCGGCAGACCAGGTACACAATTGAATGATGAGGCAACCATATAATAATCGTTACCTGACCTGACCACATCAGGATCGGAATAATCGGAATGCAGTATCGGGTTGGTGCATATTGAGACACTCTCCTGACCATTCCTGTTGCAACAGCAGAACATAACCGCTGCCGGAAGAACCAATAGAAGGCAAATGTTTTTAATCCTGTTCATCATTTCACCTGTTAACGTTTTTCCCGGTCAGGCCCCGAAAGAATTCACCGGAAGTAAAAGAATTCAACAGCTGGTCATAATAAGTAAACAATCCTCATTAAAAGATCGCCCGACCACTTATCCCCGGGACCGGGAAATTCTTCCCGGTCCCTGCGGATAACCTAAATCCAACATGTTAAAACTGTCAGGGCTTCCAGCGTGGAGCTCCTGCAGTGGCAATACCTGCGAAATTCGAATCGAGGAAGGTGAAATCGCCTCCTACCGGATCTGTCCACAGGGCAGTTGATGCTCCGTTGTAGGCGGTAAGCAGATTCTTTATCGGTGCAGTCGTGCCATCATAAAAATCCGTCGTATAGTAAGACCCGGTTATCGTGAGAGTCATTGATCCCGTTCTTATGCCATTAGCCCTGTCTACAGTCTGCCCGAAAATACAGTCGCTTACTGTTATTGTGCCTGCAGACGAATTGCTGCCCGAACCGAAATCAATGAAGTACCTCGATGAGCTGGCATCCATGGTAGTCTCGTTGAAGGTGCAGTTATCGACAACAACGCTCTGGCATCCTGCTCCGTTTCCGTAATTGATAATCCCTCCCCTGATAT
Source organism: uncultured Rikenella sp. (assembly GCA_964535795.1). Classification (GTDB taxonomy): domain Bacteria; phylum Bacteroidota; class Bacteroidia; order Bacteroidales; family VadinHA17; genus SR-FBR-E99. Next base: position 51,868 of record CAZHTG010000002.1, read on the forward strand.
TATAGACGGTGGTATTGATAAACTTGATATTGTTGAAGTTACCGGTCAATGCACCATTGAGGATGCCGTAGTGGCTGTCAAAGGCAAAATCATACATTACACAGTTCAGGAATTCCACGTTACCGATGACCTGGCCGGCGGCGTTACCGCGCAGGCGGATGGCGCTGCGGCCTGAATTCCTGAGGATGCAGTTCCTGAATTTTATGGAACCTATAGCGAATGCATCGCTCTCCTGGTCAATTATCCCCCTGTGCCTTGTGACACCCGCATCGTCATATGAACTGCTGATATCAACATTTTCAAATACAAGTGAATCCGATAGAGTCATGTTAGTCCCAATATCAAATATATGATTACCTCCTCCGGTCATAAGGAAGATTTTGGGAAGGTCATGAGGCAGTATACCTCTCACCTTGGTACTTGTTCTCACAGTATCAACCTCGGGCAGGCCGTAAGATGCACCATTGACAAGCAGGATCACCCCGCCTGAGGGCAATGCATCGAGGGCAGCCTTGAGATCCTCTCCAGGGCCTACCAGCACATCGCCTTCAATAACGACGCTGGTCCGTCCCCTGACGAAATTGCCGTTCATCAGCCTTATCTCATAGACCCCGTTCGGCAGACCTGTTACCTGTCTTCCGCCCAGTGCAAGATCTTCGGCACTGAGGGTGAAGGGTGTCTCGGTGGCCCCGTTCACAAAAAGCAGTGAAGTGATTGTGGCTCCGGGCTCCCATTGAACAATGCATGCGTTCATTGCCGACATATAGGTATCATAGCCTCCAAAGAGATTCTCCGGATCGGTTTTAAACGCCACCAAAGTCCATTTTGATTCCTCCACGCCCTGGAGGGAGCTGACGGCTTTAACCCGTGCGGAAAACTGCGTGTCTCCCGCAGGTAGCAAGTAGCTGAATGTGACCTGGTTTTCTTCTGTGGCCGGGACCTCTGCGGAATGGACCAGGGTCCCGGAGGCAGTGGCTCCGTCATAAATCTCCAGCAGATAGTGATCTGTGTTCCTGACGGCTGACCATGTAATGGTAACCGTTGTGGTATTGCTTATGATGGCACTGATGCCAACCGGCGAAAAGGCCCTGTTGAACTCCAGTTCTTCCACGACCGGATCGATTTCTTCCTTGCAGGAACTGAAAAGAAGCACTGCGACCAATCCGACCAGTAATCCTGTATTTATAATTATCTTCTTCATAGATAACGATTTAAGTGATTTAATAACCATAATCATTTTTCAATGACCCGTTACTGGCATCGATGAATACCTGCCATATCGGCCAGAACTGGTTCTGATCCGGATCGTTGGTAAAGAGCGAGTTGATCTTGGTTGTCCCCAGCCTGTCAGGGCTTACGTAGACCGTATTGAAGGTATAGTCAGCTGACCTGTCTTCATTTTCCCCCCTGTTCAGTCCGTAAAACTGTAGTGTCTCCCCGTCTGATGCATAGCGGTAGTATAGTATTTCCGGGACATCGGTATAGCTGTCGCTGCGGTTGCTGAGGCTGGTCATTTTTGCCAGTGCTTCATCCATCTTCGTGCCCAGGAGGTTCCAGCGTATCAGGGCGGCCTTGCGCTCCATCTCACCGGCGAACTCAAAGGCATGCTCCCGGACAATGGCATTGAACATCTGTTCCTTTGAAGTGATGCCACTGAGGTATGCATCCACCTTCACCGGCCATTCTGACGTGGCAAATGCTCTCTGCCGGACCTGCTTCAGGTAGTCTTTGGCCGGTCCGAGATTGCCAAGCTCGTTTTGTATCTCGGCTGCCATCAGGAGCACCTCTGCATAGCGCATGTAGATCTCGTTAAGTCCGTCGTCGTTTGTTGATGTGACGTACCTCCTCATCCACTCGTAGCGCAACTTCCCGAAATACCAGAGTGAGACGCCATTGCCTGTATTGATGGTCTGTCTTGATATGCCTGCTGTTGCAGTGCCCCAGGAGTATGGTACGCATGTCACATCTCTTCTGCTATCTTTAACGTCATAATCATAGAATACATTAGGCAGCGGACCATAATCACCTCCTCTGGCCTGGCCCGTATACTGGTCAACGCTGGCATGTCTCACGGCAAAGGTAAATGCCATTCGGCCTCGGCCGTCAGCAAAGGGTATCTCCCAGAGCGACTCTCCTCCTGCGACGATATTCTCCTGGCATACCTTCCGCCAGAATCCTTCGAAGCTGCTCTCCAAGGAAGCCGTGCCGCTGGTGATCACATCAAGACACTCCTGCATGGCAATCGGATAGAGTGTTGCTGCAGACAGTGCCGGATCATTGCTCTTCCTGATACCGTCAGGGTACTGTGAGTATCCTGCTGCTGCAAGGCAGATGCGGGCGCGGAGAGCCTTGACGAATGCCCTGTTAATTCCCTCGGTTGTGGTTGTCCTGGCATTGCCGTTCGGCCATGCAACAAGCTCTGACGCCTCACCCAGGTCAGCAATAAGCTGTTTGTATATTTCATCGCGACTGCTTTTTGCCAGGTACATCGTCTCAGAGGAGACCGGTTCAAATCTGGCAACCACATCTCCCCACGCCTTGACAAGGTCAGCATAGTAAATAGCCCTGAGCGTCAGAGCCTCTCCCAGCAACTGCCCCATCTCGGTACCGGGGGCAGGATCACCGTAGGTTCTCAGGCCCCTGATACAGATGTTGGCACGTTCGATGCCAGAATACATCTGGGCCCAGGCGTTGTTGGCAGTATTCATGTCGGTGTTGATTGCCGAATTGACATATCTTGACAGGTCTGACCTTGCATTTGCTGAGGTGGAACTGTTGAACCACTCTATGTCAGTGTTGGCGCCGTAATGGGTCAGGAACCTCCCCCTGTATGAGTTGGTTTGGCCAATAGGCTCTTTTATCCCGTCTATGGCTGAAGCAGCCAGGGTGGGATTTGAGAATATCAGAGACTCATCAAGTGTAGACTGTGACGGAGCTTCCAGGAAGTCTTCGCACGACACAAGCAGGCCGGCAAACACGATACTGATTATATATAATAGCTTTTTCATATTCATCTCTTTAAGCCAGATTAAAAGGTAAGGTTCGCACCAAACAGCAGCTGCCTGCTTTTTGGATAAGCCGAATAGTCAAGTCCCGGTGTGAGAACGGTATTTCTCCTTGAAGAGACCTCAGGATCAAAACCTGAATAGTTTGTAAGGACGAAGACATTGTATCCCGAGACATAGAACCTCAGCCGCTGTATGTGCAGCCTGGAAGTAACTACGTCAGGCAGTGAATAACCCAATGTCAGTGTGTTTAGCCTCAGGAACGATCCATCCTCCACCGCCCAGTCGCTGAACACATGCCTGCTCATAAATGGTGACCACATGGTTGTCGAGGTGTTCATAGAAGCAAGTGCCGCAGGGTCATTGACCAGCTCCCCGGTGGCGGGGTCAAGGTTAGTCCATCTTTTGCCTTCTGCCATAACATCTATAAGGTTGCGGAAGGCATACCGTGATGTGGTATATTCAATCTTGTTGGCATTATATATGTCATTGCCGTAACTCCAGTTGAACAAGGCGGAAAGGTCAAAGCCGTAGAAGTAACCCTCAACATTGAATCCTCCCGTATGTTTCGGGTTGGCATTTCCAATCACCGAACCGTCAGCAACAGTCACCAGCCCGTCTCCGGTAATATCTTTCAGCTTAAGGCTTCCGGGACGAACCGTGCCGATGACGTTGGAGTTGTCAACGACACCTTCCCGGAGTATCCATTCCCCTTCCTCCTCATCGTAGCCCGAGAAGTCGGAGACCTCGTAGCGGCCTGCGTTCTGGTAACCGTACATCTGTCCGACCGATCCTCCCAGGGCAATCCAATAGTCATTGCCTATCTCGGTTGATGCCCAACTGGTGTTCTGCCCGAAGTCGTTCATCACACCAAGTGAGAGTATCTTGTTTTGGTTAAACCCGATGTTAAATCCGAAGCTGAGGCCGTAGTTGCTGGTGTTGAAGGCAACCACGTTGAGTTCCAGCTCAAGTCCCTGATTTTGCGTTTCTCCCATGTTCCTGAACTGGGTATTGTAACCTGTGCCGGATACCGGGAATTCAATCAGCAAATCTTTTGTATTGTTCCGGTAAAGCTCTACGCTGCCGTTGATACGGTTCCTGAAGAATCCGAAGTCGAGTCCCAGGTTCCTGGTTACTGTTGTCTCCCACTTAAGGTCTGGGTTGGCCATGGTGGTGGCAGGAGCCCAGAATGACGAGAATCCGTTGATCCATGATGTGGTGCGCGATGTGAATATCTGAGCTATCTGGTTTGACGGGATGTTGTTATTCCCGGCAGTGCCGTAGCTGAACCTCAGCTTGAGGTTGTTAAGGGTGTTTGAGATGCCCTTCATGAACTCCTCCTCGGAAATCCTCCAGGCCACAGCAGCCGACGGGAAGTAGCCCCAGCGATTGTCTGCGGAAAACTTGCTTGACCCGTCTGCCCTGTATGTGGCTGAAAACAGGTATCTCCCCTTGTAGTCATACATCACCCTGCCAAAGAATGAAAGCAGCTTGTCATCAGGATTGTAGGTATTGGCGTAGCTGGCTGAGGTGCCCTGACTGGCAAGCTTGTAGGCCTCATTTGATGTAAAGAAGGTGGGAAAACCCCAAACAGTGTTTGACCTGGTATTTGAACCGGCTACCAGCAACTCCTGACCCAACAGAAGCTTGAGTGAGTGGCCCGAATCTCCCAGACGATTAATGAAATCATAATTGAGAGTGTTGGTACTCCGGTAGCCTTCACGGTTTCTGTCGTCTGACACAAGGGCAGGCATGTTCTGATACTCAGCTGACGGAGTGTTTCTTACGTAATAGGTGGTTAATCCGTAGAATCGCTCGTCAATATCATCATAAATATCAATTCCTGCCTCTGTGCGGAACTCGAGTCCGTCAATGATCTCCCATGCAAAGCTGCCCCCCATGTTGAATCTTTTCCTGAGCTGCTGACGGTCATTGTCTCTCACGTTGTCAAGTGGATTGGTCATGCTTGCCGCCAGGTCGGTGTCGTCAAAATCACCTATTGAGGTAAACGGTATGGGCACGAAAAGCATCGTCTGCTTGACCCTGGCATCATTCGGGGTGGCTCCTCCCTGGTCTGTGGCTCCGGCACCGAATATCTTAAGGTCTGAATAGCGCACCGAGAATGAGAGATCTACCCTTTCGCCTGCCTTGTGATCAAGCTTAAGAGCCAGGTTGTCACGCTGATATTCCGAGCCGGTCATGATCTCATCACTTCTTATTCCGGCATAGGTGACAGAATACTTGAACCTGTCACTTCCGCCGGTGATGCTGAGGTCATGATTGAATACTTTCCCGATGTGTCCGAAGACCTGATCAAACCAGTTGGTTGAGGGCTGTCCGGAGTAAAGGTCTATGTCCTGGTAATTGCCGAAATACCTCTCGTAGTTATCCACTCTGTCAGCCAGCAGGGCATATTCATACTGCCACTTCATGTAATCCTCAACCGAAATAGAGTTGAGGCGGTTCGCAACTTCCTTGAAGCCATAGTAGGCATTATAGTTAACCCGGGGCTTGCCCTCCTCGCCGCCTTTGGTTGTGATGATGATAACACCGTTTGCGCCGCGTGCTCCATATATGGCTGTTGATGAGGCATCCTTAAGCACATCAATCGACTGAATTGTTGAGGGCGGGATATCCGTGATGTTGTTCACCGGGAAACCGTCAACAATAAACAGCGGTGTATTGCTCTGGGTGATCGAGCCGCCGCCACGCACCCGGATGTTGACCTCCGCGTCAGGCGATCCTTCAGTTGTGACGATGTGAACGCCGGCCATCTTTCCGGTAAGGGCCTCCACAACCGATGATACCGGAACGCGGGTAAGCTCATCACCCTGTACCGAGGAGACCGAGCCCGTCACATCTCTTTTACTGACGGTTCCGTAACCGATAACCACCACATCCTCCACCAGGCTGCTGGAAGGCGCAATTGAGACGTTTACTGTTGTTCTTCCCTGAACAGGTACCTCAACCGACTCATACCCCACGAAAGAAAATATGAGTACGGCATTGGGCGGGCATTCGGTAACTGTATAATTACCATTGAGATCTGTAGCCACACCACGGGTGGTGCCTTTGATGACTACATTCAAACCGATCATAGCTTCTCCGGTCTCGGCATCGGTGACCTTTCCGCTCACAGTTATATTCTGTGAAAAGGCGGTCAGCGAAAACACGATCATGACCAGGATCAGCACAGCCCTCAGGCTACGGTTACCGTAACCTGGGGATCTCCAGATTGCATTGGTTGATTTTGTCATGAATAAGTTGATTAGGGTTAAAATTTCAAGTATTTCCGATTATATTTTTCATAGCCAGAAACAGTTACGATATAAATTTATGCAATTCAAATACATGATACTACCCGTTCACAATTAGTGCACTAATTCCACCAATTTTTCTACCTGATTTTTTATTACCTTGGCGGTAAGTGTTGAACAAACCTGACCTGTCAATTAAATGAGTGAAGAGATCCTGCGGGCCATGATGGAGTTATTTGCCCTGATAGTCAAGCAGGACGGAGGCATGCTGCAGATTGAGCGGGACTTTGTCTCAACTTTCCTGACCAAGCAGCTGCCACACAAGAGTGCTGATGAGTTCATGAACCTTTTCCTCGAAAACGCCGGTTCGCTTCAGGCTAAGGGCAAAAAGGGGGACTCGGATACGGCATCGGTAAAGGATTCCATCAGGATATTCAATAACTGCAATAAGATCAACAAGACCCTTACACAGGAACAGAGGGTAATTGTTCTCATGCGCTGCTTCGAGCTTATTGACTCTGACAAGCAGTACACCCCGCAGCGCATGAATATCATCAACACCATCGCCGAGGTATTCAGGATCTCCCAGGAGGAGTTCGACAGCATAATGCAATTTGTCAGGGAGGAGCAGAGCGAATCCTTCACTGACCCTTCGATGATAGTGGTCAGCACCGGCCTTCCCTCGGGTGCAGAGATGACGGAAGGGCCTTTCCTTGTTTTCCTGAAAGTCGCCAGTGTCAATCTTTATTTCATCAGGTCCTTTGGTTCAGGCGCCACCCTTTTCAACGGACTGCCCATGGTATCGCGTAAGGTATACACCTTCGCTCCGGGCAGCACGGTACAATCGCCTCCCGCCGCCACGGTTTATTACAGCGACGTCATTGCACGGTTTGCCTCTGGTCGCGATACCCACCGAATCTCATTCGTTGCGGAGAACCTCAGCTATCGTTTCTCTGACGGCACGAGGGCTATCACCGATGTCAGCTTTGCCTCCTGCGAAGGCAAGCTGATCGGGATAATGGGAGCCAGCGGATCGGGCAAGACTACCCTTCTTAACCTGCTCACAGGGCTGGCCCGACCCGAGACCGGTGATGTCAGGATAAACGGCATCTCACTCTTTGCTGATGACCACAGGCTTGACGGGGTCATAGGGTACGTGCCTCAGGATGACCTGCTCGTTGAAGAGCTGACAGTGTTTGAAAATCTCTGGTATGCCGCTTCACTTTGCTTTGCCGGGAAGACAAAGGAGGAACTCACCGGGGTGGTGAACCAGTCACTTAATACCCTCGGACTATATGATAAGAGGGACTACCGGGTGGGATCACCCCTGAACAAGGTGATCAGCGGAGGACAGAGAAAGCGGCTTAATATCGCACTCGAACTGATCCGTGAACCCTCTGTCCTCTTCCTCGATGAACCCACCTCCGGCCTCTCATCAGGTGATTCGGAGAACGTGATGGATCTCCTTCACGAACTGACCCTCAGGGGCAAGCTGGTGATCACTGTCATACATCAGCCTTCGTCAGAGATTTTCAAAGGCTTTGACAGCGTGCTGGTGCTTGACCTCGGGGGACGCCTGGTTTTTTATGGCAACCCTACCGAATCAATTATTCACTTCAAGACACTGGAAGCGCAGATTAACAGTGGCATAGCCGAGTGTCCAACCTGCGGCACGGCAAACCCTGAGACACTATTCAACATTCTGGAATCCAGGGTGGTGGATGAGTACGGAAGATACACCGATATAAGGAAAGTCTCGCCGGCCGAATGGGCTGACGCCTTCCGCAAAACCTCTCCCGGAGAGACTGTCCGGGAGGAGCACACAGAACCATATTCAAGTCTCAGCAGGCCCTCCTGGCTCAGTCAGACATCCATCTTCCTGTCACGCGACCTGAGAAGCAAGCTGGCAAACACCCAATACCTGCTCCTGATCCTTCTCGAAGGACCCGTACTCGGACTGATACTCTCATACATAATAAGATACATTGCTGACCCCTCTTCGGAAGTATATATTTTCAGGGAAAACGAGAACATCCCGATATTTATATTCATGAGCATCATAGTTGCCCTCTTCCTTGGGCTCACAATCAGTGCCGAGGAGATATTCAGGGACAGAAAGATGCTCAGGAGGGAGCATTTCCTGCATCTGAGCCGCAGCAGCTACCTGCTAAGCAAGATATCAGTGCTGGCAGTGATATCTGCCCTGCAGGCACTCATGTTCCTTATGGTGGCCAGCCCGGTCCTGGGCATCAGGGGACTATTCTTTCAATACTGGCTTGCACTCTTCACCACAGCCTTCTGTGCCAACATGATAGGACTCAATATATCATCGGCTCTGAACTCGGCCGTTACAATCTATATCGTAATTCCTCTGTTAATGATCCCGATGATGGTATTGAGCGGAGCCATGTTCCCTTTTGACAAGCTCAACAGGAAAATTGCCAATCCCGACAGGGTACCGCTTATAGCCGAGCTAATGCCCACACGGTGGACCTATGAAGCACTCATGGTTAAACAGTTTACCGGAAACGAATACGGTAAGAGAGTCTATCCGCTGAATATGCAGATAAGTGTCTCCGACTTCAACACCGTCTACCGGATCCCCAGGGTTACTGATGCCCTGGAGACTATAACGGAAAAAATTCAACGGGAAGGATCCATTGAACCTGCGGACAGTGAAATTAGGTTACTGAAAAACGAGACAGCCGCACTGTCGGCAGCAGGTATTATAAGTTCGTTTACCGGTGTTGATTCAATAACCCCGGAACTTTTCACCGCACCCCTCGGAGAAAGACTTGCCATATGGCTTGGCAACGCCGTCAGGGAGTACAGGAGACTGAGTAACCTGGCCGACATGAGCCTTGACAACTACATAAGCAACAATAAGGCAGCACTTGACGTTATGTATAATGATTATCATAATGATAAGCTTGAAGAGATCATGAGGAAGGTGTATGAGAAGAACAAGATGCTGGAATACAGGGGAAGACTCGTGCAGAATGTTGACCTGATATATCTTGAGCCCTCCGCAGCCGGGCCGATCAGCTTCCGCACCCATTTCATGGCGCCGGTGAAGAGGTTCATGGGGTACACAATCGATACCTACAGTTTCAATATACTCCTTGTACTCTCTTCACTAATCATTTTATACTTTATGCTCTATTCTGAAGCACTCAGACGTTTCATCTCACGGGTTGAGAACCTGAGTTTCAAAAAAAAAGGGCATCAGACCGGAAATAACCAATTTTCTTAAATTTGTATATTAACACCAACACCTGATGAGAGGAACTATTTCAAAGCTGCTTACAGTTATCATGCTGATATCCGTTTGCTCATGCAGGAACAGCAGTACGAGGCAGAGCGGCCTCGGATTCCCGATAGCCGACTCGGTTCCTGCAGGCGAGGCTGAGAAGCTAAGTGAAGAGGCCGTCGCAGACATCGTTCAGAACATCGCTTCACCGGTCGAGATAGCTGCCATATTGCAGAGCATGAAAGTGCCTTTCACTGCAGAACACCTGGCACCCACCCAGGGTGCAGACAGGCTTACAACCAATTTTCAGAAAGCCGTGATGCTCGGAATATACGGAGCCGATCTGGGTTACCTGAACATGTATGAAAAAACAGGTAATTCCGTTGATGTGCTTTCTACTATAAAGAGACTGGCAGACGGGCTGCGCGTTGGTCAGTTCTTTGACTTTGAGACTATCAAGAGACTGTCACTAAGCAAGTCGAACCTTGATTCACTGCTCTTTCTTTCTGTCAACTCATACAACCAGATTGACAGGTATCTCAGGGACAATAACCGGGGTGCAATATCCGCTCTGATGATCGCAGGTGTCTGGATAGAAGGACAGTACCTGGCAACACAGGTTGCGATCAGCAATCCCGACAGGATCCTCAGTGACCGTATCGGCGAACAGAAGATCATACTGGGTGACCTGCTCATGCTGCTCCGACCCTACCGTGAGAGCAGTGCTGAGTACGCTTCACTGCTTGACATGATGGAGGAGATCAGCAGTACTTACCGCGAGGTGCGAATAACATACAGGCTAGGGGAGCCTGAGACAGCCGAACAGGACGGGCGGCTGGTGATGATCCAGCATGAGGAGAGCATAGTGGAGATGAACGATGAACAGCTTGCAGAGATAGCCGCTGCTTCAAAAGAGGTGAGAAACAATCTAATACATGGCAAATAAGATGAAACAAAGGTTTGTCATTCTGTCACTCGTACTGCTTCTTCTGCCGGTTCCGGCAAAGAGTCAGGCTTCCACCGACGATCTTGTAAGCAGTTGCGTTCTTGCCGCAGGCGATAACACCACCTACCTCAAGGATTTCCGGGTGCAGTTGCCAAAAGCTGCCGCAAATGCCCCGGCGCCTGTGTATAAGGCCAACATGTACCTGATGAAAAACATGAAATACCGGTTCTCAGTATGCGATGCCCCCGAATCAAAAGGAGAGCTTAAAGTCACCATCTATGACCAGGGGAAAGAACTCATCTCATCACTCAATGAAACCAGCGAAAAAAAATACAGCTCCCTTGATTTTGTCTGCAATAAGACAGGACTGTACACTCTATGGTATGACTTCATGGGAGGCGAGCAGGGATCAGGCGTAGGGGTCGTTTGCATGATCAAATGATCATAATGGCCACAGACGCGAAATCACCAGCATAATCACCATCAGCCAGAACAGGATCTCAGCCACTATCAGCCGACGGGTGAAGGCAATGTAGTTTGCCATTATGAATGCCAGGGGAATTGCAGCAACGGCGTTGATCTCGAAAGAGACACCCGGCACTAATAAATAGATAACAGCACACAAAAAAATCATCCAGATAAAGAGCTCGAAGGTCTTTCGCGATCTTATTTTATAGGTCGGCTTCTCCCTCAGCAGCGTTAACATTGCGGGGATGAAATTCAGGCCTGCAATTACGAGGAGGATCACAAGCGTGCGCGACCGAAAATCTGATGGCTGATCATCAAAGATATTATGCCGGATGATATCTGTCAGATCGGCCAGATTCCCTCCCGTCACAAACCAGACAGCATAAAGCACTATCCATGGCAGGATGGCGCCGGCCACGGTAACAGTCAGTTCTCTCAGGTCGGGGCTCCGGAATATCAGTGCACCGGTGATCACGAGAATGATCATCCATAGGGAGCCGGCATAAAACATTCCGGCTGTCGAGATGAGCAGCGCAGCGTCGAAAAAATTAAATGCCATGCCGTTGAGACGATAGGCCGAGACCATTCTCCAGAGGCCGGCAAGGATCAGGAGAGCTGCGGGGAGGGCCGGATTAAGAACCATCTCTCCGGGAAACAGAGCGTAAAGAAGTATGTAAAACAGAGCCGGAAGATATGTCCGGCGGGGAATAAAGAAAATTGAGGTATTGAACCTGACCATGACAATCGCCACCACCAGCATCAATGCAAATGACAGGATGACAGCGAGCAGGGGTAAGCCTTCCAGGGTCCGGGTCACAATTCCCCATAACGGCATGGGTTGATCACCGGAAGGCTGCACCATCAGGGGAGGGGTGATGAAATACCCGATCCACAGAGCCAGGGCTGCCAGTGTCACCATAAGCACCGGGCCTATGCCTGATCCCCTGAAAAACCTGATCATCTCTCTCCGGGTTTCAGGTCAAAACCGATATCCCTCCTGTAATTCATCCCTTCGAAATATATCCCGGAAAGGCTCCTGTAGCTTTTATCCAGAGCCTCCTGCATTGTCGCCCCGCGTGAGGTGACCGCCAGCACCCTCCCGCCCGATGTCACCAGGCGACCGTCAGTTACTTTCGTACCGGCATGGAACAGAGTGCCCCCTTTGACACTGTCGGTTCCTGATACCGGGACCCCCTTTTCATAACTGTCGGGGTAACCGCCCGCCACCATCATCACCGTAACGGCTGTGTCTGATGAGGTCACCAGGGCGCGGCTGTCAAGATCACGCCTTGACACTCCCTCCAGGAGTTCAAACAGGTCGCTTTCAATGCGGGGAAGAACTACCTCGCTCTCGGGATCGCCCAGCCGGGCATTATATTCAATAACATAAGGGTCACCATTGACATTCATCAGTCCAAAGAAGATGAAGCCGCGATAGTCAATGCCCTCAGCCCTGAGGCCATCCACTGTCGGCCTGATGATACTCTCCTCAACCTTTGCCATGAAGGCTGGTGTAGCGAAAGGAACAGGGGATACTGCTCCCATTCCTCCCGTATTCTTTCCGGTGTCACCTTCACCTATTCGTTTATAGTCTTTTGCTTCAGGGAGTATCTTGTAGGAGATGCCATCAGTGATAATGAATGCTGACATCTCTATCCCCCTGAGGTACTGTTCTATCACCACCCTGCTGCCGGCTGTCCCGAAACGGCCGCCAAGCATCGCCTTCAGCTCCACCATCGCTTCTTCGAAATCACTGATGATCAGCACCCCCTTCCCCGCTGCAAGCCCGTCTGCCTTGAGTACATAAGGCGGGTCAAGGGTACGCATGAATCGCGCTGCAGCATCGATGCTTCCCACAGTAAATGTATCATAGGCAGCAGTTGGTATGCCGTGCCGCTTCATGAATCCCTTGGCAAAATCCTTGCTTCCCTCAAGCATGGCTCCGCTGCGCCGCGGGCCTATCACCGCCACCGACGCAAGCGCCGGGTCATCTTCAATAAAATCTGCGATACCTTCCACGAGAGGCACCTCCGGACCTACCACCACCATGCCAATGTTATATGTGAGAACCGCCGATCTGACAGCCTGAAAATCAAGAGGGTCAACAGGAAGGTTTATTGCGCACGAAGCAGTGCCGGGATTGCCGGGCGCAACATAGAGATTAAGCGGCCTGCCGCTCTGCGCCAGCTTCCATGTGATGGCATGCTCCCGTCCTCCCGATCCCAGTATGAGAATATTCATTGTTTAGTTTCTTTCCCCTTTCAAAAATAGCATTTAGACTGAAATAACTCAAAGGTGAAGTGAATTATCATCAAGAGGCCCGAAAGACCAGCCCTCTTCACGAGCCCTTTCAATGAACCTGCCGAGATAAACCGGAGCACTTCCCGTGGGTGTATCGTGCAGGACTATGACGGATCCTGGTCTTATCCTCTGCTTAAGTATCCTGTAAGAAGACTCCGGTGACATCCTTGTATCGAAGTCATAAGGCATAATATCCCAGAAGACAATCGTCATACTTCTCTCCAGTATCCGGTACTGCCTGACGCGCAGTCTTCCGTACGGTGGCCTGAAAAGGTTGCTGCAGGTGATGTCTCTTCCCCTGAATATGTCTGAGCAGTAAGTCCTGACGGGTGTCTTCAGTCCGTTGAGATGTCCGAAGCCATGATTGCCAATGGCATGCCCACCGGCCGCAATCCGGGCCAGGAGGCCCGGAGAGGCGAGAACCTTGCTACCGGTGCAGAAGAACGTGGCATGCACATCATGATCGCTGAGAATGTCAAGTATCAAAGGGGTTGAAACAGGGTCAGGCCCATCATCGAAGGTTAGAAAGAGTCTCTTGCCCGTGCCCTTTATCCTGTAAACAGCTTCCGGGTAGATCACTCCTGCGGGAAACGGTCTGCCGTAGTTCCTGATCATCGCAGCGGGACCTCCCCGTAGTATCTTGACAGCTCCCCGGATGCTCTTGCAGCCAGTTCGTTCATACCGAAAGCAGAAGCCTTTCTGTAGGTATCAAGAAGAGCCTGCAGTGAGACGGAGACGGTAAAGTCAAGACCGTAAGTCTTGTCATCAGGAAGGGAGGTAATGAAGGACAGCGAGGCCAGCGCATTGTCGACAATGGCGGTAAACATCTTCTCCGCATCCTCCTTCTTGCCGGCCATGGCAAGGGCTTCACCAAGATCAATGCTGAAATAATCGTACGGCATCTTCTCAGGAGGCACAAGGCTGATTCCCTTCTCAGCCGCGGCCAGCGCCCTGACAGTGTCGCCCTCGATGATAAGAGCCTTCGAGAGCCTTGCAAACTGGCGCCTGAAGACATCCATAAGCCTCCGGTTGTTCTCATCAAGGTACACATGGGGCTCCCCGGCATTACCCCACCTGAAGCGATTCATCATATTTTCGTACATCTCCTCCGTATCTACCATGCCGGTCTCTCCTCCTGCAGGCGGGTCAATTGTGACGGGACTGACCCTGTATGCCATTCCCTCAAGCAGAAAATAATCCTCGAGGCCGATATAGTTGGAAGAGGGTACGGTGACGGAGTAGTAGAGCGGACGCTCCCAGTTGTTGCCTGCCATGACATCCATCACTGCCAGGTCATCCTTGATTGCCATTGACCCCTTGAAGCGCCAGATCATGGGACTGATGATCCGGTCGGCATGATAGGGTCGCACGGCACCCGTGGCAATGACATGTGCCGAGTCAACATCAATAATAAAATCCCTCACCGGGATGAAATTGAAGAAGTCGCCCCTGCCCGAAAGATCCACCTTGGCCTTGGGATCATCCGAACCGGCAAACTCCATCACCTTCCTGATGGGGGTGGGCTCCTTTATAAGGTCCTCAACGGGCAGCTGCACTCGTTCACCCTCTTCGTATTTGTCATATGGGAGAGTAAAGGGCAGAGGATCGGAATCAAATGCTTTGCGGCTCATTGTCTCAATGTAAAATCCGCTCTGGAGATAGCTGAGGTTCGCTACGCGAACGTCTGTCCGGTAACCCTCCACATCCTGAATATACCAGAGGGGAAAGGAGTCATTGTCGCCGTATGTCAACAGAATTGCATTCTCATCAACTGATGCCAGATAATTTGCCGCTATATCCCTTGCAGTGTACCTGTCAGACCTGTCATGATCATCATAGTTCTGGATAAGCATAAGCACGGGGATGGCTGCTATCAGTACCACTGCCGGAGCGACCGCCGCCGGGTACTCCTTCATGAACTTGCGAAGGAGGTCATAGAGCAGCATAACTCCCATGCCAATCCAGAATGTGAAGGCATAGAAGGAACCGGCATAAGCATAATCACGCTCCCTCGGCTGGCTGGGGTTCTGGTTCAGGTAGGTCACAATGGCCAGGCCTGTCATGATAAACAGTAGCAGGACGAGAGACAGGCCTTTTTTGTCACGGCGGTACTGCCAGAAGATGCCCGCCAGGCCCGCAAGCAGGGGCAGAAGATAATACCTGTTGCGTGCAGGGTTGTTCACGTTCTCGTCCGGAAGCAGTGCCTGGTCACCCAGCCGTGCGTTGTCAATAAAAGGAATGCCCGAGATCCAGTTGCCGTCCATGACATTGCCATTCCCCTGCACGTCATTCTGACGGCCGGCAAAGTTCCACATGAAATACCTGCCATACATCACTCCCACCTGGTACCTGAAGAAGAAGCGCAGGTTCTGTCCGAATGACGGCAGGGTTACCTGTTCACTGGCACCTCCTGACCTAACGGCGACCTTCCTCCCCTCAACCTTGCCCCAGTATTCATACTGGCGGATGTGCTCGGGATCTGTGCTGTACATCCTCGGGAACAGGGTCATGAAGCGCTTGTCATATTCGTAATCGTTAAGGTAGTAGGG
The DNA here is from genome assembly GCA_964535795.1 of uncultured Rikenella sp. Taxonomy (GTDB): domain Bacteria; phylum Bacteroidota; class Bacteroidia; order Bacteroidales; family VadinHA17; genus SR-FBR-E99. Next base: position 67,644 of record CAZHTG010000002.1, read on the forward strand.
CACATATCTGCCATCCTTTTTGTTATAACTGCCAACGGTTTTTTTGACTCCGGTGACGGGTGCCGAGTAGTAATTACCGTAAAGGAGAGGTGCGCGGCCGTACTGCGTGCGGTTGATATAATAGATGAATGAGAATACGTCTGAAGGATCATTCTGGTTCATGGGCGGATGGGCATTGGCCCGGATGATGATAAGGGCAAATGATGAATAACCCAGCATCAGCACCGCCACCACCGTCAGCACCCAGTTAAGAACAACCTTGTTTTTTTTGAGCGAATACCATATCCCGAAGACAATCAGCCCGACAAAGAGAAGCAGGTAAATATACATCCCCGTGTTATAAGGCAGGCCAACGGTGTTCACGAAGAAGAGCTCAAACCAGCCTGCAACCTTGGCCACGCCCGGAATGAAGAGGAAGTTGAGGACTCCCAGCATGAGAAAACTCATGATCACTGCATATGTCACTCCCTTGCCCGTAACCTGGTATTTCCGGAAGTACCACAGGAGAACGAGTACCGGTAGTGTCAGCAGGTTCAGAAGATGCACTCCTATTGAGAGTCCCATCAGGTAGAATATGAGAACTATCCACCTGTTTGCATGAGGGCCGTCCGCCTCGTCATACCATCTTAGGATGGCCCAGAAGACGGCGGCGGTGAAGAGAGAGCTGGTGGCGTACACCTCCCCTTCCACTGCTGAGAACCAGAATGTGTCAGAGAAGGCGTAGGCAAGAGCACCCAGGGTGCCTGAAGCAAGGATAGCCACAGCCTTCCCCCCGGTAACAGCCAGGCTGTCACCCGTGGCAAGCCTGACAAGCCTTGTCACCGACCAGAAAAGGAAGAGGATGGTAAAGGCGCTTGCCAGGGCAGACATAATGTTTACCATCATTGCCACCTTTGAGGTGTCACCGCCTGCAAAGAGTGAAAAGAACCGGCCAAGAAGGAGAAAGAGAGGAGCGCCGGGAGGATGCCCCACCTCGAGACGGTAGGAACAGAGTATGAATTCACCGCAGTCCCAGAAGCTGACCGTAGGTTCAATCGTAAGAAGATACACCAGGAGCGAGACGGCAAAGACCGCCCATCCTGTTATGTTGTTCCACATCCGGAATCCTTTTATCATCTCTTTTATGTTATTTGTTCACTATCATATAGCGCCACGGTTTGCTTACCCACGGCTCACCTGCATAATTAATCCCCACCCTTGGACCGGCTGTCAGCTCCGGTCGCATACCACCGTCTTCAATCCATATCCTCTGTGACTCTGCCAGGTCTTCCCGGTTGAATGATCCGTCAACTCCCAGTTCCCTTGTCACCCGCCCAGGTCCGCTGAAGGCAGTCACACCTCTTATCAGTACTGCCTGGGGGTAATCTGCCGGACCGGTAACAACATTCATCATCCAGTGCATGCCATAGACAAAATAGAGATAGAGATGCCCTCCCCTGAGGTACATCGGCTCCGTCCGCCCTGTCCTGCCCTTGCTGGCATGACAGGCCCTGTCGTCAGCACCAAGGTAGGCCTCTGTCTCCGTTATCATATACCGCCCGGAATTTTTCCCTGATGATATGACGATATCCATTCCCGGAAGCAGCTGAGCCACCGTCACCGCATCATTCATGAAGAACGCCCTGTTCAGCCTCGTCATCTATAGTGGTCAATATTGAATCCTGTCAGGATACTCCTCCCATTTTGCCAGTACCCTGTCACCCTCCTTCTCCAGCCCACGGTCCATGACGATGCTTCTCTCACCTTTGTCAAGAGCCAGCTCTTCATAGATCATCGCGTCATCAAACCCGGCAGCTGCGGCACGGTGGCGGTCAGAGGCATATACGATGCGCCTTATTCCTGCCCAGTATATTGCCCCGAGGCACATCGGACAGGGTTCGCATGAAGCATAGATAACACAATCGCTGAGTTCATGTGTTCCCAGGGCCTCAGCCGCAATCCTGATGGCCTGTATTTCAGCATGAGCCGTAGGATCATGCCCGGGGACGACCCTGTTGCCGGCGGCGGCCAGTATCTTTCCGCGGCTTACGATGACAGCTCCGAAGGGTCCTCCGCCATCGGCGATATTCTCCTCAGCCGTGCCTATAGCCATCTCAAGGAATCTACTGTCTTCACTGTTGAGTTTCATGGTTACCGGGTATGACAATTAACAGCGTGTAAAAATAAGAAAAGAATGCGGCTCCGGTAAATCAACTGATAGTATCATCATAGATCATAAAATTAAAAATAAAACATATTGCTCGAAATAAAAATAAGTTGTATTTTTGCAGACCCCAAAATTGGGGTTTTTATTTTGAAAAATCATTAATTAACAAAACCTTAGTACAAAGTGAACACCTTAAGCTACAAGACAGTGTCAGCCAATAAAGCGACTGTTGAGAAAGAGTGGGTACTTGTAGATGCAGAGGGTCAGACACTCGGACGTCTGTCATCTGTTGTTGCCCTGATATTGAGGGGGAAGCACAAGCCAAGCTTCACGCCTCATGTCGACTGCGGGGATAACGTGATTGTTATCAACGCTGAAAAAGTCACTATGACGGGCGCCAAGATGACTGACAAGGAGTATATCAGGCATACCGGGTACCCCGGTGGCCAGAGGATCGTCAAGGCTGACGAGCTTATGAAGAAGCATCCCGTGAGGCTTATTGAATATGCCGTCAAGGGAATGCTTCCGAAAAACAGGCTTGGAAGCGAAATCTTCAGGAACCTTTATGTGTATGAAGGCCCGGCACACAAACACGAGGCCCAGCAACCCAAACTAATCGATTTAAAAACCATTAAGTAAGAAACATGGAAGTTATTAACGCTATCGGAAGAAGGAAGGCGGCAGTCGCCAGGGTTTACCTTAACGACGGCAAGGGACAGATCACGATCAATGACAGGGAGTACAAGCAGTACTTTCCGAATGAGATCCTGCAGTATGTTATCCTCCAGCCTCTGAACCTTCTCAATGTTGCCGACAAATATGACATCAAAGTCACCCTTGACGGCGGTGGATCGAAAGGTCAGGCAGAGGCGATACGTCTTGGGATTTCCAGGGCCCTGATCAAGATTGATCCGGAGTACAAGCCCAAGCTGAAAGCTGAAGGTTTCACCACCCGCGATCCCCGCGAAGTGGAGAGAAAGAAGCCAGGCCAACCCAAGGCACGCAAGAGGTTCCAGTTCAGCAAGCGTTAGGAGTTCAATAGCAATTATTTATAGATGCAGGTTTAGTATCTAAATTGCATTGACTTCCCGCAAGGAACTACTCTGCAATTGACTTCACAGAACGTAAACTTAACAATCAAAATCAAAATGTCAAGAACGAATTTTCAAGAATTACTTGATGCCGGTGTGCACTTCGGGCACCTTAAAAGAAAATGGAACCCGGCCATGGCTCCCTATATTTTTATGGAGCGCAACGGCATTCATATCATTGACCTCGAAAAAACAGTACTGAGAATTGACGAGGCCGCTGCTGCAATGAAGCAGATAGCAAAATCAGGCCGCAAGGTGCTATTCGTTGCTACCAAAAAGCAGGCGAAAGACATCGTGGCCGAAAAGGTAGGAGCGGTTAACATGCCCTACGTCACCGAGAGGTGGCCGGGAGGAATGCTTACCAACTTCCCTACCATCCGCAAGGCGGTAAAAAAGATGGGCTCAATAGACAAAATGGCTACCGACGGCACATTTGACAACCTCTCAAAGAGAGAGAAACTTCAGATAACCCGCCAGAGAGCCAAACTTGAAAAGAACCTTGGTTCAATCGCAGACATGACCCGCCAGCCATCAGCACTGTTCGTGGTTGACGTGTGCAAGGAACATATTGCCGTGCATGAGGCAAAAAGACTCGGCATCCCGGTCTTTGCAATGGTTGACACCAACTCGGACCCCTCGGATATCGACTTTATAATACCTGCAAATGATGACGCCGCCAAGTCAATATCACTGGTGATAAACATCATGTGCCAGGCTATTGCTGAAGGACTCAACGAGCGCAAGGCAGAGAAAGACAAGGACAGTGCCGCCTCCGAAAAGGAAGAGGCCCCTGAAGGCACACGCAAACGCAAATTCAGTGCCCTTGATTATGAAGCAGAGCAGCCTGTGGCAAAAGCTGAAGAGGTGGAAGAAGCTGCAGAAAGTGTAACAGAAGAAGCCGAAGCCGAAACTGAAACCACGGAAGAGGAAGAATAAGAAGATCAATCATTTAACAGATTTAAAACTATGTCAAATATTAGCGCTGCCGATGTCGCCAAACTGAGAAGATTGACGGGCGCCGGCATGATGGACTGTAAAAAAGCCCTCGAGGAAGCAGCAGGCGACTTCGAAAAAGCACAGGAACTGATTCGCAAGAGAGGACAGGCAATTGCCAACAAGCGTGCCGACCGCGAAGCCAGCGAAGGTGTTGTGCTTGCAAAGACAAGCCCTGACGGCAAAACCGGTATGATTATATCACTGAACTGCGAGACCGATTTCGTTGCAAAAAACGCTGATTTCATCGCCCTCGGTTACAAAATTCTTGATACAGCACTGGCTTCAGGCCCGGCTGACCTTGAAGGATTGAAGGATATGTCCGTAGACGGGAAGAATGCTGCAGAGCTCGTCCTTGAGAAGAGCGGAATCACCGGAGAGAAATTCGAACTCACCTATTTCAGCACTTTAAGCGCTCCTGCCGTACAGGCTTACATCCATACGGGAAACAAGCTTGCTACATTGGTCGGCTTCAGCAAGGCCGGAATTGATACCCAGGTATATAAGGATGTCGCCATGCAGGTTGCTGCCATGAACCCGGTCTCCCTTGACAAGGATGACGTTCCGGAAAAGATCCTTGCACAGGAGCTTGAGATAGCAAGAGAACAGGCACGCCGCGAAGGCAAGCCTGCAGATATGCTTGATAAGATAGCCCAGGGCAAACTGAATAAGTTCTTCAAGGAGAGCACACTTATGAACCAGGAGTTCATCAAGGACAGCAAGATGTCAATCAGACAGTACCTTGAAAGCAAGGACAAAAACCTGAAGGCAACGGGGTTTGTCCGCTATACGCTGAACATCTGACAATAAAATCAGTTAAGGCTTTAAAGGCGGCGGTGCCCAACACGGGTACCGCCGCCTTTTTTATGCATTGTTACAATATAATTTGTAAATTGTATCGCTAAAAATATTATGCCTTATGAAAAAGAACATGGGTAAAACTGACATGATTGTCAGACTCGTACTGGCAGCAGTGCTTGTAATCCTCTATTTCTTCGTCGGAAAGATTACCGGGCTGATCTTCATAATACTTGCGATCATCCTGTCTCTTACAGCTGTTGCCCGGACCTGTCCTCTTTACTACATCTTCAGGACAGACACCCTGGACAAAAAGGAATAAGCATTTCCCGGCCGGGAAGTTTTTACATGCAACGACGCTCATGCCGGGCGTCGTTGCATATTTTATATCTGCCAATATTTCGGTGCACATTTTTTACTAATTTCGGTGCCATCACACAAAAGGTCGTTACTATGAATTACAAAAGAATACTGCTGAAGCTCAGTGGCGAATCTGCCGGCGGCCCTGACGGTACGGGGCTCGATGCCGGTGTACTGACCAGTTATGCGAGACAGATACACGAAGTGGTCTCTTCCGGATGCCAGGTGGCCGTGGTAATAGGCGGCGGCAACATCTTCCGCGGGATGGGCAGCACCGGAGAGGGTTATGACCGTGTAAAGGGAGACCAGATGGGTATGCTTGCCACAGTAATCAACAGCATTGCCCTGGAGAGCTTCCTCATCAGGGCCGGATGCAGCGCCAAGGTGTTCACCTCCATACGTATGGAACCCGTGGGAGAACTGTATATCAGAGACAGGGTCTCGGCTGCCCTCGACTGCGGGTGTGTGTGCATCCTGGCCGGAGGGACAGGCAACCCGTTCTTCACTACAGACACCGCGGCAGCGCTGCGGGCAGTGGAGCTGAACTGTGACGTTCTGCTCAAAGGCACACGCGTCGATGGCGTCTATACCGCAGACCCCGAAAAAGACCCGACAGCTGTCAGGTATGAAAAACTGACATTCAGGGAGGCTATTGAAAAAAAGCTGAAGGTGATGGACCAGACAGCATTCTCAATGTGCAGCGAGAACGGAATGCCCGTCATCGTCTTCGACATGAACACTGAAGGTAACCTCGGAGCTGTCGCTTCAGGCCGCAGGTGCGGCACACTTATTGTTCTCTGAAAGGAATTTTTTACTTTTGTTTCAATCAGAATAATTTTGACCACATGACTGAAGAACTGGAACTTATTAAAGACGAAGCTGAAGAGAGGATGGACAAGGCTATCAAACACCTCGAATACGAGCTTTCGCATCTTCGTGCCGGGCGAGCCAACCCTCTGCTGCTCGACGGTATCAACGTCGACTATTACGGCAACAGCACCCCTCTGTCACAGGTATCCAACATCAACACCCCTGATGCCAAAAGCATCCTCATCCAGCCCTGGGAGAAAAACATGCTGGGCATTATCGAAAAGGCAATACTCGCTGCAAATATCGGAATGACCCCGATAAACAACGGTGAGGCCATACGCATCAATGTGCCTCCTCTGACAGAAGAGCGCAGACATCAGCTTGTAAAACAGGTGAAGCAGGAGGGTGAGACCGCCAAGATCAGCGTCCGGACAAGCCGTAAGTGGTTCCTCGACGAACTTAAGACGCTGCTTAAGGAGGGTTTGCCTGAGGATGAGGAGAAAACCGGAGAAAAACTGGTACAGGATCTGACCGACAGGCATATCTCGCGCGTCGATAAGATAATGGAGATCAAGGAAAAAGAAATAATGACTGTATAGCAAAGAGGCTGTCTCCTTTGAGACAGTCGCAATTGTCACCTCCTGAAAAAAATGCGGCTGCCCTGCGGACAGTCACGGCATATATCAATAAGGCTCCTGCTTTTCATGACGGCATCCCGGAAAGAGTTGTATTGTTTTCCATGCCATATATCCCTTAATGTCTGTTTATTAAGATTACCCATCACGTGACTGGCATTCTTGTCATAGCAACAGGGCACCATGTCCCCGTCGGATGTGATGACTGCAGTTGTCCATAACCTCAGACACCCCCGTGACGGAGAGGGGGCTGGCTTCCATTCATTTCCTGACTTTATGTACCGTGATTTCCCGCCTGCAGACGGTTTTAATTTCCTTTCCGACATGATATTCCATGAGGTGCCATTGCCGGCAGGCATCCATTCTCCTGCCCTCCCATTGTCAAGCACCTGCAAACTCTTTATCGTGAAGCCGGCACCGAGAGATGACGCCAGTACGGCAGCGGCTGAGGCCTCATGCTCATTCCCCCTGTGGATCAGGAACTGAAGTTCTATCTTCATCGAAGAACCATTCTCCCGGATGGCTCCGGCAAGTCGTCTGATACCCTCCGTCACCAGGGCATGATTACCTCCTCTCCTATATATATTATAAGCCTCAGGCGATACCCCGTCATATGAAATGATGATCTTCCTCAGAGATGAGGCAGCCAGCCTCCGGCACGCTTCCTCACTCAAAAAGTGACCATTGGTTGAAATCTCCGGGTTCATCTCCCCGAAGAGGTCAACAATATCAAAGAAACGGGGATGCATCATCGGCTCACCCTGGAAGCAGAGCCTTGCAGAAAGAGCGTGGCCACGAATCTCAGCGGCAATCCCCCCTGCCAGACTGAGACTGATGAATTCCTTCTCTCTCTGAAGCAGTCCGGCCCCGTTGACACACTCCGGGCAGGAAAGATTGCACCTGCTGCTCAGCTCCACGCTTATTGCCGGTGGTAGCGGCGGTTTTACTGAAATGCCGGTCACTCTCTTCACTGCATAAGAGAAAACAGAGTAACTTGCATTCAGATACCTGGTAGGCATGGCAGAGACAAATGAACAATTTTTTTTCTTCATTGTAAGGGGTAGAGGGGACCATTCCGGTCATTACTATGAAAAGATGATCCGGATTTAAAACAATTAATAAATTGAACGACCATGAAAACCAAAATCTTTTTTACAGTAATAGCTTCGGCACTCCTCTTACTTGTTTCAGCAGGAGACCTGTCAGCATCAGCCGCTCCGGGCAAAACAAAGAAGGAGCAGCAGCAGCTGACCGTCATCCGTGGAAGGGTTGTGGATGCCGAGACTAATCAACCGCTTATCTTCGCAGGCATAGCACTGCAGGGCAGCAACGTATCAACCGTGACAAACCTTGACGGCGAGTTCACTCTCAAGATTGGTGCAGGCGAAGCCGGCAAGATCGAGATCTCGTACGTAGGTTACAAAAACAGGGTGATGGACATTGATGAGATGAAGACCAACGGTCAGCGCAACGTCATTGAGCTGGAGACAGCAATGATCCCCATTAAGGAGATCATAGTAAAACCCCTTATACCCGCAGAGATCATGGAGCAGGTGATAAGCCGCTTCGAAGACAACTACCCGGTAGTTCCGAATGACATGACCGCATTCTACCGCGAGACTGTCAGAAAAAACCGCAGTTACATCTCAATAGGCGAAGCTATTGTTGAAGTCTTCAAGGCTCCGTATCAGAATGACCTCAGGTTTGATGCCGCCAGGATATACAAGGGGAGGAAGAGCAATGACGTCGAGAAGATGGATACGGTCCTCTTCAAACTTCAGGGCGGCCCCACAACCACGCTTTACCTTGATGTGGTCAAAAACCCCGAGACATTCCTAACAAGGGAGGCAATCAATCAGTATGACCTCGAGTTGTCAAGCATTGTTGTCATTGATGACAGAACCAACTACGTGATCAACTTCTACCAGAAGCCTTATATTACCACCCCTCTTTACCAGGGCCGGCTGTTCATAGACATCGAAACATATGCAGTGGCGCAGGCCGAGTTCTCATTCAACCTCGAGAACAAGGAACTGGCAACATCAATGTTCATCAGGAAGAAACCCATGGGCATGCAGGTGACACCCGAGGTAACCTCTTACCTGGTCCGCTACCGCGAAATGGACGGCAAATGGTACTTCACCCATTCAAGGGCGGAGGTCAAATTCAAGGTCGACTGGAAGAAAAAGCTCTTCAATACAAACTACACCACCATGTCAGAGCTTGCCATCACGGACCGTACTGAAAAAGACGTTGTGAAATTCACATCAAAGGAAAGGATCAAGCCGACGGATGTCTTCAGCGAAGAGGTTGCAGCATTTGCAGATCCCGACTTCTGGGGAGACTATAACGTCATCGAGCCCGACCAAAGCATCGAGGCAGCCATAAGAAGGCTGAGCAGAAAGGTAAAATTCAGCGACAGGACAGAATAAAGAAGGGCCACTGAAGAATGAGCAGTGACAGTGATATCATTGGGAGGATCAGGCAGGGCGACAAACAGGAGTTTGAGAAGCTGTTCCGGTCCTCCTATGTTTCACTGGTGCGGTATGCAAAGACACTGCTCAGAGACCATGACGACGCAGAGGAGATTGTACAGGATCTCTTCTTCAGACTGTGGCAGGACAGACAGACCCTCAGGATTGAAAGCTCTTTGAACGGATACCTCTTTCGCGCGGTGCACAACAGGGCGCTGCACTATATCGAACATCAGAAGGTGGTCAGCCGCCATGCAGGCGAGATGACCGCCCGGGCTGAACTGGTCTCCGAGCCGGTGACCGAAGCGATATACTACAGTGAACTTCAGGCAAGAGTGGCAAGAGTGCTCGAACGCCTGCCCGAGAGATGCGGGATCATATTCCGTATGAGCCGGTTTGAAGGACTGAGGTACAACGAAATAGCTGATAAACTTGCGGTTTCCCTCAAGACTGTCGAGGCAGACATGGGAAAAGCCCTCAGGGAATTCAGAAAAGCACTTGCAGAGTAATGAAAAAGAATAAACACATAGAACAATTGAATGACCGGGAGTGGGCCGATGCAGCAGCTTGGCTCTCTGGGGAAGAGAGCTCCGGCGACGAAGCGGCCAGGCTCCTGATCAGTGAAGACGGAGAGATAATGAAAAAATGGAATGATCTGAAACAGACAGATAACGATTTTATTGATGTAGACAGGGCCTGGGAGAGACTCAATGGCAGAATAGAGGCTGAAAAACCTGTCATAACCATGCAGAGACTTTCATTCTTTCAAACATTCGCCAGGATTGCCGCTATGGTGGTCATCGTTGCCGGAATTGGCTGGCTCCTGTTTGAGGTGGGAACGCCCGGGGAAGTGACGGTAGCCTCAGCTGATGATGAGAAGAACATCGAACTAATTCTTGCAGACGGAAGCAAGATCTATCTCAACCGTGACAGTAAACTCACCTATCCGAAAGAGTTCAGTCGTAACAACCGGAAGGTATCACTCAGGGGTGAGGCATTCTTTGACATAGCCCCCGATGCATCGCGGCCCTTTATCATTGATGCCGGAAAAGCCAGCGTCAGGGTTCTCGGCACCTCATTCAACGTAATGACTGACAATGGTAACAACGAGGTTGAAGTCTATGTCTCATCAGGCAAGGTTTTGCTTTCCAGCACAGACGGATCGCGGAGCGTGACGCTCGAACCCGAATATGTGGGTAAGGTATCCGAGGCAGCTTCATCACAGGCCCTCAACACCAACGTCAATTACCTCTCATGGCATACTGAACTGCTGGTCTATGACGGCGAACGCCTGGAGGTGGTCTTCGAAGACCTGAAACGCACCTTCAATATCGAAATCAGGGCAGGTGACCCCGAAATAAACGACTACAGGCTTACCTCCCCCTTTGAACATCAGCCTCAGGATACAATTATTAAACTGATTTGCACTACCTTTAACCTTCGTTCTGTCAGGGAGGAAGGCGTTTACATGCTCTATCCCGGACAGGCTCAATAAAATCTGATGCGGCCGACGGGTTCAACGGTAAAACGAGTGATCCTGGGTGCCTGCCTGTTATTGCTCTCCATGCATTCCTTCACGCAGGAGAACGTCCTTGACAGCCCTTTGAAACTGCCAGGGAACAGTACACGGGCTTCCGGGGCTCTGAGTGAGGTAAGCAGGCTTACCGGCTATCTCTTTACCTATGACACCCGGATAATTGATGCTGGCAGGACATTCACCATCCCGCGATACGATATGACGGTCAGGGAGATCCTCGATTCGGTTACGGGTGACCCGGCAGTCAGATACTCGGTGATGGGAAGACATATCATCCTCTACCGGGAAAATGTGAAACCCCCGGCTGCCGACACCATCGCTGAACCACTCTCCTTTTTCATCAGCGGTAAGATAACCGATTCCGAAACCTCCGAGCCCCTACCCTATGCCACCATTGGAATCAGTCACCGAGGCAGGGGGACGGTGACCAACTTCAACGGCGACTTTATACTAAGGATCGGGGAGCAATGCCTTGAAGATACGCTGTCAGTCTCCTATGTGGGTTATGTCAACCGCCGTATACCTGTCAGAAGCCTGCCTGGCAATTACATGACCATCAGCATGGACAGGGATTTCATCCCTATCCCTGAGATCATTATCAGGGCCCAGGACCCGCAGCTAATACTAAGAAAGACCATCTCATCGGTTGCCTCCAACTACGGGACCACCCCGGCGCTGCTGACCGGTTTCTACCGTGAGGGAGTATACCGTAGAAGGGAGCCGCAGGTATACTCCGAGGCTGTTGTACAGATATATAAGAGCCCTTATGCCAGATCATTGCAGAATGATCAGATAAAAGTACTGCGCAGCAGAAAGATAGAGAACCTGGAGGTAAAAGACACCCTGGCCGTAAGACTCAAGGCAGGACTGAGTGCATCGCTTTCGCTCGACGGCATAAGGCACCAGTTCGACTTTCTCGACCCGGAATCATTCAACTCATATGAGTATCATCTAAGGGATATCGTAACCATTGACGGGCAGACAGCCTTTGTTATTTCCTTCAAACAGAAGGAGTGGATTACGGAACCCCTGATGCAGGGCGATGTATACATCAATGTCGATAACTACAGTGTCGTTCTTGCAGATTTTGAGGTGAATCCTCTCTATATTAACCAGACGGGAGAATCATTTATCAGCAGGATCCCCCGCGAGTATTCAATGAGACCTGAATATGTCAGGTACAGGGCTTATTACAGGTATGTTGACGGGAGGTACTACCTGGCACATGTGAGAGGCGATCTCGGGTTTATGGCCAGGGGAAAGAAAAAGTTGTTCAGCAGCCACTTCAATATCTTCTTTGAGCTTGCAATAACCGATCACCGTACCGGTAACGTGACCAGGTTTGATCATGAGGAGCTTGCACCGGTATATTCAATCTTCTCGCGGACCATCGACGGTTATGATGCGGAGTTCTGGCAGGACTTCGATTTCCTCAAACCTGAGGAGGACCTCATTGAGGCCCTGGAAAGACTGAATGTCAGACTGGGTGAGTTCGGCAGGTGAGCGTACTTCTAATAACTCTCCAGTATCCTGTATAAAGCGGTGAGGTCAGGAGTCAGGATAATCTCCGTCCTCCTGTTCTTCTGCCTGGCATCAGGGGTCTTGTTCGGATCCACAGGCATGTATTCGCTTCGGCCTGATGCAACCAGACGCTTTGAATTGATATTTGTATCCTGAGTGAGTACCCTGACCACGGTGGTCGCCCTTTTGACGCTCAGATCCCAGTTGTCAAGTATCTGCTGCCCCGGCGCTGCCCTGTAAGGCACATCATCGGTATGGCCTTCGATGGTGATGGTGACATCGGTGTTCTTCTCAAGGAGAGCACCCAGCTTGCGCAGCGCTGTGCGGCCGTTGGCGTCAATCTCATAACTGCCTGTCTTGAACAGAAGCTTGTCATCCATCGAGACATAAACCTGTCCGTTCTTCATCGTCACGGTGAGGCCGTTGTTCTCAAAGCCGAAGAGCGCCTCCGAAACCTTGTCCTTCAATGCCTTGACTGCCTTCTGCTGCGCATCAAGCATTTTCTCAAGCTCCGCCAGCCTGACATTGCGCCTCTCCAGCTCATAGGTGAGCTCCTCAAGAGCGGCCTTTTTGGTATCAAGGTTCATCTCCAGATCACGCATCAGATCCTCTCTCTGCTTAAGTTCCGTCTGCGCCTGCCTCAGCTCGGCCAGCAGCCTCTGTGTCTCCTGGGCCTTGCCGGCAACAAGCTCCTGCTGAGCCCTCTGCAGGTCATCGTAGCGCGTGGTCAGCCTGCTGACCTCATCCCTCGACTGAGCCAGCTCTGCATTGGCCTTTTCATACTCTTCCTCCAGCCTGCCTGTCTCCTCTGTGAGCTGCGCCGACTTCGCGGTAAGCTCTCTGTTCGACATTGAAAGCCAGATATTCTCCGCCTTGAGAGAATCACGCTCTGACAGCAGCATCAGACTCCTGTCATTGAGGGAATTATACTTCTTGCCTGTCACACATGAACCTGCTGCCAGTGCAACCAGCAGTACCGGTAAAAGTATTTTCGGTGAGATCATGACTTGCCTTTTTTTATGACTTTACCCCAGCTGCGAATTAAACAATAAATGGCTAAGCCTGTTGTTAATAGTTGAATGATTAATTAACAATAGAGATTATTTACCACCATCACCGGGTCTCCTGATATTAATGCAAAACTTAAAATATCAGTATCTTTGCCCGGTCATTTAGGACCTTTTTATAAATGTCAGAGACAGAAAGACTGTTAGACAGGATAGATACCCCTGCCGACCTCAGGAAACTTGACAGGCTTAAGCTTGTCAGGCTCAGTAATGAGCTCAGGCAGCATATAATTGACGAGGTCAGCAGCAACCCGGGTCACTTCGGGGCAAGCCTCGGTGTTGTTGAGCTGACTGTTGCGCTGCATTACGTTTACAATACCCCATATGATAAGATTGTTTGGGATGTCGGTCATCAGGCCTACGGGCACAAGATCCTCACGGGGAGGAAGGCCCGGTTCCACACGAACCGCAAATACAAGGGCATCAGCGGCTTCCCGCGTATGGCGGAGAGTGAATATGATGCCTTCGGTGTAGGCCACTCCTCAACATCCATCTCGGCAGCCCTGGGAATGGCCGTTGCAGCACATACCAAAGGCGAAAAACGCAAGGTGGTGGCCGTGATCGGCGACGGCGCACTTCAGGCCGGCCTTGCATTTGAGGGACTTAACAACGCAGGTAACGAGAAAGCTGACCTCCTCGTAATACTCAACGATAACAACATTTCAATTGATGCCTCCGTGGGAGCTATGAAGGAGTACCTGCTTGATATAACCACCAGCAGGACTTACAACAGGTTCAAGGATAGAGTGTGGAGGCTTCTTGGACGATATAAGAGGGTTGGCTCCCGGGCAAGGCTGCTTGCCTCACAGATAGAAAGCGGAATCAAGGGTACGGTTCTTGAACAGAGCAACCTGTTCGAGGCCCTCAAATTCAGGTATTTCGGTCCCATTGACGGTCATGACGTCATGCACCTCACAAGGGTGCTCGAAGACCTCAAGACAATCCCCGGCCCCAAGATCCTGCACTGCATTACGGTCAAAGGAAAGGGATTCCCAAAGGCGGAAGAACAGCAGACAATATTCCATGCCCCGGGCCGGTTCGACAAATGTACCGGAGAGCTCATCAGACCATCCGAATGCTCAAAGCATCCTCTCTACCAGGAGGTATTTGGCCATACGATTCTGGAACTGGCGCGCCTGAATGACAAGATAGTTGGCATAACTCCGGCAATGCCCACCGGATGCTCCCTCAACATAATGATGACGGAGATGCCTGACAGGGCTTTTGATGTAGGCATCTGCGAACAGCATGCCGTTACATTCTCGGCAGGAATGGCAGCCAACGGACTGCTTCCCTTCTGCAACATATACTCATCATTTATACAGCGGGCCTATGACCAGGTGGTTCATGACGTTGCCCTCCAGGGACTGAAGGTCATCTTCTGCATTGACCGCGGAGGACTCGTGGGTACTGACGGCGCCACCCATCACGGCTTCTTCGACCTTGCCTTTATGCGGAACATACCGGGTATGATCACGGCCGCACCTATGGATGAGGTGGAACTGCGCAACATGATGTACACTGCACAGCTTGACAAGATAGAGGGCCCCTTCAGCATCCGCTATCCTCGCGGCACCGGTGTAATTTGCGACTGGAGGCAGCCGTTTGAGGAGATACCCGTGGGGCAGGCACGTGTTATCAGCGAGGGAAAGGATATAGCTGTACTCAGTATCGGCCATCCCGGCAACTTTGTGGTTGATGCCGTGACCTCACTGCGTGACAGGGGCATCTCGGTAATGCACTACGACATGCGTTTTGCAAATCCGCTTGATGAAGAGGTGCTCCATGAGGTGATGAAGAAATTCAGTAAAATCATTACCGTTGAAGACGGCGTCATCAAGGGAGGGTTTGGCAGTGCCGTGCTTGAATTTGCCGCCGATCACGGATATACTGCCGAAATAAAACGGCTGGGCATCCCCGACTATTTCGTTGAGCATGGCACCCAGCAGGAGCTGTGGCATGAGTGCGGGTATGATGCTGATGGGATAGTGAAAGCCATTATGGAGGCAATAGGCCACCTTCGCCAAGGCTTCGGCGGCTAAAAGCAATAGGCAGTAGTGTTGGCAAAAGCGCAATAATAGGCCGTAGGCGATCAAGTATTGTAGAATAACCTATTGCCACAATATAATTGCCCGTAGGGCATTAAGTATTGTAGCACAAACGGATAGTAAAAACCTGTTGCCCGTAGGGCATTAAGCTTTGTAGATAAGAAGCCGGATCATGTTCCTTTGCCCGTAGGGCATAAAGTATTGTAAAGCAACTATTTATATAATTTACCCCAAAATTTCGCACATGAAAAACCTCCTTACAATCGCCATCCTCACCTTGATGCTTGCTTCCTGCGGCAACCTCACCACCCCTAAGGAAGAATGGATCTCCCTCTTCAACGGAGAGAACCTCAACGGCTGGGTGATCAAGATCAAGGGATCACCCTTGGGTGAAAACTATAAAAACACCTTCAGGGTCGAGGACAGCATAATGAAGGTCTCATACCTGGAATATGACACTTTCAGATATGAGTTCGGACATATCTATTACAAGGAACCCTTCTCCTCGTACAAGCTGCGGGTTGAATACCGTTTCACCGGCGACCAGGCTCCCGGAGGTCCTTCATGGGGTTACCGCAACAGCGGCATCATGTTTCACTGTCAGGATCCGGCGACAATTGGACTTGACCAGGACTGGCCTGTTTCCGTTGAAGTGCAGTTCCTGGGAAGCACTGCGGAGAATGAGACGCCAACAATGAATGTCTGCACCCCGTATACTCACATTATGATTGGGAATGAACTGATTACAGAGCATTGCACATCATCATCGTCCGGTTTCTTTTATGATGATGCATGGGTGATGGCCGAACTCGTTGTCTATGGCGACAGCATTATTCATCATATTGTAAACGGTGACACTGTTCTGACGTATTCAAAACCTCAGATAGGCGGAGACCTGCCGGAGGGATTTCCCCTTGCCCAGGGCACCCCGCTGAAGGAGGGTTACATAGCCTTGCAGTCGGAATCACATCCCGTTGAGTTCAGGAAGGTGGAGATACTCAGAATCAGGGAGTAGGCAGTGGCCAATAGGCAATAGTGGGGGTTTCAAAAAATTATTCTAATTTCGCATCCTACTGATGACTGCAGACTGCAGACTGAAAATGCCCGGATGGCGGAATTGGTAGACGCGCTGGTCTCAAACACCAGTGGCAGCGATGCTGTGCCGGTTCGATCCCGGCTCCGGGTACTCAGAGGCACAAGAGGTCAAAACCGACCTCTTGTTTCTTTTAATAAACTTCAGAAAACCTCACCAGTTGAGGAAATGAGGAAAGGTGATTAACAACAAAAGTGGACTGCAACTTTAAAAACCTGAAAACTGGACTTTTTGACGTAGTCGCAACTAAAGATTAGTCAGAATAGTCCACATTCGGTCTATTCAAGGGTAATCAATTTTAATAGCTTAATGATAAACACTTAATCCAGCCAGATGTAATTAATCTACAATTGTATAGTGTAGTCGATGACACCAACGTTAACACTTAAAAATTAAATGCCGAAGCCATTCTATCTTGTTCAGTTTTTGGTATACCTATTGAAGAAGCAATCGTCTTCCATTTAGAAACATTCAATCTAACTTCAGAAAGAATCTGATCCATTCTATTCTTGTCCAACATAAAATACTCTCCCACATTACAAGCTAAGTCAAAATCCAGATCATTACTATCTGTATCGATGTTTATAGCAAGGCCTATTTTATCTATTGAAGGGTTAACATCAAACGCAGGAGATAGACGCCATCCTTTTTCTGTCAAAAGGAACCCATGATTTCTCAAATGATCATCTGTATTTGAAATTGCAATGTTAAAAACCATCCGCATCCATAATTGAAGTAAATCCTCCTCATTTGATGCACCTGAAAATTTAATGAATTCTGCAAGTTCCAGGTAGCTTGGTCTATTATCCTTTATTGATTCTTCGGTATTACCGGTCATCGTCATAGCTGATGCAAAATGAATTCTCTCTTTCTTTTCTCTGTCAAATCGTTTAGTAAGGAAAGTATTATAACTCCCGGTCAATCTTGAAATTTTAGAATCAGACATTTTGATTCCGGAATTTTTTGCCAGGCGGTATGCAAGAAACTCCCAGGCTGCTTTATCGACAGTGTCATTTCGTGAAGGAAATTTTGCAATCCAAAGATCATTATTCTTATCCGTGAAATTAGCTTTTGGGCGAGCACCACCGAGGGAGGTTCCTGGAGCTAATAACATAAGTATCCATTCTCGAATGTTTTCATCTTCTTCATCTGATTCAATCATTGCAACAGCTTTTTCTAATTCCCCTAAAGATGTCCAGGGAGGTACTGTTATTCCTGATGCTATGTCCAGAAATGGCCCAGCAGGATCGGTTTTGAATCTTAGGGCTCCCATCCTACTATCATCATAGACGCCAAGCAGGTAGTCAATCTCATGCAATTTTCTCGTCGCTCTCCCCTCTTCCTGTGCTTTTTGTACCTCCAGTCTTTGCATAAGGGTGCGCCCCCAGGAATCAGGCATGGAATCGAGGAACATTCCGAAATTCCCTTTTTTGTTAGGATATTGAGGGCCTGAATACCAATCAAGATCCGGGTCTAAAAGCATACGTTCATGAGTAGAAATCCAATCCGTATCATACTCAAAACCGAAAGATTTTTTTCCTTTCCCTAAGTGCGCAGATAGAATTCCAATAAGCTTTGGCTCTTTCATGCCAAGCAAATGCGCGTAAACGTAGATATCAATTTTTGTTTTATCCATTTATTTCTTGCTAAGTAGACTTAGGTCCTGAAGCTTCCTTCCGAATTCATCGTCTGTTGCAATTTTTAAAAAATCATCCTGTAAGCCGAGGACTCTAAGAACATTAAAATATGCACCAAGGGTAACACCAGGATCTCCTTTTTCAATCCAATAAAGCGTTTTTCTGTCTATCCCAGCTCTTTCTGCAACCTGAAGAGTAGTAAAACTCCTCCTTTTCCTTGCCAGCTTAATATTCTCCCCTACTTTCTCAAGTATTTGCTGATGTCTCGGAAATAGTATCTGTTTCTTCGTTTTCATAATACAATGGGGTATATTTTCCACAAATATAAACTTTTTGGGGATTATATGCCCCATTTGCCTAATTTTATTTAATTTTTGGTTGCTTATTAATTCATTAGGATCATCACTTTTATACACACTATAAAATGAATAAAGCATTGTGGTTACGCTTTTAACAGGACCTGACAAAACTTATCAAAGCTGAATGCAATCATCAGCATTCGATGCTCGCTCCTGTCAGAGACCAGTTATTGGCTAATAAACCTCCTGAGATAGCAATTCCCCATTTTCAACAGGACAATTAGTTGACTTTGGCATCTATGTAACTTAACTTTGATATTCAAACAGGTTACGTCTCAGATGTCATACATTGAAATCATCTCACACTTCCTAATACTGTCATGCCTGAACTTTTTCAGCTGCGGCAACCCACCAGACAGGGGCATACATTCAACTGACACCAGAAAAGTAAACCCCGTTGGATATGATTTATCCAACCCTGACCAGACAATAATCCTTCCCCCGATCCTTCTTGAAATCTCGGGCATCACCGTTATCGATTCAACATCCGTAGCCTGTGTACAGGATGAAAATGGCATGCTCTTCATCTTCGACATGGCGAAGAATGAGATCAGTGATCAATTCATTTTTAACTACCCCGGAGATTACGAGGGAGTAGCAAGGGTTGCCAGCTCATATTATGTTTTGAGAAGCGATGGTACACTGTTCGAAACCAGGAATGACAAGCCCTCTGCTTTTACCCAACAGATCGTTTCCCCGGTCGGCCCTCCTGCGAATTATGAAGGACTCTGTTACGACCATCGTAATCACAGGCTGTTGATCGTCCCCAAAAGTAACCCGGAAAGAGGCCCCGGGGATGAGAAGAAGCATCCGGTCTACGGGCTTGAATTGCAGTCCGGCAAAAACTCCGGGGAAAAGGTATTGGAATTTGACCTGCCGGCGATAACCAGGCACGCTGCAGAAAATAATATCAAAATCCCGGATGAAGCAAAGGTGATCAGCCTCAGAGCTTCTGACATCGGAATACACCCTCTGACAAATATGTTATATGTTATTTCGGCTGTCAACCGAATGCTGTTCATCTTTGATGAAGACGGAACCGTAAATTATATTGAAGAGCTAGACCCGGATCTGTTCAATATGCCTGAAGGCATTGCCTTCCATGACAACGGAGATATGCTGATATCAAATGAAGCCAGAACTAATCCTCCTACAATATTGTTATTCAAATATAACCTAAAATGAACCCAGGATCCGATTATAAAACGTTCGGTGCAGATCGTCACCTCTCTTTTTTCGTACTGCTTTTCTGTGTCTTTTCAGTCTTACCTTCCCACGGTCAGATTGATACAACTAGAAAAGGGTTGGTGAGCCCGGCAGATACCACCGGTCAGGAGCTGACGGGCCGGATTGATGCAACCGGTAAAGAACCGATTAATCAGATTGATACAATTGACCAGGAGTCGCAAGACCAGAAATCTCCCCGAAGATATTTATCGTTGTTCGAAGAGGAAGATCTGCTCGAAGTCTCGCTTCGGTTTGATATTGCCAAATTCCTGAAAAAGGCAGACAGAGACCAGTCTATTGACGGGATCATGACAATGCACTTCAGTAAAACTGACTCCCTGGAAAGTAAGGTTACTCTTAAATATCGCGGTCAGTCACGTTTCGAAAGATGCAGGTACCCGCCGACACGAATCACCTTTAAGAAACCTCTGTACGAAGTTTCCGATTCCGGCAGGATAAAGAAAATGAAACTGGTCAACCAATGTCAGCAGGGATCAGTATATGGAGATTATGTTATCAGGGAATACCTGGTATACAAACTATACAATGTCCTTACTGACACAAGTTTCAGGGCCAGATTAGTCAGCCTGAATTTTATCGACTCGGAAAATAAAAGGAAGACGCTCACCCAGTATGGGATACTCATCGAACCGGAAGGGCTGCTTGAACAAAGATTAAATCTGCTCGAGGTCAGAACAAAAACCCTGTCAATGAGACACATGCAACCGGCTTTGATTGATAAGATCGCGATCTTCAATTATATGGTATCCAACTGGGACTGGTCCGTAGCAGGTCAGCATAATGTATCGGTCTTTACATCGTTAATCCCTGAACTTGCAGGTCAGGGCATCCCGGTGCCATTCGATTTTGATCTGACCGGAGTGGTAAATGCCGATTATGCCATCCCCCCGCCAGGTCTGGGGATAGAAACCAACCGAGATCGTATGTTTTCAGGTATATGCCGCACCAGGGAGGTTTATCAGGAAGAACTGATGGCGTTCCTGGAAAAGAAGGAGGAGTTCTACTCTGTAATTAATGATTTCCCATACCTGAGTAAGGCTGAAAAAAGGGATATTATTGTATTCCTGGATCAGTTCTTCGTTAGACTGGAAAAGCCAAAAAGTTTAGACAACATCATCGATTATTTCCTTGGGAACTGTAAAGATTACCAATAATCAGTTTTCATAATAAATATCCAGGACTGCAATCCTCTCCTTATAGTTAACCCTGCGGATCCTGACTTTTTTGACGTCAAGCCCTGTCATCTCTGCTACATTGGCTATAAGGTCCTTCTTATTCTGAGGCTTCAGCATCTCCAGGTTATCATACATTATGGGGTGAGTGCTGTACTTGTCCTTTTTGGTAAGAAAATACTCAAGAATAAATGCTGATGCTACAATTATGACATTAAAAATCACAACTCCCAGGAAAGGAAATTTCCCCTTGAGATCCAGCGCGTTAAGGACAGAAATGGCAATAACGGCGAATAGATATGCCATATTCTTTACATCAAAACTTATGGTCCTGAGATTGAGAATGGTGAAAATTGCAAACAATCCTATTGCCATTTGAAACTCCATGGCAACAATTTTCAGCATGGCCCCAATAAAAAAGATTACGATCCCCATCAGAAAAAAACCGAACAGGTAATTCGCCTTCCTGGAAAACCTGTAATAAACAACCCTTAACAGGAGGAACAGAAAAACCAGGTTCATTGCAAACCTCTCCAAAATGGCCCAGAATACGGGGTTGTCAAGAGTGAGAAAATCAGTTGTCATGGTCCTTATTTTCTTAAAATGATTACAAAAGCCACTGGCTAAAGCATTGGTATATTTTATATCAGAGTAAATATATGAAATGATGTGTCTCAAGTCAAACATAAGGTAAAATTTTAAACTCAAGTGAATGTCAGACATCCGGATTTCACATAAATAACCATGAACTACCTCCCCCCCAATCACGAAGATGTTTATAGCCGGACTTCGCTGACCGTACATCCTCCCGATCCGGACGGCAAAAGTCTGCCGGAATAATGTCAGTGAAGAAGTATTATCTTTCCGGAAAATTAGTATTTGCCTGTATCCCTTTACGGATTTGAATATGAATTTTAGTACAACAGATATGAAGACAAGACTCATCATCCTGACAATCTCCCTGGTTCTCCCCTTGAGTGTATCGGCTGTCTGCCCTTCAGCAGAAAGGGACAGCATTATCAATGATGGTCCCTATTTGTCACTATCGAACGATACTCTCAGGATCATGTGGATTGAAAACAGTATGCTCAGGAAAGGATATTTGTTACCCGGCAACACCAGCGGGGAACTCCTGCCGGCGAATCTGCCATACAACTACAAGGAGCTTATGAAGGTTTACGGTTTGAAACCCAATTATCGCCAGAGCTACAAGCGAGTTGACAGCATAGCTGTAATCAGTGACGTGCATGGACATTACGATACATACCTGAACCACCTCTTATCTAACGGTATTATAGATAAAGACCTGAACTGGAAATTCGGCAAGGGTCATCTGGTATTCCTCGGTGACGCCTTTGACAGAGGAGATAAGGTTACGGAAATCCTCTGGCATCTCTTTAAACTTGAAAAACAGGCTGTAAAGGATGGCGGAATGGTCCATCTCATTCTTGGAAATCATGAATTGATGGTTCTGGCCGGTGACCTGAGGTACATTCATGAAAAATATAATAATGTCGAAGCCATTACCGGATCAACCCATTCCGAGCTCTATTCCGAAAATTCAGTACTGGGTAAGTGGCTCCGTTCGAAACCGGTAATGATCACAATAAACAATATCCTGTTTGTTCATGCAGGCGTTTCACCTAAACTTGTTCAAAAAGGAATTAAGATCAAACAGGTTAACCAGTTCTTTTCTGAAAGGATTATCGGGAAGGATATAGACCCTTACCTTGAAGATGAAAAATTGACCCTCCTGAGCGGAAACAATGGTCCCGTGTGGTACAGGGGATATTTCGCAGATTCAACCTTAACCACAGTCAGTATTGATTCCATTCTGGATTTCTACAATACAGATCATATTATTGTCGGGCATACACCGCAAAAAAACATCATAATCCTCTTTGGCAATAAGGTAATTGGCATCGATACAGGAATGGGATATGGGCAGCTGGGTAATATACTTTTCAATAAAAATGGCCGTTTTTACAAAGGCTCCATATCAGGTGTGAGAACTGAATTATGAGACTTGTTTCCAATCCGGATTTCAAGATAGTGATTTAGGCCGGAGGAATAAATAATAAATTGTCGTAATTATGGAGAAGACATCCAGAATTGCCTCTGTTGATATCATGCGGGGACTGACCCTGGTGCTGATGCTGTTTGTAAATGACCTCAACATGAAGGTGGCACCCGGATGGCTGGGCCATATGAAGGCTGACTTTGACGGGATGGGACTCGCAGACTGGGTTTTTCCCGGATTCCTTTTCATCGTGGGGATGGCGATACCATTCGCCCTGTCAGGAAGAATAAACAAGGGTGAAACAACCTGGAAAATATTTCTGCATATAATAGTCCGGACGATCAGCCTTCTGATTATAGGCGTATTGATGCTCAACACAGGGAGGGTCAACCCGGAAATCACAGGAATGAGCAAAGATTTGTGGGCCCTGCTAATGTATATCTCGGTATTCTTTGTCTGGAACGACTACCCGACGGAGAGGGGAAAAGTGCTCTTCATGATCCTGAGAGCGGCAGGAGTGGCTGCCCTTATCTTCCTCGTAATAATCTTCAGATCAGGACCCGCAGATGATCCCGGATGGCTGATTACCGGGTGGTGGGGAATACTCGGACTTATCGGTTGGGGCTACCTCGCAGCATCACTGATCTGGCTCGGAACCCGTGATTCAGTAGTCGGGACCGCCATTGCGGTTGTTTTCTTCCTGACCGTGAATATGCTCGATGCCTCAGGCGTTCTCGGGTTCATTGATCCGCTGAGGCCGGCGCTGGGTATAATTATCCAGGGAAATGTGCCCCTGATAGTGCTGACGGGCATGCTTGCCGGCGTCCTTCTGCGCAGAATGAAGGAGTACGGCAGCGCCCGCATAATAATGGTGTTTATAACCCTTGGAATGTTATCCCTGGCCATCGGGTTTATCCTGAGGAATTGGTTCATCATATCAAAGATACAGGCAACTCCCAGCTGGGGAATGATCTGCAGCGGGATCAGCTTCCTGGTCTTTGCTTTTATCTACTGGCTGGCAGATGTGAAGGAATGGAGACGGTGGGCAGCATTTGTCAGGCCTGCAGGAAAGCATTCGCTTACCACCTACCTCGCCCCGGATATCCTCTACCATGCAATCTGGATGTCGGCCATTCCGGTGCTGATATACAAACAGTCGTCAGAACCACTCGTAGTTATTATCGGCTCAATCGCCTGGGCGCTTTTAATGGTCGGACTTACAGCTCTTCTTGCGAAAATCAACATCAAGCTGAAGCTATGATAATTAATTGATAATTTCAAGCAGAGGCGAGAACGATCTGACGGTTATGAGGTGGTCGGCAACCAGGTTCAGGTATTTGTTCTGCGAGTAGAAGGAGATGCCTGTCCCGCACTCACGTACCATACAGATATCATTGTCGCTGTCACCAATTGCAGTGATGTTGCTGATATCAATCTCATAACTGGCTGAAAGCTTCCTGATTACATTCGATTTGCAGTACTCATGATTGCACAGGCTTTGCTTTGTGCGCAGAAAATATGACGGAATCTTCACCTCGCCTGTTGCCACACTCCTGGAGAACTCCAGTTCATTGGCCACGGAGAAATCCATCCCCAGTTTATTCTTTATATGGTTGGTCACCACATCATAGCTGTCACTGATAATACCGCAGACATATCCTCTCTTTTTCAGTTCGGTGACAACCTCAAGAGCATCTTCAACAATCGGGATGGTGTCAGTGACATCAAGGACTTCCTTAACCGTGTGACCTTTCATAAGTGTGGCGATGATTTTGGTTCTCATTATTGCATTGTCATTGTGGGTGACAATGTTTATAAGTTCCTCTTCAAAGCCCAGGATTCCGGATGCGGTAGTGATAAAACTTCCTTTGAGAAGTGTGTTATCCATGTCGAAGATCACCATCCGTTCCATCCCCTTCCGGTTTTCCCGAAGAGCATATTCCATCTGGGTCCTCAGTGCCTTGACCTTCTTCAGTGTCTCATCACCAGTAGTCGGAAGAGGCTCACCGCGTCTGATTATAGCCCTTGAGACCTCGAGCGACATCTGTGAGAGTTGTTCCCATGACTGCATTCTATTCTCAATGTATCCGATATTGACTTCTGCAATACGAGCTCCGGCAAGATGCATGTCAATAAGGATTCCTATGTCAACGCCGTAGTCATTCTCAAGCTCAAGCTTCTGAAGGAACGATTTCTTCCCGGCCACCATTCCGCTGAGAGGCTGAGAGAATCGGGTCAGGGCAGGGAACAGGAGGTTCAGCAGTGGTTTCGCCACCAGCTCGGTGACACGTCCCGCCTGGCGTGTGAAAACCGATTTGACAAAGTCGGCTGTGCCATCGGAAAGAGGCTTTGTCATCAGCTCCACTATATTATCGGGATAAGTAACAATATCGGCATCAAGGAAGACCAGCCACTCATTCCCGGCGAACATAACCGCCTCCCTCATGGAGGCTCCCTTGCCAAGCATGGTGCTGGTATAGACTGTAGCGCCAGCTTCCCGGGCAATTGCCACTGTGTTGTCCGTAGATTTGTCGTCCATGACAATAACCTCCGAGACCAGCGGAGAACCCTTGACAAGCTCTATGACATGGCTTATTGTTTCGGCTTCATTTAATGCTGGAATTATTACTGTAACCATTTGATCTGATTGATGTTGTAAGTTAAGCTAAGTCCAGGAAATACGCATCACTACGATAAAGTAACAATATTGCCCGAATCATCAGGCACCAGGTATTAAACAAACCAGTCGAGGAATCGTTTAGCCCGAACCTGCAACGACTTCTTTATCAGCACATAATCCGACAAGTGAGGTTATCTGATCCCCGTTGTCTCAGCTGCTACCTCCCGGCAGAATCCGGCATCATCCTTACTGATCATCATAAGTATGGCTTCTTCACCTGCCTGGTCCCTGATACTTATCACATTGGGCAGTTCAGCAGGCAATTCACCTGTAATTGCTGCCACAAAAACAGTTGCAGTAAGGTAGGTTCCGAACTCCGATGGATGCGTACCATCGGGGTTATAAAGCCGGAAATCCGGACGTCTCTCTCTGGCAATGGCCCATGCTTCACCTGCCGGAACAACCTTTGCATCGAATTTTAAGGCAGCATCGCGGTAAACACGACTAATTTCCTCCTGTTGCTGCGGAGTCTTCTCCCTTGCCCAGGTAAGAAAAAAACAGGGCTCTGCTCCAATGGCCCTTGAATAATCACTGAACAGTTCCAGGTACTTCATGGCACTGTCCTTTTCGTTAATGGTTCCCAGACTCCACTCCTGCAGAACCACGATATCATAGTTACCGTTCTTTATGGTCTCTTTAGTACTGAGGCCCCTGGCTCCCCTCCAGTGCTCACTCAGTTTTGCTCCCCCTGCAGTGATTTTACCGGTGACCAGCTTCATATTTGTCCTGTCGGAGAGTACTGACACCACCTGTGGCAGGTTCTCAAAATAGGTATAGCTATTGCCTACAAACAGCACCCGTAATGTATCACCTTCACTCCGGGCAGGACAACTGGCCGAGAAAAGGGCAAGGAGTACCGTCACAAATACGATTTTAATCGACTGCATCATTCCCAATCTGTTATTCGATTAAATATATACAATTAAATCCACTCAGTGATGTCACCAAACGGGGCCAAGGGTCAAGGCCTTCAGGCCTGTGACAGTATGTCAGCTATTTGATCGCTGATCTCCCTGTTTCTCATAAGATCACTCCTTTTGTGACCCAAAGCCAAATAATGGGGATGGCCAGAAGATCAAGCAGAACACCTGCCTTTATCATGGTTTTTACCGTGACCTCCTCAGTAGCATATGCAAGAGCATTCGGCGGTGTGGATACAGGAAGCATAAAAGCACAGTTGGCTCCTATGCCTATAGCCATAACCATAGGCAGAACAAACTCGGGATTGAACTGTCTAGCAACCTCCATCATTATGGGGATTGAGATAGCTGCAGCCCCTGTGTTGCTTGAAATCTCTGTAAGCCCTATAATAAAAATTGTCGCAAGAAGTATAAGCAATAAACCCTGACCTTCATGAATATTTTTCAGGATACTGTTGGCAATCATTGCAGATGTACCTGTCTCAGACAGGATGGCACTCAGGCATAGCCCGCCTCCAAACAGGAGCAGTATCCCCCAGTTGACCGAACCCTGAAGCTTATTCCAGGTTGTAAGCCCGAATACCGGGGCAAGAGCAGCAGCAAGGACTCCCACAATTGCATCAAAGTTATCAATATGCATCAGGTCTCCGATAGGTTTGGATCCGATCCAAAGTACCACGATCAAAAAGAAGAAGGCAGCAGCCCGTGTCTGGTTCCTGCTCCAGTTATGGTTTTGCTTTTCCATCGCATTAAGATGAAAATCCTTTTCCGGTCTGACAACCACTTTCAGGGTAAAGAGCAGTAACGGGAAGAGCATCAATGTCACCGGAAACCCGAATTTGAACCATGTGGCAAAATCAATATTAAGCGCTCCTGCAGCTATAAGGTTTGGCGGACTACCGATGACGGTGCTGATACCTCCGATACTTGCCGCAAAAGCTATTCCAAGGATAACAAATGTGCGGGCCCTGGGGTATTTTTTATCAATGAGTGACATGCCTATCGGCAGAAACATGGCTGCAGTGGCTGTATTGCTCATCCACATCGAGAGTAAAGAGGTTGCTCCCAAGATTGAGGCTATTGCCACCCATCTTCGCCCTTTTGCCAGGTGAATTAAATTACTGGCAAGCCACCGGTCAAGTCCGTGTTCATTCAGGACAGCGGCCAGTGCAAAGCCTCCAATAAAAATGAATATTACCGGATGGGCGAAATGTGCCAATGCATCTCTCGCATTAAAGATATTAAATAGAACTGCTATGACAGGAACAAGCAAGCCTGAAACAGCCAGTGGGATAATCTCTGTAACCCAAAGGCCCCCGATAAATATCAGAATAGCAATACCCAGCTTGTTGCCGGGATCCTCCATGCTTAAACTTCCGACAAGGATCCCTGTTACCAGCAATCCGCCAATTGTGAGCCACTTGTTATTTTTTAACTTCATGCTGAATGTTTACAGACAATTATTAGAATTCATTACCTGCCGGATATTTTCTTCGGCCTGCAGACTCCCATGGAGATGACCTGGTCAATCTCAAGTTGGTCACTGAGAATAACCATGTCTGCATCATAACCCGGCTTGAGTGCCCCTTTCTTTTTGATTTTCATATTCTTTGCCGGATTGGTAGTAATAAGCCTGAGAGCACCCTCCAGCGGCAGAATATTATTCCTGACCAGATTGACCATCTCCTTCAGATTCAGGTCAAGTGGCGCCGGGGTATATGTTATCTCACCTGTTGCCGGGTTTTCTCTTTTTACTCCCCCCCTGCCGTCGCTTGAGAAAGTTAAATTATTAAGCGGGACACCCTCCTCCAGTGCAATTTGAACGGCCTTGTGAGGGTTAGTAAACGTCGTTCCGCCAGTGGAAATGTCAATCATGCCCCCGGCTTTTGCAAATTTTATGCAATCGCTGAACAGCCTCTGTGTGCGGGAGCAGTGTGTCGGCGATATGTATGAAATCAGGGTAGGGTATTTTTCAGCGATGCTCAGCAGGTCATCAATCTTTGATTCAAGGGCACCGAGATGAATGTGCAGTATTCCGCCTTTCCCGGATGAAAATCCTCCAAGCCTCACCTGGTTTATCAACCTGAGTATCTCATGCATTGTTGGAAAGGAGGATCTGTCGTCACTGATCGCCAGTTTGCACCCGATCACCTTGTCAATAAAAATGAGGTCCTCTGCAATGGAGCCGCACAGGGTTTTTTCAGGCAGCCCGTAAAAACTCGTTAGCATAAAGGCAGTCACACCTGTCTCATCAAGGGCTTTTGCCTTTCTGTACAGGGTGCTCAGCTCCTTAACAAAACCGTCGGTACCAAGAAGTCCCAGGACTGTTGTAGTACCAACAGCAAGCAAATCCTCGGCAAAGAGCTCGGGGATAAATGAAGCGAATCCGAACTGACCGCCGCCGCCGGTTATGTGAACATGCTGGTCTATGAAACCCGGGCATACAATTTTCCCCTTTACATCAATAACCGTTGGGGAAAGCTCACTGACTGACAACGAGTCTCCGATGGCAATAATCTGATTGTTGATAATCAGGATATCCTTCTTTCCAAGCTTTTCCGGAGCATATACTTCTCCGCCTTTTAGCAGGTATTTCATAATTAATGTCTTTAAATAACGAAGTGAAACAGTAGTAAAACAACCAGTCCCCCGATGAGTGGCGGCATGTTTCTCTTTGCCAGCTCGACAGGTGAAACACCTGCAACGCCTGCAATCGCAACTATTACCCCTGCAATAGGAGATGTTGCCCTTCCCATACTTGCTGAAAGCTGCATGGGAAGTATCATTTCAGGCGCTGTCATCCCGAGCCTGCCGGAGATGTCAGGAATAAGTGGTCCGAATGAAAAGAAGGCTGCATTACCACTTCCCATAAGCATCGCAGCCAGAAAAACCAGTATGGTGATGAAAATGGAGATGGCAGCCCCGGAAAATCCCAGATGGGTAGACCCTGATACAAGGGTGTCAATAAACCCCAGACCTATGAGTCCCTTGGAGAAAATCTCCGCCGCAACAATCAGTGTTATCACCGTGCTAAATACTGTACCCATCCCTTTCCAGAAACTGTCAAGCATATCCATGACACTGCGAAAATTCCTTTTATATATCATCACAAAAAATATTGAAATGATAAGGGAAAAGAGCATGGCTACGGTTGTGCTGAGATGAATGTCTACCAGTCCTACATAGTCAGAGAAAACTACAAGAAGGAGAAGGGGCAACATTGGGAGTACTGCGTAAATCAGGGGCACATCCGGCTTTTTTGTCTGACCGTGATCAGTTACCACCGTCTCCCGCCCAGCCTTAAGGTCTCTCTTGTCAAAATACCTGTTGCTGAAGTAGTAAAGTATCATTACCACTATTGTAGTGGGAATAACCAGGGGAAGCTGATCTGAGACAAAGTACTCCATATTTGATTTACCAATGAGTGAAGCCGCCATGGCAGTATTGGCTGAGCCGGGACCCTGATCAAATATCGTTGCCGCTGCTATTGCCGACAGCGCCGTCAGCTTGCTGCATCCCAGGCTTACCAGAACAGGATAAAACGAGGCCACGAGCAACAGACCCAGTCCTGCCGCCGAGGGGATTGTCATGAAAAGAAGCTGTCCGATTGGAATGGCAATAACTGAAGCAAGGTAAGGGTACTTCTTAAAGAATCCCAGGGGTTTTATTGCTATATAAACAAGCGAGTCAGTAGCCTTTATCTTATTCATGAATGCCACGTAACCCCCTATGGTCATGATCATCAGCCCTATTCTTGTCACGTTGCTGACAAAACCATCATCAATCTCCTGTACAATATCAAACACAACACTGCCTGAGGGTTTTGAGACTGCTATGGGATTTAATCCCATAGCAGCCGCAATACTGATCATAGATAATCCTGCAAAGATCAGAACACCCTGAGGATTAAACCGTTTGTACAGCAGTATTGCAGTAAGTGTGATTACCGCAATACAGAGTATAAATCCGGTGGCAACCATAACTACTAGTAGCCCGGGTTCTGCTGAATTACCCTTCCTGAATTTGCATTTATAAATGCCTGGGGAATGGGCAACAAGACAGGCGTTTCATCATCCCACATTCCTCTTACTTCCCTGCCTGATACTTCATTGTATGTCCTTACCCTGGTCTTGTAAAGGTTGCTTGCCAGTCTTTCATCTCCTCCGTTCTCCTGGCTTAGCCTGATAAGAGTATGCCTTCTGTGTTCTTCGGTGATAAGTTCGCGGCTTCTCTCATCAAGTATCATGTCAATACTCATTTCAGATGCATCGATGGGAACTGCCAGGGCGCGTTCCCTGATCTTGTTCAGCCAGAACTCTCCACCCTGTCCCAGCTTGAACATAGCCTCGGCATAGAGAAGATAGGTCTCCGCAAGACGCAGGTATACCATGTCATTGTAGGCATTGTCAGCGTCTGCCTGCTCAAAGATCGGATTTACATAGTCCCACTTTTTTGTAGAAGGCCAGTTATACTGCTTGATAGTGGGGTCAGTATCATCACTCATCTTTGTATTAGGTTTCAGGTTTATCAGGCTGGCACCGGTTTTCAGCACCTCATAGACCTGGTTGTCAGTGTTCAGGAAATAGAGATGCCATACGAAGGAATTAGTATCATACCTAACATCAATTGTATCCTGCTCCTTAAACTTGTACAAATTGAATGCCCCGAGAGAAATGGCCAGTCGTCCGGCCCCCTTGCCTCCGTTGAGTGACCAGAACAGTTTTAGTGTCTGCCCGGGATAATCAGGATGACTTAATTTGCTTATGTCAGAAAGACTGGAGTAATAGTTTCTCCACATGTTTCTCATAAAGGTGTTGGGAGAATAGCCGGTTGCTGCATTTTCAGGCTCAGTGTTGGGGAATGCCCAGAGAACCTCCATGTTGCCGTCAGAATAGAGTGGTGAGCGAAAGACATCCATGAAAGCGTGACCCGGGTTTGTTGCATTTTTACCAAAGCGTTCTGTCATAAGAGTGTATTCTGTGCCTTCAACGAGAGGCTGGAGAACCGTTTTTGCATCTGCCGGCCTTCCCATTGCCAGGTACAATTCGCCGAGATAATGACGTGCTACCGCCTCCGACGGAACAGTATTGTTTTCCGTTCTCATCGGAAGGATATCAATCGCAAAGAGCAGGTCCTGCTCCATCACCGCCCGTATATCTGCCACAGGCGTTCTTTCCCAGTCAGTACGGTAGTTGCTCCCCGTGATCTCCTCTGTTGAAAGAGGAACAGCACCGAAGGCATAGGTCAGATGCCGGTAAGCCCATGCCCTCACCAGTCTTGCATTGGCAACCGCCGCATTCTTGTTCTGCAAATCTTCTTCTGCAGATCCTCCCTGCCAGTCAATATCCGGATTTTCTGCCCGGGTGATGATCATATTGGAGGTGTTAATTACTTTATACAACCACTCAAACAGAGCCTGGAACGGCTCAACATCCTCCATGGCTGTAATATTCTTGGGGAAGCTTATATGCCTGAAGCTGGTATGCCTGTTATTACCCCATGAGTTGTCTGCGCCAGCGCTGAACAGTGTGTGCTTGGTAAAGGGGATACTGCCGAAGGAGGTCCCGCCATAGAACCTGTCACCACGGTCATATTCATCCCTGACCAAAGCGAACATAGCGTTCTGCATGTTCTGAAAACCACTGTAACTGACAAGGAGGTTTTCAGCAAAGATGTCATCTACAGGTTTTTCTGTCAGGAAATCCTCGCTGCAGGAAGAAATCGCCAGGGCAGAGACCATTATTAAAAAGTATACTATCTTTTTCATTTTTATAGCAGTTTAGAGATTATTAGAAACTTGTCCTGATTCCGAAAGTGAGCTGCCTTGTCTGAGGAATGGCTCTCTGTACCGCACCGGTTGAAGTAAATTCCGGGTCCAGGCCTGACCAGTTGGTGAGAGTGTACAGGTTCCTTATACTCGTATATACCTCAAGCCTCGATAAGCCGGCTTTCCCGATAAGTTTACCGTCGAACATGTAAGCAAGAGTGACATCCTGAATTCTGAGGAAATCAGTCTTTTCATAGAAGTTCATTCTTCTTACGTTCACTGAGCCATCCGGTATGTTCGCCGGATATGTTTCTATCGGGTTCTCCGCCGTCCAGAAAACCTTGTCAAGCTGATTCTGCCTGTAAGAGAGAGTCATGGGCGTAAGCAGAAAATTGGGCCTTGTTTCACCTACCGCACCATTAACAAAGATCGAAAGGGAGAGATTCCCATAGGAGAAGGTGTTATTCATACCCGCAGTAAAAAGAGGTGTCCGTCTGCCTATTATCTGCTTGTCCTCTTCAGGTGTTATATCACCGTCTTCATTTACATCGATGTATTCGATAAAACCGGGGGTCTTGTCAGTATCGGTTGATTCTCCTTCCTGCCAGATGCCACCAAAGAGATAATCATAATTGACATTAACATCATGACCGATGAACCATTCGCTTGCTAAATCATCTATAGGTTCACCGCCTTCACCATACAATCCTACATCAACCAGTACCGTTTTGTTTTGTACGAAACTAAGATTGGTTGTCCATTTGAATTTGTCACTGTCAATATTGACAGAGGAGATCTGAAAATCAATCCCGTTACCTTTTGTCTGGCCTATGTTTTCAAGTATTTCACTTGCGCCGTTAATCGGTGGTATTGACCTTGAAAGCAGCAGATCAAAGGTGTTGGACAGATAAAAATCAAATGAACCGGTTATTCTGTCATTCAGTATTCCAAAGTCAAACCCGAAGTTGGTGGATGTTGTTGTCTCCCAGCCGAGTAATGCTGATGCCAGCCTTGAGGGATAAAACCCGAAGAGGGGACTGTGATCACTAGACAGGTAATCGAGGCTCCTCAGGTTTGGAAGGCTTGAATAGGGAGAGATTGCCTCGTTCCCGTTCTTACCCCATGACACCCTGATTTTCAGGTTATTGACCACTTCATTGAACTGTGAGTCCTTGATAAATGATTCATTTGTCAGGTTCCATCCTAAGGCAAGCGAGGGGAAAACACCATATTTTCTGTCAGCACCGAAGGCTGAAAAGCCGTCACGCCTCACGGTTGCTGTCAGGAGATATCTGCTGTCATAGCCGTAGTTGACCCTGAACATCTGGGAGATGTGGTTTGACTTGTCCTGTGACGCGTTGGGATCCATGAAACTGGCCTTGTCAGGCTGATAGAAAGTCATCACGTCACTGGGGAAGCCTGTTGCCTCTATTCCGTTTGATTCCTGTTTGTATCCCTGCGCGGAATAGAGTCCGGTAAGAAACAGGTTATGCTTCCCGAAAAGTCTTGTGTATGAGAGTATGTTTTCGACCAGCCAGTCTACCTGGTAATTGTTGGAGAGCTCAAGCACACCGTTGTTGAGAAGACCCTCATAAGTATTGCGGCCCTTATAATTCTGTTGAGCCTGTGTCTGGTAAGTATACCCGGTATTAAGCTTGTACGCCAGTCCCTTGATGGGAAGGTTGACGTCGATGTAATTGTTTGAAACCAACACATTCTTGTGGTTTACATCTATCTCATTCAGTCCGCTTAACGGGTTTCTTGAATAGCTCGCATCTTCCCATGTAGAAAGACGCAGCTCTCCCGAATCCGTGTATGGTTTACCCAAGGGGTTCATTGTAAAGGCATCATCGAAGTCAGCCGCCCTGCCGCTCCTGTCGTAGAACCCGTACTGAGTGCTGGTACCGATAGTAATATATTTGTTTACCGTCTGGTCAAAGTTAATTCTCAGGGTTATGCGGCTGAAATCATCGTTTTTCGCAATCCCTTTGTTTGATGTATAGTTTCCGGAAATGAAATACCTTGAATTATTCCCGGAGCCTCTTAATGAAAGGTTATGCTGCTGGTTAAACCCGTTTCTGAGAGCAAGGTCAACCCAGTCCGTTGTTTCGTTCTGCGCGTACATCTCCGCCTCGGTCAGGGTATGAACCAGTCCGGCCTCAAGCTTATATGCACCAAACGTTGGTCCGTCCATCATCTTTGGTATGTTGATGGCCGTTGCGGAAGTAATGCTTGCATCATAAGAGACCAGCACCTTTTCTCCGTCCTTCCCTTTCTTGGTTTGTATCAGGATAACTCCGTTGGCGCCTCTTGCTCCGTAAATAGCTGAAGAGGAAGCATCCTTTAGTATCTCCATTGACGCAATGTCATTAGGGTTGATTTCGGACCAGTTGCCGGAATAAGGCACACCGTCGAGTATTATCAGCGGAGCGTTTGAAGCAGTGATGGACCGACTGCCCCTGATGCGGGTTGTTGTAGCCGATCCCTCCGCATTGGAGCCGGTGATACTGATGCTCAGCCCGGCCACCGAACCCTGAAGCGACTGGATCAGGTTGGAACTGGGGCGGCTCTCCAATGTTTCAGGACTGACTGAAGCTACCGAACCGGTAACATCACTCTTCTTCTGAACACCATATCCGACCACTACGACTTCATCAAGCAGTGTCTCCTCAGGATAAAGTACGATGTTAACGCTCCCCGTACCTGAAACCAGGTGCTCTACAGACTTGTACCCGATAAAGGAAAAGGTGAGTGTCTCTCCCTGCTCTGCATTAATCGAGAACATGCCGGAGGCATCTGTAAACGTCCCGCGCTGTGTTCCCGTGATCTGAACAGTGACACCTGCAAAGGGTTCATTCCTGTCACCATCCGTTACTTTTCCCCTGATCTGGGCGCTGGCCATGGAACAGAAGAAAAGGAATAATAGAAATGCAAATGTTTTCTTCATTTTGATAGTTGTTTTTAGGTTATAATGTGGTTGTCATTTTTTAATAACTCTGTGAAAACGAAGGGTATCGCCTGTTGATGCCATGGAGACCCTGTAAGAAATGAAGCCGTTCAACGCCTCAGGCTCCAGCAGGGATATGGCATAGTTGGCGTTTTTCTGATGGAGATCAACATAGTATGATCCTTTGGGGAAGACCTTCTTCTGAATGATTATATCGGTCCTGGCCGATACAGTCTTTATCTTTTCCCATTCTGCCTCTGCTTCC
>CAZHTG010000002.1:103331-135380 GCA_964535795.1 uncultured Rikenella sp.
TCAAGGAATGTTTTTGCAACAATATATGAACTGTGTGTTCTCCTTGAGAAAGAGGTACGTCCGAGACCTATTCCCCTTGTTTCAACAAGCATTGAAACAGCATTGGACAGGGCAAAAGAGGTAGAACTTGAGTGAGGACTCTGTGCTCCTTTGTTCAGGATCATTTCCTCTCCCGTCAGGTCTGCCGTGAAATAGAAATTATGGGTATAACCGTGTTTTTCCAGGGCCTGTTCCGCTTCTGCCTGGAATATCTCCCTTGAGGCTCTGCGCAGCCCCTCGGGAACATTCAGATACCCTGAAGGCAAAAAAAGCACATCATAATAAGTTGAGGCTCCGTTCTTGCCGATACCTGAAAATTCTTTTCTCGTCGGTTGGAATTCGTGAAAATCAAATGCAATATCTGCCTGCCAGTCAATAAAGGCCCTTTTTATTATTTTGCTGACAGGATCTGCAAATTTTGTCTGATCTCTGTTAAGGTCAAACCCCCCGGCTGATCTTCTGCTCATGGCTATATAACCATCTGCATTGGCAACAGGCAAGATTGCAATCTCCATGTTGTCAAGGAAAACGGATCCTCCCTCAGTGGTCAGTAACTCATGTGCCAGGAATAGAAGTGCTTCACCTCCTGCAGGTTCATTGCCATGTAAAAGGCCCTGCATCCAAACTCTAATTTTGTCTTCAGATGAACCATGCGACAGATATATCACAGGTATATCCCTGCCCATTGGCGTTGTGCCAATAATCTCCACACGCGCACCAGGGTGGCCGGCAATGCTGTCATCAATCCACTTCATTATCTCATCATACGATGCAAACCTGTCATCGGCAATTGAAAGAGTGGGTGTGTTAAACTTCACACCGGGATCAGGGAAATACTTCTCTGTAATAAAATCAGGCTGCTGCGACAGAACAAGTATGGGAACGATTGAAAACAACAGTAATAATGCTGGCTTCTTTTTCATCAGAAAATCTTTCATTAAATAAGTAGGTACGACAATGCGACAATCAGCAATGCTATTAACAGGAAGGGTAAAAGGTTTCTTCTTGCAACATCGAAAGGAGACACTCCGGCTATCTCGGATATAGCTATAATTACTATGGCAATCGGAGATGCAGCCCTCCCCAGTCCTGCTGAAAGCTGAACAGGTACCATCATGTTGATGGCAGAGATATCAAAGTTTGCAGCAAATTCGGGAACAAATCCGCTGATTGCGGTGAATGATGCAACACCACTTCCGGTGATCAGGGAAGATGCAAATGTGAAAATTGTCATCAGAATAGTAACGAAAATGGAGTTTAATCCCAGGATCTGAACTATGGCTGCCAGCATGTCAATAAGTCCCAGATTCATCAGACCGAGGGCAAAGATCTCGGCGCAGACAATAAGAACAATCACCGAGGTGAAGGTTCTGCCCATTCCTATCCAGAAAGGTGTAAATGAGGCAAACGTCTGCCTCAGTGACCTGGTTCTGAAAAAGTAAGCAGAAGCGGCAATAAGTAACGAGATCAAGATCAGGGGAGCAATGTCAACTATTATTCCAAATCGGACGAGATTGATTGACTCTGAAAAAATGATTGTAAAAATCAGAGGAAGGGTTGGGAGCAGGGCAAAATACAGAGGAGTGGACTTAATTAATTCCTGAATATCAGAATATCTGACGCTACTTACCACTCCAGCGTTATCCTTTCTGTCAAAATATCTGTTTGAAATGTACAGCAGCACCATCATGACAATTGTAAGAGGCAGGGTTACCCTCAACTGCCTGCCAAAATAAAAAAGGCTGTCGGCATCTATGGTATTGGTTGCCACCAGGGCATTGGATGAGGTGGGACCCATGTCAAATACGGTACACGCCGCAATCACGGATACTGCTGTGAGCCTGCTTACACCAAGACTTATAAGAACAGGATAAATAGTCGTTATCAGAAGCAATCCGAGTGCGACGGCGGAAGGTGTCGCCATAAAAATAATCTGGCCGATCGGAATGATCATCACTGCCGCCATGTATGGATACTCCTTGAGAATTGACAGGGGCTGCATCGATACATAAATCAAAGCATCATTGGCTTTGATCTTCTTCATGTACTCAACATAACCTCCGATAAGCATGATAAGCAGGCCCGTCCTTGCAAACCTTCCGGTAAAGTTGGATATCACATAGCTGAAAAAATCAAAAAAGAGAAGCCCGGTGCTGTGCTCCAGCTCTAATGGTTTTGACACACCAAGAAGGCTGGCCAGGAAAAACATCAGCATACCCATCAACAATAATGTAACTGACGGATTAAACCTCCTGTACAGCATGAACACAGTCAGTGCCACAAAGTGTATGGCTATTATTCCCCCAACATAAACCATTGATGAGAAATTTGTTTCCAAAATACATGAGAGTGATAAACAAGAAGATTAATATTCTGCTTAATATTTGATTAATGCGATTTTTTTTAAATTTGAGGGCCAATAAGTTAAAAACGATAATCCTGACCGGATGACCGGATATTTTTTCAGACCTTGTGTACTTACTATAATGACTATATTTATAAGTCAGGTCATTATTGCAGACACTATCCCGGTTAATGGATCCGGATCAATTATCCTGAAAGAGAAAATTTCCATAAGATTACAAGCATCATTTACAGATAATGTCGCCAGCTATCCTGTAATCCTTTTGGGAATTTCTAAGGGTCATGGCCAGATGGTGACCCTGATTGCTGATTACGGGCCTGAGAATGATCTTGTCTTTTTCCTGACCGGAAGAGGAAAGGTGCATAAAATCTTCCCCGGCTTTAAATCAATTTCTCAGCCTGCATCGATAATCAGCGCTTTCATAACCTCTACTCCTGATCTGCTTCAGCTTAGTATCGCTGACACCACGGTATCAATCGAAGGTCTTGGCTTTCACAGGGGTGACAGGTATACTTTATCGGTCTTTCAGAACGGAGCCGAAGAGCATGACCTGCAGAATGAGGACCATGTAGTTGTTAGTTCTGTTTCAGTCTCTGATGGCTCACCCGACAGGATGAATTATACGGAGATTTTCCTTCTTTTGATGCTGGTCTTTGCCGATATAGTCTTCTTCGTAATTATACACCTCAGGAACAAATATCGTCAGAGAAGGAACAAACAGGAGCAGGCCTTATCCATAATGATAAGGAATGAAAAGATTCCTGATATGGTACAGATGAAAGTCAGTTCAGTCAATATGTTTGGGGGATTCAAAATTTATAATAAAAACGGAGAAGAAATTACTTCGGATTTTTCTCCCATGCTTAAGGAACTGTTCCTCCTTCTGATATGCAAGCAACCTGAAGAAGGGATTACCTCCTCCGCTCTCAAGGAGATATTATGGTTTGATAAAAATGAAGACAGCGCAAGAAATAACCGATCAGTATATTTTGCCAAACTGAGGCAGATACTTGATACACTCGGGGTTTATTTACTGGCAAACCGTTCGGGAAAATGGGTCATTGACTTTGAGGACATATATGTTGACTTCCTGGAATACAGTAAAATAATTAAAAGCGAAACCATAAATGAAATTGATGTCACAAAACTGGTTTCAATCATCAGGAAGGGGGCTCTTCTGCCGGAATGTAATTATAACTGGCTTGATGAGGTGAAAGCCGGCGTTGCCGATTATGCAATAACTATTCTTTCAGATTATTCCGACCAGCTCGATAAAAAGTTGCATCCGGAACTGTTAAACTCAATTGCAGATGCACTTTTTACAGTTGATCCCCTGAATGATCTGGCACTGTCATTCAAATGCAGATATTATAATGGGATGGGAAAGGTATTTCTCTCCAAACAACTGTATGCAAATTATATTAAAGACTATAGGAGTCTTTACGGGGAGGAGTACACCAAATCATATATGGATGTTATTTCAGAAGAGAACTGAATTAATGATCACTCTACTGCCTCCAGGATACCTGCGAGGAACTTTTGCCAGTCAATTGTACCCCTTGGTGAACAGCCGGTGCGCACGATAACCATATCCTGCGAGGGCAGGATGAAGATGCGCTGACCCTCATAGCCGTCACAATAATACAGGTCATCAGGCAGGCCGGGGAATTCACCGTTCCTGTTAAGCCAGAGCAGAGCTCCGTACTCTCCGCCTGATCCCGGAGCCGGTGTGGTGGTATAGGCAACCCAATCCTCCGGAAAGATCTGTTCTCCGAGCCAGTTGCCGTTATGCAGGTAGAGAAGACCAAAACGGGCATAATCACGCATTGTGGCGTACAGGTATGATGATCCGACAAAGGTGCCTGAGGCATCCACTTCCCATACTACGCTCCGCATACCGGCCTTATTAAATATCGCCCTGCGCGGAAAAGCAAGGTACTCATCGTGGCTGCTGAAGGCAGTGCGCAGGTAATCCTGAATGATATTGCTTGATCCTGAAGAGTATGACCATACAGAATCCGGCCTGAAAAGGAGCTTCTTCGAAGCGGCATAGTCACCCATATCGCCATTCTTAAGCAACATGGTTGTGGTATTGGTCAGCCGCATCTTATAGTAAGCCTCACTGAACTCAAGCCCGCTGGTCATCTTCATGAGATTGTCAAGAGTAATGTTCTTCCTCTCATCTTTTGCCCACTCATCAATCGTCACCGGCTGAGTGATGTCGATGAGCCCCTCTTTGACCATTGCACCGACCATCGCATTGGTAAAGCTCTTGGCCATTGACCAGCTCAGAAACCGGTTGGCGGGCCCCAGATCGTTCCTGAAGCGCTCAGCAACTATCTGATCCTTGTAAACAACCGTAACGGCAAATGTGCCTTTGTATGCAACAGTATCTTCAAACACATTGTCAAGCATGGCATTCAGAACATCCATGTTGATACCTGCCGGTACCGTGTCGCCAAGCAGATCGCCTGCAGGCCAGGGGATGGTATCAGGATCACCCGTTGCAGCTGGTACATCAGGATAATCCAGGTCTGACACCTCCTCAAGAGAGAAATCTCTCACCAGCGTGCAACCCAGCCCATCATTGAAAACCGCCCGTGCCTTCCATATTCCCAATAGCTTGCTGGTCACAATCATATTATCATGATCAACGATGTTTTTGCTGTACTTCACAGGGAAGAAATTGATCTCCTCACTTTCAATGCTCTCCTGGGTCCGGCCGGCGACAAAGACACCAGAAGCCACGTTCTTGGCTGCATAGCCGGTTATACCAGGTGAGAGATAAGTAATGTAGGAAAGGATCACTACAACAAGGAGGATAAAGAAAACCAACAGTGAATAGAGGATACGCTTCTTCATGACGGGAAAATTTTGTTTACGCAAAAATGGTAAATAACCTTAACATAAATGAAGATTTACAAAAATCATTCATAAGCCCTTTTCTTATACTCAGCAGTAAGCTCATCGCGGCTGACGGGTTTACCGTGACCCGGGAGAAAGGTCTTACACCCGGTGTCAATGATCTTCCGCCAGCTAGTGAGAAGAAGATCAACCTCATCGGCAAAGGGTGGGAAGGGCTTGCCCGGTGTGGTGCCAATAATCGAATCTCCTGCATTTGCAATAAGATCATCAATTACCACTGTAGCTCCTCCCGGCGAATGGCCGGGGGTGTGAATTATATACCCGTTGATGCCGAACCGGTTCAGGTCAAACCGGTCTGCGAAAACATGGTCCGCAACGCAGGGTTCATACCTGAACATTGGAGTGACCTTCTTCCCCAGGCTCACCAGTCCCCTGGTGACGGCATATGTCCCTTCGGGAATGGGGGTGTCACCAGCAGCCAGGTACTGGCCCTCAGCCTCCTGAACAACCACCTCAGCACCGTACTCGCGGGCAAGCCAGGCGGCATTACCTGCATGATCAAAGTGCGTGTGGGTCAGCACAACAGCCTCCGGCACCAACCCTCTTTTTGCCAGTGCATGCTCTATCCTTGCCCTGTCAAATAAGATGCCCGTATCAATGAGTATAGTCCGGTTATTGCGCGTT
Source organism: uncultured Rikenella sp. (assembly GCA_964535795.1). Taxonomy (GTDB): domain Bacteria; phylum Bacteroidota; class Bacteroidia; order Bacteroidales; family VadinHA17; genus SR-FBR-E99. The sequence continues at coordinate 109,285 of CAZHTG010000002.1, forward strand.
ACGGCAAAGATATTGCATCGGGCCGGTGTCAGCCTTACAACAGAGGTGCCCTTTCCTGTATCAGGGATCTCAATCATAACACTAAGATACAACAGTTAAAGTCTTTCGTTTACAGCATTACCCGCAAACATTCATAACTTTGTACCCTGCAGCGAATTATTATCAAAATGAAAACCATTCCTATCTACCAGGTTGATGCATTTACTTCCGGCCCCTTTTCCGGAAACCCGGCCGCCGTATGCCTTCTCACTGATCCGGTCAGTGAAGAGACGATGCAAAATATCGCCATGGAAAACAACCTGGCCGAGACGGCATTCATCACCCGCGGAAGTGATGAATGGCTGATTCGGTGGTTCACACCGGTCACCGAGGTTGATCTCTGCGGACACGCCACGCTTGCATCGGCATATGTTGTGCTTCATATTCTTGAGCCGCAAAGCGATGAGGTTGTTTTCCGGTCACGGGTGATGGGCAACCTCATTGTCAGGAAAAGAGGTGAACTGCTTGAATTAGATTTCCCTGCTGATCAGCTTCGTGAATGCGCTGTACCTGACCTGATAAGAGAGAGCCTCGGGAAAGCCCCCCTTGAAAGTCACATGGGCAGAAGTGATTATCTGCTTCTCTTCGGCAGCGAATCGGATATCCTGGCGTTAAAGCCGGACTTCAGGAAGCTTGCCCTGGCTGACGGCCGTGGCGTGATAGTCACAGCCCCGGGATCAGATGTTGATTTTGTATCACGGTTCTTCGCCCCGCAGGCCGGAATTGATGAAGACCCCGTAACCGGATCAGCACACACAACCCTGACACCCTTCTGGTCAGCCCGGCTCGGGAAGAAGACACTGACCGCCCGGCAGCTCTCCCAAAGAGGCGGACTGCTCGGATGCACACTCCACAACGACCGTATTCTGATTGCAGGCAGGGCTATCCTCTATCTTAAAGGCGAGATATTCGTCTAACTTAGAGTAAAAACGTGTAAGTTTGCCGTCGAATAAAAAGAGGATGACAAAGAAGGATGCCATTCATCCCTACGGGGAGAAGCAGGATCAGTTCGACAGGCGCTACCTGCGCATGGCTGCCGTATGGTCCGAAAATTCATATTGCAACAGGAGAAAAGTGGGAGCACTCATCGTCAAAGACAAGATGATCATCTCAGACGGGTATAACGGAACCCCGGCAGGATTCGAAAATGTTTGCGAGGATGAGAATAATGTGACCAAACCATACGTTTTACATGCTGAAGCCAATGCCATCACCAAGGTAGCCAGGTCAAACAACTCAAGCGAGAATGCCACCCTGTATATCACTGACTCTCCATGCATGGAGTGCGCAAAACTGATCATACAATCGGGCATTCGGCGCGTCGTCTACAGTAACCAGTACCGCAACCTTGACGGCATCGAGCTTCTGAAACGGGCTGGCATCGAACTTGTTTATATTGACCTCGGAGAAAAGAAAAATGAAATATAACAGAGCTTACCTTCCGCTGATAATCGGATTTTCAGTTGCCCTGGGCATCCTGATCGGCTTTTATATGCCTCATCCGCAGAACGGACTATATACTAACTTCCCGGCTTCAAATGACAAACTGGGACGGGTACTTGACATAATCGAATCCGATTATGTTGACACGGTGGACCGAAACTCCCTTATTGAAGAAGCCATCCCGGTGATGCTACGCAAGCTTGATCCTCATTCTGTGTATATCCCGGCCACTGACCTGGCAAGGGCAAATGAGCCGCTGCAGGGTAACTTTGACGGGATAGGTGTATCATTCAACATGCTCACCGACACCGTCCTCATAATAAGCACTATTTCCGGGGGACCCTCGGAAAAAGCCGGCATTATACCGGGAGATAAAATCATCTATGTAAATGACTCCCTCATCGCCGGCAGGGGAAAACCCGACGAGGATGTTGTCAAGATGCTCAAGGGACCCCGCGGCACAAAAGTCGGCCTGAAGATCGAACGCAAGGGAACAGACACCCTGCTTCCTTTCACAATCGTACGTGACAAGATACCCATCTACAGCGTTGATGTCTCTTACATGATGTCAGATGAGGTGGGTTACATCAAGATATCAAACTTCGCCCTTACCACCCATGATGAGTTCAAACAGGGTCTGAGCGAGCTGAAAGAGCAGGGGATGAATAAACTGATCCTGGATCTCAGGGGCAACTCCGGCGGAGTGATGGATGCCGCCACCATGATTGCCGATGAATTTCTCGCAGAAGGAAAACTAATAGTCTTCACTTTGGGTAAGTCAACCCCGAGACAGGATATAAAGGCTACCTCCCGGGGCGATTTTGAGAAGGGCGAGCTGGTTGTGCTGATAGATGAGTGGAGCGCATCTGCCAGCGAGATTCTGGCAGGCGCCGTACAGGATAATGACCGGGGAACAATTATCGGACGCCGCTCATTCGGTAAAGGCCTTGTTCAGGAACCTGTAATGTTCCGTGACGGCTCCGGAATGCGCCTTACAATTGCAAGATACTATACTCCCACAGGCAGATCAATCCAGAAACCATATGACCAGGGAGTGGACAAGTACTATGAGGATCTCGGCAACAGGCTGATGCACGGTGAATTCGAAGAGGCCGATTCAATATGGATGGATGACTCTCTCAGGTTCACAACTCCGGGAGGAAAGACAGTCTACGGCGGAGGGGGAATAATGCCTGACATCTTCATCCCCATTGATACTACCGGGATATCCGATTACTTCCTGGCCATAAGAAATTCAGGACTGATCTACCGCTACGCACTCAAGTATACGGAAGACAATCGGGAGATCATGAGAAAGTATAAGGACCTCCCCTCTCTTGATAAATGGCTTTCAAGTCAGGATCTCATCTCAAAATTCGTCAGGTTTGCCGACCAGAACGGTGTTTCAGCCAACCGGCAGCAGCTTGCCGTTTCGGAAAAAATCATATATATTCAGCTGAAGGCATACATTGCCCGTAATATGCTGGATAACATGGGATTCTATCCTATCTGGCAGGAGATTGACAAGACCCTGCTTGATGCCCTGAATTTTATTGAGAGCATCTGACCAGCTATTGCCAGTCGATCTTCCCGGAATAGATCAGGCTACCCTCTGCCAGTCAAGCTTTAATGCAAAGCCGGTGATCAGCTCTGCTGACCTCTCCGTCTCCTCAATAAAACCCAGGTGCCCGGAATTCTCAAGGATAGCCACCTGTGCATTATGCGGCAGCCTGGTATCACGTATTGCCTTATCCGGACTGAAATAAAGATCGTATCTGCCCAGTATCCAGAGCATGGGTACCAATCCGCCTTCCACCAGCGACTGTCTTGAAGGCCGCGCTATCATCCCGTTAAGCATGGCAATGATCCCTTCTCCGGAATTGCGCGAGGCTATCCTTTTTGATCTTCTGAGCTCACCGGACATTATGCTGAGATTCTTCTTCGCAAACATCATCGAAATATTCCCCGGGTACATGATGTCTTTCTTTCCGGCCTTTACAACTGCAATCTCCCTGTTCCGCTTTGCAATAGCCTCGGGAGAGTCGGCATGCGGATGGGAAGCGAACAGAACATAACCTGCCAGCAGCTCCGGAAACATCTCTGCAAACGCCAGTGCGACATAACCGCCCAGTGAATGGCCTATCATCACAACCCTGCTTTCTCCTGCATCAGACAACACCGCCCTGACTGCCCGGGCAAGAAACTCCATCGTGTGAGTCTCCCCCTTAACCCCCGAATCACCGTGTCCGGGCAGATCGATGACAATAATCCGAAAATCTCCGGAGAGCCTGTCTGTCAGAGGCTTCCACACCTCGCCAGCTTCCAGGTAACCATGAAGGAGAACAATTGAACGCCCCTCTCCCGTTACCCTGTATGAAACCTTTAAACCATCAAATTCTGTATACATGTTCATTGGTCATTTGCTAAAGGATAAAAACTTTATAAATTTACAAGGAAGAAAAGATTTTCCATTGATCTTTCAAAAACCCTCAACCTAATAGTACAACGCCGATGAACAAAATCCTTTTTTCAGCCATCTCAAAGAAATTTGTGATGGCGCTGGCCGGTTTGTTCCTGCTGCTCTTCCTCCCGGTTCATTTGGGCATCAACCTGTTGCTTCTCAAGAGTGACCCTGAGCCCTTTAACAACGCCGCTCACTTCATGGCAACCTTTCCCCCGGTGAAGGTTGTGGAGGTTTTACTGATACTTGCCATTGTGGTGCACATTACCTACGGGATATGGCTGCAGATACAGAACTGGCTCTCGAGACCCGTCAGATATACTGTCAGAAACAAATCCGAAACCTCCGCATTCTCAAGGTTCATGATATGGACCGGGGGAGCTGTGCTGATCTTCCTGGTTATCCATTTCTTCAATTTCTATTTCATCAAGCTCGGCATAATTGAAGGTGATCCGGAGAACTTTTATGCAATCGCCTACCAGCTTTTTGCCCTTCCCGGTTATGTCATCCTCTATTGGGTTAGCTTCCTGATTCTTGGTTTTCACCTGTACCATGCCCTGCAGTCGGCTTTTCAGACCCTCGGCCTCGCCAATGAGTTCTGGACCCCTGTCATCAAGGCCATTTCGCTTATATATTCGATAGCGCTTCCAGTCGGATTTGCAATTATTCCGCTTGTCATCTGGCTTTTCAAATAACCTGAAGAAACAAGACAACATGATAACTCTCAACTCAAAGATTCCTGAGGGTCCCCTTGAAAAAAAGTGGACACAGTACAAAGCCAATGCAAAACTGGTCAGTCCGGCCAACAAGAAGAAACTTGATATCATTGTGGTAGGGACAGGCATCTCCGGTGCCCCTGCCGCCTCCGCCCTGGGTGAGATGGGATACAATGTCAAGGTGTTCTGTTACCAGGACACGCCACGCAGGGCACACTCCGTGGCTGCACAGGGCGGTATCAATGCTGCAAAAAACTATAAAAATGACGGTGACAGTGTTTATCACCTCTTTTACGACGTCATCAAAGGTGGTGATTTCAGGGCGCGTGAAGCCAATGTGTATCGGATTGCCGAGGTAAGTAACCAGGTCATTGACCATTTCACAGCAATAGGTGTGCCTTTTGCAAGAGAATACGGCGGAACGCTGACAACGCGGTCATTCGGCGGTGTTCAGGTCTCCCGCACCTTCTATTCAAGAGGACAGACCGGCCAACAGGTACTGCTGGGAGCCTATTCATCATTGAACAGGCAGATAAAGGAGGGATCAGTGACCATGTTTCCGCGTCGTGAAATGCTTGACCTTGTGGTTGTTGACGGCAAAGCCAGAGGCATTATAGTGCGTAACCTGATAACCGGGGAAATTGAAAGACACTCAGCCCATGCTGTTGTGCTTGCCACCGGCGGTTACGGCACAATCTACTACCTCTCAACCCTGGCTGTCAATTCAAATGCCTCTGCAGCCTGGAAGGCCTATAAAAGAGGAGCAGCATTTGCCAACCCGAGCTTCGTTCAGATACACCCTTCCAGTGTTCCTCAGATGAACGAATTCCAGAGCAAGCTGACACTTATGTCAGAGTCACTGCGTAATGATGGCAGGGTCTGGGTGCCAAAAGCAAAGGGAGATAACCGGCCCGCCAATGAAATTCCCGATGAAGAACGTGACTATTACCTTGAACGCAGATATCCTGCCTTTGGCAATCTCGTGCCCCGCGACGTCGCCTCAAGGGCTGCCAAGGAGAGATGTGATGCCGGGTTTGGTGTAGGACCGACAGGGCTTGCTGTCAACCTCGATTTCCGTGATGCCATTGCAAAGCAGGGAAAGAAGGCAATAGAAGACAAGTACGGCAACCTCTTTGATATGTACAAGGATATAACCGGCATCGATTCCTATGTAGAACCGATGCGGATCTATCCTGCCGGTCATTATACAATGGGAGGGCTCTGGGTCGATTACGAGCTTATGACAACCATTCCCGGCCTCTTTGCTGTTGGTGAAGCCAATTTCTCAGATCACGGAGCCAACCGTCTTGGTGCAAGCTCGCTCATGCAGGGAGCAGGAGACGGTTATTTCATCCTGCCCTATACAATCAGCAACTACCTGGCCCCCGAGATAAAAACACCCAGGATAAAGACAGATATTCCCGAATTTAAGGAAGCTGAAGAGAAAGCGGTTGAATGGATAAACAGGCTTCTTGCTGTAAAAGGCAAACAGACGGCTACCGATTTTCATAAAAAGCTTGGCAAGATAATGTGGGATTATTGCGGGATGACACGCAATGAAGCTGGCCTGAATGAAGCACTCAGACTTATTAAGGAGCTGAGAGATGAGTTCTGGAGTGATCTTATCGTATCCGGAGGTGCTGATGAGCTCAACCAGGAACTTGAGAAGGCAGGCAGAGTAGCCGATTTCCTGGAACTTGGCGAGCTGATGGTTAATGATGCTCTCAACAGAAGGGAGTCATGCGGAGCCCACTTCAGGGAAGAGAGCCAGACAGCCGATCATGAGGCCATGAGAAATGATGATGAATTTGCTTATGTGGCGGCATGGGAGTATAATAATGATCAACCCCCCATCCTCCATAAGGAAGAGTTGAAATTCGAGTTCGTGGAACTCAAACAAAGAAGTTACAAGTAAAAAATATCCCGGAAAGAGATGAAGCTCACACTTAAAATATGGAAACAGAAGAATGCGGGATCTAAAGGCGGATTCGCAAAATATGATCTTGACGGAATAGCTCCCGAGATGTCTTTTATGGAAATGCTGGCATACCTCAACCAGACACTTGTTGAGAAGGGCCAGGAGCCTGTTGCTTATGATCATGATTGTCATGAGGGAATCTGCGGCAGCTGCGGGATGTACATCAACGGATACCCCCACGGTCCTGTTCCGGGCCTGACAACATGCCTCCTGTCCATGAGGTACTTCAAAGACGGTGAGACAATTGTTGTTGAGCCCTGGCGGGCAAAACCGTTTCCTGTAATCAAAGACCTGATAGTTGACCGCAGCGCCCTGGACAAGATACAGGTCGCAGGAGGATTCATTTCCGTAACCACCGGTGCTGCTCCTGAGGCCAACGCAATTCTCGTAAACAAGAAAAAGAGTGACCTGGCTTTTGATGCATCGATATGCATCGGTTGCGGAGCCTGCGTGGCTGCCTGCAAGAACGCCTCGGCAATGCTGTTCGTCTCAGCCAAGATATCTCAGTATGCACTGCTGCCCCAGGGCAGACCCGAGGCTAAGGAGAGGGTGAGGGCTATGATAGCCGAGATGGACCGCCAGAGCTTCGGCAGCTGTTCTAACACCGGTGCATGCGAGGCTCAGTGTCCAAAACAGATCAAGCTGCTCAACATCGCACGCCTCAACCGGGAATACTACACGGCATTGTGATAAAGAAACGGCGGCCATGAAGGTCGCCGTTTTAAGTAACAATTGTCTGGCTGCAGATGTCTACCGGCAGGTTTCTTCTATCTCCGCCACGGTTTTTGGCGCTGTCTTACCCAGCATCCTTGATCCGGTGGGGGTAATGAGCACATCATCCTCAATCCTGATACCACCGAAATCAAGGTAGCTCTCCACCTTATCGAAGTTGATGAAGTCCTTGTGCAGTCCTTCGCCCTTCCATTTGGCAAACAGTTCAGGGATGAAATAGATACCCGGCTCAACCGTGAATACGTGACCCGGTTTGTACGGCAGAGCAAAGCGAAGCGACCTTAACCCGAACTGGGTGCTGCGCTTTACCTCATCATTGTAGCCTACATAATTCTCCCCGAGGCTCTCCATGTCATGAACGTCAAGTCCCATCATGTGACCCAGTCCGTGAGGCATGAAAAGCGCATGGGCACCCGCTGCAACTGCCCCGGCCGGATCGCCCTTCATCAACCCGAGCTCCTTCAGTCCTGAGGCAATGATTTCGCAGGCACCAAGATGAAGGTCACGGTTTGAAATTCCCGGACCGGCTTTCTTTATCGATTCCATGTTGGCTTTCAGTACGATCTCATAAATCTCCCTCTGCTTCTGGCTGAAGAGGCCTCCGACCGGCGTCGTCCGGGTAAGATCTGCCGCATAATGCATGTTTGATTCAGCACCGCAGTCGGTGACCATCATCCTTCCTTCTCTGAGTATATTATTATGTTTGTGATTGTGCAGAGTCTGGCCGTTAATGCTTAGTATTATGGGAAATGAAGGCCCGCTTCCCCTGGCCCATGCAATCCCTTCAATAGTACCGAATATCTCCTGCTCACTCATCCCCGGCTTGCACATCCGCATGGCCGTGGTCTGCATCTCGCACGCAATATCTGCCGCCTTATCGATCTCCTTAATCTCCACATCCTCCTTGATGGATCTCAATGAAACCACAGCCCTGATAAGGCTCTCAGATGCCTTTGTGCGCATCTGGCATGGGTTCTCACGAAGCAGTGCACCGAGGGTCATCTTGGTCTCACCCCTGTATGGCGGCAGGAAATGAACAGGCCTTCCACCGGAAAGAGCCTGGCCAATATAATCGTCCAGCTTCGACAAGGGCAGATTGTTCTCTACTCCCGCTCCGGCTGCCAGCTCCTTCAGAAGGGGCTGTGGCCCCATCCAGACAATATCATCAACATCGTAATCATTTCCGAAGATGCAATCCTCACCGGAATTGAAGTCAATCATTCCGGCCAGACCGGGCAGATCAATGCCGAAGAAATATAGGAAATCACTGTCCTGCCTCCAGTGATAGGTATTATCCGGATAGTTCATCGGAGATTCGACATTCCCGATAAACAAGGCTATACCATTATTCATCAGAGACTTCAGCCTTTGGCGGCGCTTAATGTAGATTTCTTTTTCAAACATATCGGGAAAATTTTGTATCAGTACGCTAATGTAATAAGAGCAGTCGATATTTTTCAGAATATCAACAAATTTTAATTGCGAAGGGCATTGCCATGTCTCGATAAGAGTGTATATTCGCATCTGCCAGAATCCTTAACATTATTATATTATGCCCTATCGCCGCCTGCCCAACACTGATTCAGCCCGTCTGAGGGCGCTGAAGAGAGCCGTTGAAATAAGCAAGGATATACCGCCATTCAGGCTTGCCTTTTCAATGAAGACACTGGTTAAGATCCAGGCTTTTCTTCCGGCATTTGAAAATACCATCAGCCACCAGCGTCAGACCCTTGTCAACCAGTCGGAAAAGATCAAGGCAAATCAGGATACCGCCCGTAAGGCAAGATTATATATAACTCACTTTCTGAAGGTCATGAATATGGCCATAGCCAGAGGCGAGATGCCTCCGGAAACAAGATCATTTTACGGCATCGCCTCGGATGATTCTTCACTGCCTTCACTCACAACCGAGAATGAGCTGGTTGCATGGGGAAAGAGAATCATTGACGGCGAAGAGTACAGGATAAGGAAAGGCAGCTCACCGGTTACCAACCCTTCTGTCGCCGTCGTCAAGGTTCGGTATGAAAAGTTCCTGGAAACCCGCAACCATTACAAGACCATTAACCGCAGAGCCTCCGAGTGTGTCAACCGGACTTCTGATCTGCGCGCCGAGGCAGATGACCTCATTGCAGCACTCTGGAATGAGATAGAGGCAAGCTTTGCCTCACTTCCCGAGGAGGAGAAAAGGGCCAGTGCTGAGAAGTACGGCCTGGTTTATGTTTTCCGCCGTAACGAGACCACAAGGAAGGATATGTCGCCTACCCTTTTCGAAGTGGATCAGGACAATCAATAATCAGCCATTGAAGATCGGAAATACAATACTCAGGGAGCAGCCTCTCTTTCTTGCTCCCATGGAGGACATAACTGACCCCTCCTTCCGGTACGTCTGCAAGATGTTCGGGGCTGATTTCATGTATACTGAGTTTATCTCCTCTGACGGGCTGATAAGAGACGGGAAGAGCAGCCTGAAGAAACTTGATCTGTTTGATTACGAGCGTCCGATAGGTATTCAACTGTACGGTCATATCACTGATTCAATGGTTGACGCCGCCCTCAGGGCCGAAGAGGCCGGACCTGACCTGATTGATCTTAATTTCGGCTGTCCGGTAAGGAAGATTGCTGCCCGTGGCGCCGGTGCCGGAATGCTTCAGAATATCCCCCTGATGATCGAAATGACATCGGCCATTGTAAGGGCTGTCAAAGTACCGGTCACGGTAAAGACCAGGCTGGGATGGGATGACAGCAGCAAAATAATCGTTGACGTGGCCGAAAGGCTGCAGGACTGCGGAATTCAGGGACTCACCATCCACGGCCGCACGAGGGCGCAGATGTACCGTGGTGAGGCCGACTGGACACTCATAGGCGAGGTGAAAAGCAACCCCCGGATCAGGATACCCATTATAGGCAACGGTGACGTCAACGGGCCGGAGAGAGCAAAAATGATGTTTGAAGATTACGGCGTTGACGGCATAATGATTGGAAGGGCAACATTTGGCAGGCCCTGGATCTTCAGGGAGATACGACACTACCTTGATACGGGCCAGCTGCTACCTGAACCGACCATTGAGGAGAAGGTTGACCTTGCCCTCCTCCACCTTGACAAATCGCTGGAACACAAGGAGGGCAAAGCCTCAATACTTGAGATGCGACGCCATTTTTCAAATTACTTCAAGGGGCTGCCCGGCTTTAAGGAGACAAGACTGAGACTCCTCACCTCACTTGATGTAGAGGAGATCAGAGCTATCCTGGGTGAAATAAGGGAAAAATGGGGCAATTGCAGAAGCAGTGACCTAACCGGCATCTACGGTATCTGACACGGTTATCCTTGCATAAAGCCTTCGGAGATCCTTCCAACGGTACACTATGGCCATTATTGCCACAAACACCACTGACATAATCACAAGCCCGGTGAAGTCCTTCCATGGATAATATTCCATCTGCTCATACAATGCCGGCGTCTGCAACGCAGAATCCTTATGCGTCAGAAATATGGAAAGGAAAACATTGTTGGCAGCGTGCGCACCAATGGCAAGCTCTATCCCGTCATCAAGCATTGTCAGAACCGCAAACACCAGTCCGAAGAAAACGTACTGCGGTATCATCGTAAGAAATCCGTATTCCTTTACCTCGGGATTAAGTGAATGCATCAGCCCGAACAGCAGGGAGGTGACTACTATAGGCACCCACCGGTTTCGCGCCAGCACCGCAAAACCCTGCATGAAGTAACCCCGGAAGAGGATCTCCTCAAACGCTGCCTGGAAAGGTATCAGAAACACTGACAGGGCAGCCAGGATCAACAGCGTTTCCGTAGTATTGTTTAGTGTGTAAGCTCCGGGGTCACTTCTGACTGAATAATAAAGCCAGACAGCCGACATTGCAATCCAGACAGATGCCGAGAAGATCATTTTCCCCCAGCGGAACCTCCTGCCGCCGTTTACAACAGAGCCAAAACTGCGGTTGTGCAGCGGCTTTATAATCCATATTATCGTAAAGAAAGCAAGGATAAAAGGAAACACCATAAGTGCCAGCCCTAAATTGAGATCTATTCCCATCTGTTCAAAATCAGGCATCCCTCCCTTTTGCGGTAGCGGCGACCCGTCAAGGGTGTGACTGATAATCACTATGCCAAGCGGAATCGCACCGATAATATTGGAAACAAGAAATGGCACAATCCCTCCGAGGAAATAACGCCAGAATGCGTTATTGCCTCTGAAGGGGGCTGTAACGAACGGGGTCTCACCCATCACTGCAGGGGCATCTGAAGTCTCAATAATCTCCATAAGTATTGCTTTCCTAAAATTCTGAACCGGGCCTGGCGGGATAGTCAATTGAATAGTGAAGGCCCAGGCTCTCCTGCCTGCTCTGAGCCATCTTGATTACGAGGTAGCCTGCTGCAATCAGGTTGCGCAGCTCAATCAGCTGACGCGACAGTGTTGAGCGGCGATACAGGTCCTCCGTCTCCTGGTAGATTATCTCCAGCCTCGTTTTTGCCCGGGCCAGCCTCAGGTCAGACCTGACGATACCTACATAGTTGCTCATTATCATCTGCATCTCCCTGTAGTTCTGTGTCACGAGGATCATCTCCTCGAGATGGGTGGTGCCATGATAGTTCCATGACGGGATCTTCTCCTCATAGTCAAGATCACCTATGCGAGAGGAGGCGTCTTCAGCCGCCCGGTGAGCATAGACCGCGGCCTCTATGAGTGAGTTGGATGCCAGCCTGTTGGCTCCGTGAAGCCCTGTTGATGATACCTCCCCTATTGCGTAAAGCCTGTTTATCGAACTCCTTCCGTTTTTGTCAACCTTAACCCCTCCGCATGAATAATGTGCAGCCGGAACAACAGGAATCATATCTTTTGTGATGTCTATTCCTTCAGAAAGACATTTTTCGTGAATGTGGGGGAATTGTGACCTCAGCTCATCACTGTCCATATGGGTGCAGTCGAGCCACACGTAATCATCTCCCCTCAGTTTCATCTCATTGTCAATAGCCCTGGCAACTACATCGCGTGGAGCAAGGGAACCCCGCACATGATATTTCGGCATGAATTTTTCGCCGGCGCTGTTTTGCAGCTCTGCCCCAAAGCCTCTCAGCGCTTCAGTGATGAGGAACGAGGGCCTTACATTGGGATTATACAAAGAGGTAGGATGGAACTGGATGAACTCCATATTCTCCAGTTTACCGTTTGCCCTGTGAACCATGGCCACCCCGTCTCCCGTGGCCACAACCGGGTTGGTGGTTGTGAGGTAGATATTTCCGCAGCCTCCGGTTGCCAGCACGGTTACCCTGGCCAGGAATGTCGTTACAAGGCTGGTGCTGAGGTCAGCCACATATGCCCCGTAACACTCAATGTTCTTCCAATCACGTGTGACATATTCCCCGAGGTTGTGCTGGGTCAGGAGGTCTATCGCAAAGTAATCTTCGTAGATGTCAATGTTTGTATGTTCACGTACCTTCTTAATGAGCACCTTCTCTATCTCGGCACCCGTAGAGTCCTTGTGATGAAGTATCCTGTGTTCGGTATGCCCTCCCTCCATAGCCATGTCAAGCCTGCCGTCAGCCTTTTTGTCAAAGTCCACCCCCATCTCTATCAGATCCCTGATGCGTTCGGGTGCCTCACTTACCACCATCCTGACAATCTCTTCATTGCAGTAGCCGGCTCCGGCAACCATGGTGTCCCTGACATGCTTCTCAAAGTTGTCAGGCTCATACATTACCGCAGCAATGCCTCCCTGTGCATAGTTCGTGCTGCAGTCCTCCATACTGGCCTTGGTGATTATGCATACTTTCCCGTGAGCGGCGGCCTTAAGGGCAAATGAAAGACCCGCCATACCTGATCCTATTACGAGAAAATCACACCGAACTTCCATACAGCCATTTTCAGAAACGAAACGTAAAGATACAAATTGATTTCACACATTTTCCCGCGATTGTAAAACCGCGGATTTTAATATACTTTTGCCCGGTTAATGCGCAGAACCTAAATAAGAATATGGCTCAGGAAGATATCTTTAAGAAACTCGTTGCACACTGCAAGGAATACGGTTATGTTTTCCCCTCAAGCGAAATCTATGACGGGCTGGGGGCAGTCTATGACTACGGCCAGTACGGGGTTGAACTGAAAAATAACATCAGGAAGTACTGGTGGGACAGCATGGTTCTGCTGCATGAAAACATTGTAGGACTCGATTCGGCGATATTCATGCATCCGACAATCTGGAAAGCATCCGGACATGTTGATGCCTTCAATGACCCCCTTATTGACAACCGCGACAGCAAGAAGAGATACCGTGCTGATGTGCTTATAGAAGAGCAGCTTGAAAAACTGGATGAGAAAATAGAAAAGGAGGTTGAAAAAGCCAGGAGCCGTTTCGGGGAGAAGTTTGACGAGGCACTGTACAGGTCAACAAACCCGCGGGTTGTTGAGGTCAGGGCGAAGTATGATCTCCTGCATAAAAGATTTGTTGATGCCATGGCAGGACCTGACCTCGCAGAGCTCAGACAGATAATAATTGATAACGAGATAGTGTGCCCTGTCTCCGGCACAAAAAACTGGACTGATGTCAGGCAGTTTAACCTGATGTTTGCCACGGAGATAGGATCAACCTCTGACGGCGCCATGAAGATCTACCTGCGCCCCGAGACGGCTCAGGGAATCTTCGTGAATTTCCTGAACGTACAGAAGAGCGGGCGCATGAAGATTCCCTTCGGCATAGCCCAGACAGGCAAGGCCTTCAGGAACGAGATCGTTGCACGCCAGTTCATCTTCCGCATGCGCGAGTTCGAACAGATGGAAATGCAGTTTTTTGTCAGGCCCGGCACTGAACTGGAGTGGTTCAGCAAATGGAAGGAGGCAAGGATGAAGTGGCACCGTGCTCTTGGCTTCGGCGATGAAAACTACCGGTTCCATGACCATGACAAACTGGCTCATTATGCCAACGCCGCCGCTGATATTGAGTATAAATTCCCCTTCGGGTTCAAAGAGGTGGAGGGGATTCACTCACGGACCGACTTCGACCTCAGGCAGCACCAGGAATACAGCGGGAAGAAGATGCAGTACTTTGATCCGGAAATGAACGAATCATACATCCCGTATGTGATTGAGACATCCATCGGCGTTGACCGTATGTTCCTTCAGGTGATGGCGGCATCATATTATGAGGAGGATCTTTCCAAAGAGGGTGTTGCTGACAGCCGGGTCGTTCTCAGGCTCCCGCCAGTGCTTGCACCGGTAAAACTGGCCGTGCTCCCGCTGGTAAGAAAAGACGGTCTTCCGGATATCTCACGCAAGATTATTGATGGTCTGAAGTTCGACTTCAACTGCCAGTACGATGAGAAAGATTCGATAGGAAAGCGTTACCGCCGGCAGGATGCAATCGGAACTCCCTACTGCATTACAATTGACTACCAGACCGCAGAGGATGAAACCGTTACAATCAGGTACCGCGACTCGATGCTCCAGGAGCGTGTCGCGATAGCTCAACTGAGATCCATCATTGCCGATAAGGTCAGCATGCAGGAGCAGCTTAAAAAACTCTGAAATGAGGTCCAGGCCGGCTAAGGTTCTGATAATTACCTACTACTGGCCTCCCAGCGGAGGTGCGGGAGTACAGCGCTGGCTCAAATTCACCAAATACCTGCCCGCATCCGGTTGGATCCCCGTCGTACTGACCGTTATTCCGGAATATGCGGCATACCCTTATAAGGATACCTCACTTTACGGGGAGATCCCTCTTGACCTGGAGGTTCACAGAACAAAAGCGCTTAATTTTTTCGCCCTCTACGGAAGAGACCAGTCTAAAATACCGGGTGCCGGTTTTGCCTCGGGAACCGAAAAGGGACTTAAACAAATGGTCAGCCGCTTCATCCGCGGCAACCTCTTTATTCCCGACCCCCGCAGAGGATGGAACAGGTACGCCTTCCGGAAGGCCTGCGAGCTTATCAAAGCTGAGAATATCACTCATGTGATAACCACCAGTCCCCCACACTCCACCCAACTCATCGGGCTGAGGCTTAAGCGTCGCTTCCCAAAAATAAAGTGGGTGGCTGACATGAGAGACCCATGGACTGACATCTATTACTATGACATGTTCCGGCCTTCATTGCCTGCCAGGATACTTGACGGACATTTTGAGAGAACAGTGCTGACAAAGGCTGACGCTGTAATTACCGTGGGACATTCTCTTGCATCAATACTAGCCGACAAATCCGGGAACACGGAAAGGAAGATCCATGTGCTGCCAAACGGTTTTGACGAAGAGGATTTTGAGGGTATAATACCCGGCCTGCCGGGGAAATTTACCATCACCTATGTTGGTACCCTTTCGCCTGCATATCCCGTCAGAGGCTTCATCGATGCCGTAAGCGAAGCCAGGGCAGGAGGAATGTCACTGGCACTGAAATTTGTCGGTACTGTCCCGGGTCCGATACAGGATCTGTTCCCTGACGATAATGAGGGTCGGAGGCCGGAGTTCATTCCTTACTGCGAACATCCGGTTGCCATAAGGCACATGATGGATTCGAGCCTGCTGCTTCTGATAATCCCTGATCACCCTTCCAACAGGTCAATCCTGACAGGTAAAATATTTGAGTACCTGGCAACGGAAAAGCCTATCCTGTTCCTGGGTCCGGATAACGGAGATGCAGCACGCTTACTCTCTCTTTGCGGATACCAGGGGATATTCGCATACAATGATGTCCAGGGTATCCGCGATTTCATCATTAAGGTTTCCGAAGGCAAACCGGTAAAGCGAAGCGGTCACCATCTCGAGTATTCACGAAGGGCGCTGGCCGTCAAGCTGGGCAACCTGCTCAACGGGGTTTTATAGCTTTTCCTTCAGTTTTGACACTACGGACCCGATAAGCCCGTTCATGTCATCCGACAGCCTCCAGAAGTATACCCCTGCAATAAAAATGAAAGTCACCAGCAGGCTTCTTATTATTATATCAGGTATCAGTGTGATCGAAGGTATGATATAACCTGCAACGGTCGCTGCCAGACCTACAATTGTCATTTTAAGATGCGCCAGGCGGTACGGCCACAGGCCAAACCTCCTGCCTGCAACTATTACTCCGAGCATATTGTAGACGATATTCGATATCATCGCGGCAAGGGCAGCACCTGTTATGCCAAAAAGCGGTATTAAAATTATGCTGGTTACTACAAATAGTGCAATGAGAATAAACATAAGCCATGTCTGGTACCTGTATAAAGCTGAGGTGCTCAGAATCACGCCATTTATTCCTGCCGAAACACTGGCAAGGTTTCCCAGGCCAATAAGGATGATAACGGCTGCGCTGCCGCTGTAAACATCAGGCAGTAGTCGGAAGATATTATCAATGTTGACCAACAGCCCGATAAAAATAAGCAGTCCCAGTGCATACTGGTTGATGCTGCTCCTTGAGTACATGTCATCGATGGTTTCGAGGTCATCCTTCTTCCATGACTCTGCAAGAAAAGGGATGGAGATCTTCGCCACCGACCTGCCCGGCAGCAAAATAAGAACGGCAAAGTATGAGGCAATTGAGTAAATGCCAACTTCGCCCTCCCCCAGGTACCTGTTGATGAACAGTTTATCGAATGTTGTAAGTGCAATTGTGCTGAAGCCGGTCAGTATCCCGAAAAGGCAGAGAATGACTATCTCGCGGCGCAAATGAGGAGTTACGAACCCCTGCTCAAACTTCAGCGATATCTCACCCCTGGCGAGCAGACTTATGAAGATAATGATCAGCAGAACGCCCTGCGAGACAACATAACCGAAAACATAGCCGTTGAAATCGATCAGCCCGAGCCAGAAGAGGCCTATCAGTATCAGGTTAAGAACCCTGAACAGAAACTCCCTGAGGAAGGTTCCAAGCACGGCGTCATACAGTACTTTGTTATAGTTGTCGAGCAGGTTGAACAGCAGGGTGACCAGCAGTAGTGCCGGAAGATAAAATGAGTACTCTGAGATCAGCGGAGAGCGCTCCATATTCGCCATCTCGAAATGAGGAGAATAAAACTTAAGAAAGATAATGGCAGCGAGAAATCCGGCAAGGGTTATAACAAGCGAGAGAGCCAGGAAACCGTGATGCCTGCCGCGGGTGTCCCTGAAATAGGGAAATAGCCTGTTGATTACGTTGGTGAAGCCCAGGCTCGAGACCTGAGCCAGGACGGTGGCAAAGGAGAGCAGGAGCTGCACCACTCCGATTTCTCCGGTGGAAAAGATCTTCGGCGAGAGCAGGGCAATGTTCACAAAACCCAGCAGGGCTCCGGTGTAAGACCACGCTGTGCCTCGAAGTGTCTGCTTCTGAACTATACCCATCTTACTCTCTTGTTCCGGCAAATGTATAATAATATACTCATTTGATTTAAGGATCAGTTGGTGTATTTTTGTCGGATGATATTAACCCGGGGTTATTCCCGCACAAAGCCCAGCCGATGAAAGTGAGTGCATTGAAACCTGCCCTGCCGCACCTTATTGCGGTGTTTGTCTTTACAGTGATCTCCTTCCTCTATTTTTATCCCGTCATTGAAGGCAGGAAGATCAATGCGCATGACACAAAGGTCTATGAGGGCTCATCAAAGGAGATAAGCGACTACCGCGACCAGTACGGGAAGGAGCCGTTATGGACCAACTCAATGTTCGGTGGCATGCCGGCATATATGATCTCTGCAAAATACCCGGGAAACCTATTCAAGCATCTTGATAATTTTCTGAAGTTGTACAGGACGCCGGTTGCCGCCCTCTTCCTCTCGATGCTCGGTTTCTATATCCTTCTGCTATTCTGCAGGGTTAACCCATGGCTTGCCCTGGGAGGGGCAATCGCCTACGGGTTTGCCTCATATCTCTTCGTCAGCCTGTCGGCGGGACACAACACAAAAGCCTATGCCATGGCATACATGGCGCCCGTGGTTGGCAGTGTGATATACTCCTTCCGGAAGCATGCCCTGACGGGAGGAATCCTGTTTGCATTGTTCATGTCGCTCGAGCTGATGGCCAACCACTTCCAGATTACCTATTATACAGGACTGATTGTGCTGGTATTTGGCATCTTCGAGCTTGTTGATGCCATTAAACGGAAAACCATCCCATCATTCCTGAAGACCCTGGGGATACTTGTTGTGGCGGCATTGATTGCGTTCAGCGTCAATTTCGCTTCGCTCTATTCAACCTGGGAGTATAGCAAGGAATCGACAAGGGGAAAAAGCGAACTGACAAAAGACGGGGGCACCAATGAAACGGGACTTGACAAGGAATATATAACTCAGTGGAGTTACGGGATTGACGAATCGCTTACCTTCCTGATCCCCAATTTCAGAGGAGGGGCCACTGCACCATTCTCCAATGATTCGGAGACTGTAAAAATCCTCCGGAAAAACAATATGGGGCAGGCACAGGGTCAGCTTTTCAGGTACTGGGGAAAACAACCGTCAACAAGCGGACCCGTATATTTCGGAGCAGTGGTGCTGTTCCTGTTTATACTGGGGCTCCTGATAGTAAAAGGCAGGGAGAAATGGTGGATCCTTACTGCAGTGCTGCTCTCGCTGTTCCTCTCCTGGGGCAAGAACTTCATGCCGCTGACTTCGTTCTTTATAGATTTCTTCCCGGCATATGACAAATTCAGGGCCGTCTCAATGACGCTGGTCATTGCGGGAGTATGTGTGCCGTTGCTGGCGGTTCTGGCTCTCAACGCCATTATGGATGGTGCCGTAACAAAAGAAAAGGCCCTCAAATCATTACTTACAGCTGCCCTGATAACCGGAGGCCTTGCGTTTATTTTCTTCCTGTTGCCCGGTCTCGCAGGGTCATTCCTGAGGCCTGATGAACAGTCATTGCCGGACTCACTATCGTGGCTGAGGGATGCAATGATAGCAGACCGTAAGACGATGGTGCGCGCCGATGCCCTGAGGTCAGCCCTGCTGATAGCCGGAGGAGCGGCATTGCTCTGGTTCTTCCTGAAAGAAAAGATAAAACTCAAGTATTTTCTGATAGGCGTCCCGCTGCTGTTCCTCATTGACCAGATCCCTGTCAGCGCAAGATATCTCGGCGCCTCCAATTTTGAAACAAAAAGAGAGGCTGTCAACTCTTTTGCACCCACCCAGGCTGATAAGGAGATCCTACAGGACAAGGGAGAATACCGGGTACTGAACCTTACCGTTTCTACCTTCAACGATGCGTCAACATCATATCACCACCAATCAATCGGTGGATACAGCGGCGTCAAGATGAAGAGATACCAGGAGCTCATTGAATCGAGCCTCACGGATGATATCAATGCGCTGATCACCAGTCTCCGGGCTGCCACGTCATGGGAAGATGCCGAGGGGGTCATGAAGAACCTCAACGCACTCAACATGCTCAATACCAAATATATCATAATTGACCCCAATGCCCCTCCCCTGCTTAACAGTTTTGCCGCCGGTAACGCCTGGCTCGTAGAGAGGGTTACGCTTGTCGAAAATGCGGATGCCGAACTCAGGACAATTAAAACTTCTGATCCTCTGCGTGAGGCTGTTGTTGACAGGAGATTCTCAGGTATGCTGCCTGTCACGGATACCAGGGGTATGGATTCCGATACTGTCTTCCTGGAATCGTATGAGCCAAATCTGCTGATCTATAAGGCCAGTCTGTCATCTGACAGGGTTGCTGTCTTCTCAGAGATCTATTATAAGCACGGCTGGCAGGCATACATCGACGATGTGCCGGCTGACCATTTCAGAACCAATTATGTTCTGAGGGGTATGTTGTTGCCCGCCGGAAGCCATACCGTTACTTTCCGTTTTGAGCCCGCCTCATACAAGATCGGCAACAGGGTTTCACTGGCAGGCTCCGTGATACTGCTTGCATTACTTGCCCTGGCTGCCCTCCGGGTGTTTAAATCTCAGCGCCTGAATGACTGAGGCGAGGGTTTGTCTCGTTTGCGGACAGGCTGAATTCACTGACCTGTTTACAGCCAGGGATCACCTTGTGAGTGGCGAAAGCTTTTTAATCAGAAGGTGTAATGGCTGCAGCTTCGCATTTACTTCTGAGCCTCCGTCTGAAAAGGAGATCGGCAGTTATTATTTGTCAGACGATTATATATCGCATTCCGATAAGAAACAGACTTTTGCTGACCGTCTTTATCACCTGGCGAGAAGCTATATGCTTGGGAGAAAGAAGAAACTGGTATCCGGCGCCACACACAGGGATTCAGGGACCCTGCTTGATATCGGAAGCGGAACCGGCTATTTTGCTTCGTTCATGAAAAAGAAGGGATGGACAGTGACCGCGATCGAGCTGAGTGAACAGGCAAGGAATTATTCCATCGTCAGGGTCGGGATCGAGGCCCTTGCCCCGGAAAAGGTTAAGGATATCCCAGACGGGGCGGTCGACTGCATTACATTCTGGCATGTCCTGGAACACCTCTATGACCCGGCGATGTGGATGAGGGAGGTAAAAAGAATCCTTAAAGATGACGGTAAATGCATTATTGCGCTGCCAAACCTGGCCTCTGCTGATGCAAGGTGGTTTGGTGACCATTGGGCAGCGCTGGATGTACCAAGGCATCTGTGGCATTTCTCCCCTGAGACTATGACCCGCTTTGTCAGGGACCACGGCTTTACATGCCATAAAACAATGGCAATGCCACTGGATGTTTTTTATATTTCTGCACTTAGCTACAGGAACCGCGGATGCCGGCTCCCACTTCTCCGGGGTATATTAACCGGCACGTTGCTGACGATAAGAAGCCTCTTCCGAAAAAACAATGGCAGTTCCCTCATCTATGTAATGTCAAAGCAGTCGCTTTAATACCTGTCAAGCCAGCGGTACTTCCTGGGAGTATCTCCAAATCTTACTGCCATTATAAACTCATGGGAACCATATGTCGACATCTGGATCTTCTGCAGGGTGAAGTCAAACGAGTACCCGAAAAAGAGCCTGTCCCTCCTGACTCCCACATTGGCAATTATCGCACTGCCAGTCCTGAAGGTAGACCCGATCCAGATCCTGTTGTCATATGACCAGGTCAGGCCTATATCTGCCTGCGGCCTGAGCTGTTCTGACATCCTGATCAAAAGTGAAGGCTGTATAAGGGTCTTGTTGTCAGGTTCAAAGTCATAGTTCCCGAAAAGGTAATATGTCCTTTGAATCTTAAGATCCCTGTATGCCTGGCTTCCTGCCTTGATGAACCCTTCCATCAGCTCCTGCGCCGAAAATCCGATTGCGAACTTCCTGTTAAGAAGAAACACCCCGAAGTTAAAGTCCGGCACAAATATTCCCTTCCTGAAATCAGTGTTCAGCCATGGTTCATCAGGGTCTTCAAACTGTATCTGCCGCTGGTCGATCTTGTAGTGGTATCCCGTGAATGCAAGGCCGAATGAAAGCTGCGTGCCTCCCTGGAGCCATAAGTGATAAGCATAGGAGGTTGAAAAGCCGGTTCGGCGCACAAGGCCGTTTATATCAGAATAGACTGTACCGCCAAGGCCTACTTTACCCTCGGTATGCGGTTTGAATATCTTCTTGCTGAAGATATTGTCCTTGATGAGGTATTTCTGCTTCAGCACCCGCCCCTGCATGCTTAGTGAATATGTCTGAGGCGCTCCCTGGTAGCCGGTCCATTGCTGCCTTGTCGTCAGGTTAATGCTGGTATATCCGTCACTTCCGGCAACGGCAGGATTGATGAGATACTTGTTGAACAGGTACTGGCTGTATATGGGCAAATCCTGCGCATCCGTCCGGACTGCAAGCAACAGCGCTACAATTATTAACAATCCCTTTTTCACCTTACATGCTCCTCCGTTTCTGTACATACCTTACCTGATAATGGTCACATGTCCGACTATTGGCTTGTCTCCGTTATGGAGATCAATGGCGTAGTGATATGAACCCATCGGCAATAACTTACCGTTTGAAGCACGCCCGTCCCATGGATCCGGGTACCCTTTCGCAGATTTCCAGACCACCTCTCCCCACCTGTTGAGTATTATTACTTCGGCTTCGGAGTAGAGTGTGATCCTGGCAATATTCCAGTACTCGTTTATCCCGTCACCATCAGGGGAGAATGCATTTGGAATACCCACGCAAATATCATTTAACGGTGATAGCGTCAGAGAGTCCGACACCGCGCAACCGTTAAAGTCTCTTGCTTCAACCCGGTAGAGTCCCGCCGTCAGTCCACTGATCTCCTGCATCGTCTGGCCATTGTTCCAGATAAAGCTGTAGGCGCCTTCGCCACCTGTCACACCGGCAAAAATGGTTCCGTCGGTGCTTTCGGGGCAATAGGGTGAAATCATGCTGAAGGAGATAGCCAGAGGCTCAGGCTGCGTAAGGGTAAGTGATGTGTCAGCGCTGCAGCCATTGGCATCTGTAATAATGACCTCATGCATACCGGCGCGCAGGTCGTTGCGTGAAGCTCCGGGGAGGCCGTCTGACCACAGATAGGACGTCATGCCGGCAGCATTCACAGGTGAAATGTCAACCCTGCCTGTAGCTCCTCCGTTGCAGTTGATGCTGAAGTTGCCCCCGGCGCTGGACCCGATGTTCAGTGACATGCTTAGCTGCCCGGGAGATGCCAGCGTGATGCTCTCGGTGACCTCGCACAGATGCCTGTCAGTGACAGTAACGGTGTAGACACCCTCCAGGAGGCCGGAAATTGAATCAGTAGCAGCAGTGAAGCCTCCGGGACCACTCCATAAGAAATCATAAGGTCCTGTACCGGTGAGTGGTAACACCTTGAGCCATCCGTCAGATCTGCCCAGGCAGCTTACATTAAACCCATTATAATCAGACAGGCGGGAATCGATGGTCAGGGGCTCCGGCATATTCAGTACTGTGTCCGCAGTAATAATACATCCATAATCGTCAGTCACGGTCACCAGGTAGTCTCCCGGTGTCAGTCCTGAAATGTCTTCAGTTCCTGAGGTAAACCCCGATGGCCCTGCCCATGCAATACTATAAGGCGACTTGCCTCCGCTGACGGTCAGATCAATCGCTCCGTCATTGTAGACCGGTGCTGTCAGGCATGTTATCTCAGAAATCGCCAGTGACAGCGCCAGAGGCATAGGCTGGGTCATGACAACCCCCCTGTCGGTGGTGCAACCGTTGGCATCTGTGACATACACCCGGTACGAACCTGCCTTTACAGCCTGATCCTCCAGGTTGCTTGACCAGCCGGGATTGCCGTCGTCTTTCCATTCATACGCATATGTGCCAGGTCCGCTTCCTCCGGATACTGTTATATCAATGGTTCCATCATCGCCGTTACAGCTGATATTATATGACCCGTCTGCAGTCAGTGACTTGACTACATCAATGCCTACAGAGTCGGGCTCCTCAAGCAGGTATGGATAGATCTTGTGACATAAGTTGCCGTCTGTGACAGTGAGCTCATAGGCGCCGGCTGTCAGATTAGCTATCGAGGCTGTAGTTGCCGTAAACCCGTTAGGACCTGTCCATGCATAATTATATGCACCGGCGCCACCGTCAAACTCCAGCGTAATATATCCGTCACTCCTTCCGAAGCACGAAATCTCAAAATTCCCGTCAGCACTCGAGGAGACAGCTTCACTCACCAGGTCAATGCCGTCCGGTTCTCTCAGGGTATCTGTGAAATGGAATTCACATCCTAATCTGTCGGTGACAGTCAGATGATAGGTGCCGGCAGGTACATTCACCAGTATGCTGTCAGTGGCACTGCCTGTAATCACACCTCCGTCCGAAGCAGTCCAGAGATAGGTGTACGGAGCCCTGGTATTGACAAACACCGAGTCTGCTCCAGCCAGATAATGACTCCAGATGCTGTTAACCCATATCGAACCGTCATTATATCCGTCACATGAGATATTGTACCCTGAGTACTCCGACTTCTCAAATCTGACAGTGGTTTCAGGTGCATCGTAAAGCGTACGGAGCTCAGTTTTCTTACATCCGTTGGCATCATCAACAATCAGGAGATATTCCCCTGGTTGAATATTGTCAAGGTATATGGGTGGATCGCCGAGCAGTGGCATCGGGCCCTGATAAACAGTATCCGCCATGTTCCGGACGAGGTAGTAGTAATATGGCGGAGCCGCGCCTTCAGCGAGGGCAAGTGCGATCCTTGCATCCCCTGCTCCGGGACATGAGATGAAATCATCGAAATAAAATGCCACTTCTGTATTCGGTTCTATCAGGTTAAGCCATCCGGAATTCACGCATCCCAGTTCATCCGTGACCGTTGCGGTATAATAGCCCTGACTCCTTTCGTCAACGATGTACATATTGTACCCCTCATCTTCCCAGTAATCAGGTCCGGTCCATGAGACCCACATCGGATCCATTCCCCTGGCATGCATTATCTCCAGCGAGCCGTCCTGACCTCCGTCGCAGGTTATGGAATCACGTATCTCAATTGACTGCAGAGGATGGGCATGCACCTTAACCTCAGATATAACAGCAGGACCGTACGGGCATCCCGGGCCTGTCACCTTCGGAGTAATATGGAAGAACACCGACTGCATCGTATCGCTTTCATTGGTGTACTGGAACTGCAGGTGAGTGCCGGGGGCAATGCTGTTGAGAGGAGTCCTGTTTCCGTCAACAATGGTGGTTGGTGCGGTAGCAGATATAGTGTAGTTGAACTCATTCACACCCGAGCGCATTACGGTAGGAGTCAGAAGGATGACATCAGTGGTACCACCGTAACAGATCTGGGGAACATTGTTCACGGGGGTAGCCCGTGGGGTCGGATTGACCCATACCTCAACCGTATCATTGATGCCGTAACATTTCTGGTTGCCGTTGACATCAAGCGTCACCGGTGAGACCACATAGGTGACCATCCTGGCTGTATCACCACTGTTGGTGAGCGCTTCAGTTATAATATCCGTGACAATAAGGCCGGTTCTGTCTGTGAATCCGGTTATCTCCGGATATATGTTGATGGCGTCAACATTGAATTCTATCCCCCGGTAAGAATTGGTCACAGTTGAAAGCTGGATATTTACGCTTTCGCCGTTGCACAGTTCATCATCTGCCAGTGTCAATGCAACACGGGCTGTTGGCTCTATATGAATTAAAATCGTTACTTCCACGCCGTCATGACAGGTCGGATCCCCGGGTTTGCCCTGTATATAAGGCCTGAATGTATAGGTTACCGTCTGGAAGCTGTTTGTTGTGTTGGTAAGAAGGTCTTCGATATTGACAATCTGCCTCGAGCCATCGGACAGTATCCCGCTGACGCCTGCCGGGTAGGTAACATCAAGGTCGTACATTACCTCACCCCTTGATACAACGAGCGAATCTATCGTGAAACCTATTGTTGACCCGTTACAGAAGAGCGTGTCAGGAACAGTGACGGATATTCTCGGCACCGGCTGCACCCAGATAATCTGATACTGCACCGTGGTGTTACCGCAGTCGTCCGTCAGGGTCCAGGTCCTGGTGATGTAACCAACTGTTGTAATGGTTCCCATGTTTACATCAGAATCAGCATAGACAGCATCCAGTGAGGTGTCGCAGTTGTCTGCCTCATCGGCGACATCACCGGTATTTGTTACATCTCTGTCATATGTGCCTGCAATATCCCTGCAAATGGTGATATCTGCCGGGACCGTAAAGGTCGGAGCTGTGTTGTCCTCTACCCTGATGGTCTGTACATGTATCGTGGTGTTGCCGCAGTCATCGGTCAGAGTCCAGGTCCTGGTGATGATCTCCTCGCCCTCGCATGAGCCCGGTGCTACTGCATCAGTAAAGGTCGCATCTAGCGAGGTGTCGCAGTTGTCCG
>CAZHTG010000003.1:0-25269 GCA_964535795.1 uncultured Rikenella sp.
TTGTTCAAAATAATGCCGTCAAAGATAATATTCTGCAGCATATTAATGTCAGGCAATAGGCAGTAGGCAGTAGGCAGTAGTGAGGAATTAAGAATTAAGAATCAGTTACTTAGACCGCCTGACACCAGGGCTGCATGACCGCAGGACCTTTTGACTTCAGACCTTCAGACCTCAGACCTTCAGACTTAAGACAATTAACATATAATTACTATGGCGTACAATTTAAGAAACCGCAGTTTTGTGAAACTGCTTGACTTCACACCCGGGGAGATTAAATTCCTGCTTAACCTTTCATTTGACCTTAAGAAGGCGAAATACGCCGGTACCGAGCAGCAGAAGCTTAAGGGCAAGAACATAGCGCTCATTTTTGAAAAGACCTCAACCCGCACCCGCTGTGCGTTTGAGGTTGCCGCTTTTGACCAGGGAGCACATGTGACATACCTCGGCCCTTCAGGCTCACAGATAGGCCACAAGGAGTCGATGAAAGACACCGCCAGGGTGCTGGGACGGATGTATGATGGCATCGAGTACCGCGGCTACGGACAGGATATCGTCGAGGAGCTGGCAGCATATGCAGGCGTACCTGTATGGAACGGCCTTACAAACGAATTTCATCCTACACAGATCCTGGCAGACTTCATGACCATGATGGAGCACAGCGACAAGCCGATTGAAAAAATCAGCTTCTGCTACCTGGGGGATGCGCGCAACAATATGGGGAACTCACTCATGGTGGGTGCCGCAAAGATGGGGATGGACTTTCGTGCTGCGGCGCCGAAGGCCTGCCAGCCCTCGGATGAGTTGGTGAAGAAGTGCCTTGAAATAGCAAGGGAAACAGGGGCAAAGATCACCCTTACTGAAGATGTCGCAGAGGCTGTCAGTGGAGTTGATTTCCTCTACACTGATGTATGGGTCTCCATGGGTGAACCCGATGCCGTATGGGAGGAGCGGATCAAGCTGCTGAAGCCATACCAGGTTAATGGCGAGGTGGTCAGGCTTACGGGTAACCCTAAGGTTAAGTTCCTGCATTGTCTTCCGGCGTTCCACAACAGGGAGACCAAAATGGGCGAGGAGATATTCAAAAAGTACGGCCTTGACGGGCTGGAGGTGACGGAAGAGGTCTTTGAATCACCCCATTCAATAGTGTTTGACGAAGCAGAGAACCGCATGCATACGATTAAGGCGGTGATGGTCGCCACCCTCGGAGCATAGGCTACAATACTATATGCCCTACGGGCAATAATTACTACTATCATGCTGGGCTACAACACTATATGCCCTACGGGCAATAGTACCGTGTAGCGGTTCAATTATTGTAGATACGATGGTTATTTTCCTTCTTTTCCGCGTAGCGGATAAAGTATTGTAGCTATGCTACCAGTGCTTTTACGAAATAGAATGTTATCAGGAGTGATGCTGCGAGCTTGAGCCCCACACCGGTAAGAAAACCGAGCAGGCTGCCGAAACCGGCCTTGAGGGCATATTTGATGTCATCCTTAAAGATAAGCTCACCCACCACGGCACCTATAAAGGGACCGATGATTATTCCCCACGGCCCCAGGAAGAGGCCTATAATCAGTCCGACGGTAGCACCCCGCATCCCGTATTTGGAGCCTCCGAACCGGCGTGTTCCCCAGATGGGCACCACATAGTCAATGACTGTTACCACAACGGCAACTATAGCCAGGATGATAAAGAGGTTCCTGCTGATGTCAGCAAACCGTGTGAAATGTAAAACCACCAATCCCAGATAGCTAAGCGGGGGCCCCGGCAAAACCGGCAGAAGACAGCCTGCTATGCCAACAATCATCAATACAATGGCAAGAGCCAAAAGGAAATAATCCATCTATAAGGGGATTAAGTTAAATGACCGGGGAATCTACCTGGTCCCCAGTTCATCAAAATCAACATCTGAAAACTCGCTGGCAGGAACTCCCGCAACGACCTCCTCAGATTCTTCCAATCCCTTGTGCCCGGTATGAAGAAGCTCACCGTTGCCTGCGAAGGCCACCGCCTCACGCAGTCCCTCCGTAAATTTTTCGAAGTCTTCCTTGTAGAGAAAGATCTTATGTTTTTCGTAAAACATCTTGCCCTCTTTCCCCAGCCTCTTCTTGCTTTCAGTGATTGTCAGGTAAAGATCTTCGTGCCTTGTCGACTTTACGTCAAAAAAGTATGTTCTCTTTCCTGCTCGTACAACTTTTGTGAATACCTCTTCCTTGTCACTTCTCTCATTCTGGCCTTCAATACTTCCTTTTTCGTCTTCCATCAGTAACCAATGTTTTAGGGTTTCAACCGGTTAGTACGGTCAAATGTAACAATTATTTTTTCATATCAAAATCCGGGATTCAAATTGTAATAGTTTTTTGGCTGAAGGGCAAAATTACATACCGATTTTTTTAACTTTGCTGCCTGAAAAAATATGTTCTTTAAATGATAAGCAGACGACAATTGAGGATCAAGGCGCTATCTGTGCTCTATGCTTGCAACAGGAAGGAGCTTAATGACCTGGAGACGGGGGAGCAGGAGCTTGCGCTAAGCGTCAGGAAGAGTTACGATCTGTTCCATTATCTCCTGCTGCTGCTTATCGCTCTTTCGGATGTGGCACGTGAGAAGGCTGCTCTTGCGCGCAATAAAAGGATCCCTTCCCCGGAAGACATAAACCCCAACACCCGTTTTGCTGACAACAGGGTAATAGCACAGTTGAGGATAAATGAGCAGCTGCGCATTTATACGGAAGCCACTCCTGCGCTGTGGACCAGGAAAGACAAAATTACAGGGTTCAGGGGGCTCAGCCGGTGGCTGGGGACTCTGGGTCTGTCATGGTCAGGCCATCCGGAGGTGGTCAGAATGGTCTATAATGAGATGACAACCTGGGATGTATACAATGAATACATGTCCTCTCCGGAAAATAGCTACCGTGATGATCAGCGCTTCATCAAGGAGGTTGTCACCAGGCTTTTTCCAGCCTCGGATATTCTGGCGTCGAGCCTCGAGGAGCAGTCAGTATATTGGAATGATGATATGATGTTTGTGGCTGTGATGTTACGCAACTTCATAGGGAAACTGAGGGAGGCTGATGACGGCAGAACCATTGCCCTGCCGCCGCTCTTCGCCAACAGCGATGATGAGGAGTTCGTGAAAGTCCTGCTCAGGAAATCGATCCTTAACGGTGAGAGGAACAGTATGATGATAGACACCCATACGACAAACTGGGAGGTGGAGAGGATTGCGCTGATGGACAAACTGGTGATGCAGCTGGCCATAACGGAGCTCATGGAGTTCCCCGAGGTGCCCGTAAAGGTTACTCTCAATGAATATATTGAGATCGCAAAGGATTACTGCACAGCCAAAAGCAGTACTTTTGTGAACGGAATCCTTGACAAGATAGTGAAGGAGATGAGGGCCAGCGGGAGCTTCACCAAGGCCGGAAGGGGATTGATAGGCGAAAGCCAGGACCATGGCAAGGGAAAAGGAAATAAAGCGCAGGTTGATCTGGATGAGCCCATAGCGGCATCAGTTTCACCGGTAAAAAAGAGAAAGAGACAGTAATGAGAAAAGGAAAATACTTCTGGGCATGTATAATGGCCGTTGTGGTTATCTCCGGGTCATGCGGACGGAGCTCGTCCGGAGCAGGCAAAAACATACCTGCCGACACTACGGGCACTGCAGTACTCACGTTTGCGTCGCCGGACCATGATTTCGGGAGGGTGGCCGCAGGAGAGAAGGTAGGATGCATATTCTCCTATTCCAACACCGGAGATGCCGACCTGGTTATCACCTCCGCTTCTGCCAGCTGCGGTTGCACGGTTCCGAAATATGACCGTAAACCGGTGCCGCCGGGCGGTTCCGGCACTATCGAAGTGGTCTTTGACACTTCTGGAAGAGAGGGATTGCAGACAAAAACTGTTGTAGTTCAGTCAAATGCAGAGAATAATTTAGTTATTTTGCGTATTATTGCGGAGGTCCTGAAGAATTAAGAATTGAGAATTAAGAATTAAGAATAAGCCTTCAGGAATGCTTGACCTTGAGACCAAAGACCTTCAGACTTTTAGCTTTATGACTTTACGACTTGATGACTTTTAACAGATTATAATTAACAATAAATACCAATTCAAAACATGACAACACTAGCACTTATTTATTTACAGGCTGCTCCGGCAGGACAGGGGAGTCCGAACATGCTTACAGGCCTTCTTCCCCTGCTTCTCGTTTTTGTGGTTTTCTATTTTTTCATGATCAGGCCCCAGATGCGGAAGCAGAAAGAGCTGACGACATACCGTAACGCCATTTCCAAGGGTGACAAGGTAATTACCACAGGTGGCATTTATGGCAAAGTTGTTGAGGTAAATGACAATGTGGTCTCCATCGAGATAGCCAATGATGTCAGGATCAGGGTAG
Organism: uncultured Rikenella sp.; assembly: GCA_964535795.1. GTDB lineage: Bacteria > Bacteroidota > Bacteroidia > Bacteroidales > VadinHA17 > SR-FBR-E99. The sequence goes on from CAZHTG010000003.1 coordinate 4,399, forward strand.
ACAAGAGCGCCATTCTCAAGGACCCGTCTGACGTCGCAGCCAGGCAATAGTCTATTCCAGGATCAGATATCTTATGACTGACGAACAGATACGGAAGCGAAAATTTCTCAACAGGGAGCTCCCTGTCTTTGCATTTTTTCTGCTTCTCTCGTTCGTCTTCTGGTACCTCAATGAGCTGAGCAAGGAACTCAAGGGAACTATAAACTATCCGGTGAGGTACATTAATCCGCCTAAAGACCGCATCTTGACAGGTGATCTGCCTGACAAGCTGGAGATGGAGCTGCGCGGTCCGGGTTACTCCATTCTCAAGGTGAAGCTTTCAGGCAGCAGGGCGCCTGTGGTAGTAGACTTTTCAAAACTATCTCCGAGGCGGCTTCCCGGGACGATGCCTCATTATTATCTTGTTACATCGGGTTTGATCAACAATTTCTCGAAGCAGCTGCACGCCGATTTTGAGATTTTGTCAATACATCCTGATACGCTTTTCTTCGGATATGACAGGCTGGTAACCAGGAGGATGCCGGTGAAGCCCAATCTCAGGGTGGAACTGGCTGAGGGCAGGAAGGTGATAGTTGTTTCTGACCCCGACAGCGTAACTGTTACCGGTCCGGCGCACATACTGGATACCATTGATGGCATTCCTACACGGTACCGCAATTTCAAGCGGATGGATGAGAACTTCAGGTCGAGGGTACCCCTGGCATGTCCCGATTACCTTCAGACCAGCCTGAAAAGGGTGACGGTTGAGGTAACGATCACCGGCAAGTCCACATCGTTTTTCGGAATCAAGCAGGGGAAAGAACAATAACAGACCCATATGGCCAGAAGACTTGGCGTCACCGGCGGAATAGGCAGCGGAAAGACAACCGTCTGCAGGATCTTCAAGGTCCTTGGGGTACCTGTATTCGTTGCCGATATTGAGGCCAGACGGCTGATGAATACTGATCCTGCCATCCGGCAGGAGATCAATGCCATCGCGGGTGAGGATCTGTATACAACAGGTGAGCTTGACCGCAAGGAACTGGCCCGTATTATATTCAACAGACCGGAATTGCTGCGTCAGGTCAATGCCTCGGTGCATCCTGCCATCCTCAGGATCTTTGACGAGTGGGCAGGGAAATCGGAAGCTCCTTATGTAATAATGGAAGCAGCAATCCTCTTCGAGGCCAAGGCTGATGTGCTTGTCGACAGGGTGGCAGCGATATCCGCCCCTGTTGAGGAACGGATAGCACGTGTGATGGGACGCAACGACCTGAGCCGAGAAGAGGTTCTGGAACGGATAAATAACCAGCTTGAAGATGACGAAAGGGAGGAACAGTCGTACTATGTCATCAATAATGCTGACAATGAAATGATTATACCGGAGATACTTAAGATACATGATGATATGCTCCGTCTTGCAGAAAGGGAGAGGTGATGGGTAAATTTGCCAAGTGGATAGGTGGAGGACTGGGTTTTGTTGTAGGCGGACCGATAGGAGGACTACTGGGATTCTTTCTCGGATCATTTGTTGACAGTTCAACCGTTTCATGGGAACAGACCGGAAGCGGGAGAACGGTGTACCGGACCACACCGGGCGACTTCGGGATGAGCCTCATTATACTTATCGCTGCGGTAATGAAGGCAGACGGCAAGGTCCTTAAATCGGAGCTTGACTATGTAAAGCGGTTCTTCGTATCACAGTTCGGGCCTGACACTGCCCGGGAGGCACTGGCAATGCTTAAAGACCTACTGCAGAAAGAGATACCACTACGCGATGTATGCATGCAGATAAGGGGCAATATGGACTATCCTTCACGACTGCAGCTTATTCATATCCTGTACAATATCTCAGCAGCAGACAACAGGTTCGAACCGGCTGAGACTAAAGTTATCAGGTCGATATCTGATATGCTTGGCATCTCCGGAACCGACTACGATTCGATCCGCAACATGTTCGTTCCTGCAACAGATGCAGCTTACCGGATACTTGAAGTTGAACGCACTGCGACTGATGAGGAACTGAAGGCAGCATACAGGAAAATGGCCCTGAAGTACCATCCTGATAAGGTGAGTCACCTTGGAGAGGATTTCAGGAAGTCTGCTGAAGAGAAGTTCAAGGCTGTGAACGAGGCATGGGACAAGATCAAGAAAGAACGTAGTATTGTCTGATAAAAAGCTGATAAACAATTACTAACAATTAATTTCAATTAAAATGAACCTAAAGGATATTCTGGCAATTTCAGGGGAAGGCACGCTCTTTAAATTCATCGCCCAGGGTAAGAATGCAGTCATTGTTGAGAATCTCGAAACTGGCAGGCGGCTAAGCGCGGGTGCGACCTCTAAGGTCAGCGCCCTGGATGAGATCTCTATGTTCACCACCGGTGAAGATATGCCGCTGGGAAAGGTGATGGACCTGATATGGGAGAAGGAGAATGGAGGAGAAACACTCTCCCATAAGCTCCCCGATGCCGAGCTGAAGAATTACTTTGCCACCGTCATGCCGGATTATGACCGTGACCGGGTTTACACTTCGGACATTAAAAAGGTGCTTCACTGGTACAACATCCTGCATAAACTGAACCTTTTAATGAAGGAAGAGGAGAAGGCAGAAGAGCCGGAACCCGCTGTTGAGAACGGTGACGATGCAAAGGCCGGGCCCGGTAATGTCGTCACAACCGGACCTGACGACAGGAAGCATTCCCGAAGCCAGGCCAGGTCCGGGGAAAAGGCAGAACCGAAAGTGAAAAAAAATGCCCCGGTAAAGGGTGGAAAGGCCAAACCCACAGCTGACAAATAGTATGAAAGAAACCTTTCTGTCCAAGGTCAGGGTCATGAATTTCTGATCAGATGGGAGCAACGAATTTTGGCGGCGACGAAGTGGTGTATGGCTACGATGAATCTCAAATCATCATCGTTCCGGTACCTTATGATGCTACCAGCACCTACATACGCGGTGCCGACAGGGGGCCTGCCGCCATACTCAATGCATCACCCGCCCTTGAGTTTTATGATATAGAGACCGGAACGGAAGTACATAAGAGAGGGATTCACACTATGCCTCCCGTAGAAGCCGGAGCTGATCCGTCTGTGTTGACTGATGCAGTATACAAGGCGGTCTCAGGCATCTTTGCCGGAAATCGTTTCCCTGTTGTCATCGGTGGCAACCATACGGTTAGCATAGGCGCCTTCAGAGCTGTATCAGAGGCATTTACCGGGCTGACGATACTTCAGCTTGATGCTCATTCTGATCTTCGTCCCGTCTATGAGGGATCTCATCTGAACCATGCCTGTGCCGCCGCCCGGGCGAGGGAGTATGCTCCACTGGTACAGGTAGGGATTCGATCAATGGCAGCGGAAGAGCTTCCTTATGTCGACGGAGAGAGGATTTTTTATGCTCACAGGTTATGGGCGGACAACTCTCTTTACAGAAAGGCACTTGACCTGCTTTCAGACAATGTCTGGATCACTGTTGACCTTGATGTGTTTGATCCTTCAGTCATGCCGTCAACCGGCACCCCCGAGCCGGGTGGCCCTGATTACAGGGAGTTGTTGTCATTCCTCCGTGATGTGATGGAAAAAAGAAATGTGGTGGGTTTTGATGTTGTTGAACTCTGCCCTTCGGAAACAAACAAGGCTCCCGATTTCATGGCGGCGAAGCTCATTTACCAGATGCTGAGCTACAGATTTTCAGGCTGACTTATTACTCCTTTCTGTCAAACTGTTTGGCCTCTTCCCAGATGACGTTCATCTCATCAAGGGTCATGTCACGCAGTGATATGCCTTTTGCCAGGGTCATCTCCTCAAGATAGTTGAACCTGGAGATAAATTTCCTGTTGGTTTTTTCGAGGGCCGCCTCGGGGTCAATCTCATACAGCCGTGCAGCGTTTATTATTGAGAAGAAAAGGTCTCCCAGTTCTGCCTCCATATCTATCTTATTACCTGCTGCCACCTCCTGTTTCAGCTCATCAAGCTCTTCGGTAACCTTGTCCCATATCTGTTCACGCGTATCCCAGTCGAACCCTACGCCTCTCACCTTCTCCTGTATCCTGTTAGCCTTGATGGTCGCCGGGAGTGATGCCGGAACGCCTGAGAGAACTGGTTTGTATTCAGCATGTTCATTTGTCTTCAGCTTTTCCCAGTTCTCCTCAACCTCACGGGCGCCTCTTGTGACGCTCACATCGCCAAACACATGAGGGTGCCGGTAGACAAGCTTGCTGTTGATGCCTTCCAGCACATCGCCCATGTCAAAAAGACCTTTCTCGGAGCCGATCGTGGCATAGAACACAATATGCAGCATCAGATCACCCAGTTCCTTGCGGATGGCATCGTTGTCATCCCGGATTATGGCGTCGGCAAGCTCATAAGTCTCCTCAATGGTCAGTTTTCTCAGGGTCTGGTTGGTCTGCTTCTGATCCCACGGGCATTTTGCCCTCAGCTCATCCATTATCTCCAGCAGTCTGGCAAATTCCCTGATTGTTTTTTCTTTCATAGGTTGGTTAGTTTTTAAACAGGCCGTTCCCTTCCCGGCCGTCATCTCTTGCCTCCACCCGTACAGCATCTCCCGTATCGACCCCGAACAACTGGCACAGGTTGGCTCCATTGATCGAAACTTCCAGAAGGTCAAGCATGTTGAAGAGAGTCACTATCTCACCAACAGGCTCATCGCTGTAGAGCCTGCTTATCTTCTCAGTATAGTATTTGTTGCTTTTGATCAGTATCCTGAAAGCTCTTCCGTCAAAAACCCTCGAGAATACCTCACGGGTGATGTTGGTTATAGCATTGCCGTAGGAGTCGATGAAGATGACGCTGCCGATTATAACGTTCCGGTCAATGGTAGCACGCAGAGGCACTCTCTCTGATAGGCCTGAGACTTTTGCTCCCAGCTTCTCCGCGGGCTTGCCGGCTATTATAGCTGCAGCAGCCCTGACAAAGAGTGTTATCTCATCGGCGTTATCTTCGTTCTTCAGGCTTACTATGAGGTCGGGTTCGGAGTTGAGTATCAGGTTGAAGATGCCGTTATCGGCTCCGATGAACCAGTGTCCACGTGCTTTTACAAGCAGATGGGGCTGCCTGCCGGAGCCTTCGCTGCTGACAAATACCAGGTGAATGGTTCCTTCCGGGTAGTGGCTGAAAGTGTTCCTGATGACGAAAGCCCCGTGCATGATATTTAGCGGAGGGATCGCTCCGGCATTGTTTACCACAACCGCATCGGGACAGCTTGAGGAGAGTTTTCCCCTGAGTATCCCGTGAAAGAAATCATCATCTCTCCACTCGGTTGTCAGCGTGATCAGAGCCATTCTAAAATTGTTACAGCAAAGATAATCTTCTGAAAAAAATAAACTTACTTTGCGATGAAGCAGATCTGAAAAAAGAAGCTGATCGTAATATGCTGATAAACAGTTGGTAGAAAGAAAGAGAGAACCAGGGCGGATGACAGAACGAGTAATAATCCTTGAAGAGATAGATCCTGTGGTCATGCTTGGACCCAACAACAGACTCCTTGATCAGATACAGGGTTATTTCCCGAAGATAAGGCTAATTGCCCGTGGGAATGAGATCAAATGTATCGGTGAGGCGGATGAGGTAGCTATTTTCGCCGGTAAGATGTCAGAGCTGATTGAATACTACCGGCATTACAACAGGCTCGAGGAGGGAGATCTTGAGCGGCTGCTGCTTGATGGTGATCATATGCGTTCTGCTTCAAACGGCGAGTTTGAGGATGCCCTGGTCTTCGGGACCAATGGCAAGCCTGTCAGGGCCCGGACGGTCAACCAGCTGCAGCTGGTGAAGGAATACGCTGTCAGTGACCTGATCATTGCGGAGGGTCCCGCCGGGACCGGCAAGACCTATACGGCGATTGCCCTGGCAGTGAGGGCGCTGAAGAACCATGAGGTTAAGAAGATAGTCCTTACACGCCCTGCCGTGGAGGCAGGAGAGAGACTCGGATTCCTGCCGGGTGATATGAGAGATAAGCTTGATCCTTACCTGCAGCCGCTGTATGATGCCCTGAATGACATGATACCGTTCCGCAAGCTGGAGCAATGGATTGAGGACGGCACCGTGCAGATAGCACCCCTGGCCTTCATGCGGGGCAGGACGCTGGAGAACTGTTTCGTGATCCTGGATGAGGCACAGAATGCAACCGTCAGCCAGCTGAAGATGTTCCTTACCCGGATGGGAGTAAGCTCAAAGTTCATCCTCACAGGCGACACCACCCAGATTGACCTGCCAAAGAGAACTGAATCGGGGCTGCTTCAGGCAATCCGGCTGCTGACCGGCATTGACGGAATATCAGTGATCCGGTTCGATGAACGTGATATCGTCAGGCACAGGCTCGTGAAGAATATTGTAAGGGCCTATGACGCCGAAGAAAAGAACAGGAACGACGAGAACAAGGATACAAAATAAGAGACAATGGCAAAGGCAATAACAAGAACAGATTTTCACTTCCCCGGGCAGAAAGGAATCTACAGGGGTAAAGTCCGTGATGTATACAACATTGATGACAAGTACCTGCTGATGGTCGTTTCTGACCGCATCTCCGCCTTCGACGTGGTGCTCCCGGAGGGCATTCCCTACAAGGGACAGGTATTGAACCAGATAGCTGCCATGTTTCTGGAGATGGTTAGTGACATCGTACCCACATGGAATATCGCCACACCTGACCCGAACGTGACAGTGGGAGTGAGGTGCGAAACTTACCCGGTAGAGATGATCGTCAGGGGCTATCTCACAGGCAGCTCGTGGAGGCTCTATAAATCGGGCGGCAGGGAGATATGCGGGATACCTCTCCCGGAAGGGTTGAGGGAACACCAGCGTTTTGAGCGGCCCCTCATTACGCCGACCACAAAGGCTGAACACGGACTGCATGACCAGGATATCTCGCCTGATGAGATAATCCGGAACGGACTGGTGTCTGAAGATGAGTACAGGATGCTTGAAGACTTTTCGATGAGGCTCTTCCTCAGGGGCTCTGAAATAGCTGCCCGCCAGGGTCTGATACTTGTAGATACCAAGTATGAATTCGGAAAGCGTGACGGCAAGATCTACCTGATTGATGAGATACATACCCCCGACAGTTCAAGATATTTTTATGCCGATGGGTACGAGGAGAGGTTTGCCAGGGGCGAACAGCAAAGACAGCTCTCCAAGGAGTTTGTGCGTGAATGGCTTATGGCCAACGGATTCCAGGGAAGGAGCGGCGAGGAAGTCCCTGAAATGACCACTGCGCTTGTAACCGAGATCTCAGAACGCTACATCGAACTGTACGAAAAAATTACCGGCAGGAGATTTGTAAAGGCTGATACTGAAGACCCTCTCCGGAGGATAGAGATAAATGTCGAAAGGTTTCTTGCCGAACTGAAATAAAACCCCGGGAGGGTGGTTAATACGAATGAATGTGAGTTGCATGAAGAATAAGAATGACATTATGGTCCCCTGCCGGCTCCGTCCGGTTTTGATCACCATGCTGGTCGCGCTGTTCATACCCGCGCTGAACACACCCATGCTTCAGGCCCAGGTGCCGGAATCGGTACCGGCACCGGTACCGGTGGAGATATCAAAGCAGAAGTTCGCTTCGGAGGGGAAGATCTATTACATGCACCGGGTGATGAAGGGGCAGACGCTATATTCAATTTCCAGGGCATACAATGTTTCCGTTGATCAGGTATCACGTGTGAATGACATACAGGACAATGGCATCCAGGAGGGACAGATGCTGAGGATCCCGGTCAATGGCAGTACCCAGGCTCCGGTGACGCAGACAGCCACGAAACCGAAGGAACAAACTGATCCCCAATCCGCAAACCCAGCGCAAGCCATCCCTTCCGGATCCGGAACCACGCCCCGCCCCGAGACTGACACACAAGATGAACGTTATTTATACCACAAGGTAAAAAGAGGCGAAACACTTTACTCAATTGCCGGTCAGTATGGGGTTTCAGTACGCGACCTCAAGAGGGCAAACAAGGGTCTCCTTTTTCCGCGGGAGGGTGATTTTCTGATGATACCCCGCAGGAAGATGACCGTACATAGGACGGATGGTGTGCCTGTGCCTGATGATAGTCCTGTTTCTGTTGATGTTACTGTAACTGATACTGCAGGTTTGCAGGAGATGCCTGAGGAGTTCACCGTCCCGGGCAGCAGGACGGAGATAAACAGTCTCAGCGGCTCAGTCAGGGTGGCTGTACTTCTGCCTTTCTTTATTAGTGAAAACAATACAAGGTCACATATCGACTCCACTAAGAGGGATGCCCAGGGCAACAAGATTTACAGGGAGGTGACGAAGCCTGAAGGGTGGATTTATGAAGGCAGCCTGCCTTTCATTGAAACCTATGAAGGCATGCTGATAGCGGTTGACAGTCTGAGGGCACTGGGACTTGTGGTGGAGATGAATGTCTTTGATACGGGGGCGGACTCTTCGCAGGTTAACAGGCTGCTATGGTCAGGGGCGCTCAATAATGCCAGCCTGATAATAGGGCCGGTGTTTTCATATAACCTTGAAAAGGTATCCTCATGGGCTGCCACACGCAACATCCCGGTCGTTTCACCGGTAGCCCTCCGGGATAAAAACATTTTGGAGAATAAACCAACACTCTACAGGGTCTTTCCTTCGGATAATGTAGCACAGGACCTCATGGCAGGGGAGCTGAGGAATCACAGAGGAAGCAATGTTGTGTTCCTGCACGCCGACAGTGCCATGTACGATCCCTCTACGTCAGTGTTGTGGGAAAAGGTCAGGAATGTGATGGCCGAAGCCGGCCAGGATGACACCACGAGCCTGACACCGTTTTATTTCACAGGTCTGACTCAAAGGCGCAATGCCTACAGCGGTGTAACTTCAATTGACAACCTCCTCGCTTCTGAAAGGGAGAATATTATCATTCTTGCATCAACCAACTCTTCTGTTATCAGTTCGACCCTTTCAAGCCTTCACGGTCTGGCTCGCAAGTATGATTTGAAGGTAATCGGCTATCCTGAGCTTGGAGGGCTGGAGACAGTCGATCTCAGTTATTTTTATGACCTGGAGCTCTTTATCCCTGCCGGCAGCTATATCGACTTCGATGCGCCTGCTTCAAAGGCATTTACTGAAAAGTTTATGAGAAAATTCAGGACTGAGCCCATGGCTGAGAGCTTCGCATGGCGCGGTTTTGACATCGCCTGGTATTTTATCGGAGGTCTGGCTGCCTCAGGCAATGGTTTTCTGAGGGATCCCGGAGTCTTCTATCCGCAGTTGCTCTCTCTGGAGCCTGATTTCAGGCGTGACAGCAGGCAAAACGGATACGAGAACAGAGGCATGTTTATGCTCCATTACAGGAAGGATATGACCATTGAGGTAAGGAGGCCATGGCCCAAACCGGTGCCAGAAGATCATCAGGACTCCCGGCTGCAAGTCAATCCTTTTTCAGGCTCATCAGCACGTAATCGAGAACGATAGGGAGATCGTCAGCGCTCACACCGTTGGAGGCAAGAACGGGAATATCTTCAGTGAATGTGTTTATAAACGCCTCAGCTGTCATCTCCCCTCCGGCGAGAGCACTCAGGTAATATTCTGATGCTCTATGGAGATGTCCCTGGCATAAGGCCAGGTGGCCCATATTGATCCTGTCAAAAGGTGTCAGGCCGGTGACTGCCAGCCTTTCAAAGTAACTCTCAGCCTCACTGAACTTTCCGGTCATGAAGTAACACCAGGCTATTGGCCGGAGAACCTTTACATTGCCCGGACTCTCGTATTCAACCCTGAAGTAGTGCTTAAGTGCCTCCTCGTATTTACCCGCATCAAGAGAGCAGTGGGCTGTCATGAGAATGGTGTTCAGATCATCCGGCTCATTCTGCAGTGCACGCAGGTACATATTCAGAGCCTCGTCAGCTCTGCCCAGCCTCCTAAGACATAACCCGGTCTTGCGCAGGGTCCATGTTTTGGGGTCAAGGATGGCTGCCATGGAATATTTTTCAAGGGCTTTTTCATATGCCCCCGACATCTGGTAGCAATAACCCGCTTTCTCATAGAGCTCAGCGTCATCGTTTACACTCCTGATTACGTTGAGGTACAATGCCAGCGCATCATTATAGTATTCCTTGCTGAAGAAGTATTCAGCCAGTGACCGGTCATCGGTAGTAGAGCCGCATATTTCCCTGAAGAACAATGAATTGTATATATCAAGCCTGCTGGTGAAAAGGTCGTCAAATTCATTTTTGAAGTCTGACAGTTTGTAGAACCGGTAAAGATCATGCACATACTGCGTCACAGTTGTCCTGAAGATGGCAGCCGGGTCAGTCAGCTCATTGTCATATTTCATCTGCTCGAGTCCTTCAAGCTCCATCCTGAACACTTTCAGCATCAGGTTTTTCTGCTCGGCCGGCAGGTATTTCATGTTGAGGATGAGTGAGAATTTGTCGGAATTGCAAATGAAAGGGGTTTTGAAAAGTGCTTCGGCGAGCTCATTGATTCCCGGCCCGAGGATCTCGTCCCTGAAGATGTCATCTACGGCTATATGGTCAGGGTAGAATGGTATGAACCAGTTGCGCAGTTCCCTGAAGAAATCAAACCTTTTTAGTCCGGAGAAAGCCGACATGTAGACATCAGACCCTTCCATCTGAAGATTGGTAAGCTCTTCCATTGTTTTAAACATCTCCTCTGATCCGCTGAACATGGCAGACCAGTCGGGGTTTTGTCCCTCTTCAAGGTTCTCTCCGAGGATTTTATCAAGGTCTAATTTCTCCTCTATGCGTGGCCTCAGCTTCACTACTTTAGGCAGTATCTCCTCATTCATCCTCTTGCTCAGTTTCTCAGTGTCGCGTGATCTGATTGCCTGAAGTACAACCATACGGCACCTCTCCCTGAAGTTGTCCTTCTCAGCCAGGATTTTGACTGTCTGCATTACTTCAGGATAGAGGCTGAGACGGTCATCATAATAGTAAAGGCTGAATACCAGGCCAGTAAGTGCCCTTTCGGCCACATGAGGTGTGGTATCGGCAGTGAGCTTTGCCAGCAGGCGTATTTTAACCGGATCCCATATCCGGAGGCTGCTGAGTGTGACGGCGCTGACGAATGATGCGAGATCGTGCCACTGGAACCTTCCTGACCGAAGCATGATTTCCATAAGGCTCGATTCTGCTTCACCGTAGAAGTCTGTTAACCACAGGTGGTTGAAGATCATCCCCGATAGACGTTCTGTCTCAGCAGCCCTCTGGGTTTCGGGCTCAGGCTTCTCTATTTCAGCCGAAGCAAGGAGATCGTCGAGGCGTGACTTGAATACCAGGTCATCTACACTCTGGATTATGTTTTCCCCCCTCAGTCTCTCTTCTCTCTGTTCCCTTGCCCTGACAGAATATGTGTACCATCCGGAATGACGTGCCAAAATGTCCTGTTTTATTCTGTCAGTCAGCCTCAGGGTATTCTGAAGAAGTTTCAGATAGATTTTCTGGCGTTCCGGATCGTGTATTCCTTCGACTGTGTATTTCAGGATATTGAGGTAGGTCATCCGGAGCTCGCTGAACTCATCCTTAAGTCCGCCAACAGATACATTTTCAAGCATATCAGCCATTAAGTCAAAGCTCTGCTTGACCTTCCGTCGGACGACGAGGTTGCATATTCTCTTGTGTTGAAGTATGATCGTGCCTGTATTCATCCTGAACAGGGATATAACGTTGCTCCTGCAATAAGATCAACAATCGCGCCACCGTCGTGGTTCAGAAGGAAAACCCTATACTGACATAACCCTTCACCTGCTTGTATAACAGTTCCCTGTCGTAGATCCCGTGCATTATGCCGATGCGGATGGGGCCGGCAATGCTCATGTAACCAAGTCCTGCTCCATATCCGCCCATAAGTGAGACCCCAACTTCACGTGCAGGCTCCTGAAGCGCGAAGAGATTCCCTTCGAGGAACATATGGATATCGGTAGCTATCTCGATGTCAACGCCAAGTCTTATTCCGCCAAGCGATTGCACCGGTATCTGGTTGGCATGAAAGCCTATGCAAGGTATGGAACGGTCAGTGACAGATTCAATTCCTCCCAGGAAGAAGAAGTTATTGTTCGAAGTTATGGAGTCAACGCCCGTTGCCAGCAGAAGCTCGCCTCCGAAGCTGATGGTTACGTTGTCTGAGGGAGAGTTATAGTTCCTGAACCATGCTCTGGCAGCATAAAAGCGGTCAAAATCAAATGATGATTCATCTCCGGGTTTGAATACATCCCTGCCAGTGCCGGTTTTAATTACCCCCTTCAGGAGGTTAGATGTTGAGGCTGAAAGGAAGTAGCTGATACCATAGCTGGGAAAGTGTTTGTAATCGAGGGTGTTTGCCTGGTAGCTGAAGGCAAACCTGAGGTAGTCATACGAGAGGTTTTTGATGCCTGTAGTTGTGACATAATCGGGAATAAGATGCTGATCCTCTATGGTTGCGGTCAGGCTCATCAGATGATTCAGGCTCATCCGCTTGCTGAGAGTCAGGCCGGTAACATAATTCTGGCTGAGCATAGGTCCGGTCTCATGCCTGAGCCTGACAAGAGGAAGACGGGTATTGTCAGCATAAAAAGATGCCTCCATGCCAAATTTCTGACTCCTGTCAATAAACTGCATTGCGCTGATTTTGAACCGGTAGTATTGTCCGATATAGGCATCCGCATTTATTACGGAGCTGGGAGTCAGCAGGTCTCTGACCGACAGGTTCAATACTACTCCTGAGCTGAGAGCGGGGTCATAATGCAGTGAGCTGTAAAGCATTGCCTGCGGACGTTCAATGCAGTCGATCTCAAGGATAAGTTTATCATCACGGGGAATAATCCGGTATTTAACCTTCTCAAACCATCCCTTCCCATAAAGCAGTTCAATTCTGTCAGCGAGCAGATCCCTGTCAACAGGCTGCCCCGGAACGATATCAAGAACACCGGTTATCTGGTCTTCACTTACAATATTGTTGCCAACCACATTTATGGTGTCAAACTGATAGTACATGACATCGGGCAGCGGTGTCACCTTTTCCCGGAGTCCTATTGCATCGAGTGAGTCGGCAAGCCTGGTGAGCCGGTCTTTATACTTAAGTGCTTCGCGGTAGCCCCTTGCCATGATTGAATCCACACTACCGTATGACATGGTCGAGTAGCCCTTCAGGTCAGGCTCTATCATTATGTCAGTCAGCTGTTTTTGTGTTTCATAATCGGCCAGACTGGTCAAAAAGCCGATCTGTTTGAGTATTCCCTGCACTGATTCGAGGTCCTTCTCTGTAGCACCCCTGAAGCTGACGTACGATCCGATTACGATATCGGCGCCCATCTCACGGAGCTCGGTGACAGCATAATTTCTCAGCACGCCTCCGTCAACGAGCACAGAGGTATCAGTCTTTACGGGTGTAAAGATTGACGGTATCGCTATACTTGCCCTTATTGCGTCAGGCAGGTAGCCGCTTCTGAAAATCACCTTTTTGCTGGTGAGCATATCAGTTGCAAGGCAGAGGAACGGGACAGGCAGTTCTGAAAAATCGGAAATATATGCGGCTGGCCAGAAATAATGGTTCAATCCGCTTTCAATCAGTTGTCCGTTAATCAGACCTGCCGGAATCTTGATGGCAGTCCGGGTGATGGGCAGCGATATGAGGCTGTTGAAGTAATGTCTCTTTTCGAGGAAGATGATTTTGTTTTCAGGTATCCTGTCAGACAGTGCATCGTCCCAGTAGTATTTTCGAAACATTGAGGCTATGCTGTCGGGTGAATACCCCATTGCATACAACCCTCCGACGATGCTTCCCATGCTTACCCCGGTTATATAGTCGGGTTTCAGGCCGGCCTCCTCCATCACTTTTATTACACCGAGATGGGCAAGGCCTTTTGCTCCCCCTCCGCTGAGAGCAAGTCCGAGCTTAGGTCTTTGTGCGATCTCCTGTGCGGTCAGGAGGGAGGGTGAAAAAGCGAAGATAAAAGCTGTCAGCAGAATGGTCAGTCCCTTGCCATGTTTATAAAATGTATATCTGAATGCAGGAGTGGCCATTGGTTTGTACATAGCAGAGATCTCTTTTAGCACATTCATAAGCAATATATGTATATTATGTAACTTGGAGGCGTGAAAAACGGAAAAAATGATGATGTGAAATGGCCTCCCTCATCGAGGAAGGAGATGGAGGCCCTCGGGTGGGAGCGGCCCGACGTCATTCTCTTCTCCGGTGATGCATATATTGACCATCCCTCATTCGGGGCGGCAGTCATTACACGTGTGCTGGAGGCTGCGGGCATGCGCGTGGCAGTAGTGCCACAGCCCAACTGGCGTGATGACCTGCGCGACTTCACCAAGATGGGTGCTCCACGTTATTTCTTTGCCGTTACCGCCGGCAACATGGACTCGATGGTCAACCACTACACCGCGGCCCGAAGGCTAAGATCAGATGACGCCTACACTCCGGGAGGAGTGTCAGGCTTCAGGCCTGATTATGCCACCGTGGTATACACACAGGCTCTCAGGAAAATGTTCCCGTCAACACCTGTAGTGATCGGCGGCATAGAGGCATCTATGCGAAGGCTGATGCACTTTGATTACTGGAAGGATGCGCTTGAGCCTTCCATTCTTTTATCAAGCGGTGCGGACCTTCTGATATATGGAATGGCGGAGAGAGCCGTTACGGAGCTGGCAGTGCGTGTAAGGAAGGGTGAGAAACCAGGCAGGATCCGCGACCTGCCGCAGTCCGCATTCGTTGTCCCTGCCGGAGAGACACTTCAGCCCCTTGCCGGAGTGAAGGAATTGAAGATGCATTCGTGCGAGGAAGCTATGGCATCACGAAAGGCATATGCCGAAAACTTTGTGCTCTTTGAGAAGGCCAGCAACAGCATGAGGCCTGTCAGGCTGACGGAGCAATGCGGCGACAAGATTGTGGTGGTTAACCCACCCATTCCCCCGGCTACTGAAGCTGAGGTCGATGCCATCTATGATCTGCCATTCAACTATGCCCCCCATCCACGGTATGCAAAAAAAGGACCCATACCTGCGTGGGAGATGATAAGGTTTTCGGTGAACATTCACCGTGGATGCTTCGGGGGATGCAGCTTCTGCGCCATTGCCGCGCACCAGGGCAAGTTCATCAGCAGCCGCAGCGAAGCCTCTGTAATGAAAGAGGTGGAGCGGATAAGCAGGATGGAGGACTTCAGGGGATATCTTTCTGACCTGGGAGGACCGTCGGCCAACATGTACCGGATGGCGGGCAAAGACCAGGAGAGATGCATGAAATGCGGGCGCCCGTCATGTATGTGGCCTGCCGTCTGTGATAACCTTGATACGTCACATCAAGAACTTACCAGCCTTTATCGGAAAGTCAATGCCCTGCCGTACATCAAAAAGGCCTTCGTAGGAAGCGGAATAAGGTATGATCTGCTGATGAAGGATTACAACAAGGCAGCCGGAGGAGGGGAGGAGCAGTATCTGAAGGAACTTATAGTAAATCATACCAGTGGCAGACTCAAGGTAGCTCCGGAACATACTGACGATGAGGTGCTTTACCTGATGAGGAAGAGTTCATTCAGCCACTTCAGGAAGCTTCGTGAGAAGTTCATGAATATCATACGCAATAACGGACTGAAGTATGAACTTGTGCCATATTTTATCTCCGCCCATCCGGGTACAACGGAGCAGAAGATGGGCTCACTGGCACGTGACCTGAAAGAGCTGGGCATGCATCCCGAACAGGTTCAGGATTTCACTCCCACACCCATGACACTGGCCACGGCGATGTATTACCTTGGGTTTGACCCATACACCGGGAAGAGAGTCTATGTAGCCCGGGATATTGCCGAAAAACGCAGGCAGAAGGATTATTTTTTTAAAGGCAATAGGCATTAGGCAGTAGGCAATAGAGGAATTTTCGATTGTCGATTTATTCAAAATTCGCAAATCGTAAATTGCGAATCTGCAATCTTGCATGGTCTGCAGCCATTTCACTACTGCCCAATGCCTACTGCCTGCTGCCTGAAAAAAGAAGGCCGGTTTGCCGGCCTCTTTTTTTTACTCGTACTCCTTGAGTATGGCCTTGACATCATCGGGAGCAACCCTTCCGTAGGTCTTTTCACCCACGAGTACGACCGGTGCAAGACCACAGGCACCCACGCAGCGTAGGCTCGAGAGTGAAAACTTGCCGTCGCCGGTTGTCTGCCCGACCTGTATTGCCAGCTCCTTTTTAAATTCATCAAGCACCTTTTCTGCTCCCCTGACGTAGCATGCTGTACCCATGCAGATGCTGATCGGATGCTTGCCCTTGGGAGTCATTGTGAAGAATGAGTAGAATGTTACCACACCATAAACCCTTGCCGTTGCTATATTCATTTTGTCGGCAATAACCTCCTGCACCTCTGCCGGGAGATAACCGAAGTGCTCCTGGGTCTTGTGAAGTACGTTTATCAGTTCCACAGGGTCATTATTGAATGAGTCACATATCTCGTTGATCTTATCAACATCCTGTTGTCTCAGTTCTATCTTTATACTTGACATCTCTTTGATTTTTATGTTAATAATTCAGATCTCACTGCTTGATGATAATCTTCGCCTTCCTGTCAAAATAATGCGTATGGAGCAGGTGATGCGCCTTTTCGCTGTTGGGTTCTCCAAGAAACTCTTCATAGAGCTGGATGATATAAGGATTCTCATGTGATACCCTGATGGGTTTGTTTTTGTCCTCCTCGTATAAAGCCTTCGCCCTCGCCTTCAGAACTGAAGAGTCGCCGTGGTGCAGAGGCTGTCCGCCCCCGCCGATACATCCTCCCGGGCAGGCCATGACCTCAATAGCGTGGAACTTTGACCTTCCTGCTCTCACTTCGTCGAGCAGTTTGCGGGCGTTGCCCAGGCCGTGTGCTATACCTATGTTGAGCGGTAAACCGTCAAAATCTATCGTTGCCTGTCTTACCCCGTCCATGCCTCTTAATTCATCAAAGTCGAGGCGACTGAGTTTCTTTCCAGTATGAAGCTCATAAGCAGTACGCACGGCTGCCTCTATCACACCTCCGGTGTTGCCGAAGATTACTCCGGCGCCCGTTGATTCACCCAGTGGCTTGTCGAAGTCCATATCCGGCAGGTTATTGAAGTCGATGTTCGCCTGTCTGATGAAATGGGCCAGCTCACGCGTGGAGATGGAAAAGTCAACATCGGGATTGCCGTCGACGGAGAATTCAGGTCTCTGGCTCTCATATTTTTTTGCAAGGCAAGGCATGATTGATACAACCACCATATCCTTTCTTTTGACATTGATCTTATCGGCAAAGTAGGTCTTGGCTATTGCTCCGAACATCTGCTGGGGTGATTTGGCTGTTGAAGGAACATCCTTCAGGTCGGGATAATTGTGTTCAAAGAAGTTCACCCATCCCGGGCAGCATGATGTCAGTATCGGGATATTAGCATCCTTATCGCCCTTCAGGAACCTGCCCAGCCTGGTGAGCAGCTCTGTGCCCTCTTCCATGATTGTCAGGTCGGCTGCGAAGTCAGTATCGAATACATAGTCGAACCCGAGCTCTTTGAGCGCGGCGACAAGCTTCCCTGTCACGAGGGTGCCGGGTTTCATGCCGAACTCCTCACCCAGGGCTGCGCGCACAGCGGGTGCAGTCTGAACAACCACGGTCTTTGAAGGGTCAACGATAGCCCGCAGTACATCGCGGGTATGGTCTACCTCTGTCAGGGCGCCGGTCGGGCAGACGGCAACACACTGACCACAGTATGTGCAGGGTGAGTATTCCAGGTTCTGTTCAAAGGCCGGAGCAACGACAGCCATGAAGCCCCTGTTGACGGCCGAGAGGGCCCCGACAGTCTGTACTTCATTGCACATCATCTCGCAGCGGCGGCACATGATGCACTTGTCAAGATCACGAATGATAGAGGGAGAGGTGTCTTTCCTGTAGGTAGACATCTCCGCTATCTCCTGACCGGGTATCTCCCTGATGCCAAGTCTGTTGGCCATATCCTGCAGTTCGCAGTGACCTGACTTGGGGCAGATGAGGCAGTCTTTCGGGTGATCAGAGAGGATGAACTCCATCACCGTCCTGCGGGCATTCAGTACCCTGGGAGTGTGGGTGCGGATAACCGCCCCCTCATCACATTTGGTAATGCAGGCCGGAGAGAGGTTCCTGCGTCCCTGTACCTCGACGACGCATATCCTGCAGCCGCCGGGCTTGTTTTCTATATTCAGGTCATGGAGCTGCATGTGACAAAGTGTGGGTACATCGATACCCATTTTCCTTGCAGCTGTGAGAATTGTCGTACCCTTCTCAACTTCAACCGGTTTGTTGTCTATTGTCAGTTTTATTGTTTCCATCTTCAGTCTCCCTCTCATTAGTTGATCAGCACAGCGCCAAATTTACATTTCTCGAAGCAGGCACCGCATTTAATGCATTTCTCCTGGTCAATGAAGTGCGGTCCTTTGCGTTCGCCGGTGATAGCGTTGACCGGGCATCCTCTTGCGCATGCCGTACAGCCCACGCACTTGTCAACAATGATTGAGTACTTCATGAGGTCCCGGCATGAGCCGGCAGGGCATCTCTTTTCAGTCACATGTGCCACGTACTCATCCATGAAGTTGACCATGGTTGAGAGTACGGGGTTGGGTGACGTCTGGCCCAGGCCGCAGAGCGAGGTATCCTTTATGACATTGCACATGTTCTTCAGCCGGTCAAGATCGGCCAGGGTGCCGTTACCCTTTGTGATATGTGTGAGGAGCTCATGGAGCCTCTTGTTTCCTATCCTGCACGGGGCACACTTGCCGCATGACTCTTCGACCGTAAATTCAAGGAAGAATTTTGCGATTGACACCATGCAGTCGTCCTCGTCCATTACTATCATTCCACCTGAGCCCATCATTGATCCAGCTTCGATGAGGTTGTCAAAGTCGATGGGGATATCCAGATGATGTTCCGTAAGGCAGCCACCGGAGGGCCCTCCTGTCTGTATGGCCTTGAACTTCTTGCCGTTCTTTATGCCACCGCCGATTTCGAAGATGATTTCGCGGAGGGTGGTCCCCATAGGTACCTCTATAAGGCCTACGTTATTGATCTTTCCGGCAAGAGCGAAGACCTTTGTTCCTTTTGATTTTTCAGTGCCGATGGATGAGAACCATTCCCATCCCTTGTTAATTATCACCGGGATGCTGGCAAAGGTCTCAACGTTATTTACGTTTGAGGGTTTGCCCATGAATCCGCTTTCGGCAGGGAACGGAGGCTTGTTTGTAGGTTCGCCGCGGGCTCCTTCCATGGAATGGATAAGGGCTGTCTCCTCGCCGCAGACAAATGCTCCCGCACCGTATCGCATCTCTATGTCGAATCCGAATCCGGTTCCCAGGATGTCGTTTCCAAGCAGGCCGTATTCACGAGCCTGTTCAATAGCCACCTTCAGGCGCTGGATGGCCAGCGGATATTCAGCCCTTATGTAGATAAGTCCTTTAGATGCTCCTATCGCATAACCGCATATTGCCATGGCTTCGAGCACGGAGTGCGGGTCACCCTCAAGGACGGAGCGGTCCATGAACGCCCCCGGGTCACCCTCGTCAGCGTTACATACGACATATTTCTGATCAGCCTGGTTCTTCGATGCTATCTCCCACTTCAGTCCTGTGGGGAATCCTGCGCCTCCGCGTCCGCGCAGCCCCGACTTTTTTATCTCTTCAATGACGCCGGCAGGAGTGAGTTCCCCTACGCACTTGCCGAGGGCTGCATATCCGTCACGGGCTATATACTCGTCGATGTTCTCCGGGTTGATGAAACCACAGTTGCGCAGCACAATGCGGATCTGCTTGCGGTTGAAGCCCGGATGCTTTGAGTCGCTTCCCTGCTCCCTGCTTTCAGGATCAACGTAAAGCAGTCTCTGTACCGCCCTTCCCCTGATCACATGCTCGGCCACGATGACCGGGGCATCTTCCGGCCTGACATGAACATAGAATGTGTCGTCAGGCATCACCTTTACAACAGGACCGTTCTCACAGAAGCCGAAGCAACCGGTTGTTATCACCTGTACCTCGCCGGCGAGGCCTTTCTCTTCAAGCTCCCGCTTCAGGTTCTCGACAATGAGACTGCTTTCTGAGGCGCGACAGCTGGTACCGCCGCAGACAAGAAGGTGCATTCTGAATTTTGTCATTACTCTTTTCCTCCCTGTTTTAGTCTATTTTTTCATAATTAACCGGTATGATTCCCTCAACCAGTTCCCCGTTCTTGATATACTTCTCAATGATCTCATCGGCCCTTTTCCTGTCTACAAATCCAAAAACCACGGGTTCCTGTCCGGGGAGTTGCACCTCCACGGTTGGTTCAGCATAACAGTAACCCATACAGCCTGTCTGGGTTACCACGGCTTCGATACCTCTCTTGTCCAGCTCATCCGCGAAGAAATCCATGATCGGCCTGGCTCCTGATGCTATGCCGCAGGTGGCCATAGCAACCTTAACCTGGACGAGTCCTTCCGGGTTGTCACCCCGGACTCTCAGATCCAGTTTGGCCCGTGCTTCTTCACGAACTCTCTTTAAGTCTGCCAGTGATTTGAGTTTTTCCATTTCAATTGATATTTTAAACTGTATTATCTGTTTTCGGGGAAATTATGTCGCAAAACTACCCTGAATAAGTTACCAAATTCCTAAGATTTGTCATAATGTTCTTTTGGTTTTTTATACTGGCTGCATTCAACCTGCTTCCAGGTATATAATCCGGCGCAAATATAATAAATAATGTTATTCCAATAACAGTGTTAATAAAATAACAGAAATTAATACAAGCTTATTAAATCATCTTTCGAACTACCAGGCTACAATACTATAACCGCTGCGCGGTAAGCTGCCTGTCAGACTACCAGGCTACAATACTATAACCGCTACGCGGTAAGCTGCCTGTCAGACTACCAGGCTACAATACTATAACCGCTGCGCGGTAAGCTGCCTGTCAGACTACC
>CAZHTG010000003.1:25369-102501 GCA_964535795.1 uncultured Rikenella sp.
GCGGTAAGCTGCCTGTCAGACTACCAGGCTACAATACTATAACCGCTGCGCGGTAGTGAGTCCTATGATTGGTAAAAGAAGGAGCAGTCTGTGTGAGGTCTGATTTAATTATTTGAAGATCTGGTATTTGCGAATTCAGATCCGGGTTTCCATCCGGGTCTTAAATCACTTGTTGTAATTTTCCATGCCACTTCAAAGACTGCTTTTGCATCTTCTTCAATACCTTCAAAGTTCATTTCGGGGTAGTAGTTATCGGCAGGTTTATGGTACATTTTCGTGAGGTACTCCCTCTCCCTTTCAGCGGCCCACTCTTTCCCGAACTCCCTGCTGTCGCAATTGCCTCTCGCGAAGAGAGACGGTACTCCTATGAGCGCGAAAGGAAAGTGATCTGACCGGAAGTACATTCCTGTTTCCGGGCTGGGGTCCGGCATGAGGTAACGGTCCTGTGCAGCTGCAGCCTCTGCAAGCAGGTCATCAAGTTCCGACTGGCCGTAGCCGGTTACCATGATATCTTTCATCCTTCCGATGGGAAGCAACAGATCATTATTAAAGCAGGCGATAATCTTTTCAGGTTGAACGGGTGGATTTGCCGCGAACCATGATGATCCCAGCAGTCCCTGCTCCTCGGCTGTCGGGAACAGGATAATCACTGACCGTTCCGGCCTTTCTTTCATGGAGGCGAAAGCCTCCCCGATCTCCAGGGCCCATGCCATTGAGGTGCCGTTATCGACGGCACCGTTATATATTGAATCACCATTTTCAGCTTCACCGATGCCGAAATGGTCCCAGTGTGCGGAGACAACCACGCATTCTTCGGGGTGTACCCTGCCGGGAAGGATGCCTGCCACATTTACCGAGCTGTTTTTCACCTGGCTGTTCATCAGTTTCATTGATAATGATGAGCCCAGTTCAAATCCCTTAAAGCCAGCCCGGCATGCCTGGTCCCTCAGTTTGTCCAAATCATAACCCTCAGCGCTCAGTACCCGTGACGCACTCTCCGCGCTGAACCATCCGGTCACAGGGCAAGGGGTTATATCTCCCTCATTCTGTTCCATATACAATCCGGGAGAGATGGAGCTCTTCCTCGGAATTGAATAGTCATAGCCTGCGCCTTCAGGCTCGTGAATTATGATTATTGCTGCGGCCCCCTGCCTGGCAGCCTCTTCATACTTGTAGGTCCAGCGCCCGTAGTAGGTCATCGTGCGACCCTTGAACAGGGTGGTGTCACCCGTATAGAGCCCGGGGTCATTGACCAGTACTACTGCGCATTTGCCCCTGACGTCAACGCCGGCGTAATCATCCCATCCCTGTTCGGGAGCCACGATGCCGAATCCGCAGAAGACCATGGGTATCTCATCAAGCACCACAACCTGCTTCATCGACGGTGATTCAATGGCAATGTCATCAGGCGCTGACAGCTCAATTATATTCTTCCCGGAGGTGACAAGCACCTTCCCGTCGACCACCGTGGTGATCTCCACCATCGGCACCTTCTGGTACCAGCTATCACCGAAGGCAGGCCGGAAACCGATCCTCTCAAGTTCTCCTGAGAGCCATGCTACGGTTACCTCTTCGCCGGGAGTAAATGGTTTACGACCCATAAAAGAGTCCGCTCCCAGGGTTCGGGTATATTCGCGCAGTTCATCGGCGCTAATGGTTTCTGAGGCTCTTCTGAGCTCATCGCCGCCGGCACAGGATGCGACAAGGACAGACATGGCCATCAACGGGTAAAGGAAGGATTTCATTTTTCGATATTATTATCTGATATACAAAGATTTATAATCACTTCAACGGCCTTTTCCATTGATTGAAGCGGTATATACTCATACCGCCCGTGATAATTATGCCCGCCAGTAAAGAGGTTTGGGCAGGGGAGGCCCATGAATGAGAGCCTCGCGCCGTCAGTACCGCCTCTGACAGGTTTTATCACCGGCTCAATACCGGCCTTGCGGTATGCCCTGACGGCCTCTTCCACGATGTGATAATTGGCCTCAATTATCTCCTTCATGTTGAAATACTGGTCCCTGAGGCCAACGGTTACTTCGGCTCCCCTGTGTTTCCTTTTTATCTCAGCAGCGGCGTCGCTCAGTTTCTTCTTCCTGTCGTTGAACCTGACCGGGTCATGATCCCTGATGATATACTTCATGATGGTTTCTTCTACGGACCCTCTGATGTCATAGAGATGGAAGAAACCCTGGTAGCCTGTAGTGTGCTCAGGCCTCTCGCCCTGGGGGAGTAGGGCATCTAGTTCCCGGGCGAGCATGATGGAATTAATCATGGTATCTTTTGCTGTGCCCGGGTGTACACTGCGGCCCCTGACGGTCACGGTGGCGGCGGCAGCATTGAAATTCTCATATTCCAGCTCACCAATGCCGCCGCCGTCGAGGGTGTAGGCATAACTGGCACCGAAGGCCCTGACGTCAAAGTGGTCAGCACCCCTGCCAATCTCCTCGTCAGGAGTGAAAGCAATTCTAATCGTCCCGTGCTTCAGCTCCGGGTGTGCCACAAGGTATTCCATAGCCGTCACTATCTCCGCAACACCTGCCTTGTCATCCGCCCCGAGGAGAGTCATCCCGTCAGTGGTTATTATGGTCTGTCCCCTGTATCCGGCAAGCTCCGGGAAATCATCAGGCGACAGTATTATCACGGGATCCTGGTTAAGTATGATATCCCCTCCGTCATAGTCATTGTGCACCAATGGATTGACGTTTTCCGATGGTGCTTCCGGACTGGTATCCATATGGGCGATAAAACCCACCACGGGGTGTTTTGAACGCGTGTTGGCAGGCAGTGTTGCCATGAGATATCCGTTTCCGTCAAGTATCACGTCGGAGAGCCCTGTCTGCTCCAGCTCGTGCGCCAGCCGCTCGGCGAAAAGCATTTGCCTGACAGTGGAGGGTGACGCAGAATTAGCTTCGTCAGGACTGGTGTTGAAGCGGGCATAATCAAGAAACCTGTTCAGGAGATTTTGCATCCGTAATCTATTGGTTCATAAGTTAATATCAGTTCATGGGACCGGAAGTATCAGGATGGTGTACGTCGTCAGCTGCCTGGTTCACCTCAGAACGAGGTTTCCCAGCAGTACCCTTCCGCTCTTCCAGTATGCCCTGAAGTAGGGGTCATCCGACAGGTATACCACTGTTCCTTTTCCTATGTTCTCCGAAACAATGACCCCGGTATTCTTCACCTTCTGCCGGAACTTATAACCGGCAAAGCCTGCCACAGGCTGATTATCGGTTATATACCCGATGTTGGCACCTTTTTCCAGGTAGGGCAGACCTTCGTTTCTCTTCATCATGAACCACTCTTTTCCCATCCCGAATGCAAAGGGGTGGGTCTCATCGAGGCGAACCCTGAATATTGCTCCTGCAGACCTGTCCGTTGCAGTAATGCGGCGCTGGTCTTCATATCTCCTGAGGAGTGTGGTGTCCGCACCGGTGTACTTTGTACTTTTCTTCTCCTCAGCCTCCTTTGCTTCGAAGGCCTTACCCAGACCGGTGGTTTTCTCAGATTTGAAGAGCTCGATTGCGTTCTCCATGGCTATCACCCTTCCTCCGCCTGAGATAAAGGCCATGATCTTCTCTTTTGACTCCGTAAATGTTCCTCCGGGAAGTATGATTACGTCATAATCGGTAAGAACGGCATTTTTCAGGTCTGAGCCGTCTATCACAGTCACCGGGTATTCAAGCTCTCTCTCCATGAAGAACCATATCTCCCCGAATGCCTGTGATGTACCCTGGCCACCGATGAGGGCGATCGCCGGTCCGTTTTTCACGGGCGAGTAGTCGGAACCGAGGTCCTTTCCCGATGTCACCATGCCTCCGGAAAGTTTTTGCGGTATCACGCCGCTGGCTGCAGCGGCGGCACGTACTTTAGCATCAAACTGTTGGTTGTTTCTGTTGTCTCCGCGTGCCACTATCACCGATCCGCGACTGAAGGAGATTCCTGCAGCGGTGAAGGGCTTGATGGAAAATCGTACGTTTAGTCCCGATCTGTACAACTGGGCCATGAATTTCAGCTCATTGAAGCCGCTCATCGGGGCAGCATAGGCGTAGGGACGCAGGGTATCGGGCGGCAAATCTGAAGTGTCCGCTGCCTTTTCTTCAGTATCGGCAACCGGAAGTCTCTCTTCTGAAGCATAGGCCTCGATGTTGTAGACGTAGGGCAGTGCCCACGCCGTAAGGTCGTAACTGATTGAATCCGATGACTTCGATTCCGGCTCGAATAATACCTGCATCAGCCTGCTCTGAGGCTGGTATGCACTTACAAGGATGTCATTCTTTTCCACTGTAACGCTTGCCGGCCTGGCGGCACGGTAGTCCCATGCGGTGATCTTCTTTCCCGTGATGCGCGGGGTGTCATAGCTTATCTGGTTGCTTGCGAGCAGCTGTTTCAATGATTTCATGGAAGCGGCGTCAGCAGTTCCCCTGATAATGATAGTCTTGTACTTTGAAGGCGGTTTCTCTGCGCCGCTACGGAAGAATTCATAAAATTCACTGAGAAGTCTTTCTCGGTTTTCATCAGCGGCAGAGAGCACGGCCATTGAGGCAAGGAAGTGACCCTCAACGCGTTGAGCCAGCGTAAGTGTGTCAATATCGTCACGCCTCAGCGCCAGGCCTGCCTGGGCACCGCCGCCCTGTTCCAAAGTATAGCCCATGGCGCCGTTGAAGAGTGGCCATGTATCACCGAAGCTTGGACAAAAGAGGTCAAAATTATCTTTGGTGTAGTAAAGACGATAGGAGGAATCAAACAATCCGGAAGCCTTCTTCCCGGTAAGAGAATGGAATTCTCTCTGCCAGGGGGTGATTACCTCATGCCACGGCTCTGCGCCGGGGGGAAAGAAATAGGTGCTGCCTGATCCCATCTCGTGGAAGTCGGCATGAACATGAGGCATAAACCTGTTGTAGAGCTTCATGCGGGCCTGTGTCTCTTTCTGCACATGCCAGCTCCAGTCGCGGTTGAGGTCAAACAGGTAATGGTTCAGTCGTGCCGAAGGCCATCCCTGGTTATGTTCCCAGGCGTTCGGGTCACTGCTGGGGGGCCACCCCTGGGCTCTTAAATACCTGGAAGTAAAGAGATCGCGTCCGTCAGGGTTCTGGCACGGATCGATGATGATGATCATATTCTTCAACCATTCACCCGCACCCTCATACTCCTCAGCGACAAGGGCATGCAGCACCTTCATCGAAGCTTCGGCTCCTGCCGGCTCAGATCCGTGAACACTGTATGCAAGCCAGACAATGGGTAACGATTTAACCTCCGGAATGCCATCAGCCAGTCCTGTACGCTGAAGGTTCGAGAGCCTTATCTGCTCAAGCATGGCAAGATTTTCCGGAGATGAGACGATACAGACACTCAGGGGCCTCCCTTCCCATGTCTCACCGTACTGCAGGTACACGGCCCGGGGGCTGGCATCAGCAACATGCCTGAAATAGTCTGTGAGTGAATGCTGAAATGTGAACTGTTCGCCCGGAGGGTATCCCATAAATTGTTCGGGAGTCTTCAGTTCCTGTGATGAAAGAGTTGCCGAAACAGTGGCAGCAATGATGAATGTGAGAAAATATCTTTTCATAGAAGAAGTTTAGCAGGTGTAAATATACATTTTCGATTTCAGATTGTCGATTTAGTCAAAATTCGCAAATCGCAAGTCAGAACAGGCAGTAGGCAATAGGCAGTAGTTAAAATTAAGAATTAAGAATTGATAATCAGAGGATTAGACTGAAGTACTGCAAGACCTTTTGACTTACAGACTTTAAGGACTTTACGGACTTTCGACTTTTCAGAGTCAGATGTGGAACAGCCTGCCGAGGCTGCGGCCCCGCTTAAGCCTGTAGTGTATGAAGATAAATATCATAGCGATGATCAGCAGAGAGGCTGCAGTTACCACTGACCACTGAGGTGTGAATACCGACGCTACAAGCCTGTCGATCAGGAATTCAATGATGACGGTAAAAACTGCCAGGGCAACCAGGATGGATGCCAGCAGGTTTAGGCCCCTGTACTTTGACAGGGAGTTAAGGAATATCACTGCGGCTGTCAGGAGGGCACCTGATAATGCCATCGGTATTCCGAGGGCTCCGGACCATCCGTTGTCACCGGTAAATCGGTCAATGAGCCGGAGAAAGAGAACTGTTGCCAGGGTTGTGACAGCGATGATAAGGTATGGTTTACCTCTGAGGAGGTATGTCCCGGACACCATGGCAATAAGGTAACCGATGCTGACAGTGGTGGCAAGTGACCAGCTCATGCCTTTTCCGAATACGGCATCAATGGCGATGGTGATGATAACACCTGATACGAGTATCAGCATGACGATCTCGTACATGTGCCTGGAGTTTTCGATCCTCGAGACCCTGAAGAGGTCAGCCGGAGAGGCCACCCTGTTCTTCCGGGTATCTGACGGTTCGCAGAGAGGACATATCTCATTTCCTTCCCCAAGGTCGACGCCGCAGTTTTTACATATTGACATTCGTACTGTTTTTAATCATTTAAAAGGAGCTTGACCGGCAATCCTGCCTCTGTCAGTTTTTTTACGAACCTGCTTTCAAGCTCAGGATTGTCAGTGAGTGATCCGAAAGTAATGATTGTATTTTTACCCAGTGTAATCAGCCCTGCAGTAATCTTTATATCCCTGTGCGGGGGAGGGGGTGTGACAGCCATTGCCTTCATCATTTCCGCGGCTGGTCCTGTGGGGACCACCCTGCCCATATTGGTGACTGTACTCGTAAACTGCGTTGGGCCGAATCTGTTATACAGAAAACGCATAAACGGGCTTTTAATGAAGAGCGGGATGATGCGTATCAGGGCGTTCTTTTCGCCCGCCACATTCCGGCTGATGATCTGCCTTATCCTTTTTTCATCATTCATCATCTGAATTGTCAGTTTCACCTCCCTGATCACCTCTTCAAAAGTGTAGTGACCCATGCGTATGTCTATGGCAGGCATGGCAAAGAGAGAGAAGTTGCGGAGGGTATTCGCGTCATATCTTTTCCGAAGGTCGAAAGGCACCTGTACCCTGATATGGGGTGCCCCCTTTCCTCTTTCGAGTCTTATCTCCTGGAGCAGGAACAGCAGGGTGGATGCCAGGTACTCGGTTATAGTGCAGCCTGTTTCCCTGGCCGTTGCTGCCAGATTTTCGGCAGGAATTTCAAACTCCGTCACTCTGAAGCGCGGCACCGGACGCAGTGAATACGGCAGATGCCAGGCACTTGCCATGACGGCAGGATGAGGGATCCCCTTTCCATAGTGCCTGGCGAAAAGATCGTCTGTGGACCCCGGCTTTGGCCCCTCTTTAACTTCGGGGAAGGGAACCTCAGTTATGCCACAGGCATGAAAATAATAGTAATTCATCAGGGTTTTCAGGAAAAAAATCGCTCCGCCGCCATCGGTCAGAATATGGAAGAATTCTACTGAGATGCTGTTTCCGCGCACAAGAATCCTGTAGACAAGTTCACCCTTCATGGTCCGTGGAAAGGGCTGACATCTGGGTCCGGTGTCGGCCAGTACCCTGGGCGAATTCCCGTTATATTCGAGATAATACCAGAAGAAACCCTTGCACAGCTCGACACTGAAGAACGGAAAAAGTGCCGAAGCCTCCTCCGATGCTTTGATCAGTGCAGGAAGTATAACCGGTGATGTGAGGAACATCGAAATGCGGAAAACACCCGTCAGCTCTGACCCGGTGATGGCAGGATAAATCTTCGCCGCGTTATCAAGCTTCATCCACTCTTTGGGCGGATGAATTTCCCGTTCTAACCCCATTCTTCTCAGATAATAATGCAAAAGTAAACATATCTTCCGGCTTTTGATAATGTGTTGCAAGACATCTTAATGAGATGTCACTCCTAACTTTGCTATATTTGTTTGCAATATAAATCCAATTCAATCATGCTTTTCAACATTAAGATTCAGAGAGCAGGGATAATGCAGGTTGTGCTGCTTGTAACCCTTACGTTAACCCTTCAGGGCCAGAGGCCTGGAATGAATGATGCTCAACCCGGACTTATAAAATGGGTTGATGACAGCCATATACTGTTGAGAACGCTTGATGAGGAGAAAAAGCCGGTTATCTCAGTATATGACTGCAAAACCGGCAAATCGACTCCGGTCACCGATTACAGGAGTGACATGCAGAAACTACGTGAACTGCTGCCTGAGGGTGTGGAACCGGGTCAGGATATGGCTGTTGCTTCGGATATGAAAGCTGTAGTAATAATACGTGACAACGACCTGTGGTACTATTCACCCGTAAACCCTGAGGGCATCAAACTGACCGCAGATCCGGAAAAGGAGGTCAATATGAGATTTGCCCCCGGAGACAGGAAGATAGCCTATACGAAGGAGAAGGACCTTTATTTCTATGATCTTGATCAGAAAAAAGAGACCAGACTGACCTTCGATGCCACTGACAAGATCTATAATGGCTGGGCATCATGGGTCTATTATGAGGAGATCCTTGGCAGAGCCTCCAGGTATGCGGCATTCTGGTGGTCCCCTGACGCTCAGCGGATTGCCTACCTCCATACTGATGACAATCCTGTTCCAATCTGGTACCTCAACAGGCTCGAGGACAGTGAGGGCCCGCGTGGCCAGCTCGAGACAGCACATTACCCGAAACCGGGGGATGCGAACCCTAAGGTAAAGATGGGCATCGTTGAACTCTCAACGGTTAAGACCACCTGGGTAAAGACTGACGGGGAGATAGACCAGTATATCGCCTGGCCATCATGGACCCCTGACGGCAGTAAACTGATGGTCCAGGTTCTGAACCGAGACCAGAACGACATGAGGTTTATACTCGCGGATGCTGCAACAGGAGATTATAAGGAAATATACAGGGAGACACGACCTACATGGATAGATTTCTTTGAGGATATTCATGTGCTGGACGATGGTAGCGGTTTTATTGTCAGGAGCTATAAAAACGACTGGCATAATCTCTATTATTATGGATGGGACGGCTCTCTGAAGTCTCAGGTGACCGACTTCAACTGGAAAGTCAATGATATTGTCAGGGTTGACGAGGACAGGAATGAGGTTTATTTTAGCGGTACTGGCCCGGAGGCGTTGGATAACCATCTGTTCAGGGTGCGGCTTGACGGCACAAGGCTTCTTCAGATGACAACAGGTGAAGGTTACCATTCAGCATCAGTATCGCCGGGAGGCTCCTGGGTCCTCGACACCTGGAGCAGTCTTGAGAACCCCGGAGCGATTGATCTGATTGACAGCAAGGGGAGGAGTGTAAGGAACATCCACCGCGAGGAGAAGCCTGAGTACGATTCTCAGAAACATCACAGGGCAGAGCTGGTAAGAATAAAAACCTCTGACGGTCTGTTTGACATGCCTGTCCTGATAACTTACCCGGTTGGTTTTGACGCTGCGAAGAGATATCCGGTGGTCTTCACCATTTACGGTGGTCCGGATGCCGGAAGCATAAGGAACAAGTGGCTTGGATACCAGCCCCGCTGGTACGCCGAGAACGGCATTGTAACCATAAATGTTGACCATCGCGGGTCAGGTACATTTGGTAAAAAGGGTCTTGATTATATGCACAGGTCACTGGGAAAGTGGGAGATTTCCGATTATTCCGATGCAGTGAAATGGCTCCGCGATCAGCCATGGGTTGATTCGTCACGCATGGGCATTACCGGCGGATCTTACGGTGGCTATGTGACATGCATGGCACTTACTGCAGGCTCCGGATACTGGACGCATGGCATTGCTGATTATTCAGTCACCGACTGGAAGCTTTATGATAATGTCTATACTGAAAGGTATATGGACACTCCTGAACAGAATCCTGATGGCTACCTGGCAGGGTCGGCCCTGACACATGCCGCGAAGTTCAAAGGAAAGCTGCTGATACGTCACGGAGACATGGATGATAATGTCCATTTGCAGAACACCATCTGGCTTGTAACAACTCTTCAGGATCTCAACAAGCCATTTGAAATGATGATCTATCCGGGTGAGCGTCACGGCTGGGGTGGACCTAAGAGGGTGTTCATGACCAATGAGGGCAATAACTTCTGGCTCAGGCATTTCTTCGGTCGGGAGGATCTCTAGCACTTAAGGAAATGGCTGCTAACTTGTTCAAAAGCCGGCTCGCCTCGGTGCGGTCGGTGATGAAAAAAAAGGCGATTGATGCACTTATTGTACCATCATCGGACCCTCATCTCGGCGAGTATGTGCCGGACCACTGGCGGGTGATAAGGTGGCTGACCGGTTTCACGGGCTCTGCCGCGACTGTTGTGATCACACGGTCATTTGCCGGTCTCTGGACCGACAGTCGGTATTTTATTCAGGCCGAAGAGCAGTTAAAGGATTCTGGCTTTGAGCTGGTGAGACTTAAGGTGCCACATACGCCGGAGCATATCGGGTGGATCGCTGATACCTTGAAAAGGGGCAGCAGGGTAGCTGTTGACGGGAGGCTGATCTCAGCGGGCCAGATGAGCCTGCTGAAGGCTCGTCTGGCGGAGAAGGGTGTTAAACTGACCCTGAAGGGAGACCTGGTGAGCCGGGTATGGAATGACAGGCCTTCCCTTCCAGGTGACATGGCATTCAACCATCCCATGGAATACGCGGGAGAAAGCCGCAGTGCCAAGATCACCAGGGTGAGACAGAGGATGGAGGAGATGAAGATTGATTTTCACCTCCTCACATCGTGTGATGACATCATGTGGCTTCTCAATATCCGTGGAGCAGACATAACCTACAGTCCGCTTCTCCTGTCGTTTGCCATCGTCAGTGCCCGGCAGGTGCTGCTGTTTGCCAGTGAGGAGAAGATACCTGCCATCATGAAAGGAGAGTTTGACAATGACGGAGTGGTACTGCTGCCTTATGACATGACCGGGCAGGTTCTCAGCTCTCTGCCGGAAAAATGTTCTGTTCTGCTTAACCCGGCAACAACCTCTGCAGCGCTTTATACGACCCTGCCCAAGGGCGCCAGGGTCACCGGGGAGGTGAGCATTCCCACCCGCTTCAAGGCAATAAAAAATGAGACAGAGATTAATAATCTCCGGAAGGCAATGATCCGTGACGGCGTGGCCCTTACACGTTTCTTTTACTGGCTTGAGAATAGCATTGGCAGCGGCACTTTGACAGAACTGTCAGCCTCGGCAAAACTGGAGGCATTCAGGCTGGAACAGGAGGGGTGCACGGGGCCTTCGTTTGCCACAATTGCTGCCTGGAACGGTCATGCGGCTCTTCCCCATTATGTGCCGTCACCGGAAACCGATGCAAAGCTCGGCCCGAAGGGTATCTTTCTGCTTGACTCCGGTGGACAGTATTACGGTGGAACGACCGACACAACAAGGACAATTGCCGTGGGCCTGCCTGATGATAACATGAAGAGAGATTTTACCCTGGCCCTGAAAGGAACCATTGGCCTTGCCACGGTTAAATTTCCATATGGCACAAGGGGTTATCAGATAGAGGTGCTGGCCCGGAAGGCCCTCTGGGATAACGGGCTGAACTACGGGCACGGTACGGGGCATGGTGTGGGCAGCTTCCTTAATGTGCACGAGGGCCCGCAGACCATAGGGTCTGCTGCCACCGGGGACCTGAAGACAGTGCTTGAACCCGGCATGGTCACATCAGACGAGCCGGCCATATACAGGGAGGGCAGGTACGGCTTCCGGACTGAAAACCTCATACTATGCGTTGATGACAATGAGACGGACCACGGCAGATTCCTTAAATTTGAGACCGTGACACTATGCCATATTGACTCATCTCTTATAGAGGTATCCCTTCTTGATGAGAAGGAGCTGAGCTGGCTGAACAGCTATCATGAGAGAGTCTGGTCGGCACTCTCTCCCGGACTGACGGCTGATGAGAGGAAGTGGCTCAGGGCAAAGACGCTCCCAATAACCAGAACACGCAAATAATCAGAATTTAACAAAAGACCAATGAGGAAGACCTCTGTTATTGTTATCACCATGGCGGCCGGTTTGCTTGCTTCATGCGGAAATGATCCCATGCCCCTCGCTGAGAGGCTTGCAACGCTCCCCGGAGCCACTGTCACAAAGATCGCTAATGACACGCTGTTCACAGAGGCGTACGAGATCAATATCTTTCAGCCGCTGGACCATAACAATCCGGAAGGTCCGGGCTTCACCCAGCAGGTTTTCCTGGGCTATGCCGGGGCTGACAGGCCGGTGGTGGTTGAAACCGAGGGCTATTCGGCCAGGTTCCGCAAGAGTGAGCTGGCCAGGATGCTTCAATGCAACCAGATAATAATTGAACACCGGTACTTTGAAGATTCGAAGCCTGACTCCATGCAGTGGAAGTATCTCACCACATGGCAGGCCGCAACCGACCAGCACCGGATAATAGAGCTCTTCAAACCGGTCTTCCCCGGCAAATGGCTTACCACCGGAATAAGCAAGGGTGGACAGACCGTGATGTTTCACAGTTACTATTATCCGGACGACGTCGATGCGAGGGTTCCGTATGTTGCTCCGCTGAATTTCGGGCCTGAGGATTCAAGGTTCAAACCGTTTCTTGAGAATGTCGGGACACCGGAGTGCCGCCAGCGGGTTTTTGACTTTCAGAAGCTGGCTCTTGAGAAGTTTGATACGTTATTCCCCATGCTGCTTACGCTTGCAGAGGAGAAGGGATGGACCTTCAACAGGATAGGCGGGGCTGAGCGGGCTTATGAGATGACGGTTCTCGAATACGAATTCGCCTTCTGGCAATGGGGCAGGGTGCCGTGTGACTCGATTCCCCTTGAAGGGAGCGATGAAAAGGTGTTCAGTCACCTGGCCCGGCTGGGAGACTTCAACTATTTTACCGATCAGGGTCTCGGTTACTTTGAGCCATTCTTCTACCAGGCTATGACCGAGATAGGTTATTACGGGTATGATTTCGAAAGGTTTAATGGCCTGCTGAGGTATGCCGGTGACAACGGCAGCCCTGAATTTCTATTTTCAGCCCCGGAGGGGGTCACATACGATTATGATTATGAGTTTGCACGCGAGGTGGACGAATACATCAGGACCAGGGCCAGGAATTTCATTTTCCTTTATGGAGAGTATGATCCCTGGTCAGCCACCGCAGCCGATCCGGGTAAAAACAAAAAGGTTTTGAAAATTGTCAGGCCGGAGGGCTCTCATAGCACAAGGATAAATAACCTGCCGGACGATCAGAAAGAGCTTGTTTTTTCAAAACTCGGAAAGTGGCTTGACGTCGAACCGACAGATCTTTAGAAACCGGCCATGTCCCTTCTCATTGCGTCATTTTCAAATATTTAAATAAATTTGGAAATGTTAAAAATAATTAAATACCTTTGTATTGATTGGCAGTGGAGGTCTGATAGGCTGACTTTTGTCAGCAAAGGCCTAACTTGTTGATTTACACATTTTTATTAACATTTTAATTAATTTTCAGATGAACATTTTTGTAGCCAAGCTGAGCTCTGTAACCAAAGCAGAAGACCTTCAGGAACTTTTCAGTAAATTTGGAGAGGTGATCTCCGCAAAAGTTATTATGGACCGTGAGACCGGCTTTTCGAAGCGTTATGGTTTCGTAGAGATGGCAGATGACCGTGCAGGTTATGAAGCAATTGAAAAACTAAACAACTCAGAGCTTGATGGTAGTCAGATTATCGTCAAGAGATCTGAGCCCAAGGCAGAAAAGAAGCCTTTCAGACCGCGCCGCGACTTCCGCGACAAGGATCGTGAACCGAGATACTAAGATGATGAATTAAAAACGAGAGGCCGGAATTTTCCGGCCTCTCGTTTTTATGTTGTAAATGAACTGAATATTACCCGTGGAGGACCTGCGCCTGGGCCCAGTACACAGCTGCACCGGCCAGGTATCCGACCAGCGCCAGCCATGATATCTTCTTCATGTACCAGATGAAATCAATCCTCTCAAGGCCCATGGCAGCCACACCGGCAGCCGAGCCAATGATGAGCATGCTGCCGCCTGTACCTGCGCAATAGGCAAGGAACTCCCAGAACAGTCCGTCCTGAACGAAGAAGCTTGCATAGGCCGGATCGGCAGCCATTCGCAGCATGTCAGGCGTGACTATATCATACATCCCCATTGCCCCTGCAACCAGCGGAACGTTGTCAACCACGGCCGAGATCGCTCCGATAGCCAGGTTGATCAGGTAGATGTCGCCGAGCTTCTCGTCAAGCCAACCCGCCAGCAGGCTCAGGTGCCCCGCACTCTGGAGGGCGGCGACAGCAGAGAGGATTCCCAGGAAGAAGAATATGGTAGGGGTGTCTACCTTCTTGACTATATTGTAGATAGTCAGTTTCTTCTTTAACTCATCCGCCTTGTTGCGGTGCATTATCTCCGATACCAGCCACAGTACGCCGAGTCCGAAAAGCATTCCGACATAGGGCGGAAGATGAGTCAGGGTCTTGAAGACCGGAACAAACAGCAGCATGGATACACCAAGTATAAGTATGAATCCCCTCTCAAACGGAGTGGTGATGTCAGATGAATGCTGGGGCTTATCGGGCCTGTGAATCTCACCTTTAACCATGAAGGAGAGAAGGGCTAACGGTACGATCATGTTCACGAGGCTGGGCAGGAAGACCTTCAGGATTATGTTTACCGTAGTTATCTGCCCGCCGATCCACAGCATGATGGTTGTGACGTCGCCAATCGGTGACCATGCACCACCGGCATTGGCTGCTATCACGATCATGCTGGCAAAGAGCCATCTTGTAGGTTTATCAGAGATGAGCTTCCTGAGAAGGGCAATCATTACGATGGTTGTAGTCAGGTTATCAAGAACGGCTGACATGAAGAAGGTGATGAAACCCAGCACCCAGATCAGTCTGACTTTGCTCTTCGTGTTTATCCGGTCGGTTATGACGGTGAATCCCTGATGCTGGTCAATGACCTCCACGATGGTCATGGCTCCGAAGAGGAAGAAGAGTATCTCGGCAATATCTACCAGGTGATGTGCCAGTTCCTCCTTTACAAAAGCGTTTGAATGACCTGCAAGCTCGACAGTCTCACGGAAGGGTGAGGTGGCGAAATGATCGGCACTCATCGCGGGAACGATGTTGTGAAGGATCTCCTGGGCCATCATTTTTAGCTCCTCCCAGGAAGGGGAGAAGCCGAGAGCCAGGACCTGTTCACTGAAGAGAGCATAAAGAGCCCACAGAATGGACCCCAGGAGGAGAGCGCTTGCAGCCTTCTCAATCTTGAGAGGATGCTCGAGAGCAATTGCCAGGTAACCCAGCAAAAAGAGAACAACCATTAAAATGAACATATCTCAGGAATTTTTGTGCAAAAATAGACTTTCGGCCCGACTGTGAAAGAAATATCATAAAAATCATAATGTGTATGATTTCCCGAAAGCCGGGATCTCAATATTGCTTATACCCCTCTTCTCCAGGTATGAGCGGTAATTAACCTGTGTTTCATATTCACCATGCACCAGGAAAGTGTTTTTCAGCCTGGCAGGGTCCTGGCATGAAAGATAATCACCCATCTCACTGTAATCACCGTGGCCGGAATAGGATTCAATTCTCTCAATATCAGCATTTACCTGGTATTTGGTGCCGTGTATTGAGACCTCCTTTTCTCCTCTGAGGAGTCTTGCACCGAGGGTTGACGGGGCGCAATAGCCTACTGCAAGAACCGTGTTGGCGGGATTGCTGATGTTGTTTGCCAGGTGATGCTTCACGCGCCCGGCTTCCATCATGCCCGATGATGAGATAATGATCACAGGTTGCCTGATATCATTGAGGCTCTTCGATTGCTCAACGGAAGTGATGTAGAAGAGGGAATTGAACCCAAACGGATCAGGGTCGGTGAGCATCACCTCTCTCACATTCTCATTAAAGCAGTCGGGATGCATCCTGAAAATACTTGTCGCGTTGACCGACAGCGGGCTGTCTACATAGATGTCAACCCTGGGCAGGCGGTTGGCATTATAGAGCGAGTTAAGTGAGTAAACGATCTCCTGGGTCCGTCCTACGCTGAAGGCAGGGATGATGAGTTTGCCTTTCTTCTCGACGCATGTCCTGTGCACCACCCTGAAGAGCTCCTCGTCGGATTCTATCATGTCCGGATGGAGACGGTCACCATAGGTTGATTCCGTGATGAGGAAGTCTGCCTGGGGGAACGGCTCGGGGCTCTTGAGAATCCTGTTGACAGGCCTGCCGATATCGCCTGTGTAGGCCAGCTTCTTGATACCGTCCTTTTCCCTGAGCTCCAGGCTGACCACCCCGCTGCCGAGCATATGGCCTGTGTTGGTGAACCTGATTGTGGTATGCTCATCAATCCGGAACTTACGGTCATATGCAACAGAGATGAAGAGCCTCAATGATGATATGGCATCTGCCTGAGTGTAAAGAGGGTCAACGGGAGGCTGTCCTCTCTTCGCTCTCTTCTTGTTAAATGTAAAGGTATCATGCTCCTGTATCTTGCCCGAGTCTGCCAGCATAATCGAACAGAGATCACGCGTGGCATTGGTGCAAATAACTGATCCTGTGAAGCCATGACGATGCAGGAAGGGTATCAATCCCGAATGGTCAATATGAGCGTGAGACAGAATTATGTGATCAATCGAGGCCGGGGAGAAGGGCAGGGCCCTGTTCATCTCCTCAGTCTCCAGTCCCTTCCCCTGGAACTGTCCGCAGTCAAGAAGGATGTTTTTACCGTGTTCTGTCTCGACCAGAATCT
This sequence comes from uncultured Rikenella sp., assembly GCA_964535795.1. Classification (GTDB taxonomy): domain Bacteria; phylum Bacteroidota; class Bacteroidia; order Bacteroidales; family VadinHA17; genus SR-FBR-E99. The sequence goes on from CAZHTG010000003.1 coordinate 42,023, forward strand.
TGCTGCCTGTCACCTCGCGGGCAGCCCCGTAGAATGTTAGCTTCATGCCGGAGAGTTGGTTGTTCGAGCTGCTAATATAGCTAAAGTAGACAAGAATTCTGTCATAATAGTAATTAACAATTAATGAACATTCCTGCCTGTCTCCTTTACGGACTGAATACATTAGCTTATTTTTGCGAGTTATCAAACCAATTCCTGATTCACAGATGAAACTCGACAAGATATTCTCGTACCTGGCCCCCAAGGAGGGCAAGTTTTACCCTTTGTTCAAGGATGCCTCGGCCAATCTCATTGTCGGGGCGGATCTTCTTGTGGAGTTCATGAATGAGCCTTCGGCCGAGAAGCGGGAGGTGCTGGGGCAGAAGATCAAGGAGGCTGAGCTGGTGGGCGATCAGATAGCAAAAAACCTCTACAAGGCCTTGAGCAGCACATTCATCACCCCTTTTGACAGGGAGGATATCTTTGAGCTCATTCATGCCACCGATTCCGTACTTGACCTGATGCACGGTGCGGCAAAGCAGGCTCATCTCTACAAGGTGAAGGTGATACCCCAGGAGTTCCGTGATATGGCCGGGTTAATCAGGAGCGCATCGATAGAAATAAACACTGCCTTCAATGGCCTGCGTGATGTGCTCAATCTTTCAAAATACAAGGACAACTGCCACAGGATAGGGGAGATAGAGGAACACGCCGATGACATCAACCACAGGTATCTTGCGAAATTGTTTCAGGAGGAGACCGACGCTATTGAGCTGATCAAGAAAAAGGATGTCCTGGCAGCCCTTGAAAAGGCTGTTGACCGTTGTGATGACGTTGCAGACATTCTCTCCTCCGTGATTATTAAAATCGCCTAAAATATTCCTGATGGACTTCACAATCCTGGTTGTAATAATTATCCTGGCATTTGCCTTTGACCTGATCAACGGCTTTCATGACGCGGCCAATTCAATTGCCACAGTGGTCTCCACCAAGGTTCTGACCCCATTCCAGGCAGTTCTCTGGGCCGCCTCATTCAACTGGCTGGCATACCTCGTCTTCGAGCTTAATATAGTTGACACCATCGCAAAGATAGTTGACACCTCTGCCATTACCCTGATGGTCATCCTTGCAGGGATACTGGCCGCCATACTCTGGAATCTCCTGACATGGTATCTCGGCATTCCCTCCAGCTCTTCACATACCCTTGTAGGTGGCTTTGCCGGCGCTGCCATTGCCTATACGGGGTGGGATGTGGTTCATACCGGAAAGATTGCAATGATTGCCGCATTCATCTTCCTGGCTCCGCTGCTTGGGATGTTTATGTCATACCTTCTGTCTATTGCCCTGCTGTGGATCAGCCGGAGAGGCAATCCATTCCGTCTCGAGAAGCGGTTCAAGGGCTTCCAGCTACTTTCATCAGCCCTGTTCAGCCTCGGACACGGTGGCAATGATGCCCAGAAGGTGATGGGGATAATCGCGGCAGCGCTGATGGTCTATTTCAACGGTGTACAGGAAGTCCCGCACTGGGCGCATATTGAAATGGTGAACGGGAAGGTGCATGACATACCGCACTGGATAGTCCTGGGATGCTACACGGCAATTGCCTTCGGAACACTGATAGGGGGCTGGCGCATTGTCAAGACAATGGGCTCAAAGATAACCAAGCTGACACCCTTTGAAGGCGTGGCTGCTGAGTCAGCCGGCGCTATTCTGCTTTTTGGTACAGAAGCTTTCGGAATTCCTGTAAGCACAACTCACACCATTACGGGCGCCATCATGGGTGTAGGACTGACTAAAAGGGTAACAGCAGTCAGATGGGGCGTGACTATTAACCTCCTCTATGCATGGATACTGACAATACCTGTGTCAATGCTTCTTGCAGCAGGATTTTATTTTCTTCTTTCAGCTATAACCGGAATACAGTAGAAATACTTCAGTTCATGGTTGTAAAACCTCTCACGGAACCGGGAGTGGTCTTATGAAGGTCAAAAACAATGATCTCATTGTCTCCTTTTCTCAGCCATGAAGCCGGACAGTAAAGTCTGGTCTGGGGGCCTATCTCCCAGTAGCGTCCGAGATTGTGCCCGTTCACCCAGACAGACCCCTTAACGAAGTTGGTCATGTCAACGAAGGTGTCGGACGTCTGAGCCAGATTGACGGTGCCCTTGAAAAAGAGGCCGGGTTTTGTCCTGTCTCCGGCGGTCTCCCCCAGGGCGGAGACAAACAGATCGTTCATAGGCAAACCGTATATTTCCCAGTTCATGAGTGTCATGCCGTTCAGAGTCACCCTGTCGGTTATGCCTTTGCGGTCAATCATGGCCTGGGCAAAGTTAATCCTGCCCATGGCTTCAACGAAAATCTCAAGCACCGGTCTTTCCGAATTGCTCCGCGGAAGTTCAATTGAATTGATGCCCAGTCTTCTGTCAAGGGTCCCGACATACTTTCCGTCGAGGAAGACCGTGGCATAGTCATGCAGTTCCGTCACAGTCAGTTTTCCTCCCTTGTGTCCGATCAGTTCAGTGGTGTAGAGCATGAAACCGTAATCCTGCCCGAAAGCCTCAAATGGCCCGGGCTGTACCGAAAGAAGGGGGATTGGCATGTTGTCCCACACTGAGGTGAAGGATACCAGTTCTGTTTCCGGGAAGCTCATTGCAGGCACAGGTTCCGGGATGGGAGGGAGCTGTGTTCTTTTCGGCAGGTATGATCCTATCAGTTTTCTCAGCGCCATGTATTTAGGAGTTGCCCTGCCCTGTTCATTTATCGGGGCATCATAATCATAGCTTGTCAGATCCGGCTCATATCCCAGGCCTCCGGAGTTGGCCCCGGCCGTGAACCCGAAGTTTGTTCCTCCGTGGATGACGTAGAAATTGAATGATTTGCGGGTATCCATAAGGAACTTCACTTCCCTCAGCAGTTCGGAAGTGTCGGGTCTTGCCCAGTCCTCACCCCAGTGTGTCAGCCAGCCCGGGTAGGTCTCGCTTGAGAAGACGGGCACACCCGGATTCATCTTCCGTGCCAGCTCAAAGTCCTTCTCACTGCTGCCGGAGTCTAGCCCTACCGCACAGCCGGGAAGTGTACCTGCCTCAAGCATATATTCAGTGGGACCGTCGCCGGTGAAAAAGGGAACGTTTATGTCGCTCTTTACCCAGATTTCCTTCAGGGCTGTGAGATAGCTCCTGTCGTTGCCGTAGCTGCCGTATTCATTCTCAATCTGGATCATGAGGATCGGTCCCCCGTTTGTCACAAGATGTGGACGAAGTTCGTCTGCGAGGCGTGAGATATAACGCTCAACGGCTTTCATATAGACCGGGTCCATGCACCTGATCTTTAACACGGGATGGCGCAGCAGGTAGGGGGGGAGGCCTCCGAATTCCCACTCGGCACATACATACGGCCCGGGCCTGATGATGACCCACATCCCCTCTTCCTGTGCCGTGGCAATGAATCGCGATATTTCCCTGTTTCCAGTGTGAAAATCATAAATGCCTTCTCTGCTTTCATGATGGTTCCAGAAGAGATAAGCCGAGATGGTATTGCATCCCATGGCCTTGGCCATCTGGATGCGGTGGCGCCAGTATTCCTCGGGGATCCTTGCAGGGTGCATCTCGCCGCTGATTATCTGAAAGGGTTTGCCGTCAAGCAGGAACTCTTCGCCACCGAGGGCGAATGTATGTTTGTCTGGCTGAGCCATTCCTGCAACTGCGGACACTATGGTTAGAATAAACGGCAGGAGCAGACGTAACAGTGAAAGACGGTTACTCATTTCACGGTATTTATTAATGAATGATGATGATGTGTGGTCATTCAGACAGCGCTCTTATCCCAGAGTGGAAGTATCTGCCTTTTGAACTCCTCCTTTTCCCTGATCAGTGCCTCCATATCGAGGCCGATTGCTTTCTGGGCTGATCCCTTTGATGAGAGATCAGGCATCATGACTTTTTCTACTCCTTTGGCGGCTAGTATGGATGCAAGCTCAATTCTTGCCTCCATTGCTTTCATTATGCCATTGCAAAGCACGGAAGCCATTTCGAGAGGTGCGTGGAAGGAGCCTCCGTGGCTGGCGGCACAGAAGTCCCACCTCCACTGAGCCTGCCTTATGAGGCCCAGTACGGGCTTCATGGTCGATTCATCCGCTTCTGCATCCCAGGCAGCTTTTGCCTCATAATGAGCTGATACAAGAATTTCCTCAAGGTGATTTCTCAATGCGGCAATCTTATCCTGTCTTTCATATACATTGTTCATGAGTTCTTCCTCGCTTTGCCGGTGGCAAACTGCGCAGGTAGACGAGATCATGTTCAGGGGACTCTGCACATGGTGGCTGGTGTATTTCACGCCTCCCTCAGCAATATAGGGCATGTGACAATCGGCGCATGCCACACCACGCTGTCCATGTATTCCCATTTTAAACAACTCATAGTCAGGATGCTGTGCTTTAAGCATCGGAGCCTTGCTAACGGCGTGAGTCCAGTCTGAGAATTCGTAGCTGTCATAATAGGCTGCAATTTCATCAGCAGTGGTACCCTTGTCCCATGGGAAAGTGAGGTATTTGCCTTCTCCCTTGAAATAATACTCAACGTGGCACTGGGCGCAAACCAGGCTGCGCATATCCTGGTGGCCGGCGTCGCTTATGTTTTTACCCTGTCTTTCAAAAGCCTCCTTCAGTGCCGGACGGGTGATGGTGAGGGTCATGTTTTCAGGATTATGGCAGTCGCTGCACCCTATGGTGTTTGTTATCTCCGGCCCCAGCGAGGCCCATGAAGCTTTGTAGAAGCTCTCCGCGCCCATTTTGTCAATCATCCGGGGCACATCAGGGCTTTTGCATGTCCAGCATGTTGCCGGCTGGGGACCGGCATCAGAAGTCATTGGTGCCCCTGTCCGAAGTGTGTTCCTGATATCCTCCACAGCCCAGTAATGTCCTCTGGCTTGCGAATAATCCTTTGAGAAGGAATAACCTGCCCATAGGATGGCAAGCTCCGGATCGGTAGCAAGCAAATCCAGCGGTTTGCTCCCTGCATGCCTGCTGCGGAATGATGTGTCAGCAGTCATCAGCCATGATTTGTACTCGCGCGGATAGAATTTACCCCATACGCTGTTGTCGCTCTCGAATGGCTGAAGGTCGGTGGGTGGACGGTATGCATACTTTGCCTCACTGCGTCTCTCAACAATGGATGAGGCAAGTATTCCGAGAAAGAATACTACCGCGACCGTGGCAATGAAGAGGAGCCAGCCTGACCATGGCTTTCTGGAGATAAAATCCTTGATTGACATAGGTTCTGGTATTGAGTTTCTAAAGATTGTCTTTAAGTGTCGGAGTAATTGCGAACCGGGTTGAAGAGGTGCTGTTAACCCTGTCATGAGGAGTATAACGATGACATTCAAGACATTGACGGTCACGTCTGCCTGTAATAGCCTCGTACGGCATACCAGGCCCGTCGCTAAAGAGAGAGGTATGGCAGCGGAGGCAGTTCTCCTGTACCACCTTTTTCCCGGCTTCCCTGATGTAGATAGCCTGAGGTTCCCTGCGCATGGTGAAGATGGTGGAGTGGCGGAGGCCGTCACTAGCCTTGAAATAGTATTTTCTGACAAAGCTGTCATGCGGCACATGGCAGGCATTGCAGTCAGTGACGCCGCGGTGTGCGCTGTGTGCCCACGTGGCAAACTGGGGAGTCATAATGTGACAATTGATGCAGGCCCTCGGGTCATCGGAAAGATAGGAGGTAGCATTGGATATCTTCAGCAGAAAGAAAAAGAGTCCGGTAAATGCTCCCAGAATTACAATCACCGGCCTTCTCCAGTGTGCCGGAGGGGTGAAGAAGCTGATCAGTTTCCAAGGTCTGCTCATTACAGTAGCCTTTTTCTGGTCCGGATTTAATTAATTGCTCTCCCGCCGGTCCGGGGGTTCCGGAGGGTTACAGGAAACTTACAAAGCAGAGGGCGACAAGGGCAGTTCCGTACCTCTTATCGATGGTCAATGACTCCCTGATGACTGTTGGTTCACCCAGGTAGTACTTGGCAAATGTTCTGTCATGAAGGTCATGAAGTACGGTGTAGAGCCTCTCCTCAAGGGCTTCCATGTCAAAATAGCCTGCCAGTTCGCAAACAAGGCCACCGACCTTCTCCTCGCAGGTGTCATCGGTGTACATCCAGGCGAATATTATTCCCGCTGAAACATGCTCGCCGTAATAGCCATTGGCCACGGCCATGATTGTGCAGAGCTCTGACCCGTATGGTGGCATGTCAACTTCATCAAGCGTCAGCAGCTTTGCTGTGGCAGGCAGCACTGACGAGTAATTCATGATATTGTACTCTGCAATGCCTGCATCATGGAGTGCCATGTGGTATGATCCGGGATGGATCGCATATTCACTGCATCCCGAGCCCTGTGTCACGAAAAAATCATGAGGAATTCTGTTGCTTAAAACTTTGCCCATCTTGAATAATGATCTATTAGGTTAAATTATTCAATAAAACCTTAACGGACAAATATACCGAGAAATTAAAAATAACAAGTAAAAGGCTATAAGATATATTCTCTGAGGATAAGCTGGAATGACCAGGCATATCTGGCAGGTGTTATGAATTAAAAAAAAGTATAATTTTACCTGACTTGTCACCGGAACGGACTTGTTTAACTTGTAATGGTTTAATGACAATTCTATCATCTGTAATCAGGTTGCTTCAGAAGTTCAGGACAATAATTCCGGTGATCCTGTCTATTGTTCATACTCTCAGTATCTCCGGTCAGTTTAAATCGATCGGGGTTCCTGAAATATGGAATATCGAAAGGAGTGAATACGGAGGGGGTACTCAGAACTGGAATATCGTTGATGATGAACAGGGGAATATCTATGTGGCAAACAATAACGGAACCCTGAAATTTGATGGTGAAGATTGGGAGATATTTCCTGCATCCAATAATTCTATTGTCAGGTCGCTTGCATACGGTGCTGACAATAAGGTGTATGTGGGAGCATACAATGAAATTGGAGTGCTTGAAAAATCGGAGAGAACCGGAATCAGGTATTATACTTTAAATCACCTCATTCCGGAGGACTCAAAGAATTTTGATGATGTCTGGAATATTTACCAGACAAGGTTCGGAGTTATTTTCCAGAGCTTCGAGTCTATTTTCATATATAGAAACAACGCTATTCAGGTTATTAAACCTAAGGAAAGATTTGGCAATTCCTTTTATGTAAACAATGACTACTATGTGGTTGAAACAGGAGTTGGTCTCAGGGTTTTGATAAATGACACCCTGCACACTGTTTCTGAGGAGCCTTTATTCAACCGCGATGAAATTAATTCACTTACACCCTTCAGGGCGAATGACCTGTTGATAGGGACGATGAACAACGGATTGTACGTTCTCTCTGATCAGGAATTACGGCGCTGGGATACTGAAGTAACTCGAGAGCTTATAAAATCAAAGCTCTATTGCGGTTCCTTTCACAACAATACCTATCTGTTCGGTACCATCAAGAGCGGATTAATTGTAGTGAATGAGAGAGGGGAGATCCTGGAACATCTGAGCCGCTCAAATGGTTTGCAGAACAACACCGTATTGTCACTGTTTGTCGACCGTCAGAATAATGTCTGGCTGGGACTTGATATTGGAATTGATTTCCTGAAAACAAGTCTTCCCACCTCTGTTATCAATGATAACTTCAACATTGCTGCCACCTATGCAACGGCTATTCATAATGGCCGACTGTATATCGGGACCAATCAGGGTCTGTTCACAAAAGAACTTGTCAGGCTCAGAAGTCAGATTAACATTAAATACGACCTGGTTAAAGGCATGGAAGGGCAGGTCTGGAATCTTACGGTCATAGACGGGCAGTTGCTGTGCGGGCATCACAAGGGAGCCTATTCGATTGACGGATTACAGTCAGAAAAGCTTACGGATACACGGGGTGTCTGGAACTTTAAGAAAATTCCGGGTCATGAAAATCTGCTTATCAGTGGCACATATGACGGATTTATAACTTTCGCTAAAGGTGGGGATGGGAGATGGCAGTTCAGGAAGAAGGTTAAGGGATTCGACGTCTCATCAAAGGATTTGAAAATCGACGGGGATAACTGGTTATGGATGAGTCACGGATATCTTGGACTGTATCGTATTCACCTCAATGAAAGCCTTGACAGTGTCATTTCTATAAAAAAGTACATGGGCTCCAACAATCTTCCCGCGGAGTTGCCTTATTTTTTGCATGAATCAAGAGGTGAGTTTTTCATTTCCACCAACCAGGGTATATACCAGTTTGACGAGGAGAGTGAGCTTTTCTATAAACCTGACGATTTGAACAATTTTTATGGCGATCTGGAGCTTCTCTATTTTCTGAAAGAGGACAGCAATCGGAATTTGTGGTACTCAGCCAGGGAGGGTATGGGCGTATTGCGTCTGCTTGAGGATGGTACCTATACTAATATTTCGACGCCATTTCTTGACCTGAACAGTGCGCGGGTTTCCCCCTTTGACAACGTATATATTCAGGATCAGGGCAATATCTATATAGGTACTCAGAATGGCCTCGTTCACTATGATCCTTTGATCTATAAAGATTACTTTGACGAAATGCATGTTTATATAAACCGGGTTCGCATTTCTTCCAAGTCAGAAGATTCATTATGGTTTTCCTCCGGTAACTCTCACATTGATAAACAGGAGCTGAAAGGCACTTTTTCATTACCTCATTCCTGGAATAACATATCATTCAGGTTCAATGCACCGGATATGGAGAATACCGGTCATATTGAATACAGTTTCCGCCTGGATAATTTTGAGGACAACTGGTCAGACTGGACCACCACAAACCTTAAGGAGTACACCAATCTGCGCGAAGGAGATTACTATTTCGAAGTGAAGGCAAAAAACATTTACAATAATGTCAGCTCGGTTGACAGGTTTTGTTTTATTGTTGAACCGCCTTTCACCAGGTCATATAAAGCCCTGATATTATATTTCATTTTGCTGTCAGTAATCATCCTGGCAGGAGTTTATTTATATGTCCGGAGAATTGACAAAATCAGGTTGCACGAAAAGAATAAGCAACTTTCTGCATTCAGAGAAACAGAGCAAACATTTGAGGAACAGAAACTGGCAGCGGAAAAGGAGATAATTCAGCTTAAAAATGAAAGGCTGCAGTCTGACATGAAACATAAGAACAAGGAGCTTGCTACAGCCACTTATCACATCATCCAGAAGAATAAATTTCTCAATTCCCTTAAACAGGAGCTGTCGGCAATGATATCGGGAACAAAAAATGATATTATTGTCAGCGAGCTGAAAAGAATTATCCGTAAAATCGACAAGGATATTCAGAATGAGAAGAACTGGGAAGTTTTTGACCGGTATTTTGATGAGGTCCACCAGGAATTTCATTCCCGCTTAAAAAGGATACATCCGGAATTAACCCCCGGTGAATTAAGGCTTTGCAGTTACCTGAGGATGAATGTCTCAACGAAAGAGATTGCTCCGCTTATGAACATCTCGTTCCGGGGGGTTGAGATAAGCAGGTATCGCCTGAGAAAGAAATTGAAACTTGACCGAAGTGTCAACATCACAGACTATCTGATGCAGATATGAATCCTGCTTCTGTGGATTAAATAGATCAGGGGCCGGTTACCCCTGACTGCAAAACCCGGAGTAAATCCTGGGCTGTTGCATTCAATAGCTGAACGTGATGAGCCTAATTTAGGAAAAAATACTATCTAATGTTTTAAAAAACAATCATATGAATTATTGATGATGTGTTATTGATGTATTCGTGAAATTCATTTGATGTATTTTTCTTTCTGTTTAACAAATGGTTTTCAGACAAGTTTCACCGAAATTGAGCTGATATTTCTGAATGGCATGACCATACCGTTGACCTGATAGAGGGCTTCTGTGATGGAAAAGTTAACTGATAAACTTAAATCTGTTATATCATGAAAAAAAATCTCCTTTTTCTGCGATTAGTACTTCTCTTATTTACACTGTCAACACTATTGAATGCCCAGGTTGATCGTGTATCCGTAGCTAAAACTGATGACGGAATGAAATTAATTGTCAATGGGGCGGATTTTATGATCAACGGCATGAACTGGGATTACTTCCCGATAGGCACCACTGTTACGTACAGTCTGTGGAAGCAGTCTGATGACGTCATCAAGGCTGCACTTGATGCAGAGATGTCCCTGCTGAGGAATATGGGTGTCAATGCAGTGCGTCAGTATACAGGCGTACCTCCAAAATGGATCAAATATATATATGAGAATTACGGTATATATACCATGCTTAACCATTCATTCGGGCGGTATGGACTGACTCTGAGCGGAAAGTGGGTTTCGAATACTGAATATTCAGATCCGCGCGTCCGCGATTTGCTGTTATCAGAGGTAACGGAGATGGTCAATGAGTATAAGGATACGCCCGGTTTGCTGATGTTTCTGCTGGGCAATGAAAACAATTATGGCCTTTTCTGGGAGGGTGCTGAAACTGAGGATATCCCGATGGAAGACAGGAAATCAACGGTCCGCGCAGCTTCTTTGTACAAACTTTTCAATGAGGCAGTGAAGGTGATGAAGGATATTGATTCGTCGCATCCTGTTGCAATCTGCAACGGTGATTTGCTTTTCCTGGATATCATTGCAGAAGAGTGCAGGGACGTCGAGATCTTTGGTGTGAACATGTATCGTGGAGCATCATTTGGTGATGCTTTCCAGAGAGTCAGGGATGTCCTGAACGTTCCGATCATGTTCACTGAATTTGGTGCGGATGCATTCAGCGCCGTTGAAAATGCAGAAGATCAGCAGTCTCAGGCCTATTACATGGTAAACAACTGGAAGGAGATCTATGAGAATGCTGCAGGCCTGGGCAATGCAGGCAACTCTATAGGGGGCTTTACATTCCAGTTCAGCGACGGCTGGTGGAAATTTGGTCAGACCACTAACCTCGATGTTCAGGATAACAATGCCTCCTGGTCAAATGGCGGTTATCTGCACGATTATGTTGCAGGTGAAAACAATATGAACGAGGAGTGGTTCGGGATCTGTGCCAAGGGTCCCACGAACGAACGTGGTCTTTACGAGCTCTTCCCTCGTGCGGCCTATTATGCCCTCAAGGAGGTTCATCTGCTGAACCCCTATGCTGATGGCATTTCTCTCAAATCTATTGATACCCATTTCTCAAACATCGAATTAAGCAGCGCACTCCTGCAGGCAAGAGGTGATAAAGCGGCACTCGTGGGTGAGCAGGTGAAAAAAGTCCGCATCAGCGGACTGAGGGCTGAGCTCTCTTCATTCAGCACCGGCGGTAACCGGATCTCAACACCGGTTGACGCTGTTCCGGGAGCTTTGAAATATCCCGATCAACTGGGTTTTGATCACATGCAATCATTTTATGTAAATGTAGAGGCAAATCCTGCTCCCAATCTAAGGGGGGAGGTTGCTTTAAATGTCCTCGGCAATATTGCCGGGAATCCGATTGATGAGATTTTCTATGAGAACAGGGGCCGTCCCCGCGAGGTGAATACAGATGATGGCAATCTGATGTTGTCAGCATTGAACCGTGTTAAAGTGTACAGTGCTGAATTCACCTGGAACAGCAAGTTGTTTGACCTTACAAGTTTTTACCGTACAGGTCATTATCACTGGGGTTATGAGGGAGACTTCTTCGGGTTGTATCCTGAAGCCAACTACGGTCCGAATATGGATATTTACAACGGTGAAGCACCTTTCGGCTTTGAAATTGACGGGAAGAGGTCGCTGAATGGCTTGAAAGTTGCCTTCGGACCGGAACTCTGGTGGGGAGCCAATCCTGCAGTACTGGTCAAATACAGCAGGAAGGTAGCCGGATTTGATCTTACCGGCATTTATCATGAGGATCTGGATGAACAGGCACCGGCAGTGAGTTCTTTTGCAATACCCTCACCGCCGACAAGGAGAACCACTCTTCATATTAAAAGGCAGATGGGATCTGTTGGCATTGAAATTGGGGGTATATGGGCCGGTCAGCCAAGAGTAGGCGAGACTTTCCAATTAGTTGAAGGTGAGGCAGGCAGCTATACCGTCTATGAAGATAAAATCAATTCCAGTGATACATGGGGTGGCAAAGCTAAACTGACACTCTCAGCCGGACCGGTAAACTGGTATGCTCAGGGGGCCGCCATGGGATTGGTAGCCGGGGGAGGTGCCGACTATACAAAGACTTTCACCGGATGGAGGCTCAAGGACAGCGGAAGCGGCAACCAGTTTAACTTTCTTACGGGACTGACCCTGCTGGTGGGTGATTTTCAGTTTGCACCCAACTTCCTGTGGCAAAAGCCTGTTATTGGCCCGGTGCCGGGAGATGTGCCGGCACCCGGGAGAGCCAGGAATATTCTTGATGATCCCTTCGCCGTAAGACATAACAGGGAAACCGTGGCAGGGGAATTCCTCCTTACATATGATCCGACACCTGCCACATGGATGTACGAATGGGATAACGATGAGGCCGAAGATGCTCCATTTGCAATGAGCGCCGGATTCGTATACCGTCATCATACGACAACCCAGGACGCTGCGATTGGAATCCTGGCAGACGGCCGGGCAACGTTTGCCTTCGCCGGTGCTCCTCCTGCACGCGACTTATGGGAAGCATATGCGCGGATAGTGTCAAAGGCAAATCCAAACCTGGGGTTGATTGCCAACCTCTTTGCCGGGACGGCTGAGTCTAATGGCAGCGACGAACGATTGATAAAGCGTTATGGCGGTGACCTCAGGATGATTTACAAAAAGACCAAACTGATATCTATGGTTAAGGTCAACGATTGGGGCCCTTATGATTATCACCGCGACTTCAACCTGACCTACCCGTTGCAGATAAAGGCGGACCTTTCAACTTTTGTTGCAAAACCGAAGTGGGTTGACCTGCCTCAGACCCGTATCGGAATCCGGTTTAACTGGCGTTCTCTTGACCAGTATTCCCCGCGCTACTGCCCTGTCAAGAACATTGATGTCAACGGGGACATGGTCTGTGATCCGACTGTACCCGGCTATCCAAACGGCAATGAATGGGAGATCCGGACATACTTACACTTTAACATAGGCATGTAACCGTATATAAATGGAGACTAAAATGAAAAACAGGAAATATAACTGGTCAGCAATTGCGTTGGTGACTGCTTTGATACTTGCAGGCTCAGGCAGCTGCACGAGGGATTTTGAAGAACTTGAAATGGCATCTTACCCGACCACGCCTGAAGTGTTTATTGACGGTTTCAGCGCGGGGCTGAAGTATGCAGCCTTCGGCGGTTCAAAAGTAACAGCATTTGATGTTGACAAGGAGGTGAGATATGAAGGCTCAGCTTCAATGAGATTTGAAGTGCCTGACTATGAAGATCCGCTGGGTGCCTATGCAGGAGGCACTTACTTTACCACCGTCGGACGTGACCTGTCAGGTTACGACGCACTCACCTTCTGGGCCAGGGCATCCAAATCGGCAACCATTGACCTTGTGGGTTTCGGCAATGACCTGGGAGAATCAAAATACCTGGTCTCTATGCAGAATGTTGCTGTGAATACAAACTGGAAGAAGTATATCATCCCCATACCTGATGCTTCCAGGCTTACCATGGAGAAGGGAATGTTCTTTTATTCAGAAGGCCCTGAAGACGGAAAGGGATATACATTCTGGATTGATGAAGTGAAATTTGAAAAGCTTGGTACAATTGCTCACCGGCAGCCAATAATCCTCGACGGAAACGACAGGGTTGAATCAGCCGTAAACGGATTGAAGTTTCCTGTCGGCGGATTGAAAGTTTCTTTCAACATGCCAACCGGAACAGATCAGACAGTTTTTGCAGCACCTGCATATTTTACATTTGTTTCCTCAGATGCAGGGGTAGCAACTGTGGATGCAACAGGACTGGTTACTGTCCTGAGTGAAGGAACAGCTGTTATTACTGCCACTTCCGGCGGTGAGGATGCTCAAGGTTCACTGACTGTTCAGTCTTCGGGTGATTTTACTCACGCCCCGGTTCCTGCAGCAGATCAGGAAGATGTTATCTCCATCTTCAGCAATCAGTACGTCAATGTCCCTGTAGATTTTTACAACGGTTACTGGCAGCCTTACCAGACTACCACTTCGGCAGATTTTACAGTTGAGGGTGATGCTGTATTGTTTTATAACAATTTCAATTTTGTTGGTATTCAGTTTACATCGCCAACAATCAATGCCACAACCATGACTCACCTTCATATGGACATCTGGATTCCAAATGCGGTGGACCCAGCAGACAAACTGAAAGTAAAACTGGTGGATATGGGGCCCGACGGATCCCTTGATGGCAACGATCCTACTCTTGTCTATGAAATTGCAGGACCGCTGGCATCGCAAAGCTGGATAAGTGTTGATATTGCCCTCTCCGGTTTATCGTCCAGGAGCAAACTGGCTCAGATTATTCTCGAACGCGTGGGATCATCCCTTTCAGGATTCTACCTCGACAATGTCTATTTTTACGGTAATGGAGGCGGTACACCTACCGTGCCTGCAGAGGCTGCTCCTGCACCGCCGGCAAGGGATGCAGCTGATGTGATCTCCCTGTACGGTGACGCGTATACCAATTTACCAGGCACCGATTACCCCGACTGGGGCCAGGCAACGGTGGTTTCTGAAGTGACTGTAGCCGGAAACAACACCCTGAAATTTGCTGGATTGAATTACCAGGGCATGCAACTGGCATCGAGTCAGAATGTCACAGGCATGGAGTTTTTGCATCTGGACTTCTGGACAGTGAGCTCTACAGGACTCAATGTCTTCCTGATAAGTCCCGGCCCTGTGGAAAAGGCCTATTCACTTACCGTACCTACAACTGGCTGGGCAAGCATTGATATTCCTTTATCCGCCTTCTCTCCGGTTAATCTTGCTGATATTATACAATTGAAGTTCGACGGTAACGGTGATATATATCTTGATAATATATATTTCTATACTGCAGGAGGGGGCGCCGGATCAGTGCCTGCAGTGGCTGCTCCTGTGCCGCCTGCAAGAGATGCTGCTGACGTAATCTCTCTCTTCAGTAACGCATATACCAACAGAAGCGTCAGTACATGGTCAGCTGACTGGGATGATTCAGATGTGGCAGACTTGCAGATTTCAGGCAATGATGTAAAGAAATATACATTTACAAATTTCGCCGGTATTGACTTCAGCAGTAATAAATTTGATGCTTCGGGCATGACACATTTCCATATTGATATATGGACACCGGATGAGGTAATGTCCAAATCACTTTCAATAAAGAATGTTGATTTCGGAGGCGGAACTGCGGAGGCTACAAGTCATATACTCACCGTTGTTCATACTCCCACTGGAGATATTCCAGCGCTGCAAACGGGATCATGGGTTTCGATAGATGTTCCGATTACCGCTTTTACCGGAAACCTGACAAGGGCGGATCTTGCTCAGATGGTACTTACATGTAATCTGAGGACTCTTTATGTCGATAATATTTATTTTTACAAATCAGGCGGTGGTACAGCTACTGAGCCTGCATCTGCGGCTCCGACACCAACGCGTGATGCTGCCACCGTGATTTCAATGTTCAGCGGTGCATATACCAACGTGGCTGTTGATACCTGGAAGACAGACTGGTCTGCAGCATCCTATGAAGAAGTAACTGTTGCCGGAAATCCGACGAAGAAATATTCGGCCCTGAATTTTGTAGGGATAGAGACGGGTACTGCTCCCATAAATGCTACAGCCATGACCCATCTGCACCTTGATGTCTGGTCTCCCGATATAACTAATTTCGGGGTCAAGCTGGTTGACTTCGGGGCAAACGGAGTATTCGGAGGCGGAGATGATGTTGAACACCAGATCAATTTTGCCTCACCGGCCCAGGGTGCATGGGTGAGCTATGATATTCCCCTGAGTGATTTCACTGGTCTAACAACAAGGGCACATCTGGCTCAGTACATATTTGTGGGTCAGCCTACCGGGGCAAGTACCATATTCGTTGATAACATGTACTTCTACAGCGGAGGCGGTGGAGGAACCACAGGACCGGCTGCGGCTGCGCCTACACCACCTGCACGCACTGCCTCCAATGTGGTTTCTATTTACAGCGATGCCTATACTAATATTACTGTTAATAATTTTGACGCTGGCTGGTGTGGAGGTTCAGCAGTTACGCAAGTATCCATAGCCGGAAATAATACATTGAAGAAGAATGCAGGAATAGACTGTCATGGGATTGATTTTACTACTAACAGGCAAAATTTATCCACATTCACACATATTCATTTCGATATTTACACTGATGATACTGACCTGACAGGGGATGTCTTCAATGTAAAGCTGGTTGATTTTGCAGGCGGAGCCGGTGAAGCCTCTGCTCTGGAAGTTAATATTAATACAGGAACAACACCTGCAATAGTTGCAGGCACATGGGTTTCTGTGGATATTAATATTACTGCTTTAGGAGGAATTGTTACAGGCAATCTGACAAGAAGTGATGTTGCTCAGATCGGGATTACAACTGCCAATCTGACTAATGTTTGGTATGATAATATTTACCTCTGGAAATAACAGTAATCTGCTGAGGCTTCAGTTTCACAATCAGGAAAATTGAGGCTTCAGCATATTTGAGAAACATTAAGTTGTAAATAAGATAAAATCATAAGTATGAAATCAAGTGTATTATTTATCAGAGGCATCCTACTTCTGCCAGTCCTATTTATATTGGGAGGATGTGAGGATAAATCAGGGCTGGAAAAAAGGACTTATCAGCTGGTCTGGCAGGATGAGTTCGATACCGATGGAGCTCCTGATGAATCGAAATGGGTATTTGACCTTGGCGGAGGCGGCTGGGGTAACAACGAACTGCAGACCTATACAAATGATGCTCAGAATGTTGTAATAGCGGATGGAGCACTACGAATAACAGCCTTAAAAGCAGGTAATACATTCACCTCTGCACGAATTAAAACATTCGGATTATTTGAGCAGGCCTACGGCCGGTTTGAGGCAAGCATTAAACTTCCGTGGGGGCCGGGAATCTGGCCGGCTTTCTGGATGCTGGGAGCTGATATAGAATCCAATCCCTGGCCGCAGTGCGGCGAGATCGATATCATGGAATATCGTGGACAACAACCAAATATTATAAATGGCAGCGTTCACGGGCCGGGTTATTCCGGAGGTGCAGCAATTACAAAAAGCTATGGTTATGCAGACAAGCGATTTGACACTGATTACCATCTATTTGCTGTTGAATGGGGCACTGATTTTATCCAGTATTTCGTTGATGATGTTCTTTACCAGGAAATAAAACCCGAAGACCTGACAGGGGAATGGGTATTTGACAACCCTTTCTTTATGATTCTTAATGTTGCCGTTGGTGGCGATTATGTAGGTTTTCCAACATCAGAAACGCCATTCCCTCAAACGATGTATGTTGATTATGTGAGGGTGTACCGGGAGGTTGAATAACATCAGTTACTGAATATCAGGGTTCCATGGTTCACAATATCCGGGAATATTCTGCAGTTTTGTGGATGACACTTTCAGAATTGTCGTAATTTAAAACACTTTACTATAATCTTCTTCATATGAATCATTTTGCAACAGCTGAGAAAGACAGGGTGCCCTTTATGCAGAAGGCGGCATTTGGTGCAGGCCATCTGGTAAATAACCTGCTGCCGGGAGCACTGGGAGTATTTATGTTCTTTTTACTTACCGCCTTCGGAATGGATCCGTTCCTGGCTGGTTTGCTTGGCGGACTACCGAGATTTTATGATGCCATTACAGACCCGATCATGGGTTTTATATCAGACAATACAAAATCGAGATTTGGCCGCAGGAGACCCTATATTTTTATCGGTGCTATTTTAAGCGGAGTGCTGTTTGCAGTCCTGTGGCAACTCTCTCCTGATAATTCCCAGACGTATAACTTCTGGTATTTCCTCATATTTTCACTGATTTACCTGACGGGCAATACCATTTTTTCCACGCCACTGATAGGACTTGGATATGAAATGACATCAGACTACAATGAGCGGACCCGGTTAATGGCATTCTCACAAACACTTGGCCAGATTGCCTGGATGATTGTACCGTGGTTCTGGGTGCTGATTGCAAATCCAAACCTGTTTGAGAGTCAGGCTATCGGGGTTAGAAAACTCTCCATGATCGTAGGTGCCGTGTGCATTGTCCTGGGTATAATGCCTGCAATATTCTGCAAGGGGATCGATGCTTCGAAAATGGAGGGCAGGGTCAAAATTACATACAAGACCCTGTTTTCCAATCTTATGGATCTTTTCAGAGGAATTGCCCAGGTGTCAAAAAATATTCCCTTTATGAGACTCTGCGGAGCAACCTTCCTGGTCTTCAATGGCTTTCAACTGGTGGCATCGTTCAGTTATTTCATTATTGTATTTTACATGTTTCAGGGTGACTATGGCCTGGCGGGAAACTGGCCGGCCTGGTTCTCTACCGTATCGGCTATGATTACTGCATTCCTGGTAATTCCGGTTATTTCTGCCATTGCCAGCAGAGTGGGTAAACGCAACGCATTTATCATCTCAACCATTATTTCGATAGGGGGTTACTTACTTAAATGGTGGGGATTTAACCCGGAAAATCCCTGGTTGATGTTTATGCCGCTCCCTCTTATGGTATTTGGGATCGGGGGTTTGTTTACACTGATGATGAGCATGACAGCTGATGTATGCGACCTTGATGAATTGAATAACGGCATGCCGCGAAAAGAAGGAACATTCGGTGCTATCTACTGGTGGATGGTCAAGTTGGGACAGGCCCTGGCCCTTGTCCTGGGTGGTCTGGTGCTCAAACTGGTCGGATTTGATCAGAATGCTGCCATTCAGACAGCTGAAACCATTACCAAACTGCGAATTGCCGATATTGCCATTCCTTCACTGACTGCCCTTCTGGCCATTGTGGTGATGTGGAAATATGACCTGACAGAAACCAAAGCCAGGGAAATAAAAATGAAGTTAGTAGAAAGAAGGGGAGATCTATAGTCAAGATTTGCGGGATATCTTCATGTTGATAACAGTCAATTGTTATCATATTGCAGCGATAAGATCTCCAGGCGCAATGGCGAAGCAAGTAAGATAGTATTTACCTTTGTCAACAGATTAACAGATAAAATAAAACATTATGTCATTCAGAAGCGATAAACTTTTATCTCTAACGGGAGAAGACTTCAGTAGCAAAACAACTGCCGACTTAATTAAGCTGTTCAGAAAGTACCTTGAGAATGGAATCCATGGTCTTTGCTTCAGCTCATACGTTGAGGGTCAGGCCCCTGGCAGCATTATCAGTGAGGAACAAATACGGCAAAGAATAGAAATCATAAAACCGTATACTTCCTGGATAAGAACATTCTCATGTACTGACGGTCATGAACTGATTCCACGGATTGCAAAGGAATACGGCCTTAAGGTAATGGCAGGGGCGTGGTTAGGTGATGACAGGGAACACAACGAAATTGAGATTGAAAACCTGGTCAGGGTTGTGAAAGAAGGAAATGCAGATCTCGTTGCTGTTGGAAATGAAGTTCTGTATCGTGAAGAACTGACGGAGCAGGAATTACTGGAATACATTCAAAGGGTTAAGCAACAGGTACCTGAGGCAAGTGTGGGATACGTTGATGCCTATTACGAATTTGTCAACCGGCCGGCGATTACCGATGCATGTGATGTGCTGTTTACCAATTGCTATCCCTTCTGGGAAGGCTGCCATATAGATTATTCACTGGTCTATATGAAAAACATGTACTTCAGTGTGCTTCAGGCAGCCAGGGGTAAAAGAGTAGTTATAAGTGAGACAGGTTGGCCAAATATGGGTATAGCCTTTGAGGCATCCGAACCGTCAACTGACAATGCCCTGCGATATTTCATAAATACCCAGAAATGGAGCCTGGAGGAGAATATTGAGATAATGTATTTTTCAAGCTTTGATGAAGCCTGGAAGATTGAGAAAGAAGGAGATGTGGGAGCTTTCTGGGGTTTATGGGATAAGGACGGTAACCTGAAATACTCCTGATCTCCGTGATCTTTGCAATGCTCAACAAGACTTTCAAAACCACGATAATGATACAGAAAATCTTCTCAATCACCCTGCTGTTTATCTTTGCAGGTATTATGCAATCTTGTGATACAAAAACAAATATGCTATCCACAAAGGAGATTTACGTCACCTCTGAGAGCGGTGACAAAATTGCGGTAAAGGAAAATGTGGGGTTCGTCAGGGGGAAACCCGAGGGGAACATAATCAGGATAGAACCCGATAGTCTGAAGCAGACGATGGACGGTTTAGGTTCATCATTCACTGAATCATCTGCTTATGTACTCGCACATTTGGACCCGGCTGACCGCAAAGAGGTTATGCGAAAGATCTTCAGTGAAGAGGGAGCCAACTTTTCCCTTGCCAGGACGCATATCGGAGCATGTGACTTTTCTGTTAAGGGCAAGTATTCATACCTCGACAAAGCTGGAGATACCGGATTGAAATCCTTCAGCCTGGCACCTGATAAACAGGGATTCAGTGCATCTGAATTTCCGGGCATCAGGGATGAGAAGTATGACCTGCTGCCGATGATCATGGAAGCGCAGGAAATAAAGAGCCGGCAGAAGAATAATGAGTTAAGGATAGTAGCATCTGCATGGACTGCCCCTTCATGGATGAAGGATATTGAGGAATGGTACATCAAGGGAACTCCTGAAAACAATTTCCAGGGTACCGGTGGCAGCCTCAAAAAACAGTATGAAGAGACCTACGCTGACTATCTTATCAGATACCTGGATGAATACAGGTCTGAAGGCGTTGATATATGGGCTATTACACCTGTCAATGAGCCGCATGGCAACAACGGTCAATGGGAAAGCATGAATTTTACACCTCAGACACAGAATGAGTTTATTAAAAAATACCTTGGGCCGAAACTGAGGTCTGGAGGCAATTCCGGGGTTAAGTTGCTGATTTACGACCAGAACAGGGATGGGCTTGAACACTGGACAGACGTTATTCTGGCCGATGGTGAAACATCTCAATATATTTATGGTTCGGCAGTTCATTGGTATGAGAGTACTCATAAGGTTTACGAAGATGTATTTGAAAGAGTCAATGCAAAATTCCCGGACAAAACGATCATGCACACCGAAGGATGTATTGATGATCTGGGCAAACCCGCCCCCCAGGGGATTACCGATCCGGAACGTTACGCGGAAAAGGACTGGTTTGACAATGATTCATTCTGGTGGAATGAAAATGCTACTGACTGGGCATACTCAGCCACCTGGGCAGGAGTGAAGAGCGAGGACCACCCGGCATATACTCCCGTACACCGGTATGCAAGAAATATTATTGTCAGCATTGACCACTGGATGACGGGCTGGATCGACTGGAACGTTGTTCTTGATCATATTGGCGGGCCAAATCATGTAGGGAATTATTGCGGTGCCCCCGTAATGATAAATACTGAAACAGGGCATATTTACTATACGCCTGTATATTATGTGCTGGCCCAGTTCAGTAAGACAATCAGGCCGGGAGACAGAGCAGTTCAGACCTCCAAAACGCTTGAGGGACAGGGAGAAGATGATTTGCATGCATGTGCAACAATTAACAGTGAAAATGTTCTGAGTGTGCAGCTGTTGAATACGACGAAGAAAGATATTTCATATAAACTCCAGATAAAGGATCAGTATGCCGGCATGACTATTGTTGCCAACTCTGTCCAGACGGTGCGCGTGCAGCTTTAGTGTCATTTCCATAAGATCCTTTTTTCATGAAGAAGAACTCTCAGGTTGATAAGTCGGGATCCTCTGTTGTCAGACAGGATCCCTTTGTAATGCGCAGATTCGAGCCCTTTCTGAATGGCAAATGGATAGGTGAAGCAGTATCCTATGGATGTTACCGTACCGGTCAGGCTCCGGGAATGAAAGGCCCGTCTGTTGCTGAAATTGAGGAAGACCTGCAAATAATACAGCCTCACTGGAATTTGATCCGGGTATACGGCTCCGATGAAGACTCCGCAAGAATACTGGATGTCATAAGAAAAAAACATCTCCCTTTTAAGGTGATGCTCGGGGTGTGGCTTGAAAATGAAACCGGCCACCCGGAAAGGAGAGAGGAAAACATTGTCCAGGCCATTCAGGGCATCAACCTGGCCAATGAGTATCCGGACCTGATTGCTGCCGTTTGTGTGGGAAATGAGACCCAGGTAACCTGGTCAGCTCACAGGATGGATCAGCAGGATTTGATCAAATACATCAGGCTTGTCAGAAATAACATAAAAGCCCCTGTGACCACAGCTGATGATTACAGTTTCTGGATTACATTTGACAGCAAAAAGGTTGCGGATGAAACAGACTTTATTGTTACACATCTTTATTCAATGTGGAATGGCATAACTCTGGAAAATGCCATCGAATGGATGGATAGAATATATTTTCAGGAGGTCAGGGTGATGCACCCTGGTAAAGAAACTGTAATAGGCGAGGCCGGATGGGCAACGAATTACAACACGCGCAAGACCGGGCCCGGAGAGCAGGCCTCCTTAATTAAAGGCGCCGTAGATATGGCTGCTCAGGAATACTATCTGATCCATCTGCACAACTGGATTGCCAAAAACCGGGTTACCACATTTCTGTTTGAAGCATTTGATGAACCGTGGAAGGGGGGAGGACAAAATTCAGAACCGGATGAAGTGGAAAAGCACTGGGGCGTCTTTTATGAAAACCGCCAGCCGAAAATATCCTTTATAAATTACCTGAAACATCATGAACAAAGAGAAGATCCAACTGGGCCAGACAGTCCTGAAACAATCAGATAATCAAGTTCAGGGGAATTTTCTGGAGATTGACGGAGAGGAGTTCTACCGGATTGAGCACTATGATCAGATGCCGGATTTCTTCATGACCATTGTCAGTGATTCCGATCAGTGGCTGTTCATCTCCAGCAACGGATCATTGTCAGCAGGCAGAAAAGACCGCGATCATGCTCTTTTCCCCTACTATACAGATGATAAAATCAATGACTATTATGATCTGACGGGAAGCAAAACCGTTTTCCTGGTTCAAAGGGAGGATCAGACCTTTCTGTGGCAGCCCTTTTCCAAAGAACTGGCTAATATATACCGGACAGACCGAAACCTCCTTAAAAGTATCTATGGTAACAAAATTATATTTCAGGAAAGAAATCTTGATTTAGGCCTGGAATTTCAATACGGTTGGTACACCAGTGACAAATATGGATTTGTTAAGAGGTCAAGGCTTGTGAATTTAGGGGAAGATCCGGTCAAGGCCTCAGTGCTTGATGGTATACGGAATATTCTTCCGGGTGGTGTCGATTATAATTTTCAGAATGAATACAGCAACCTGCTTGATGGCTATAAAAAAAGTGAACTCCTTGAGGAGACCAAGCTTGGCTTGTTCATGCTGAGTTCAATACCGGTCGACAAAGCAGAACCAAGCGAATCACTCAAGGCCACTACGGTATGGTCATATGGTCTGGCAGACAGCAGGATTCTCATCTCCGACAAGCAACTGGGCAGGTTTATGACGGGATCTCCCCTTCAGACCGAAACAGATATCAGGGCTTCACGCGGAGCTTATTTTATAAATACTGACATCTTTCTGCCCGGTCAGAAAGCCCGGGAATGGTTTTTTGTATGTGAAGTTGACCAGAGTACGACCGATGTGGCCAATCTTAATCACTTCCTGGGGGTTGACAACAACTTCTTTGAGCTGATAAATGCTGACATTGAAAAAGGCACCGACAAACTTGTCTCCTTTGTAGCCTCGGCAGATGGCTTGCAGAAAACCAGGGATGATTTGTGTACTGCCCGGCATTTCTCAAACGTTCTCTTCAACATAATGCGGGGAGGGGTATTTGTAAACAATAACCTGATTGCGGTTGATGACCTCAAGCGATTTATAAAAGATACAAATCCGGGAGCCGTGCCTGAAGCAGAAGCTCTGCTGGCCGAAACAGACGGGGAAATCTCCCTTCAGGATTTGCACCTCCTTGCGAAACAAAGCAATAACTCAAACTTCATCCGCATATGCCACGAGTATCTGCCACTGACCTTCAGCAGACGGCACGGAGACCCGAGCCGGCCATGGAATCAGTTCTCGATTGACAACAAGAATGAAGATGGCTCTCCGAGATTTGATTTCCAGGGGAACTGGCGTGACATTTTTCAAAACTGGGAGGCTTTAAGTATCTCGTTTCCCGGATTCATTGAAAACATTATCAGCAAATTCGTAAATGCAACCACAGCTGATGGGTATAACCCGTATCGAATTATGCGCGATGGCATTGACTGGGAGTCTCCGGATCCTGACGACCCATGGTCGTACATAGGTTACTGGGGAGATCATCAGGTAATTTACCTGCAAAAACTATTGGAATTATCGGACAATTATCATCCCGGTAAAATTGATCAGATGCTGACCCAAGAGGTATTTGCCTATGCGAATGTGCCGTATCGGATTAAACCCTATGCTGAAATTGTCAGCGATCCAAAGAATACCATCGTATTCAATGGAGAACTGAATAAACGGATCAAGGATCTTGTTGCACGGATTGGCTCCGACGGCCGTTTGGTGAGTATTGATGATGAGACGGTTTACCATGTAAACTTCACTGAAAAGATCCTGGTCATACTTCTTGCCAAGCTTATAAATTTTATTCCCGAGGCAGGTATATGGCTGAATACTCAAAGGCCTGAATGGAACGATGCCAATAATGCCCTGGTAGGTAACGGTGCATCAATGGTAACGCTTTACTATCTGCGAAGATTCATGAGTTTCTGGCAGAGGGTTTTTGACCGGTCCGGTATTTCTTCAGCAGTTGTTTCCGTAGAAGTAAAAGAGCTTTACGATAAAATTTTCAGTCTCCTGAGCGTGAAGGCACATCTGCTGACAACGGGATTTTCAGACCGGGAACGGAGGAGTTTCACAGATGCCCTGGGTGAAGCTGGCACTTATTATCGTCAATCGATATACACCAATTCCTTTTCAGGTAAGAAAGCCAGTGTAGGGACGGAGCAGCTGGAACAATTCCTGGCGCTGTCAATTGAATATATTGATCAGTCAATAAGGAAAAATAAACGCTCTGACGGGTTGTACCATGCCTACAACCTGGTTTCCTTTGACAATGGCACAATTTCCATCCGCCACCTGTATGAGATGCTTGAAGGACAGGTAGCAGTACTCAGTTCCGGTTATCTTTCGCCTGCCGAATCTATTGAAGTGCTCAGCGCACTTAAACACTCTGACCTCTTCAGGGCCGATCAGTACAGCTATATGCTCTATCCTGACAGGCGATTGCCTTTGTTTACAGAAAAGAACAATATTCCTGCAGGCAGAGTCAATGGATCAGAACTCCTGATCAGGTTAATTGCTGACAAAGAGACTTCTATCATAAGCCGCGACAATACAGGGGGCTTTCATTTCCATGGAAGTTTCAGAAATGCCGGGCTGCTGGAATCAGCGCTGGAATCACTTGACGATGAGAAGTACGGGCAATTGGTAGCAAAGGAGAAATCTCTGATTCTGAATATTTATGAGGAAATATTTGATCATCAGTCATTTACCGGAAGATCAGGGACATTCTATGCCTATGAAGGTTTGGGCAGCATCTACTGGCACATGGTTTCCAAACTTCTGCTTGCAGCCCAGGAATGTTTTTCCAATGCCTTGGACGATGGTGTTGAGGAGGAACTGGCAGCTCAGATGAAAGAGTACTATTACGACATCAAAGCCGGTATAGGGATGTATAAATCCCCCGGATTGTACGGAGCATTTCCCACGGATGCCTATTCTCATACTCCCGGGAATTCAGGCGCCAAACAACCGGGCATGACCGGGCAGGTTAAAGAAGATGTCATTTCAAGGATGAGGGAGCTCGGTGTCAGGATTGAAGCAGGAAAGGTTCAGTTTGATACATCACTCCTCAACACAGAAGAATTCCTGGATCGGAATGAACAGTTCACATATCTGGCCGTCGATGGCAGAGTCGGGCATATTAACCTGTCTGCCAACCAGCTTGCCTTTACTCTTTGCCAGGTACCTGTTATCTATTCGGCTTCTGACCGGAATGAAATTGAGGTGGTATTTAACGGAGATGAAGTTTTGAGAATAGAGGGTGATACACTGGATCTTAAATCGAGCAACATGATCTTCAGCCGCAGCGGAGAAATTAAGCAACTCAAAGTATCTGTTAAGCCGGACTCCTGAAATCCGTTACATTTTATCGCAACATACACCTGCTGCAACGCCGGTATTGCGTACACCGGCGGTCGGATGATCTTTGACATTGGGGTTAGGATTACACGCATAAATAATTAAATTTGCCGCGTCATTTTATGTCCGGGGGAGCAGTCAACGCAAACACTGTATGCTCTTACCGCAAACAAAAGGAAATTAACCGCAAGAGACAAAAGCATGAAACTTTTCAAACACTCGCTACTGGCAGTAATTGTTATTCTTTCATTTGGGAGTACTTCCTGCAACAGCGGCGGTCACGTTGCAGACGAGGCTGAAGCGAAAGCTGCAAAAATGGTTGCCCGTATGACTCTTGATGAAAAAGCAGGGCAGATGTCACAACTCTTCGATGGCTATTTCAGTGACCCCGAGCAATTCAGACAAGCCATTCGCGACGGAAGGTTCGGATCACTGCTCAACTTTTACGGGGCAGATAAGGTCAATGAGGCTCAGCGCATTGCCATTGAAGAGAGCAGGCTTGGAATACCTCTTCTTATTGGCAGGGATGTCATCCACGGATACCGCACTATTTTCCCTATTCCTCTTGGAATGGCCGCTTCCTGGAACCCTGAGGCAGTGAAGGAGGCTTTCCGCATTTCAGCAGTAGAAGCCTCATCACAGGGTATCAAATGGGCGTTTGCACCGATGATTGATATTACATGGGACCCCAGATGGGGAAGGATAGCCGAAGGTTGCGGTGAGGATCCGTACCTGGCTTCGACACTGGCATATGCCATGGTTCAAGGCCTGCAGGGTGACAGTCTCACTGACCCCACGTCACTGGCTGCATGCGCAAAACACTATGCGGGTTACGGCTTTGCAGAAGCCGGACGTGATTACGCCACCACCTACATCTCCGAACCGGTGCTGCGCAATGTAGTGCTGAAGCCTTTCAAGGCAGCGAAGGATGCCGGCGCCCTGACATTCATGGCCGGGTTCACTGACCTGAACGGTGTTCCGACTTCGGCCAATGAGTTTACACTGAAACAGATACTGCGTGATGAGTGGGGGTTCAGAGGGTTTGTCATCAGCGACTGGGCTTCAGTCCCGCAGCTTGTTGATCAGGGCTATGCCTATGATGAAAAGGATGCTGCTGCGAAAGGAATTACAGCCGGAGTAGATATGGAGATGGCTACCACAACCTATTTTGAGAACATCAAGGCCTTGCTCGATGAGAAGAAAATCACCATGGAGCAGGTTGACAATGCTGTAAGGAATATACTTACAGTAAAATACAAACTGGGATTATTCGAAAATCCCTATGTTAACCCGGAGGCAGAAAAGAAGTTCCTTGATCCTTCCTTCCTTGAGCATGCCCGCAAGGTGGCAAGGCAGAGCACCGTGATGCTGAAGAACGAAAACGGGACACTTCCTCTTTCAGCAGAGGAAATTACATCTTTGGCTGTGATCGGTCCGCTGGCCGATGCTCCGCGTGACCAGATGGGCACATGGTGCTTCGACGGACTGCCGGAGAACTCGGTCACACCCCTGAAGGCCATCAGGGATCTGCTTGGCGAAAAAAAGGTGAATTATGTGCCCGGACTGAAATACAGTCGTGACAAAAACAAAGATCAGTTCAGCGCTACCCTGGCTGCAGCCGGCAGATCCGATGCCATTCTGTTGTTCATTGGTGAGGAGTGGATACTTTCGGGAGAAGGCCAGTCGAGGGGCAGGATCGATCTGCCTGGTGCTCAGAGCGAGCTGCTCACAGCCCTTGCTGCGACAGGTAAGCCCCTGGTTGTCATTGTTATGGCAGGAAGGCCCCTGGCGATCGGAGACGAGCTGAACGAGTCTGATGCCCTTCTCTACGCATGGCACGGAGGTACCATGGCCGGCCCCGCGCTGGCGGATCTTATCTTCGGAAAGGAATCTCCTTCAGGGAAGCTGCCGGTGACCTTTGTCAAGGGTGAGGGTCAGATCCCGTTCTACTATTACATGACAAAAACCGGCAGGCCTGCAACGGAAGGTACATGGATACCCATGGACAAGATACCGGTCGAGAATCCCCAGAGCTCACTCGGCTATGAGTCTTACCATCTCGACTACGGTTACACTCCGCTGCTGCCTTTCGGCTATGGCCTCAGTTACACAACTTTCACCTACAGCGACCTCAGCCTCTCTGACAATTCGATGAGCACTACCGGATCAGTAACCGTTAAGGTGAGGGTGACCAACAGCGGTTCTTGGGATGCCGATGAGATAGTGCAGTTGTATATCCGTGACAGGGTCGGAAGCATAATACGTCCTAAAAAGGAGCTTAAGGGTTACAGGCGGCTGAATATCAAAAAGGGTGAGACCGCTGAAGTGGAGTTCATCCTGACGGCAGCTGACCTCGCTTTCTTCAACGGCAGGGAGACACTTACCGAACCCGGTGAGTTCGATGTATGGGTTGGGCCCAATTCTGATGAAGGCCTTCATTCTGAGTTTATTGTTAAAAAGAATTAGATTGAAAATTAAAAAAATGATACCGTTCGGTTGGATTTTCCTGACAACAGCACTGCTGGCTACAGGATGCGAGAGGGCAGGTAGTCTGGAGCCGAGGCCAGGGAAGCCCGGCACGGGTGAAAAGGTTCTGGTATGGAGTGATGAATTCAGCTACACCGGGCTGCCTGATGCTGCAAAGTGGAGCTTCGACACAGAGGGAAATGCCTGGAAGTGGGGAAATAATGAGGCACAGTACTACACCGCCGACAGGTTGAAGAATGCAGAGGTGAAGGACGGATTCCTCCATATCACGGCCCACAGGGAAGATTACGCAGGATCAGATTACACCTCGGCAAGGCTGAGGTCAAAAGGCAAGGGCGACTGGCTTTACGGCAGGATTGAGGTGAAGGCCAAAATTCCTGACGGAAGGGGTATGTGGCCAGCCATTTGGATGCTGCCAACCGACCGGGTGTACGGAGACTGGCCAAAAAGCGGTGAGATTGACATAATGGAAAACGTGGGGTATGACCCAAACATAATCGTGGCTTCTGCCCACACGGAGTCATATAACCATATCCTCGGTACCCATAAAAGTGGCAAGACGAGGGTTCAGACATGCTACTCAGACTTCCATGTTTACGCACTGGAGTGGATGGGGAATGAATATAAGGTATTTGTTGATGAACTGCTGATCTTTACCTTCAGGAATGAAGGCACGGGATACAAGGTCTGGCCTTTTGACAAGCGTTTCCACCTGCTGCTCAATGTAGCCGTGGGAGGCAACTGGGGAGGTGCTATGGGTATCGATGAAACAATATTCCCCCGTACAATGGTGGTTGATTATGTCAGGGTTTACCAGTAAAAGCGATTTACAGCCTCACTTTTACTCTTTAATGAACTTGACAGCATGGCTGCCTGCGGCGGTAAAGACCCTGACAATGTAGGTGCCACTGACAAGACCGCTGACATCCGCCGTACAAAGGCTGTCGTTACATCTCATCACCATGATCCGGTTGCCTCTAATATCATAGATGCTTATGCTGCTTATCTCCGTTTCTGAGCTGATGCTGAGACTACCCCGGACCGGGTTGGGAAAAATGGTGAAATCAATTCCGGCAGCCGGAGGATCCATTGAAGTAATAAGATCATTAGAAGCGGTCCAGCTTTCCGGCAGGCTATTGTCAAGAGTAAGGCCTGCAAGCATCAGGTAATAGCCGTTGCCGTCGGCGGCAGGCCAGGGGCTGCCATCGGAATATTCAACGTAATCGATCAGGTTCCCGAAGGCGTCAGAGAGAACAAGCTTTTCACCGCTGTTCGAGAGCTGTCTCGTAAATTCTCCAAAGGGTGCGAACCCGTATTTCGACTGGAAGACAGTAGCATTGCTCGCTATAATCACACTCAGGCCTGCACCCAGTGTTGCATTTGCCGGGAACTGGTAAACAAATCCGGTACCCCGGAAATATATGCCGCTGAGGTTGACCGAGGTACCTCCGGTGTTTCTTATTTCAAGAAACTCCAGGTCGTCATCTTCAGGAAACTGAGTAGAAACCTGGGGGTGATACATGATCTTCGTAATCGTCAGCTGTGGCACGTCCACGTTACTGCAGGCGCTGTAGGGGCCTATGTTTGCAGTGATCCAATCGGTCCGGGCTGACATGAACGATTTAATATCCGCAATACGCTGCGAGTGACTTCCGCTCTTTCCCCACCGCTGGTACTCCCTTGTGACAGCCTCTGAAATATCTGATACTGTACTGTCAATGAGTGCACTCAGAGCAGTCTGGTTCAGAGGCTGACCGGGCTGGATGAGCTCGTTCCAGCGTTTTGAGAGATAGCATTTGTACTGTGTGTTATAAAACAGGTCGCGCCAGAATCTTGAACCGTTGTTGTAATAGTAATCCTCAAAGTACCAGAGGTATGTCTTGCTTCTGTCAAGATACCATTGTAAGAGGTCATTGCCAAATGAGAGATCGATATCCCATACAGGTCCTGCCCTGAGCTTGCCGTTTCTGTCTTTGTGGAAATAGGTGCTGTACTGGTAGGCATCAGGGTTGGATGCGAATTCATTAATAATCATGTAATCAATGAAAGATGGGATATCTATTATTGCAGGATACCCGGTGATCACAGAAACGTCGTTGTTCCTGGCCGCTGTCTCAAGCCTGAAGAACTCATCTTTAATATATCCGGTCTGGGCTGAGGTTGCATCCTCAGGCTTGGGCAATTCGTGTATATAATCAACTATGGAATTCTGAAATGAGTACATGATCCACGCGGGGGTGTCCCCACCGGTCAGTTTGTCTGCTTTGGTGATATAACCGCCTGAGAGATCAGGAAGCGTATTGTCTGCCGTACTGATCTTAATGACATCTATTCTGTTCTCGTCGGCTTTAAGTTTCTCCTGCAGCATATAAAGCCCCATGTAATCATTGTTGATTATCACCTCGCAATAGACGGCACGTGACGCATAGTTGCCCAGTCTGCCGTAGAGCTTGTGGCACAGGTAGTCACGTACAAGGGCTGTGTCGAAGACCATCCCCCCGAATATCCAGTCGTTCTCCTCCGGCATCCCCAGCAGGCTGACATTGTTGTTAGTCACATCGTCGGCCATGAGAGTGGTGAAGCCGTAGTTTTTCTTGGGCGATTCCTGGGAAGAGGAACCCCGCAGTTCAATACCGACGCGGCCGTTGTAGTTAAGGTAGGCCGTATTGTTCTGGTCAGAGACATAATTGCGTTGTCCGGGACCCCTGTCAATGAGTTTCATGGTAGCCTTGACCTTGGGTTCATCGGGTATGGGTGCACCCCCGTCGGTGGTGATGATCACAATCGGAAGGTTACTGTCGGTCAGTGTCTGCCCCTTTGAGGGAACAAGCAGAACAAGCAAAAGGATGATATTTGTACAGAGGTTTTTCATTCGGTCCTGACGATGCCGCCCTAAAAATAGCAATAAAACCATAATTAAGGGCGTCATTCTTCTTACGGATGTGCCGGATGAATGTTTCCCCGGAAATCATTTTTAAACCGTCCTGAGGGCTTTACGGATAATAAAAATGTCTGCTGAACTGTTCACAGTGTCACTGCATCGGGTATTTTTGCAGATATACAATCTGTAATCAACAATAAGACTGATGGGAAAGAGGGTAAGCGTCAAGGCTCCTGCGACAGTATCAAACCTGAACTGCGGGTTTGATATACTGGGTTTTGCCGTCAACGAGCCATATGACATCATCGGGCTGGAACTGACAGACACAGGCCGGGTAGAGATAGAAGATATTAAGGGATGTGACACCCTGAGTACTGATCCCGGCAAAAATGTAGTCGGCGCCGTTCTTTATGCCATGGCTGAAGTCATGGGTAGAGGAACCGGATTCCGGGTGACCATTGAGAAAGGGATCATGCCGGGTAGCGGTATAGGATCGAGTGCAGCCAGCTCAGCCGCTGCTGCCTTTGCTGCCAATCTTCTGGCCGGTAATCTCTTCCCTCCGGATGAGCTTGTGAAATTCGCCATGGAGGGCGAGAGGCTGGCTTCGGGCGCCCCGCATGCCGACAATGTGGCTCCGGCGCTTTACGGTGGCATAACTCTCGTCCGCAGCTATGATCCTCTAGATATAGTACAGCTTAATATTCCCAGGGAGCTTTTTTGTGTCATCATCCATCCTGAGATCGAGGTAAAGACATCTGTGGCAAGAGGCCTTCTTGACCGTCATATTCCCCTTGAGACTGCCGTGAGACAGTGGGGTAATGTCGGAGGATTGGTAGCGGGGCTCTACCGCGAGGATTATGATCTCATTGGCCGGTCGCTTGAAGATTATGTGGCGGAACCGAAAAGGGCCGGTTTGATTCCCGGGTTCCGTAAGATGAAAGAGAGTGCCATTGCCAGCGGAGCTCTGGGTGCAGGTATTTCCGGATCAGGCCCTTCTGTTTTTGCACTGTGCCGTGGAGAGACTGTGGCGATCAGGGTGCTGGGGGGTATGCAGGAAGTAATGAGGGATGTAGGGATTGCGTTCAAAGCTTATCTCTCCCCTGTCAGTGAAAAAGGTGCGCAAATTTGCTGAAAACAAACAGATGCCGTACAGACAATGCGCTATTATAATATAAAAGATCCCGGAATTACTATCGGATTCAGAGATGCGGTCATGCGCGGGATCTCTCCGGATACGGGACTCTTCATGCCTGAACGGATCCCGGTAATGGAGGCTGATTTTTTCAGGCGGCTGCCGGGCTTGTCACTTCCTGAGATAGCATTTGAAGTAGGATCCCACTACACAGGTGATGATATACCGTTGCCGGAGCTTCGGCGCATTTGTGAAGAGGCTTTCGATTTTCCCGTTGTACTGTGTAAGGTCGATGACCGGAAACATGTTCTGGAGCTGTTTCACGGGCCCACGGCGGCCTTCAAGGATTTCGGAGCACGGTTCATGTCAGGCTGCTTCAGGTACTTTGCCTCGCATGACGACAGGAAGACGGTGGTGCTGGTGGCAACATCGGGCGACACCGGAGGGGCGATAGCCTCGAGCTTCCTGGGAGTCGAAGGGGTTGACGTTATAATACTGTACCCTTCCGGAAAAATCAGTATGCTGCAGGAGAACCAGTTGACAACCCTCGGACAGAATATCACAGCCATTGAGGTTGACGGAACATTTGACGACTGCCAGGATATGGTGAAGAAGGCGCTTACGGTGCTGAAGACCGGTGAAAAGATCAGGCTCACATCGGCTAACTCTATCAACATCGCCCGCCTGATCCCGCAGAGCTTTTATTACTACTATGCAGCAGCACGCGCCGGTAAAAACAAAGTGATCTCAGTTCCGAGCGGCAACTTCGGCAATTTAACTGCCGCAGCAATGGCATGGAGATCAGGATTGGATATCGCGCATCTCGTAGCCGCAACAAACATAAACAGGGTAGTACCTGATTACCTGGCAACGGGAGTATATACCCCGGCGGTCAGCGTACAGACCATTGCCAGTGCCATGGATGTCGGGAACCCAAACAACCTGGACAGGCTGAGAGAGATCTTTGGCGGTGATTTCAAGGAGCTCGCCGCCGCGGTTTCGGGTTACTGGTTTGATGACGATATGATAAGAAACCACATATCGGAGGAATATTCACGAAATGGCCATATCCTTGATCCGCATGGTGCTGTGGCCAGCCTCGGACTTGATCGTTATCTCGCTGACAATCCCGGTTCAGAGGGCATCTTTGTAGAGACGGCACATCCGGCCAAATTCAGTGACATAGTGGAGCCC
Source organism: uncultured Rikenella sp. (assembly GCA_964535795.1). Classification (GTDB taxonomy): domain Bacteria; phylum Bacteroidota; class Bacteroidia; order Bacteroidales; family VadinHA17; genus SR-FBR-E99. The sequence continues at coordinate 75,934 of CAZHTG010000003.1, forward strand.
CTGACCGTGAGGCCAGCGGAAATGCCTGACAGCCTTAAGGGATTTATTACCGGAAAGAAGAATGCCGTTGTCATGCAATCAGGATATGGTTATCTTTCGGAATACCTGGCGGGCAGGTATTCGCTGGGCTAATGGAATTTTAGTTTTGATCATCAATGTGAGCGCCTCATGAGTTCAGAATTTCGTGAGTTCCAGGTATTTGTCAAGCCGGTCGGTGCCAGGTGCAACCTGGCCTGTTCATATTGCTATTATCTTGAAAAGCAGGATATTGTTTCTTTGTCTCCGGGTGGAGTAATGAGCGATGCCAACCTTGAGCGTTATCTCCGTCAGCATATTGAGGCATCGACGGAGCCGGAGATATTCTTTTCATGGCATGGGGGAGAGCCTACCCTGGCCGGCCTGGACTTTTACATGAAGGTCGTTGAATACCAGAGAAAATATAAGCCTTCAGGAAGCACCATAATGAATGGTATACAGACTAATGCCACATTGATCACAGAAGATTGGGGCAGGTTCCTCAGCCGGGAGGGCTTCTATGTCGGCATCAGTCTCGACGGACCGGAGAAGTATCACAATCTCAACAGAACCCGTCGCGATGGGAAAGGCACATTCGCGGAGGTGATCAGAGGTCTCGATGTCATCCGGAAGCACAACGTGCCCCATGAGTTTCTGTGCGTGGTAAGCAACGATAATGTTCATGCTCCGCTTGAGCTCTACAGGTTTTTCAGGGGGTTGGGGGCGGCTTATATTACTTTTCTGCCCATGGTAGAGAAGGAAGCCGGCGCTAACGGTAAGGCAAGCGCACGAAGCGTGAGACCGCTGGATTTCGGGAAATTCCTTTCGGCGGTATTTGACGAGTGGATTGAAAATGATATTGGCAATCTGAAGATTCAGCTCTTTGAAGAGGCGCTGCGCACGGCTTTCAGCCAGGATCACACTCTCTGCATCTTCAAGCCTGTCTGCGGAGGCGTGCCCGTGGTTGAGATGAACGGCGACTTTTTCTCATGTGATCACTATGTGACGCCTGAAAACATGATTGGCAATATAAATGACTCCACCCTTGCCGCGCTGCTTGATCACCCGCGCCAGAAGGCCTTCGGGCAGGCCAAGAGAGATACCCTCCCGCGCTACTGCCTTGAATGCGAGGTGCTTGACATGTGCAACGGAGAGTGCCCGAAGAACAGGTTCATTACGTCACCTACGGGTGAGCCCGGGTTAAATTACCTCTGTGAAGGGTACAGGTATTTTTTCAATCACTGCAGACCTTTTGTGAATGAGGTAGCCCGTATGTGGAGGAGCGGAGGTTAACCTCCGAGTTTTTCCCTGAAGAATTGAACTGTTCTGCTCCAGGCCAGGTCAGCAGCCTCTTTGTTGTGCCTTGTGCCGGTATCATTGTTGAAGCCGTGCTCCGTCCCTTCATAGATGAATATCTGGTATTCTATCCCTGCCTGTTTCAGTGCCTCCTCGAATGCAGGGATACCGGTATTGATGCGTTCATCGTTGCCGGCATAATGTGCCATTACCGGAGCCTTGATCTTTGGCACATCCTCGGGCGCCGGTGTGGAGCCGTAGTAGGGTGCCGCAGCATCGAGATCCGGCGCGTTCACCGCCACCTGGTTGGTCATGGCGCCGCCCCAGCAGAACCCCGTGCATCCCACCTTGCCGGTGGAACGAGGGTGCGTCTTCAGGTATTTGACCGCGGCCACGAAGTTTTTCACTGTCTCTTCGCGGTTGAGCTGGCCAAACATCTCACGTCCCTTATCCTGATCTTCCGGCGTTCCTCCGACAGGTGAAAGGGCGTCAGGCGCCAGTGAGATGAATCCTTCCATCGCCATCCGTCTGTTTACATCCTGGATGTGGGGCACAAGACCCCTGTTTTCGTGAATGACAATCACCCCCGGCAGTTTCTTCTTTCCCTCCGGCATAGAGAGATAAGCCTTCATCTCGCCTGTGGCGCCGGGGTAGGTGATGAACTCGTTGATAAGGCTGACAGATCCGGATTTCTGAGCTGACGCTGCCGCGCCGTTGCAGCCCGGAAGGATGATGACAGCAGCTGCTGTGCCTCCCGTGGCTAAGGCCAGTTTCTTCATGAATTCCCGCCGGTTCACCCTGCCGGAGCGGAATTCATCGTACAGTTCGTTCACTTTCTTTGTCATGATTGCTGGTTATGGTTTATGGTTGCCTGTAAAATCAGGATTAAGACTTGCGGGTCTCCTCCTTTATTCTCTGGATGTGTCCGCGCCCCAGCCCCTTGACCTCGCAGCCGAGCTGGAAGTAGCGGCGTATCTTGTCGTCGGTAAGTATCCCGAAGCAGTCTATAATGGCAGCAGGCTGTCCTATCGTCTTCACCACCTTATCCGGGTCCAGGTCGAGATAGGCTGAATGAGGCACTGCAAGTATCACCGCCTCGGCGCCTTTGAGAGCCTTGTTAAGGTTCTGTTCGATCCGTATCTCCTTCAGCTTCTCCTGGTTGCGGAAGAACTGTGCCTTGCTCTGTCCCTCTGCCGGGTAGCTGTCCTGCTGTTCAAACTCCCACCAGTGCTCAACATAGGGGTCATGCACCCTGATTTCGGCGCCCATCTCCGCCAGCTTGCGTATCACGATCTCTGATCCGCTGTAGCGTGTGTCTCCCACATCCTCGCGATAGGCGGCTCCAAGAACAAGTACGTCTGATGCTGCTATTGGCTTGCCCATGTTGCGCAGTGCATCGCGCGTAAGCTGTCCTACATGGAGTCCGCGCGTGTCATTTATGTCAATGGCCATGGGAGTGATCCTGAAGATATCATCTTCAAACCCGAGAATATGCTTGTATGCCCATACTCCAAGCCCGCCGTCCTTTGGCAGGCAGTATCCGCCTATGCCCGGTCCCGGGAAGATCATGTTGCTGTGTGTGGGTCTCACCTTTATGGCCTTGATAACCTTTACAAGGTCAACGCCGTTTCGCTCTGCGAATAGGCTCCATTCGTCAAGGAATGCGAGTATGGTTGCACGGTAGCTGTTCTCAACGATCTTGGCTGTTTCCGATTCGATTGGCCTGTCCATGACAGTGAGAGGGAATTTATCGGTGTTCAGAACCTCGGTGAGGAACTTAACCACGCGCTTTTTTGCTTCTTCATTGATGCCGCTGCACACCCTCCAAAAGTCGCGTATGCTGGCCACGTAGTTACGGCCGGGCATAACTCTCTCATAGCTGTGTGCCAGCAGCGGGTCTGTTTTGATGCCCCGCTTGCGGAATGCCTTCTTCATGATGGGATAGGCCACCTGTTCGGTGGTTCCCGGGGCTACTGTAGTCTCTATGAGCACCAGTGCTTCTGGCGGGATGTGCTCCGCAATGACCCCGAGCGACGCCTCCAGCGCAGCCATATCAGTCTGACCGGCACGTACATTGCCAAGCTCCTCCTTAATATAGTCACATTGCACGTCAACCACCACCACATCAGCCAGCTTAAGCACGTCATAGGTGTATGTGGCCATCAGTGTCTTCTTCTCCAGTACGCAGCGGGCGATCATCGGGTCTACTTCGGGGTCTTCAGCCTTGACCGGAGAGACGCCGCGGTTAAGCATGGGGATCTTCCAGAAGCTGCGTGCGCTGGGGCGCTGCATACCGATGACGAACTTTGAAGACTTGCCCTTTTTGTCAACCGTATCGGCTACGATGGCCGCCATGACCGCCCCCACGAAGCCAACGCCCATGACCACTACTATCTCACGGCCTTTGGTGCGCTCCTGTTTGACACGCTTTTTAATGTTCTCAAACTCAGCTTTGTAATCCTCAGGCTTAGGAAGGAGGAACTTTTCACCGTTTGGGCTCACTGAATACTTTTCATTCATATTGACTTTCGTTTTAAAATTGAAGTAATAAATCTACAAAAAGTTTTGGCAACTCTATAAAAAAGGATTTATCTGAAACCTAATCAGGCTGCCTTGAGAGTTTAGTTCCCTCAACAACAAATAATTGAGAAATCCATAGAAAAAATACCCTCGTAAGCAGAATTGAAACAGCAGGTGTAATTAACAGGTATTTTTCAGAATCTGTGCAAGTATGAGGCTTTCACAAAAAGGCCGCGATTCATCTCCATAAATGAGTCTGCCTCCTGATAAGCTGATCCATCCCAGTTCATCCTGTTGTAAATTGAGCCGTAACCTATATGCAGAACAGTTCCGGGGATATAGGTAAAGGATATAAGAAAATCTGTCAGCAGTTCTTTCCTGTAATTATTGTATTCAGCAATTGCCCTGCCGAAAAGATATTTATTCGCCTGGTAAGTAATCGCTCCTCTAGTAATAAGGTACTGATAAACAAGCTCTTCGTCGCCTGATCGTCTGAAGTCCTGAAAAACTGCATATAAATCGGTATGCAGTTTATCAGACGGGAGAAAGGTTATTCCTGCGCTAATGTTGTTGCTCCTTCCCTGGTAAGGTGTTTCAGAGTAATAGATTGATCCCCTGTTTCTGTATAGTATGCTGCCGGTCAGGCTTTTGTTTATCTGTGATGAAAGCAGTAAATGAAAACCGCCGGTGTGGAATTTTTCGCCCCTGAATATTTCAGTGGAATAAGAATATTTGACTTTGAATTGTGATGAATTGCCTATCCTTGCCATCGCGGAGATGTGGTTGAATGTTTCCCACATGTCATAAATATTGTCCCTTATCTGTCCGGTGAAAAACTCCAGATCAATCCGCTTTACGAGATGGCTTCCCGGATATATTTTCGGTTTTAGCAGTCCTGTTGCATAGCTGATCCCGGTCCGTGTGATATATCCTGCTTCAGATGAGAATCCTTCGGTAATGTTTTTTGCAGTAAAGGCATAATCCATATCTCTCTTTTCACTGTGCAGGTAAATGCCTGCGGCAGATCCCTTTTTTCCCGATTCCTCTTCAGCGGATTGAGAGTACAACATCTGATATTCGATCTGGGTCGATTTATTCAACCTGTTGACCCCATCGACCCCTGCCACGTGGTTAAAGCCCTCAGGGCTAAGTCTTCCGGTGTACAATGCTCCTGCGAAGCCGTCATCTTTCAGTGACCTTTTATACCGCACAACAGGGAAATGTATAAGACCTTCAGTTGAAAAGCCCGCTGCAGGGTCATTTCTGTCAGCGGCATAAATCAGGGAAAGTGCATTCTTTATACCGGCTTTCCCTGATAACTTTGCACCTGCCACAGGATTGATGATTGTCCTGGTATGCACCAGTGACCTTACCGGATCCAGCTCCGATGAAGAGGTGGCGCCTGCCTTGAAGTTTTCACTTCCTTCCTGGAAGAATGGCCGCTTCTCCGGATAATAGATCTGGTACCGGAGGTTTATATCTATCTGTCCGGCATCCGATTCAACCTGGCTGAAATCAGGATTAACAGTGGCATCCATGACAAGCTGAGGAGTAATGCTGAACTTTGTGGTCATACTGAGATGTACCTTGTTCTCAGTGCTTATCAGCTCCCCTTCCGACTGCTCTTTCCTGTTTGAGTATGTTATAGCTGGAAGCAGCTCGAAAAGAGAAAAATGCTTCACGCCACTGAGTTCGACCGGCATCATCTGTGTCTGGAAAGACCATCCCTGTTCCGGATCCAGGGCAGGGTAAGTCCCATGGACCATCAATCTGCTTATCTGCCTTTCAAGGATAATACCCATTATTGCAGGGTCATCCTTTGAATACCTGATGCTTTTCAGGGGGATCTGTATTTCCACGATATAGCCCTCCTTGTCTGTTCTGCCGGCGCTGTACCAGACATAATCGAGACTGACATCCTCCTTGCCGGCAACAAATCTGCAGTCCATCTGTATGCCATACGGATTGATATAGAAGGTATACAATCCCTGCTGGTCATTGAATGAGTCCAGGTTTATGCATACCCAGTCATCACTCAGAATATTGTCCCTGCTGTCAATGGAGGCCTTGATTTTGTCCGGCTCGGAGTCGAAACACCTGAAAGCGAAATAGAGGTTGGATTCATCATATGACATCATTGCAACGGTTCCAAATGGCATCTCCTTGCCGAAATCCGGGTCATACGTAATGAAAGTATCAAATTTTTCCGAGTTCTGCCAGACGGCTTCATCCAGCAGGCCATCAATTACTACTGGAGAATCGCACCTGACAGGTATAATTGCTTCATCTTGTGCTGACAGGCTTATATTGGTTACTGATGGGAGTGTAATAGCCAACATGATTATCAGGACATTCTTCATATGGTTAGAGAGTTAAGCTTCCAAACTTAAAATTGCGAAAAAGGAATCGAATAATGTACAAAAGACATGCTCACTTTTGATTATGCTGCTTGCATGAAAAGGTGTGGTATCTTTTTGAAGGATGTTTCGTACATTTGGTCCTGAACAAACCGGTATGCCTGTTCATCAGGGCTTGTTACAGGGCAGTTTTATGCATTACCGTATAAATGATGATTTGTATGAAAAATGTAGTAATATTGTTGATAATCACAGCACTCGCCATTGCATCAGCATGCAGTAAAGATAAAACTTCAGAGCGTTTCAGACTACTGACATCCCACACCTGGACCAGTGACAGTCTACTGGCCAATGGTGTTGACGCGAGCGATCCGGGGGAGATGCTTGCCCTCTTCAAGGGTGATGCGAATTTTAATGAAGACGGTACCGGAACATTCGGTCAGTATACAGGCACGTGGATGTTTACCGACAATGAGACCAACGTGGCCATAACCTCTCCAGATCTGCCTTTTGCGCTTACAACACATATTGTTGAGCTGACTTCAGTTTCATTTAAGGTCACCTTCACCTATCCCGGAGTGACGCCTACGAACATCAGAATGACCTTTAAGCCAAAATGATGCACCGTTTCCTTCTTTTCCTGGCTGCGACGATTTTCCTGCTGCCGGGTGTTGCCCTTGCCCAGACCCTGGTCAGGGGTACGGTCTATGACCGCCAGACAAACGAACCTCTTGCAGGCGCTCATGTCATATTTGGCAGAGGGTCAGGCACCAGCACTGATGAAAAGGGATTTTACTCGTTTACGGCAGGTGCCGGCACCCTGTACGTGGAATTCAAATTCATTGGTTACAAGTCTCACACCGAGATTCTGAGCCTCAAGGAAGGAGAGACAGTGGAACTCAATGTGCTGATGGACATGGAGTCGCAGTTCATTGACCAGATCGTGGTCAGCGCTGACAGGATGGAGCAGAAGAGATCAGAGCTGACAGTCTCAATGGATGTAGTCAAGTCAGAATATCTTTTTCGCACCCACATTACGGATGCCCAGGAACTCATTACCAAGATCTCAGGTATAGAGGTACTCGACGGGCAGGCGTCTATCAGGGGAGGCAGTGGATTCAGTTACGGGGTGGGCAGTCGTGTGCTGGCTCTCATTGACGGCCTGCCAATGATGTCAGCTGACGCCGGTGGCATCAAATGGAACTTCCTGCCTCTTGAGAACCTGTCACAGGTTGAAATAATAAAGGGAGCCTCCTCAGTTCTCTATGGCTCATCAGCCCTGAACGGGGTAATCAACTTCAGGACTGCCGATGCATCGAATGTGCCATTAACAACCTTTTTTGCTGAAGGAGGGGTTTTTGGAGCCCCGCGGAACAAGGACTGGAAATGGTGGGACACCCCGAGGCTGTTTGGAAATTTCTCATTCTCGCACTTGCAGAAATTCGGGAGCACGGACCTGGGTATCGGCGTTAACGTTACTGCTGACAGGGGATACAGGAAGTACAACGATGAGAACCTGGGCAGGGTAAGTATCAGGCTGAAACATCACAGCAGCAGGGTGGAAGGGCTGAAATACGGGATTAACATCAGCGGGGGCAAGACCTATAAGACCGACTTCATTCTCTGGGAAGATGCGGAGTTTGGAGCTTTGAAACAGGATACGTCAACGGTGTCGCGGTTGCATAGCTATTTTTTTTCAGCCGACCCGTATGTCTCCCTGAACAGGAAAGGACGGGTAAAGCATGACATTCGCATGCGCCTGCAATCGTCCGAAAACAGGTTTCCGGTCAGAACAGCCAATAATGCAGGCTCCTTTTCAGCCTACGGAGAGTATCAGTTCTGGTACAGGATCTCTGACCATTTCAGTCTCACAGCAGGCTTCTCGGAGACCTGGAGCAATATCACCTCCAATTTTTTTGGCGATCACCGCGGTCTCAACATTGCAGGTTTTGCCCAGCTTGAGGCCCGGCCGGTCAGCAGGCTGAAGATCATTGGCGGAGTTCGTGTGGAACAGAATATCCTTGACGGGGAGAGAGACCGGCTTGTTCCCGTTTTCAGGACCGGTGTGAACTGGCAGGCGGGTGAATTTACCTTCCTGAGGGCATCATTCGGCCAGGGTTACCGGTATCCCTCCATAGCCGAGAAGTATGCAACCACAACACTGGGTTCGGTAAGAGTCTTCCCCAATCCTGCTGTAGAGCCTGAATCGGGATGGAGCACCGAGATAGGAGTGATGCAGGGATTCATGATCGGTGAGTTCAGGGGAGAGGGTGACCTTTCGTTTTTCTTCTCGCAAAACAGTGACATGATCGAGTATATATTCGGAGTGCACCAGGATCCTTCCACAGGGTTGTCAGACCTTGGCTTCAAGGCTACCAATGTGGAACAGTCAAGGATCTTCGGTGGCGAGACGGAGATAATGATGAGCAGGTCCTTCGGGAAGGTAAATACAACCCTGACAGGCGGTTATACCTATATTTATCCCATAGAATACAACGCATATACCAATCAGAATACTGAGGTTTTCCTGAAATACCGAAAAAAGCACTCGGCCAAGCTGGGTCTGACGATCGCTGCGGGAAGGATTGAGATTGGGTCTGATCTTTTTCTGAGATCGAAGACACTGAATATTGATGATGTTTTTCTTAATCCCATGACACGGGAGGAGATACTTCCTGGCTTTTATGATTACTGGCTGGAGAACAATACAGGCTATTTTCTGATGGACGGGAATATCAGTTACAGGCTTGGCAACACCCTGAAGTTATCCGCAGCGCTTAAGAACGCCACCAACACCGAGTACATGGGGCGGCCTGGAGACATTCAGCCCCACCGCAACTTCAGCCTGCGGCTGAGCGGCAGGTTCTGAGTATTTATCATAATTTTATGGGATGATCTTACTAAGCAAACATTCCGTCACAACTACACTGTTTGCCATTTTTATTACCGGAACTCAGTTATATGCCCAGGAAAGCAACTCTTCCCCCTGGTCTGCAGGCGCTGATCTCTTAAGCAGCTACATCTGGAGGGGTACCAGGCAGGGCAGTGGTCCGCATATTCAGCCTGCGATTGAGTATTCAAGGGGCTCTTTTACCGTGGGTGCCTGGGGCACATTTGACCTTCATGGCTATGAGGAGGTTGATCTCTGGTTTGCCTTTGATCTGCCCGGCGGATTTGCCATAGGAATTCAGGACTATTACCTCCCTGAGCTGCCATATTTCGATTACTCGGCTGCTGACGGAGCTCATGCCTTTGAGGTAAACCTCGACTGGGAGTCGGAGAATGGGTGGCTGAGTGCGAACTATATCATCAACGAAGCAGGAGGAGCAGGGTCATACGGCAACGATCTCTATTTCGAGGCCGGCCTCTCATTTGAATACTTCAGTCTCTTCCTGGGGGCAGGCAACGGCTGGCACACCGGGAACGGAAGGTTCAACGTATGCAACCTGGGGCTGGAGGTTACAGAGGGGATTGAAGTTACGGACAGGTTCACTGTTCCTGTTACAGGCCAGTTGATCTTCAATCCCGACCGTGAGCAGCTGTTACTCGCTGCAGGGTTTTCCTTCTGATTTGTGCTCAACTGAAATTCATACACTTTCATTCCTTTCATCTGCGCCTTCATCCTGTTTTCTTTTAACAGCCATTGTCTCAGCTATACTTTTGTTGCAAAGGATTTACAGTTTGAAATTTAAAATGAAAACAAAAATGAAGACAAAAGTATTGATCGCACTGGCAATGTTTGCACTGTTATCAACGACAACGGATGCACAGGAAAAGGAGAAAAGGTTTGGGCTCGAAATCAGCGGAGGACCATCATTTGCAACGAGGGAGTTTGCTGAGGGTCTCAGAATGGGTTACGGCGTTGAAGGAACCATACATTACAGGTTCATGCCTTTTACCGGAATCTATGCAGGCTGGGGAGAGAACTGGTTCAGCACCGAAACCTCATCATCAGACACCAACAGGGACTTTGAGGAGACAGGCTACGTTCTGGGACTGCAATTCAAATATCCTTTTAAAGGAAGCCGCTCCTCTTTCTTTCTGCGGGCAGGCGCTCTTTACAACCATATAGAGGTTGAAAATGATAATGGCGACTTACTTGAAGATACAGGGCACGGGCCAGGTTACCAGGTAGCCGGAGGTGTTGATATCGGTCTTGGTTCCGGATGGAGTCTGACTCCCGGAATTAAGTTTAACTCACTGTCAAGAGAGACAGAGATCGAAGGAGTATCAGGGCAACTTGATTATCAGTATCTGTCTGCACGGATTGGAATCATGAAAAGGTTTTAATCTGACAGCCTTGAAAGAGTAATATGTCAGTACAAAAACATATTGCTCTTTCATCGGTAAAACTTTACTGACCGTATAGAATCCGGCAAAATGAAACAATGATAAAATAATCGAATGAAAACGAACATTATATTAATCCTGACTCTCGTTTTGGTAGCCTTTGCTTCCTGCGAAAAAAAACCTTATATGCATTTTGGATTTGATGCTCCCGTTAATAAGGACTCAAAGGGAATGGTGATTGCCGATATTTCGCAGTCCTATGATAGAGTTTTCCTTAGTGGATATATCAGGTTATCAGAAGGAGCAGTGGAGGTCATACTGATGAATCCGAACGGAGTTGCAGTGTTTTCAAAAACACTGGTTGCTCCTGATGAGTTGCATGTTAACGAGACATTCGAGGCAACCAGGGGCTTCTGGAGAATGGAATATACAAGCCGGAATGGCAAAGGTTATATTGATTTGCACCTAAGTAATTTTTAATCCGATAAAGAGAGCTTAATAATATATTGCCCCTGCATATGTACTTCTGTTATTTTTATGGTTTATATTTTACCCGGTAACATTCAGAAGCAATGAATCAGATGAAGTTAAAAAGCATATTCCCAAAAGCGAGGTTGTTGAGACTTCTGATCTTCCTGTCATTTGGCCTTCAGCTTATAGTTTTGTCGCAGATGTATTTCTTTAAGGCAGATCTTTTCAGCGAACCGTTACAGGTGATTGTCCGCTTGCTTAGAGGAACGGTGCTGACATTTCTTGGAGGAGTAATACTTGCTTATCCCTTCATTGCATTGATTCGTTACCTGAACAGTAGAATGCCCTGGAGGAGGCATGTGATTAAAAGGTTTGTGATCCAGTTCCCGGTTACTGTCCTGGGAGGTTTGCTGGTTACTCCGGTAATACTGTTGCCTGCAAGCTGGTTTTTCGGATTGGAGAGTGACTTCCCGACACTTATTAACAATGCATTTTACCTCGTTGTTCTTGCACTTTTTCTGATGATTGTGCTTGAAGCGGGAATCTACTTTGATGAAAGTGCAGAGTCACGGCTTGCGGCTCAGAAGCTGCAACAGGATCTTATTAAGGAAGCTGCGGACAGAGCAAGGATCGAAACTCAAATGCTTATGGAAGAGGAGAAGAACAGACTTGCACGGGAGATGATTGATCAGGAGAAGGAGTTAAGGCAGAGCCTGGAGCAGGAGATAAACAGAAGGGAGCAGGTATCACTCGAACTTAAAGAAAGCCGTGAACAGCTTCAGAGCATCCTGTCGAACCTGGCCGGTGCTGCCTATAGGTGCAGGTTTGATGAAGATTATACAATGATGTATATCAGTGAAAAGATATTCGATGTATCAGGTTATCACGCTTCCGACTTTATCGGCAGTAAGATCCGCTCGTTTGCTTCAATAATTCATCCTGATGATCGTGAACACTGCCGGAATAGTATTGCGCATGCATCCTTATCCGGAACCCGCTATGAGTTTGAATACCGGATAATTCACCATGACGGCAGCATCGTATGGGTTAGTGAAAACGGGAAGAGTTTTTACGATGATGAAGGCAATCTCTCGTATCTAGATGGGATTATCGTTGACATAACAAGAAGGAGGGAGGCAGAATTATCCGCAAACGAGAGCGAAAAGAAGTATAAGGAATTAATGGATTTTTTGCCACAGCCGGTTTTTGAGTTGAATTTGCAGGGCGAAATAGTCTTAAGCAATAAGGCCGGCGATGAGTTTTTTGGTCCTCTCCCCGATAATCCTGAGGAAAAGATATCAGCTCTCGATTGTTTTGTAAAGGATGATATACCCCGGATTGTTGATAATTTTAAAAAATCGGCACAGGGAATTAAAACAGAGCCCGGCGAGTTTACTGCCATAAAAAAGGATGGGAAACTATGTCCGGTGATGGTCTTTGGCAATCCGATAATACGCAACGGGGAAGTTGTAGGGCGGAGGGGGATAATTATTGATATCTCTGAAAGGAAGAAGCAGGAGATGGGTTTACTTAAAGCGAAGGAGGAACTGGAGCGGATCAACAACACACTGGAACAACGAGTGGCGGAACGCACAACACAGCTGACAGAGGCCAACACGCAGCTGCTTAAGGTTCAGAAAGAGAATCTGCAGTCTCAGTTTGAAGTTCTTAAGCAGCAGGTTAATCCGCACTTTCTGTTCAACAGCCTGAATGTTCTGACCTCGCTTATTAAGATCGATCCTGATCTGGCTGAATCGTTTACCGAGAGGCTTTCCAAGGTTTACAGGTATGTGCTTGAGAACAAGGAGAAAGACCTGGTTTCACTCAGCACGGAACTGGAATTCCTGAATGCCTACCTATTCCTTCTGGAGATAAGGTTCATGAATAAAATTGTCATCGAGATAAACATTGACAAATCGTACTACGATTTCCAAATCCTTCCGATTGCCATACAACTGTTGATTGAGAATGCAATAAAGCATAACACTTTTTCAAAAGTCAGCCCTCTGAAAATAGAGTTATACATTGACAGTCAGAACAGGCTTAACATTGTAAATAACCTCAATACAAGGGAGACGAAGTTTGCATCGACCGGAGTGGGTCTTGAGAATATCAGCCGAAGGTATGCGCTTGTTTCTGACCAGAGTCCTGAATTCACAAAGACGAAAGACCAGTTTATTGCCAGGCTTCCCTTATTGAAATCTGAAAAATCTGAAACTGAATAATATTATCAATATGAAAGTTGTAATTATAGAAGACGAAGCCTTTGCAGCTTTGCGATTAAAAAAAATGATACATGATTTTAATCCGGAGATTAAAATTCTTGCCGAACTCGAATCGGTTGCCGAATCCGTTAAATGGTTTAAATCAAATCCGGAACCCGACCTTATATTTCTCGATATTCATCTTGAGGATGATCTCAGCTTTGCCATTTTCGACCAGGTGAATATCTCAAGTCCTGTAATCTTTACCACGGCTTTTGACGAGTACGCCATTAAGGCCTTTAAGCTGAAGAGTATTGATTATCTTCTTAAGCCCATCGTTCATGAAGAACTGGCGGCTGCCCTCAAAAAATATGAACAATTCAGCGGACTGCACCCGAATTCCGTCGATTTGCAATCTCTCTACAACCTGCTGATCAACAAGGACAATAAGTACCGGGAGCGGTTTTCGGTGTCAGTGGGAAATAAGATAAAAATGTTTGAGGCCTCTGAAATTGCCTATTTCTTTGCCCTCGGTAAGGGCATATATCTCCGGACCTTCCAGGGGAACTCTTATAATGTGGATTTCACCCTCGACAAACTCGAGGAGATGCTTAATCCAAAGGTTTTCTTCCGGATTAACCGGAAATACATAGTCAATATAGGATCGATTTCCAATATGGTGGCTTACTCACGTTCGCGTGTCAAACTGGAACTCAAACCCAAGGCGGACGATGAACTCGATACTGTGGTCAGTATTGACCGGTCTGCTGATTTCAGACGATGGATCAACGAATAGTAGAGTTTTCCGGTCAGACATGATGTTGGATTTTTGGGATTAGTTCCTGTTTCCGTGGTAATATTTTTTACCACGGTTTTTATTTATCTCAACTAACTGCCACAACAACCTTCCTGAATAGAAGGTTATGTATCTCCAAACTGTGAAAGCAGGCACTCATCCTCCTTATTGACACCTTCATCTTCTTTTGCTTTTTCCTCGAGACCTGTACAGTTACTTTTGAAGCATAGTTCAGAATATCATGTAAACAACAATTTCAGAGTGAATTAATGAATGAAATTTCCGGAAGCAAAAAGATTGACAATGAAACCCATGGAGAATACAGAAAAGAGAAACAAATCAATGAAAGCGTTAGCTGTCACATTTTTTGCCAGTGGTATCTGGGATACTGTTGCCGCCCTTATGTATTTTTTCATAATCGGCACCGGCCGCAGAATTGATAATCCATTGATTGATCCCTTTTTCGCCGTTTTCCTGGGATCATTCTTTCTATGTTTTGCATATCTGCAAATCCTGTCGGCCTTCAATATCAGGAGATACTCCTTTAATGTAGGCTGCCTGATTGTTGGAAGGTCTTTCTATGTTATTCAGCTCTATGCTTACATGACATTTGTAAAGGATTTTCCGTCAACATTCTGGTTTACTGGGATTATTGACAGCCTGTTTACTATTCTTTATCTGATTTTTGCCTTATTGGGTGGATTGAGCATGCGGGAATTATTTCTTCCAAAGAGATTGGTCTCTGCAAATCAGAGTGGTTATTAAAAGAAGCAGGTGCAGCTATAAACACTTTCACATGTCTTTTTCAATGCAAAACCGAAAAAAAATGCGAACAGATGAAAAAATCCGGCTTAAATCAATCGTTCGGAAAGGAGGAGCAATTATGATTACCATTCTGTCAATCTTGCTGACTGTTATACTAATTCTCGCAGTCGTTTTGTTAGCAATGAGTCCGGGGAAAGCTGAACCTTTCCTCGATCAAAAAGGGAATGTCATTGCGGGAAGCATCTCTGAAAAAATCCGTATCAGTATCAATGGTGTGGAGCAGGGTATGTTTATCAGGGGCAGAGATGTGACTCACCCGGTGTTGCTTTACGTTCACGGCGGAATGCCGTTTTATTTTCTTTCTAAGAAATATCCGGCGGGTCTTGAAGACTATTTCACCGTGGTCTGGTGGGAACAGCGTGGTTCCGGAATGTCATACAGTGCCGATATTGCGCCTGAGTCGATAACACTTGAGCAATTGGTATCCGACACCAGGGAGGTGACGAATTACCTTCGAACGCGCTTCGGACAGGATAAAATCTATCTCATGGGGCATTCGGGTGGAACCTTTATCGGAATTTATGCGGCCTCGCAAATGCCTGAACTCTATCACGCATACATTGGAGTGGCCCAGATGTCTCAGCAGCTTGAATCTGAAAAACTAGCATATGATTATATGATTGCAAAATACAAGGAGAAAGGAAACCGGAAAATGGTCAGTAAGTTGGAATCAACACCAGTATCCTTGACGGATGGTACACCACGGTCATATCTTTCTATGCGCGATAAGGCGATGCACAACCTGGGCATAGGCACAACCCGCGACATGAATTCCGTAATTACCGGTGTTTTCTTGCCGTCACTTACCTGCCGCGAGTACACTTTTATGGAAAAGGTCAATATGTGGCGCGGCAAATCACAATCGGGCGTCAGCTGGCTTTGGGAGAGGATCCTTGCCACAGATTTGACCGGGCAGGTGCTGGAGCTTGAGATTCCTGTTTATTTTTTTCATGGTATTTATGATTACACCGTATCTTATGTCCTGGCCAGGGACTATTTCGAAAAGCTGAAGGCTCCTCTGAAAGGATTTTACACTTTTGAACACTCAGCTCATAGTCCGGTTTTTGAACAACCTGAAATAGCCAGTCAGATATTTAAGAACGACATCCTCAAAGGAATGAACAACCTTGCGGACCAAGGTGAGGGTGGCCAGCCATATTGAGTCCATGATATAATCTGTTATAAAAATGATTACAATAAATGAAGAAAAACTACGATGAAATAACGGACATCATTGCCCAGGGAGGACCTGGAAAAATCATTGGCACTACCGGTATTGACAAATACCAGATTCCTGTCAGTTCACTTATTCCGTTTCTGCTGATTACATTCGGTCTGGCCTGGGGTATACTTGGACTGTATATTTTTATGCCTGAACAGATGACAGGTATTTTTGGAAAGCTGACCGGCCAGCATCCGCTCTTTTACCTCGCAGTTTATGCTCCTGCAATAGCCGCCTTTGTGATAGTACTTCATAAAACCGGAGTTCGGGGCTTATTAGGCTTTCTCTCCCGGTTACTGATCTGGCGCAGTTCACTTTCATGGTATGCGTTCTTATTTCTGGGGATACCATTAATTTTTGTCACCGGATCTCTGATCAAGGAGAACCTGTTTGCCGATCCATTCCCTTTTTCATCAATATCTGCACTTATGTCAGCCATGTTCTTTGCCATTATCAAGGGGCCCGTTGAAGAATTCGGATGGCGTGGGATGGCACTGCCGCTGCTTCAGCGGAAATTTGCTCCGATATGGGCCGGAATAATTCTTGGTGTTATCTGGGGCATCTGGCATATACCTGCCTTCCTGCTGAGCGGAACCCAGCAAAGCGATTGGTCATTCGCACCCTTCTTTATCGGATGCGTTGCATTAAGCGTAATAGTAACCCCGCTTTTCAACAGATCCAATGGCAGTATCCTGCTTACTGCCTTTTTCCATTTTATGCTAATGAATCCGATCTTCCCCGATGCACAACCTTACGACACTTATATAATCATTTTTATTGCTGTAATAGTTGTCTGGGTCAACCGGAAAACCATGTTCACAAAAGAGGAGGCTGTTACAACGATCATTCCACTTAAGTAAGGAAGACAGACTGAAACGAAGAAGGTACATACATATTCAACAGGTTCTTCAGCACCCTCATACCCTCCTTTAACACCCTCGTAGCATTATCTTTTTTTCTCCTTTGTCTGCCGGGTATTTTTGTTTCATATGATTGTAAGTTCAGTCCTGTAAAACTTCAAAAAATGAAAACAAAAGGATTTTTTGCAATGGCAATTTTCTCGATAATCTCCTTAAGTGCCATAGCACAAGGTTTAAATAATGAATCCGGTTATGGTTTTACCGGGTACAGATCAAATGGTTTTCCGAACAATTACGATCCGGGCAGGAACCCGACCCATGGGAATGAACGGATATTCAACTTCGCCTTTGTTCCGTCAAGAGGTGATGATAGTCATGGAATGACAACAGAAGGTGTCACCAACAAAATGACCTGCACAGATGAGATTACAGCTGAACAGGTCGGATTAATATTTGATATTGTGAAGGAATTCCCGGAGGATACTGAAATATCAATTGCTTTTATAAATAATGACCGTGTATTTTTCTATGGACTTAAACGGCATAATAACACAATTATAAACATTGAGAATCATTCTTCGTGTGAGTACACCTCAGCAGTTGCGATTGACATTGAAAATGAAACCGGAATTGTTGTTCTTTCAAATGTTTCCGGATTAAGTAAAAAGAAGGGTAAATTTTATACTTTGTGTTGTGATTTGCTGGCTACTCTTTCGAATGAAAAGTAATAGAATTGAACCTAAAACAGGAATAAATGAAGATTAGTGAACTACAGCACAAGCTTCAGGAAGCTTATTCTGTTAATAATCTTAATAACATTTCTCTGACCCTGATAAATCTTTACAGGGCAGGCAACTTTGCGACACTGCAAAGAATCTCAGAAATAATCAGCGACTTCGTTACAGTTACTATAAAGGATGACGGAAAAGGGTTTTCCAAACTTATGATGCTTTATCATCCTGACAGGGCGAGCTATCATATAAGCGAAATTAACAGGCTTGCGGGGGAAAATAATTTCGACAGATTGCTTGAGTATTCTCATATACTGAAGCTTGACAGGATTGAAGAGATTTCTGTCGCAATGAAGAGTTATGAGGACATAGACTATTCTCCCGTATATGAATGGGATTTTGAGGCAGATGGCTTTACAATTCTTAATGATAGTGAGCCCGTCGACATCTTAAAAACAAAAACAAATACAAAACGAGTCGGCTATTCCTTTTACGATGCTGTCAAAATCAGAGAGTATGGGCATACGGACATTGATTATCCTTCAATTTATCTCGAAGAAACAGAAGAATTTGAATTATCATCATCTGATATCAACGATCTTTATGGGGTACAGTTTTGCATCAATGCCAGAACCATTGATGTATCAGACAACAGGATTTCGGATATTACACCTCTTTTCGGGCTGACTAAGCTGGAGGAAATAAATCTTTCTGATAACCAGATTGGGTATCTCGACGGAATACACAATCTGGTAAATCTGAAGAGTATTCTCATTTCTGGCAATTATATTGAAGACCTTTCACCTCTTTTTGAACTGCCAATGCTCGAATATGCAGATCTTAGAGATAATAAGGTTGATGTTGAGCAGATTAACGCATTAATAGAGTCGGGAGTTGTAGTTGATTTCTAAGAGCCGGGAATAATTTATATCCCTGGATTGTCACTGGAAATAAATTATTAAATAATTTGGCTAGGGGGGTAATACATTTCATATAAGAGTGCAAAAATCATTTGTGACTATCTTCAGCTAAATCTGATTAACTTTTATCATTGATTTACGATTTGCTCGTTTTGGATTAAATTTGGTAAAGCATGATGGAGAATAAAGCAGGTCAGCCAGTATAATCTCAGTTAAAGATCATCGATGTTGAAGGAATACTATCAGATAAAAGACAGTTGCAGGGTGGGTCTTCTGCAGTACCTGGCGGAAGCCGTTTCTCTGCTTCCGGAAATCAGTAACCCGAAAATTCTGGACATTGGATGCGGAACAGGTGTCCCGACTATCTGGCTTGCTGAAAACTATGGCGGAACAATAACAGCTATTGACACAGATAAAGGCGCATTGGAATGGCTGAATGCGAAAATAGCTGCCAGGAGGATTGAAAATCAAATAACTGCTGTAAATATTTCATTCTTTGACCTGGAGAGAGAGCCATCTTTTTTTGATATCATTTTAGCGGAAGGATTTCTTAATATAGTAGGATTCGAGGCGGGATTTGTGAAAGTGATCAGCATGGTAAAGGAAGGAGGATATTTTGTAATTCATGATGAGTATAAGGATCATGAAATCAAATTGGACTTTATAAGAAATAATAGCTGTGATTTGGTCGGTACAGTATTTCTGGATGAGAGTGTCTGGTGGAATGACTATTACAGGCAGCTTGAAGAGGGAATTAACTTAAGGGAAATTGAACAAAGAAAGGTGTTGTTCAAATCAGAGTTAAATGAAATAGAGTATTACAGGAAAGATCCATCATCTTTCAGATCAATATATTATGTCGTAAAAAGACAGTCGTCTAAATAAAAGTATACCGGGTAAAATGAAAAACAAAATGACTCTTTTTGGTTGCGGCCCGAGACTGGCCCTTATTTGTCTGCCTTATATTATTCTTTCGCTGGTTATTATGCTCAGGTATCCCGAATTTCTTAATCTGAAGTTTCTTGATTATCCTGTGTATAAGATTCCGGGAATTGCCTGGTTAGGGTTGGGATTAATATTCTGGGTATACTCAGCAGTATATTTTTTGAAATACTTCCGGCC
This sequence comes from uncultured Rikenella sp., assembly GCA_964535795.1. Classification (GTDB taxonomy): domain Bacteria; phylum Bacteroidota; class Bacteroidia; order Bacteroidales; family VadinHA17; genus SR-FBR-E99. The sequence goes on from CAZHTG010000003.1 coordinate 95,563, forward strand.
CGGCAATCTGATTACCAGGGGGCCGTTTGCTCTTTGCAGGAATCCTATATATTCCTCTATTATGGTATTCATTATACCTGCACTGGCAATCATATTTCATTCCGGTTTAACAATTTCTATTGCACTGGTTTTATACATAGGATTTAAGATATCAATTCATGGTGAAACTATTGCACTTAAAAGGATCTTTGGAGAAGAATATATTGCATACGAGAAATCGGTAAATGAGATCTTCCCGTTTCCCCGTTACATTTTCCGGAAGACAGACAACAATTAAAAAGAGAATGAAATGGCCTCCTTTTCAATTTCCGATGTATCATCAACTATGCTCATTACTCTGTACGCCAGGGCACGGGAATCATTAAGTGAAGATCCAATTATTAAAGACCCGAAAGCGGTAGAAATGATTGAGATCATCAAAAAGGAAATTGCCGGCTCAAATAATCCGATCCATAGAAAGATACTTAAAGACAGTTATTATCCGAAACTGGCGGTCACTATGGCATTGCGCAGCCGGCGCTTTGACAGGTATGTCACTGATTTTCTTTCAGAAAACCGGGGAGGATCTATTATAAACCTGGGTTGTGGTTTGGATACCCGTTTTTATCGTACAGATAATGGAACATTAATCTGGTACGATATTGACTTCCCTGAAGTCATTGAACTAAGAAAAAAATTCATGGGAGAAAATCCACGGCATTTTTTTATCGGGGATTCAATATTAAATCCGGAATGGCTGTCAGGAGTTAAAACAGGTGGTCCATATCTAATTCTGGCTGAGGGTGTTTTTATGTATCTGACTGAAGCGGATGTCAGAGACCTGTTCAGCACTGTTCACAAAGTATTGGGAAGTGCTGAGATTGTGTGCGAAGTAACCAATAGCTACTGGGTAGATAAAATGAATAGCTCCTGGATGAAATGGAAATTCAAGAGACAATTAGGTATGACAGGCGGTGCAGTTTTTACATTCGGAGTACCTGAAAGCCGTTACTTCGAACGCTGGAGTAAGAATTATAAATTCCTGGATGAATGGACATATTTCGATGATAATGAAAGAAAAATGGGCTGGTTCAATCTGTTTTCATCAATTGAAGTTTTGCGTAAAGTTCAATGGACACTTCATTATAAGATAGATACTTAACATCGAAAAAACTTCTTAGAAGCATAATAAAACCTCCTTAAGAGTAGTCCTCCCGACTACTGGTAGACAAGGGGAAAGCATATCAGCGCTCCGTAGATTTCCTGCGCAGGAAGATACTACTGATTAGGCAGGTTTTTTGCCCCGGTAATCCGCAAGTGGAATCTCCTCTATTCCTAAATAACTATTGATTTTGGTATGCAGAGAAAAACTTTCTGGATGTGTGGCAACGTATTTATGAAAAATAAATCCGAACTTTTCATTAATAATTTCATTAGTACTTAAAGGCCATGAAAATAACAGGTCATTCATCCATTCTTATTCTGATGCTTATCATGCTGTCAGGAAGAGCCTTTTCCCAGGACATAATTTACAAAACCGACGGGACTGTCATGAATATTGACTTCATCTCAATTGACGGCGCGACGATCAAGTACAGATTGCCGGGAGATGTTTCAGGGAAGCTTTACTATTTGGGCATCACAGTTATTGATAGTCTGAAGGATGCAGGCATGAGAACGATAACTTTTCCGAAGCAAAGTGATCCGGTAAGCCTCGTCAAAAGAAACTACATTGGAACAGACTTGTATAACACGATGTTCCGGAATTTAAATCTGTCATTTGAACGACTCTCACCTTCCGGGAATACAAGCTTCTCGGTCGAACTGCTCATTAACCTGAATCCTGATGTTTTCTACGGAGTATGGAGTTACTGGAAATTCACAGATAATTTTTACCTGTATTACGATCCATTCACCTTCTTCACGAAGTTTGGCTACAAATCTTACCCTTTTAATTTTTCTCTTAACAACAAGGGTGCTGTCAGGCCGTATTTTGGCACATCGCTCCTGCTGGGACAGTTCAGAAAAAGAGATTGGGGCGATTACTATTATGATCAATACTACTATGAACAATACACAAAGAAATTTGCAGCGGTAATTTCAACGAACATCGGAACGAAAATATATCTGGCAGACGGATTTGCCATCAGTGCTGATCTGGAATTGTCAGTCATACCATTTCTCGTCTTCAACAGCCTTGAAGCCGGAATCGTAGTTGGATTCTGAAGTTCCCTGGGGAAGTGTAAATTGATTTGTTAAAAACTAAATATCCTGCATTATGTTCAAGCTTCTTCGCAGACCTTTCATCTTCAAACTGATCACATGGAGCATGCTGGGACCCTTTTTGATCATGACCGGTGGGTGCAACTATTTCAGGGTTCACAGCTCCGGGCAGCCCTATCCTGCAGTTATTCAACAAATGCAGGGAGAACAGAAGTTCATCATCCTGCATCTTGAGGATAAAGCCTGGCATCTCTCGGATATCAAAACGGATGAAAATAATGTTACCGGCAAGTTGTCTCTTCTGAGTGGTCATGAAATGTACAAGACAGCAAATCCTGACAGGGCAAACAGGTACCACATCGGAAAGTACAACGATCAGTCCTATCTCCTGAATGAAGTTCACATATACGCATCGGAGATGGCGATAACTGAACAGGTAAACGTATCCGTTCCTGTCGATGCCATTCTCAGGGTGGAGGTATACAGCAAGGCAAAAGGTGCAAATGCTTTTTCATATTTATCGGTACCGCTTGGCATTCTGGCAGGAGCATTCATTGTGACAGTCATTATAGTGGCTATCACATCGTGCCCGTTTGTGTATGTTTTCGATGGTGAAGATTATTTTTTCACCGGAGAGATGTTCAGCGGCGCAATCCAACCCGGGCTGGAAAGAGATGATTACCTGCCACTGCAACGAATCTCGCCGGTTGACAGAACGTACAGGATTAAGGTTACAAATGAATTAAAGGAGAGACAGTATGTTAACATGGCTGAACTGATGCTTGTCGATCACGGGAAAGATGTTTCAGTCCTGGCTGACAAGAACGGCTCTCCGTTTACGGTTCATTCGCCGCAGGCGCCTGTCTCTGCCGTGACGGGCAAAACCACGGATGTCCTGCAACTTGTAAGCGAAAAAGATACACGAAGCTATACCGGCATAGAAGGCATTGCTGACGAGAAAAGCATAAACAACATCGTTCTTAAGTTTGTGAAGCCTGCAGAAGCTTCTGCAGGTAAGCTTCTGATCAGGGCAAAGAACACAATGTGGATGGAAGCCGTATCCTCTGGGATACATGAGCTGTTTGGAGAAAGATATGATGCATTCTCTTCAAAAAGAGAAGAGGTGCCGGGTCATAAACTGAAGAAGTGGCAGCTTGATCAGCAACTGCCCCTGTCGGTTTACATTGAAAAGAACAACGGGTGGGAATTTGTTGATTATTTCAACATCGTCGGTCCGGCAGCAATGCGTGATGACATTCTCCGTCTGAGCCTTGAGGGCATTGCCTCCGACACCGTTAAGATCAGGCTGGAGACCGGTTTCAGGTTCTGGGAGATAGATTACGCAGCCATGGATTTCAGTAGTCAGAAAGAGGTTTCTGTTTCGATGGTCCCCGTTACCACAGCCATCGCCAGTGGAGACCTCGAAGTGAAGGAGACGATTACGGCCCCTGACAATACCTATTACGTCCTTGACGAACAGGGCGATGAGGCAATTCTGGTATTTGACTGTCCGGAGCTGAAAAACGACTGCCGGTCAGTATTCCTCCACTCCAGGGGATACTACAAGGTCCTCAGGGACCAGACAGGTCCTCCCGATAAAAAGACCCTCAGGACCTTCCGCCAGCCGGGGAGGATACCTCTCTTCTCCAGGGAAATGTATGATGGCATGAAATGAGCCTGTTCGTCACAGGATACAGGGCAAAAATCGTAAGATTGCGCGTCCTGGCTCGTATAGCCCTGACGGCGGTCTCCTATTACAGGAATCCGGTGAGGGGACTTAAGGCTCTTGCTCGAGTCAGAGCCAAGAGACAGACCTTCCAGGGGCTACCGGTAATCAGGAAATATATTAAATCCGGGAGGAGATACTTCTTTTCCGACAACATTCCCGGATTCCCATCACCTGCATTCAATGAATTTGCCCGGTCCGAAGTGATCAGGGCGTCAGGGTATAACGGTATTCGGATACCGTTTTCAACGGTCTTCTTGTCTATAACAGCAAAATGTCCCCTAAGATGCCCTCACTGCTACGAATGGGAAAATCTCTCGATTGACGAGTATCTGTCCTATGACGATCTGCTGGTTATCCTGAACAAAGTGAAGGAATACGGCACATGTCATTTTTCGCTCTCGGGCGGTGAGCCCTTGGAGCGTCTCAATGACTTATTATCACTTGTTAATCTGGCATGTAAGTCCGCTGATGTGTGGATAAACACCTCGGGGCACGGACTGACGCGGGAAGTGGCGCATTCACTTAAGAAGGCGGGTCTTACCGGTGCTGAGATCAGTCTTGATCACTGGAATGAGGAAGAACATAACAGGTTCAGGAGGCATCCTGAATCATTTGGCTGGGTTAGGGAAGCCGTAAAAAACTGCAATCAGGAAGGCATCCTGACAACTCTTTCATTATGTGCAACAAGCAAGTTCACCAGCAGGTACAATATTGACAAATACATGGAGCTGGCGATGAGTTGGGGTATCCCGATAGTAAGAATACTCGAGCCACGTGAGACAGGCAGGTACAGGGGTGAGGATCTGATACTTCTGCCGGAGCAGACTGAACTGCTGGAGCAATGTTACACGGATGCTGCCTCTCCGGGCAAACCGCGCGATTATCCTCTTATTACGTATCCTGCCTATCATTCAAGAAAGACGGGTTGTGCAGGCGGGGGACACAGGTATATATATATTGACCCGAAGGGCAATATTCACGCCTGTCCCTTCTGCCGGAGGCCGGCAGGAAATGCTGTGACTGACCGCATTGACGATGCTGTTGCGGTTCTGAAGGCTCACGGGTGCAAGAAATACGGGCAGTACACTGTCTTATGACGCATAGCGGATGATTATAACCAGCCTGTTTGCATATCTGGCTGATTCACCGGATCAGATTATCTGGCGATTCCAATTACGCTCCGTTTGCAATATGAATACCTGTTCAGGATGTTATGAGAATGAGAAGGCATAGTGATTACAAGGCATGAAACCTTACATGGGGATCTCATTGAAACATCTTAGCTAAGAGGCAGATAAGCTGGATATTTGATGGAATTATCTTATATGATAAAGTTATATTTATATTACAATGAACGATTTTTTATTGTTGTGTAGTTACTCCTTAATTGGTTAAATATGGTTACCTTTAGTAGGCATCAATCAATCGCAGGTCATTCAAACTAAAATATCAATGATTATGAAACACACACTGGCATTCCTCTTCTTAATCACCCTGATGATTTCGGCTAATGCTCAAACGAAATCGATAAAATCGACACCACCTTTATCTGAATCTTCCCCTCAAAGTGTGGGAATGTCTGAAGAAAGGTTAGCGGCAATAGACAATATGTTAACACAATCCATCGAAAAAAATCAAATACCTGGAGCGGTTGCATTGGTTGCCAGAAATGGGAAAATAGTATACTATAAAGCTTTCGGTATGGCTGAGAATGAAGCCAGGAGAGATCTGAAACGTGATGATATTTTTAGAATAGCATCACAAACCAAGGCAATTACAGCTACTGCAATAATGATGCTGTGGGAGGAAGGCAAATTCAGGCTTGATGACCCGATATCAAAATATATTCCGGAGTTTAAGAATGTACAGATTCTTGACTCATTGAATGCAAATGATACAACTTACTTCACAAGTCCTGCAAAGGGGGAAATTACAATTCGGCATTTGTTAACTCATACATCGGGAATAGGATATGGTTTTATTGATAATAATGAATTTAGAAAAATCTACCAGAAAGCAGGAATAATAGATGCATTTACATTAGCACCCATAACAATTGAAGAAAATATTAAGAAGTTGGCAAAACTTCCATTACATCATAATCCCGGAGAACGATTTACATACAGTGAGGGTCTTGATGTTTTAGGCTATTTAATAGAAATTTTGTCCGGTAAAAAATTGGATGAATTTTTTCAGGAAAGGATTTTTGATCCACTGGGTATGAAGGACACTTATTTTTACTTACCCGACTCAAAAAAAATCCGACTGGTACCGGTTCAGACTTTCAAGGATGATAAATGGATCAGATATACAAATGCTTATTATGATACAGATTATCCGATAAAAGGATCCAAAACATTCTTTTCAGGTGGTGCCGGTCTTTCAAGCACAGCAAAAGATTATGCTACGTTTTTACAGATGTATCTGAATAATGGCGAGTTAAATGGAGTGCGTCTTTTAAGCAGAACAACAGTACAAGTCATTATGGCTAATCAAACTGGAGATCTGCTGGGAGATTCCGGAGCAGATTATGGTTTGGCTTTTGGTGTACTTAGCCAGGAAGGACAGAACAAGGGTGGAAGAGGTAGTATTGGTACTTTTAATTGGGGAGGCTATTTTAATACGCAGTATTTTGCTGACCCTAAAGAAAACATTATCGGAATACTGATGAAGCAAACCCAGGATATCAGGGGTGATGAAACTGGCTGGAAGTTTTGTCAACTTGTTGGACAGGCAATAGACGATTGAAAAATAAAACGACCTGCAATACTGTAAAAGCTAGTTTTGGGACTTGTTTTTCAATATGCCGGCTCATGCCAGAAAGCTGTCATCGCCTACATATTAAAATACAAAAGCCCTGAGCCTGTGGCGAGGGGCTTTTGTTCCCCTGTTGATCCGCAAGGGAACGTCCACTGTTTCAATAAAAATTATTGATTTTGGCACGCAGAGAACAATCTTTGGAACGTGCAGGCATACAGGTTAACAAACCAAGCCCGAACTTTACATAA
>CAZHTG010000004.1:0-33797 GCA_964535795.1 uncultured Rikenella sp.
AACCAGGATGAGGTGCGCGGCACGCGTATCTTCGGGCCTGTCGCCAGGGAACTGCGCGACAAGTACATGAAGATCGTTTCACTTGCACCTGAAGTGTTATAATATTTAAACTGACACCCGATGCAGAAGAAATTACACATCAAGAAAGGAGACACAGTGGCTGTCATTGCCGGTGAATCCAAAGGACAGAAAGGTCGTGTCCTCGAGGTAGACAGGGATAAGAACAAAGCCCTGGTGGAAGGTGTGAACCTGGTATCAAAGCATACCAAACCCAACGCCAAGGCACCGCAGGGAGGAATCCTCAAGAAAGAGGCACCCGTGCATCTTTCCAACCTCATGGCCGTTGACCCGGCCAGCGGCAAGCCGACACGCATAGGCCGCCGGCTGAATGATAAGAACAAACTTGTGCGTTACGCCAAAAAATCAGGAGAGGAGATCAAGTAATGTATACGCCTGCTTTAAAGACCAGATACAAGAGTGAGATCACGCCGGCACTGATGAAACAGTTCAACTATACGACTGTGATGCAGGTGCCCCGGCTTGAAAAGATAGTCATCAACCAGGGACTCGGACAGGCAATTGCCGACAAGAAACTGCTTGAGATGGGCCAGAAAGAGGTCTCTGACATCGCCGGACAAAAGGCGGTACAGACAATCTCCAAGAAGGACATATCAAACTTCAAGCTCAGGAAAGCAATGCCCATCGGTGTCATGGTGACCCTCCGCCAGGAACGCATGTATGAGTTCCTTGAGAGACTCATCTCAGTGGCCCTGCCGCGTATACGCGACTTCAAGGGCGTTGGGGCGAAACTCGACGGACGCGGGAACTATACCCTCGGTATTACGGAACAGATCATATTCCCGGAGATTGACATCGATAAGATCGCCAAGATCATGGGGCTGCAGATTACGTTTGTCACCACCGCAAAGAGCGACGAAGAGGCCTATGCCCTTCTCAAAGAATTCGGAATACCCTTTAAAAACAAGTAAACAGATCGGAATATGGCTAAGGAATCAATGAAAGCCCGCGAGGTCAAACGCGTTAAACTTGCTGAAAAGTATGCGTCCAAAAGGGCAGCGCTCAAAGCTGAAGGCAACTATGTTGCACTGAGCCAGCTGCCGCGTAACTCAAGCCCCATCAGGCAGCGCAACAGGTGCAAGCTCACCGGCAGACCCAGAGGCTACATGAGACAGTTTGGCATCAGCAGGATCACCTTCAGGGAGATGGCATCACAGGGCCTCATCCCGGGTGTAAAAAAAGCAAGCTGGTAACAACCCGACGAGATATAAACAATAAATCATAATATAAGATGACAGATCCAATAGCAGATTTTCTTACCAGGGTAAGGAATGCCATGAAAGCCGGACACAAAGTGGTTGAGACACCGGCTTCCGGTCTGACAAAGGATATCACCAGGATACTCTATGACAAGGGATATATCCTCAGCTATAAGTTCATTGACGATGAGCTCCAGGGCAAGATCAAGATAGCCCTCAAGTACCATCCCAAGACCAAGCTGCCGGCTATCAAGTCGATACAGAGGGTGAGCCGTCCCGGCCTCAGACGTTATGCTGGTGTAGATGAACTCCCGAGAGTCCTGAACGGACTGGGAATCGCCATTCTTTCAACCTCACACGGTCTTATGACCGAGAAGGAGGCAGCGAAAGAGAATGTCGGGGGAGAAGTTATATGTTATGTCTATTAAACAGGAGGAGGTTAAATGTCAAGAATAGGAAAATTACCTGTAAACCTGCCATCAGGCGTCACGATCAGCGTTGACGACGCCAACATGGTCAGTGTTAAAGGCCCCCTGGGAACACTGTCACAGAAGGTTGACAGTGACATCAGGGTGGAGGTTGAGGATAATGTGATCACCCTTTCAAGGCCTAACGACGAGAAGCGTCTCAAATCACTTCACGGCCTCTACAGGGCTCTCATAGACAATATGGTTGTGGGTGTCTCGAAAGGCTACAGGAAGGATCTTGAACTCGTGGGTGTCGGTTACCGCGCCGAGGCAAAGGGCCAGCAGCTTGAGATGAGCCTCGGTTATTCACATGATATTATCATGGAAATGCCGCAGGAGATCAAGGTTGAAACCAAGACCGAAAAGAGGAGTAACCCTGTTATCACCCTCACAAGCATTGACAAGCAGCTCATCGGTCACGTAGCAGCCAAGATCAGGTCACTGCGTCCGCCTGAACCCTACAAAGGCAAGGGTATCAAATTCGTGGGTGAACAACTCAGAAGAAAGGCCGGTAAATCGGCTGGTGTTTAACATGATCAAAGAATGAAGTCATGGCTATAACAAAGACAGAAAAGAGAGAAAAGATTAAACTGAGAATCCGCAAGCGGATAAAGGGAACCGCCGTGAAACCCAGGATTTCGGTATACCGCAGCAACAAACAGATATACGCTCAGGCTATTGACGATGTCAACGGTGTGACGCTGGCATCAGCCTCATCAAGGGAGAAGGAGTTAGCCTCCGTCGCCGCGAAGAAGAGCGAGATGGCAGTCATGGTAGGCAAGCGCCTGGCCGCAGTATGCAAGGAGAAGGGCATTGAAAACGTCGTCTTTGACAGAAGCGGGTACCAGTATCATGGCAGAGTGAAATCATTAGCTGACGGAGCACGCGAAGGCGGCTTAAAATTCTAATCAGTATGGCATACGCAACAAAGAGAGTAAAGAACAGCGATCTTGAACTTACCGACAGGCTGGTAAGCATCAATAGAGTAACCAAAGTAACCAAGGGAGGCCGTACCTTCAGCTTCTCGGCCATCGTCGTCGTCGGCGATGAGAAGGGTATAGTGGGCCATGGCCTGGGTAAGGCGAGTGAAGTCACCACCGCCATCGCAAAAGGAATAGAGGATGCCAAGAAAAACCTCATCAAGGTACCGGTGCACAAGGGCACCATACCTCATGAGCAGTACGGCAAGTTTGGCGGCGCCTACGTCTTCATCAAACCCGCCACCGAAGGTACCGGTATCAAGGCCGGAGGCGCCATGCGTGCCGTCCTTGAGAGCGTGGGAGTGAAAAACGTGCTTGCAAAGTCAAAGGGCTCGTCAAACCCGCACAACCTGGTCAAGGCTACCATTGCCGCTCTTCTTGAGCTGCGTGATGCCAGCACCGTGGCTGACCACAGGGGAGTCACATTGGAAAAAGTGTTTAACGGTTAGTAATATTAATGATTATGGCAAGAATCAGAATAACCCAGTTCAAGAGCAAGATAGGCCAGCCCGAGAATCAGAAGAGAATGCTCGCGGCACTGGGTATAAAGAAGATGCACCAGACAGTTGAGCACGACGATTCGCCCCAGATTATGGGTATGGTCAATAAGCTGAAACACCTGGTGAAGGTGGAGAAACTATAAGGTATAAACAGCATTAGATATTTCACAATGGATTTAAGCAATTTAAAACCGGCCCCCGGATCGGTGAAAAGAGAAAAGCGTATCGGACGGGGCGAGGGCTCAGGACACGGCGGCACATCGACACGCGGCCACAAGGGTGCCAAGTCACGCTCGGGATACAGCAAGAAAATAGGCTTTGAAGGCGGCCAGATGCCCCTCCAGAGAAGAGTGCCGAAGTCGGGCTTCAAAAATATCAACCGCGTTGAGTACAAAGGCATTAACCTCAGTACCCTCGAGAGCCTTGCCGGTAAGCTGAAGACTGACCTCATCGACTTCCAGACACTGCTGACGGCAGGCCTGATCAACAAGAACACACTGGTAAAGATCCTCGGTAATGGTACGCTCACAAGGAAGCTCGAGGTTCATGCCCACGCCTTCAGCAAGTCAGCTCAGGCAGCAATTGAAGCTAATAAGGGAACCGCAGTTAAACTGTAAGGCATGAAATTTATACAGACTATAAAGAATATATTCAAGATTGAAGATCTGAGAGCCAGGATCTTCTACACACTTGCTATAGTTGCACTCTACCGTCTGGGTAAATATATCACTCTTCCCGGTGTTGACCCATCGATGCTCCAGAACCTGCAGAGTCAGACATCCAGTGGTATCATGGGACTGCTCGATATGTTCTCGGGCGGTGCTTTTTCGCAGGCCTCCATCTTCGCCCTGGGTATCATGCCCTACATCTCCGCATCTATCGTCATACAGCTTCTCGGCATAGTCTTCCCCTACTTCCAGAAACTTCAGAAGGAGGGTGAGAGCGGCAGGCGCAAGATGAACCAGTATACAAGATATCTTACGGTGGCCATTCTGATACTTCAGGCCCCGACATACCTTGCCAACCTGCACGCAATACTGCCTCCTGAGGCCTTTGTGCTCCAGGGGTTCTTCTTCAAGGTCTCCTCGGTGATCATACTGACGGCAGGAACGATATTTGTCATGTGGCTCGGTGAAAGGATCACGGACAAGGGAATAGGAAACGGTATCTCACTCATAATAATGGTGGGTATCATTGCCCGCTTCCCGGTCTCATTCATATTTGAGGCAGGAACGCGCATCAATGGCTCGGGAGGCCTTGTGGCACTCCTGATAGAGATGGTCTTCCTCTACGCGGTGATAGTAGGGTCAGTACTGCTGGTGCAGGGCACACGCCGCATTCCGGTCCAGTATGCCAGACGCATCGTGGGCAACAAGCAATACGGCGGTGTGAGACAGTATATACCCCTCAAGGTGAACGCTGCTGGTGTAATGCCCATCATCTTCGCCCAGGCGATCATGATGCTGCCCATTATCCTGGCCGGTTTCAGCGAAAGCGGATCAGGGTTCGTGGTGGCCTTTACCAACATGTACGGTTTCTGGTACAATATGGTGACCGCAATTCTCATAGTCCTCTTTACCTATTTCTATACCGCGGTGACAATCAACCCGGTGCAGATGGCAGAAGACATGAAGAAGAACGGAGGGTTCATCCCGGGGATCAAGCCTGGGCGCAAGACTGTCGAGTTCATTGACAGCATCATGTCACGCATTACCCTGCCCGGTTCCATATTCCTGGCTTTGATAGCCATCCTCCCCGCCTTCGCCGTCAACCTCGGCGTCAGCGGTGAGTTTGCACAGTTCTTCGGCGGCACCTCGCTCCTCATTCTCGTGGGCGTTGTGCTTGACACTCTTCAGCAGATTGAAAGCCATCTGCTTATGCGCCACTATGACGGCCTCATGAAGTCAGGCCGCGTCAAGGGCAGGACCGGAGCCGTGTCGGCTATGTAATTGTTTACGTTCTTTGATGATATATATTAAGACGGATGCGGAAGTAGAGTTACTGAGAGAGAGCAATTTGCTGGTCTCACGTACTCTTGCGGAAGTAGCCGGACACATCAGGCCGGGGGTCACAACCCTCCAGCTTGACAGCATTGCCGAGACCTTCATTCGCGATCACGGCGCGCTGCCCGGGTTCAAGGGTTATGCCGGTTTCCCCAACACGCTCTGCACATCTGTTAATGACGAGGTGGTACACGGGATACCGTCAGACTACACCCTGAAGGAGGGCGATATAATATCGGTCGACTGCGGGGTTGTGCTCAACGGTTACTACGGCGACAGCGCCTTCACTTTTGCAGTGGGCGAGGTTAAGCCTGAGATCCTGCGCCTTCTCGAATATACCCGGGCTTCACTTGAGGCAGGAGTAAGGGAAGCCGTGGCTGGCAACCGCGTGGGAGACATCTCTCATGCCGTGCAAACCAGGGCAGAGAGCGGGGGCTACTCCGTGGTCCGCACACTGGTCGGACACGGCCTCGGAAAACACCTGCACGAAGGACCCGAAGTGCCCAATTTCGGGCGGCGCGGCTCTGGCACGAGACTTGAAAAGAACCTGGTCATATGCATAGAACCGATGATCAACCTGGGTACTAAGAACACACGCGTCCAGAGTGACGGGTGGACTGTCAGAACAGGTGACGGCAAACCGTCTGCACATTTTGAATACGCTGTTGCGGTCAGGGACGACAAAGCAGACCTGCTCACAACATTTGAGTTTATAGAAGAAGTATTAAAAAACAGGTAAGAATATGGCCAAACAACCATCAATAGAGATTGACGGAACGATCATCGAGGCGCTCTCAAACGCGATGTTCAGGGTCAGGCTCGAAAACGGACATATCATCACCGCCCACATCTCCGGCAAGATGAGAATGCATTACATTAAGATCCTGCCAGGTGATAAAGTGAAGGTTGAAATGTCGCCCTATGACCTTACCAAAGGAAGAATAACATTCAGATTTAAATAGAAAAAAGCACTGCGATGAAAGTAAGAGCATCAATAAAAAAGCGCTCGGCCGACTGCAAGATTGTAAGGAGGAATGGGCGTCTGTATGTGATAAATAAGAAAAATCCCAAGTTCAAGCAGAGGCAGGGATAAAATTGATTAACTTTGCACTTCAAATTAAAAGAGGTATATGGCACGTATTAATGGGGTAGACCTACCAAGAAATAAGCAGGGCGAAGTGGCTCTTACTTATATCTATGGCGTCGGACGGAGCACGGCACAGAAAGTGCTCGACAGGGCTGGCGTTGACCGCGACAAGAAAGTTGAAGAGTGGAATGACGATAACATTAACGCTATCCGTCAGATCCTCTCCGAAAACTACAAGCTCGAGGGTGAACTCCGCTCCGAAACGCAGCTTAACATCAAACGACTGATGGATATCGGATGCTATCGCGGTATCCGTCACAGAATAGGACTTCCGGTAAGGGGACAGAGCACCAAGAACAATGCCCGTACCCGCAAAGGCCGCAAGAAGACCGTCGCTAACAAGAAAAAAGCTACTAAATAATTAACATATGGCAAAGAAGACTGGGACGTTAAAGAAGAAGGTCGTTAAAGTTGAACCCGTGGGGCAGGCTCACGTTCATTCATCATTCAATAATATAATCATCAGCCTTACAAACAGCACAGGGCAGGTGATATCATGGGCTTCAGCCGGTAAAATGGGCTTCAAAGGTTCCAAGAAGAACACTCCCTATGCCGCACAGATGGCCTCGGAAGAGTGCACAAAGGTTGCTTATGAACTTGGCCTCCGCAAGGTCAAGGTTTATGTCAAAGGACCCGGCTCAGGCCGTGAATCAGCCATACGCGCAATCTCCAACAGCGGTGTGGAGGTGACTGAGATCATCGATGTCACTCCAATGCCTCACAACGGATGCCGTCCGCCTTCACGCAGAAGGGTTTAAAAGCCTCTTATACATTATCAGAAAACGATTAACATTACAATTCAATGGCAAGATATACAGGACCCAGATCAAAAATCGCCAGGAAATTCGGAGAGCCTATTTTCGGCCCTGACAAATACCTCGACAGGAAGAATTTCCCGCCCGGACAGCATGGGATGAACAAGAAGAGGAAGAAGACCTCTGAATACGGTGTACAGCTCCGCGAAAAGCAGAAGGTGAAATATACCTACGGCCTCCTTGAGCGCCAGTTCCGCAATTTCTTCGAGAAGGCAGCATCGCAAACGGGAATCACAAGCCTCGTGCTGCTCCAGATGCTTGAGTCAAGGCTTGACAACGTGGTCTACCGCCTCGGAGTGGCCCCATCAAGACCGGCAGCACGGCAGCTGGTATCCCACCGTCATATAACAGTCAACGGAAACGTTGTGAACATACCTTCATTCATCCTTCGCCCCGGTGATATAATAGGAGTACGCGAAAAATCAAAATCGCTCGAGGCAATAGTTGAATGCATAGGCTCAAACCGCCGCTCAAAACTGGCATGGCTCGAATGGGATGACACGCAGATGGCCGGGAAATACATGAGTGTACCAGAACGTTCTGAAATCCCTGAAAATTTCAAGGAACAGCTTATCGTTGAACTATATTCCAAGTAATAAAGTAATACAATTCATATGGCCATATTAGCATTCCAGAAACCTGACAAAGTAATATTACTGGAAGCGGACGACCAGTACGGAAAATTCGAATTCCGCCCGCTTGAACCCGGCTATGGCATAACCGTAGGTAATGCACTGAGAAGAATTCTCCTCTCATCACTCGAAGGTTTTGCCATCACAACCATCAAGGTAGAGGGCGTTGACCATGAGTTCTCAACCATCACCGGAGTCATGGAAGATGTCACAGAAGTTATCCTGAACCTGAAACAGATCCGTTTCAAAAGGATGGTGGAGGATGTCGACAATGAAAAGATAGTGGTCAAACTGTCCGGCCAGGAGGTCTTCAAGGCCGGTGACCTCAATAACTCTCTCAGCAGCTTTGAGGTACTTAACCCCGAACTGGTGATATGCCGTATGGAACCGGACGTCAAACTTCAGATCGAACTGAATATCAACAAGGGAAGGGGATATGTCCCGGCAGAGGAAAACCAGCCCGCCGAGGCAGAGTTCGGTGTCATTGCCGTGGACTCAATCTTCACCCCGATTAAGAATGTAAAATATTCCATCGAGAACTACAGGGTCGAACAGAAGACTGACTATGAGAAGCTTATCCTCGAGATCACCACTGACGGATCTATACATCCGAAAGATGCTCTCAAGGAGGCTGCAAAGATCCTGATATACCACTTCATGCTCTTCTCGGAAGACAAGATCACCATTGACTATGAAGATAAAATGGCCAATGAGGAATTCGATGAGGAGATACTCCACATGCGTCAGCTGCTTAAGACCAAACTCGTTGACCTTGACCTCTCGGTGAGAGCCCTCAACTGCCTTAAGGCAGCCGAGGTTGAATCGCTGGGTGACCTCGTCAAATTCAACAAGAATGACCTGCTTAAGTTCCGCAACTTCGGCAAGAAGTCGCTTACCGAACTCGACGAGCTTCTTGAGACAATGAACCTCTCATTCGGGATGGATGTGGCAAAATATAAACTCGACAAAGATTAATAACAGGTAAGGACAGAGAGAAATGCGACATTTAAATTCTATAAATCACCTTGGAAGAAAAAGCGCCGACAGGAAAGCAATGATGGCCAACCTGGCATCATCACTCATTCTTCACAAGCGTATTACCACAACCAACGCCAAGGCGCGTGCACTGAGGACATACGTTGAACCACTCATTACAAAATCAAAGGATGATTCAACACACTCACGCAGGGTTGTATTCAGTTATCTTGAAAATAAAACTGCCGTTTCCGAGCTCTTCAGGGAGGTGGCTCCGCGCATCGCAAGCCGGCCGGGTGGATATACACGCATACTGAAGCTGGGAAACCGCCTGGGTGACTCCGCCGAGATTTGCATCATCGAACTCGTCGACTTCAATGAGAACATGCTGGCAGGTGAAGGTGCAAAAGCCAAAACAACACGCCGCCGCCGCAGCCCGAAGAAGAAAGCCGAAACCGTTGCCGTAACTGAAGCACCGGCCGCCAAAGCACCCGCTGCAAAGGCGAGTGCCGTCCAAGAGGCCGCACCGGAAGAAAACGCTCCTGACGCTGATACAAAAGAATAGCAGAATATGCTCATATAGTGAAGGGATATTGTCTTTAGGGCCATATCCCTTTTTTTCATATATTGCAAATTATTTAATTAAACATAAGATACAATGAGTCAAATAATTAGTGTTCACGCAAGAGAGATTCTTGATTCAAGGGGAAATCCCACCATTGAGGTGGAAGTTGTAACGGCAAGCGGTGCAACAGGCAGGGCAGCAGTGCCTTCCGGAGCATCAACAGGCGAGAACGAAGCCATCGAGCTGAGAGACGGCGATAAAACCCGCTACCTGGGCAAGGGTGTCCTGAAGGCGGTTTATAATGTCAACAGTGTAATTGCCGAAGATGTAGCAGGTATGGACGTAACCGACCAGGTGGCCATAGATCAGAAGATGATTGATCTTGACGGCACGCCCACAAAAAGCACCCTCGGAGCCAATGCCATTCTCGGCGTATCACTGGCCTGTGCCAAAGCGGCAGCAGCATATCACGGCCTGACTCTTTACAGGTATATCGGCGGAACCAATGCACGCGTCCTCCCCGTCCCGATGATGAACATCATTAACGGCGGCTCGCATTCCGATGCTCCCATTGCATTCCAGGAGTTTATGATTCGTCCCAAAGGCGCCACAACATTTGCAGAAGGACTGCGGATGGGCGCCGAGGTGTTCCATTCTCTCAAGAAAGTGCTCAAGGAGCGCGGACTCAGCACTGCCGTAGGCGATGAGGGCGGCTTCGCGCCAAAACTCAAGGGAACGGAAGATGCCCTTGACAGCATCATCAAGGCAATCACCAACGCCGGATACACTCCCGTGACAGATGTTACCATCGCTCTTGACTGCGCAGCAAGCGAATTCTTTGAGAACGGCGTCTACAACTATACCAAGTTCGAAGGCGAAAAGGGCAAGAAGCTTACCCCGGCACAGCAGGCCGACTATCTCACCTCACTGGTTGACAAGTACCCCATAATTGACTCCATAGAGGACGGCATGAGCGAGGGTGACTGGGAAGGCTGGAAGCTCCATACTCAGCAGCTCGGATCAAGGATACAGATCGTGGGTGACGACCTCTTCGTAACCAATGTAAAGTACCTCGAGAGGGGTATTGCTGAAGGATGTGCCAACTCCATCCTGATCAAGCTGAACCAGATAGGGACACTGACCGAGACGCTCAACTGCATCGAGATGGCTCACAGGGCGGGCTACACAACCGTAATCTCACACCGCTCGGGCGAGACAGAAGATTCAACCATCGCTGATGTGTCTGTGGCGGTAAACTCGGGTCAGATCAAGACCGGCTCACTCAGCCGCACCGACCGCATTGCAAAATACAATCAGCTCCTTCGCATCGAAGAGGAGCTTGGAAACAACGCCGTCTACGGCTGCGAATAGCAGCAGCAACAGTCACTGCACAGAAAAACTCCGCGCAGGCGGAGTTTTTTGTTTTATATTTGTATAAATCTGCTTCTCAATGTCGTTCAACGGCCTGGCCCATTTTGTAAGCTTTCTTGAATCACGCGGCGATCTGGCCCGTGTTAAGTGTCGTGTTGATCCTCAGCTTGAGATCACCGAGATTGCCGACCGCATGGTCAAAAGCGGGGGCAAAGCACTTCTCTTTGAGGATACCGGCACCGCCTTCCCTCTTCTGATAAACGCCTTTGCCTCTGATGACCGCATGGCGGCAGCAATAGGCCGTGCTACCCTTGATGACGCAGGGACGGAGATATTCTCACTTGTTGATTCGCTGAGCCAGTCCCGGGGACTGTTTTCCAAGCTGGCCCGCCTTCCTCAGATGCTCAGTCTTATCAGGCTGGTGACACGGAAGAAAAGAGGCCGGGGTGAGTGCCAGGAGGTGGTGGAGCCCTTACCCGATCTGGGTATCCTTCCCGTGCTCAGGTGCTGGCCTCATGACGGAGGAAGGTTTATCACCCTGCCGCTGGTGCACACCAGGCACCCTGTTACGGGCCGACCCAACCTGGGGATGTACCGCATGCAGATCATGGGCAGTGACATCACCGGCATGCACTGGCACCGCCACAAGACCGGCTCGCGCCATTTTGAGGCATGGAAAGAGACGGGACAACGCATGCCTGTCACCGTGACCCTGGGAGGCGACCCGGTTTACACCTATTCAGCCACGGCACCACTGCCTGAAGATATCAGTGAGTATCTCCTCGCCGCCTTTCTTCGACGGAAAAGAGTAACGCTGGTCAAATGTCTTACCAATGACCTGTGGGTGCCTGCAGACTCAGACATTGTTATTGAAGGATATGTTGACCCGTCAGAACCCCCGGTGACGGAAGGCCCCTTTGGTGATCACACCGGCTTCTATTCGCTCTCAGATATGTACCCGGTGTTTCACGTTACCTGTATCACTCACCGCAGAAATGCCGTGTTCCCGGCCACCATCGTCGGAGTACCCCCCATGGAGGATGCCTGGATGGGGAAGGCAACGGAAAAGATCTTTTTTGCACCTATTAAGCTTGCAATAGCTCCGGAGATACGGGAGCTGCACATGCCGGTGGCGGGAGTGGCTCATAACCTTGTGATAGTCAGCATAGACAAGACCTACCCCGGACAGGGTATGAAGGTGCTCAGCGCACTCTTCGGCGCAGGACAGATGATGCTGAGCAAATATATCATCGTGGTAAGCAGCCCCGTCAATGTTCATGATTACCAGATGGTGGCTGAGGCTATCTTTGCCAATACCAGGTTCGGGACAGACCTCCTCCTGACCCGTGGCCCGCTTGATGTGCTTGACCATTCCTCCGACAGGTTCAGTATGGGAGGTAAACTGGGTATCGATGCCACCGTAAAACTATCCGAGGAGCGCATAGCTGAGTACCATTCGGTGCCACTGAGGCTGATCACTGATGTCGAGGTGACAGGCGAGGTCATCACCGGCATGAAGACCATGGCAGAGTATGCGCTGCCGCTGGCTGTGCTGACCCTCAGGAAACCGCCGCAGGGACTTGACATGCATAGTTTTGCAGCCAGGCTGCCTTCTCCGCTTACCATGCCCGGGACAGTCATTGTCGCCGTTGATGACGGGGCTGACGCCGAGGATCCTGCCATGATCACCTGGCTGGTGGCGGGCAACAGCGACCCGGCACGCGATCTCTATCACCTTGAAGGAGGAGCCATCTTCATTGACGCCACCTCCAAGACACGATCCCTTCCGCCTTTCCCGAGAGAATGGCCCAATGTTGTATGCTCTGACAGAGAGACGATAGGCCTGGTAGACCGCAGATGGCATGAATACGGAGTCGGTGAGTTCCGGAAGTCACCCTCTCTGAAGCTGCTTCCCCTTCTCAAGCCCGGGGAGGCTTCAGTGGAGACAGCTAATGCTGCAGTGAAGTGAGCACTCTCCTGTCATCGGCTGCACTCCTGGCGATGGTTCCCGGCCTGAGAGACAACCCGGTCATCAACTATGCCATCGCCGTATTCATCATAGTAGCCCTCATTTACCTTGCCGTACTGCAGTTCTGGGTTCTGCTGCGCACCCGGAAGCACCTGACCGAGATGAAGAGCGCATATGATGAGATCGACCTCCAGCGGTCGGAGCTGCAGCTGCGCAACAAGGACCTTACCGACAGCCTGAACTATGCCCGCAGGATACAGGCGGCGCTACTTCCGGCTGAACATCATATCAGGAAGATATTCAGCGACTATTTTATCTATTACCGCCCGAAGCATATCGTGAGCGGCGATTTCTACTGGTTCAGCGAGAGGGATGACAAGTACTTCATCGCGGCAGCTGACTGTACCGGACACGGGGTGCCGGGAGCCCTTATGTCAATGATCGGGCTGGAGCTGATACAGAAGATCATCAATGAGATGAAGGTTGATGACAGCGACCAGCTGCTCCTCACCATGAACAGGGAGCTCGAATCGGCCTTCTTCAAGGAGGAGAGCGGCAAGGCCCTGATACGTGACGGCATAGAGATGAGTATGTGCATCATCGATAAGAAAACAAGGGAGATGGAGTTCTCGGGCGCTTTCCTGCCTGTATATATTGTGCGTGACGACAAGCTGATTGAGATCAAGGGAGACAAGAAGAATGTGGTGCAGTCATTTGCCATGGTCTCATTCAACCGCAGCACCTTCAGACTCCGTGAGGGCGATATCCTCTACCTCTTCTCCGACGGTTACGCTGACCAGTTCGGAGGGCCGGAGAACAAGAAGTTCATGTACCGGCGCCTGAGGCATATCCTGCTTACCATCAGCAAGTATCCGCTCCTTGACCAGGAGAGGATACTGGATGAGACCATCACTTCATGGATGGATGGCCATGATCAGATTGATGACATGATGATTCTTGGCGTGAAGCCCTTCTGAGGTCAGATCAGGGCTCTGATCTTCTCAATGAGAACATCAGGCTCAATGGGTTTACTTATATAATCATCCATACCCACGGCGAGGCACTGCTCCCTGTCTCCCAGCATGGCATTGGCCGTGATGGCTATAATCGGCACATGTGCCTGCGTGCTCATCTCAAGACCTCTTATTTTGTCGGCTGCCACCAGTCCGTTCATCACGGGCATCTGCACATCCATGAGAATGAGGTCATACCGTGAGGTGCCGAACATGTCAAGAGCCTCCTTGCCGTTACGGGCAACCTCGAACCGCTTGACCAGCGGTTCAAGCATTAGCTGTGTGATGCGCTGGTTGATAGGGTTATCCTCAACAAGGAGTATTGAAAGGTCTTTAAGCTCCTTCTTGCTTTTTTCACCGGACATTCCCCTGATCAGTGTGCTGGCTGCGGCAGGTCTTTCGATTTTGCCGGCTTTCCGCATGTTGACGAAGAACACGAAGTATGAACCGGCGCCGGCGCTGGTCTCCTGCCAGTTGCCCCCGGTGTCGTGTATCAGCCTCCCGGACAGGGGCCATGGCTGTCTGCCCTCGCCGATGAAGACCACGGGGTTGTTTGATGACAGCGTGAATTCAACCTTTTGCATCGAGTCACGTTCGCCGGCCTCCCGGGCCTGTATCTTGATGGTGATCTTGCCCGCCGTGCCTGAGATGGCGGCGCTGAGCAGGTCTATGAGGATCTGTTTAAGTATGATGGGATCACCCATGTATTCGGTGTCACCTTCACCGCGATCATCATAGATGATAATACACTGCTCATGTCTGCGGTTGAGCTTCATAAGCTCGATGGTGTCCTTTATAATGGGTCCGAGCCTGAATCGAATCTCGCCTCTTCTTTCAAAGGTGATGTTGCCTGCCGTCTCCATGGTCAGCTCATTGACAACCTCAACCATAGAGCCGGTGGAGGCGATGAAGGTCTCGACAAGCTCCTGCTGCTTGGGTGAGGTGGTTGTCTCGCTCAGCATGTTGCCCAGGAGCACCAGGTTGTTGAGAGGCTCCCTGATCTTGTGGGAAAAGGAGTTGATCACATCCTCATTCTTCTCGGCAATGGAGGCAAGCTCCCTGATGATTGCCCTGCTGTCGGCTATCAGCCTTCTCAGCTCATAAACCGCCATCACGAGGGGAACCAGCGCCAGTCCACCGGCCACCAGAGGGGTGTAAACCATACCCGCCAGTGCAGTGGAGAGAGAAATGATTACCAGGAGCAGGGCCACAGCAACAGGAAGAAGTATCCGGTCCCTGGTCCTGCGGGTCATCAGGTCTGAATGCGGAATGGAGGAGGCTCTTGTTCTTCTCGGCATATTTTGAGAGCAGTAGAAAAATGAGACTCAAAGATACATGAATTTAAATAAAGATTAAGGGAGGGGTGCTTTCCGTCTGCATAAAAGATTATTTTTGCCTTACGGTACAATATTTGAGGTAAAGTTTGAAAAGGAGTGTGATGCAAAAGACCGTAGTGACACTGATAGCCATTGTGATTGCCTCCGGCATGATCAGCGCCATGCAGAGGGATACTCTTGTTCAGTATACGCCTGACTTCAAATTCAGGGATGGGATCTACCTGAACTTTGACATGGTGAAGGCAAACAGCCCGATCCCGAAAGCCAAACTGTTTACTTCAGTCGATTATAACGACAAGGATTTCTTTGACCAGGTGATCTCCTCAGAGAAGATATACTTCTATGACAACATGGGCGTCAGGCAGGAGATAGAGAAGGATGCCATCTGGGGCTTTGCGCGTAACGGAGTCCTTTATATAAAGGTGCAGAGTACTTTCAACCGGATTACTTTCTTCGGCTCAATCATCCATTTCGTGGCCGATGTCACAACCACATCGCCGGGATATAATCCATACGGATATTATGATCCTTACTACTCTCCCTACAGGTCATTCTATTCGCCCTATTATTACAGCCCCTATTCATCAAGGTATTATGATCCCTATTACATGGGGGGGTATCCCTACAGGAACAACGCCTCGCGGACTGACCTGCAGATGTTCATGATCGACTTTGAAACCGGGAAGTCTTACGAATATGACCTCGAGAACCTGGAGGCGCTGCTGATGAAGGACCCCGAGCTCTATGAGGAATTTGTCTCTATGCGCAACAAGAACCAGAAGAAGCAGATGTTCGTCTACCTGAGAAAGTTCAACGAAAAGCACCCGGTCTTTTTACCACCAGACAATTAACCTGCGAATGAAGAGAACCGCCCTGACCGCCCTGCTGATACTTTTCACCCTCATGGCAACAGCCCAGCAGAGGCCTTACCCTACCATTGAGCATGCTGAAAATTTCAAAACTTCAGTAACATGCGTTGTGCTGGAGGATAACCCGTTTTCTTTCTACAACGCTGAGATTAAAAGTGCTGTGGAAAAATACTGGAAGGTAACTCCTGTAAAGTTCATTACGGAGACTGAGTTCAATCTTACGCGCACCGACCCTTCCCTGTCGTTTATCGTGCTGACCATAACCAACTTCAGCAATGACAAGTCAGGCTCGGCCTACGATTTTCTCAACCTCCTCCTGGGCGCTGACGTTGAGAACCTTGATGAGCTTCCGGAGTTCTGCGCCATACCTCTCTCCTTCGCAGGGGCTCCTGAGGAGGAGTACAGCTACAAGCTGGGACTGATCATCAGGTTCATGCAGTATCATGCTGACATGGTCATTAAGAACCCGACCAATGCGGCGCTGCGCTATCTGAAATACTATAACAGGAATGTTCCCGACATAGGGGGCAAAACAATACTGGTGAGGGCAGAGGACCTGGCTCCTGAGATCAATACCGAAGCAAGGATAAAGGCCCACTACCCCAACAAGGTCAGGATCGTTGACGAGGAGGAGATAATCAGGGCTATCGACGGGAAGGAGAAGGATGTCCTGATAGTGCATAAGGTAGGGCCTGACGGTGTCAAACAGACGGGTACCTGCATGAAGATGCTCCTCGGAACAGATGATGCTGTGATGTATTACTATGACAGCCACCTTGTTGACAGCAGGAACGCAAACGGATTGCTGATCAGTGACCTGAAAAGGCTGGCACGTTTCTGAGGATGCAGCATTTTACCCTGACATACCGTCTTTAAAATAAAACAAATGGAAGAGATTAAAACATACACTCAATCGGAACGCGACTGGGCAATGTTCTGCCACCTGTCTGCCTTCGCCGGATACTTCTTTCCCTTCGGAGGCATAGTCGGCCCGGTGATCTGCTGGATATCCAGAAAGGACGAGTCGGAGTGGATTAACATCAACGGAAGAGCTTCACTTAATTTCCAGATTTCCATGCTCCTCTACACCGTGCTGCTTATTCCGCTGTGTTTCATCATCGTGGGTATACCGCTGCTGATTGCACTCGGCGTACTTGAGTTTGTCTGCATCATTGTGGCGAGCGTCAGGTCAGCAAAGGGCGAAGTATTTAAATACCCGCTTTCAATTCCCTTCATACAATAGCAGATCTTTCATGACGATTACGCAGAGACAGGTCCCGGACCTGTCTCTGTTGTTCATGCGTCTGAACAGGCAATTTTTTCATATTTTTGTCGGGAAATCATTCCCGATATGTCTCAGAAACCTTCTATTCCCAGGGGCACACGTGACTTCTCTCCCGTGGAGATGCTCCGCCGTAATTATATATTCGATAACATCCGCAAGACTTTTTCCCTCTTCGGCTACCTGCCCCTTGAGACACCGGCCATGGAGAACCTCACCACCCTCCTTGGGAAATACGGTGAGGAGGGCGACAGGCTGATATTCAGGATCCTTAATTCGGGCAACTTCCTGGCTGACATACCCGCCTCAGTTCTCTCGCAGGCAGAGAGCGCCGTAATCTCACAACGGATATGTGAAAAGGGACTCAGGTACGATCTTACCGTACCCTTTGCAAGATACGTGGTACAGCATCGGGATCAGATCACCTTCCCCTTCAGGAGATACCAGATACAGCCCGTCTGGAGGGCAGACAAACCCCAGAAGGGAAGGTACAGGGAGTTTTTCCAGTGCGATGTCGATGTCATCGGCAGTGATTCGCTACTTAACGAGTTTGAGCTTGTGAGGATCATTGACCGTGTTTTCAGCGACCTGAATATCAGGGTTGTTATTAAGATAAACAATCGTAAGATCCTTGCCGGCATAGCCGAAATGGCAGGAGCAGGGGAGAGGATCACCGACATTACGGTGGCTATTGACAAGCTTGACAAGATAGGGCTGGAGGGTGTCAGGCAGGAACTGATGCAGCGTGGCATTGCCCCCGGAGTGATCTCCATGCTTGAGCCGGTGTTCAGCCTGAGCGGATCGCCGCTTTCAAAGCTCGAGGAACTGAAAGGAGTGCTTGCGTCATCGGAGGCAGGTATGAAGGGAATCTCAGAGATGGAAGAGCTCTTCGGCTACCTTGCCCTGGAACCGTCACGTGCAGAGGTGGAGCTGGATCTCTCGCTCGCTCGCGGACTGAATTACTACACCGGCGCCATCATCGAGGTGAAGGCTGCTGATGCATCCATAGGAAGCATATGCGGGGGCGGAAGGTATGATGATCTCACGGGTATCTTTGGCCTGCCTGGCGTCTCCGGCGTAGGCGTCTCCTTTGGCGCAGACAGGATTTATGACGTGATGCTTCAGCTGGGCCTCTTTCCGGAACAGACAGGGTCAGCCACGGAAGCGCTGGTCATCAATTTCGGCAGGGAAGAACTGCCTGAACTGCTGAAGATTGTCCGCTCACTGCGTGATGCAGGAATAGCTTCCGAATTGTATCCTGACGCCGTCAGGCTGAAGAAGCAGTTCTCCTATGCTGATGCTCAGAACATCGCGGTAGTGATAATTGCCGGCAGCAATGAGATAGCCTCCGGAGAGGCAACCGTTAAGAACATGAAAACGGGAGAGCAGACAACCGTTTCGTTGCCGGAACTCCCGTCATATATAAGGGAAGTAAAGAATTCCTGATCTATCCTACAGGTCCGGGTCCTGAACCTGGCCGGAGCGGCCCCTGAATCCAGATCCCTGAGTCTGGCCCTGCCTCCTCTGATTCAGTTCTCTCAGCAACTGCTGTTTGTACTGGTTCTCAATCTGGTAAAGCCTGATGACTTTTGCCGGGGGAAGTACCTTCTTCAGGTCTGTGTTGAACGTTACCACCATCGTGGCTTCGTCTGAGAAGCTCTTCGCAAGCCTGTCTGCCGTTGACGAGAGCTCTTCATCGCTCATGTTTGCTTCGTTCTGAGACGCATAGCGCATCAGCGACAGACGGTCTGCCAGCAGCTTGTTCCTGCGTGCGGAGAAGTCGTTGTACAAAGGCCAGAATTTCTCAGCCTCTGCCGGGGTAAGATCAAGCCTCTGTGTGAAAAAGGCGATCTTATAGGCAGTGAGCTTTTCATTGTCTCCCATGGCCTGTCCCGGACCCTGGGCATTCAATGCTGCCGTGGCTGCAAGCATCACCGCGATCAATAGGTAAAATACTTTCTTCATTTTTCCTTATAATAGTTCGTAGATATCATTCAGGTCAATATCCTCCGTCATCAGGTAGTCAATGATGACTTCGGATGAGATGGTCTGTTCCGTTCCCGTGATGTCGTCCGGTTCCGTCTGCAACAGCTCATGCTCTATAAAATATGTATCAAGTTCTTCTGTTGCCAGGTCGGCATACAGGCCGCTACCGGCTTCGTAACCGGCTGAGGCCCTGTCGCCTGTCACCAGCCTGACCATCACGGTGGCCAGCAGGGCAAAGCCCAGGATGGCAGCAGCAAACGCCAGATATGGCCTGAGGCTGATCCGCCTCACCGGCTTATCGGTCGTGGTGCCGGCCGCCTCCTCTTTCGCGGCCTCTGCCTCTGCAGAGAGCATGGCCTCCCGGACGGCCTCTCCCTCTTCATGGC
Source organism: uncultured Rikenella sp. (assembly GCA_964535795.1). Classification (GTDB taxonomy): domain Bacteria; phylum Bacteroidota; class Bacteroidia; order Bacteroidales; family VadinHA17; genus SR-FBR-E99. The sequence goes on from CAZHTG010000004.1 coordinate 19,575, forward strand.
TCTGCCTGATGGCTGACATTGTCCTGTCAGTCAGGGTTTCAAAGTATCCATCAGGTACCTTGAAGGGATTGCTCTTTTTTATTTCTTCATTGAGTTTCATCACATTTCTTTGATGTTCAGCAAGGGCAATGGTTTAATTGTCCTGTAAATATTGTTCAATTTTTTTTACTGCATGATGGTATGAAGCCTTCAGGGCCCCCACGGAAGTTCCCGTCACCCCGCTCATCTCCTCGTAGCTCATATCATCGAAGTACTTCATGTTGAATACTGACCGCTGCTTTTCAGGCAGTTTCAGGATGGCATTCTGGAGCTTAACCGAAGCCTCATCACCGTCAAAGTACGAGTTTCCTTCCACCGCCTGTGCAAAGATCCCGTCAAGATCGTCAAGCGATACTGTGCTGTGCCTCTCCCGCTTTCTGATAAGAGTGAGGGCTTCGTTGGTGGCTATCGACCAGAGCCATGTCAGGAGCGAACTGTCATTCCTGAAGCCGGTTATGTTCTTCCACGCGCTGATGAAGGTATTCTGCAATGCGTCATCGGCATCATCATGAATGATGACCATTCGCCGGATATGCCAGTACAGCCTTGAACCGTACTTGTCAATGATCAGGCGGAACGCTTTTTCGGCGTCCGTATTGATCAGACTGATTATTTCCTCTTCAGTGATTTTTGGCATCACCTTAATTGCAGGCATTTGTGAGTGAGATGCACCCGGGCGTCAATAGTTTAATCTGACGGTCAAAATTAGTAAAAAGTGCGAGCCGTGTTGGCATACCATGCTCCCGGTCGGCTCTTTTTGGTAACTTTGCTGCAACAGAAACAGGCGACATGGCATTGAAATGCGGAATTATAGGGATCACCAGCACAGGGAAAACCACAATCTTCAATTGTATATCCAACACACGGGGAGAGACAAACACCTTTGGCACGGGTGTCAAGGCGAACCTGGGAGTGATACAGGTACCAGACAGGCGACTCTATGAACTGGAGAAGCACCAGCCGACGGAGCGCATAGTCCATACAACTGTGGAGATCGTTGACATCCCGGGGCTGGTCAGGGGTAAGGGCGACAGCTCAGGAGCCAGGCTCCTTGGAGAGATAAGGAACACCGATGCGCTGATACATGTGCTGCGCTGCTTTGATGATGACAACCTGCCTCACGTTGACGGCTCCGTCAACCCTGTCAGGGACCTTGAGAACGTTGAGTTTGAACTTCAGGTCAAGGATCTGGAATCAGTGGAAAAGAAGATTCAGAGACTGGAGCGTGCTGCAAAAACGGGCGATAAGGATGCAAAGCACGGGATAGAGATACTCAACCGTTACAAGGAGCACCTCGAGGGCTTTCAGAATGCCTCATCACTTGAGATTAAACCGGAGGAGAAGAGATATGTCGATGACATTTTCCTCCTGACAATGAAACCAGTTCTTTTCGTTTGCAACGTTGACGAGGCCTCTGCCCTCAGCGGCAACAGCCATACGGAAGTTGTCAGGGAGTATCTGTCAGCCAGGGGGTCGGAGCCGCTGATAATTGCCGGTGCACTGGAGGCTGAAATAGCCAACCTCTCCGAGGAGGCTGACCGGATGGAATTCCTCCAGGCATCCGGTCTGACCGAACCGGGCGTCAACAAGCTTGTCAGGGCTGCCTATGAGATGCTCAACCTGCTTACATTCTTTACCGTAGGCCCGAAGGAGATAAGGGCGTGGACAATCACCGCCGGCATGACTGCCCCTCAGGCAGCCGGAGTCATCCATTCAGACCTCGAGAGAGGTTTCATCAGGGCAGAGGTGATGAGGTACAGTGACTTCATGGCCCTGGGATCAGAACACGCCTGCCGCGAAGCAGGCAAACTGGCAGTGGAGGGCAAGAGCTATATCGTTGGCGACGGCGACATTCTTCATATAAGATTCAACGTATAAGACCAACGGTGAAATGGCTCTCCCTCATAACCGTTCTGCTGATCGTGTCAGTAACACGGTACGGATACGGGCAGTCGCCCCGGCAGGGTGATGACATCAGGGAGGCGGTAAAAAGATACGGCCAGGCTGAGGTGATCATCAGCTACCCGGGTTTCGACCTAATGACACAGATCGCTGCACGCTTCTCCGTTGCATCCTGCAACGGAACGGAAGCGGTCCTCTGCCTTTCTCATATTGATACAGAGGATTTCATATCCACCGGAATGGATTACAAGACAGTTGTGCCCGAATCCCGCAAAGGATTCTTCACCGCCTCCAGCGTGGCCGAAGCCATGCTGTGGCAGTCATACCCCACCTGGCAGCACTATGATACCATCATGCACAAGATGGCTGACCATTGGTCTGATGTATGCCTTCTCGATACAATAGGCTTCAGCCTCTCAGGCAGGCCGGTTCTTGCGCTGAAGATATCCGACAATCCTGCTTCCGACGAGCAGGAGCCTGCAGTGATGCTCAGCTCCTCAATCCACGGAGATGAGCCTGCAGGATTTATACTTCTGATGAGGCTGGCTGAATACATTGCTTCGGAGAGCTATGCCGGCGGAGTGGCTTCGGATCTTGTATCAGGCCTTGAGATTTGGATCAATCCGCTTGCCAACCCTGACGGGATGTACCGCGACGGAGACACGATGACCTACCCGATCAGGGCAAACAGCAACGGCTATGACCTCAACCGTAACTTTCCTGATCCCGAGGTAGTCACCCCGCCTCAGCTGCAGAAGGAGACAGAAGATATGATGGCATTCCTGGCGGAAAAGAGATTTGCCCTCTCGGTGAACCTCCACTCAGGGGCAGAGGTGGTAAACTATCCATGGGACAAATGGACCAGGCTGCATGCTGATGACCAATGGTTCAATGACATCAGCAGACGGTATGCTGATACTGTACACCTTTACTCCGAACCGGGCTATATGTCGTTCCTTGATGATGGAGTCACCAGGGGATGGGAGTGGTATATCGTGAGGGGAGGGAGGCAGGACTACGTCACCTGGGTCCTCGGCGGACGTGAGGTGACCATTGAGATTGATGATATTAAGATGACCCCCGGGTCAAACCTCGAGACACTCTGGAACTGGAACCACAGGTCACTGATCCGCTATATGGCCGAAGCCCTCAACGGGGTCAGGGGAACCGTCACCGACGCAATAACAGGGGAACCGCTTAAAGCACAAATATTCATCCAGGACCATGATTTTGACTTATCACACATCTACTCTGATACCCTTACGGGAGAGTACTACAGGTTCATTGCCCCCGGCACTTACAATTTCACCTTCTCATGCCCCGGATATGTATCATATTCATTGGAAGCAGTGATTGACGGGTGGAACTCCCTTGTGACCAAAGATGTGCAATTGCATAAACCCGCGGATCTCTATCCTGTGCCACCGGAAACGGGGCTTCTGATCTGGCCTGTTCCCTCCGCCGGCACCTTGAGAATTATGCTGCCGGTCTCAATATCGGGAGAGGTTACAATCACCATGACCAACACTTCCGGATCTGTTCTTAAAAGTTACCGGGAAACGGCATATCCTGGTATCCCTGTGGTCTGTGACTGCAGCAGCCTGCCCCGGGGGATCTTCATAGTATCTGTCAGGAAAGAGCCCAACGGACCCCTGCTGAGAGGCAAAGCCGTCATCACCCGGTTAAAATAGGGTGGCCTCATGTTGATATCTTTGTTGTACAGCCTTGCACAGAAGTGCAAAACTCATACTTTTGCGGCTTGGTTCATACAACATACAAACAGATCATGAAACAACTGATAATATCACTATATCTCCTTCTCATTTCATCTTTTACTGTAGCACAAACGGCCTACATCCCTCCGGATAAGCCGAAGCTGGTCATCGGCATCATCGTTGAACAGCTCCGCTATAGCCAGCTCGAGAGTATCTGGGGCATCCTTCCTGACAAGGGCCTCAAAAGGATGGTCAGTGAGGGCACCTATTACCGCAATGTCTCGCTTGACTATATCTCAACACAGGCTGCACCGGGGTTTGCCACCATATCCACCGGGGCCTCACCGTCATCCCACGGCATCACCTCAGACACCTGGTTCCATCCGTTCAATGACCAGATGATCTTCTGCGTCCAGGACCCCGGGGCCAGCCCGATAGGAGGCAGTTTTGAGACCGGTTTGTTCTCTCCCGCAAACCTGCTGTCGTCAACTTTTGCTGATGAGCTGCACATGGCTGCCTGCGGCGGTTCAAAGGTTTACGGCATCGGTATTAAGGAGATGGGAGCCATAATAACGGCAGGCCACGCTGCTGACGGTTCCTTCTGGTATGATGACCGCACCGGCACATGGATGAGCAGCAACTACTACATGGAGACGCTTCCCCCATGGCTCATGGACCTCAACGCCATGCTTCTGCCCGGACAGTATCTGAACCAACCATGGAAACCACTTATGGACCCCTCGCTCTACCCCGGATGCCAGCCTGACTCCAGCACCTTCGAGAGAGGCTTCGACGGACAGACATGGTTTCCCTATGACCTTAAGGAGCTCTCCACCAAAGGCAAGCTCCTGAACACAACAAGGGATTACTCGGTGCTGCGTGAGACACCGTTTGCCGACGACTTCACCACCGAGCTGGCCCTCAGGCTGATAGAGAGTGAACAGATGGGGCAGGATGATGTAACTGATTACCTGGCAGTTACTTATTCAGCCACAGATTACATAGGGCATCGCTTCGGACCCTCCTCGGTGGAGGCTGCCGATGCCCTGGTGAGGCTTGACAGGAACATCGGCCTGTTGCTTGACAAAATTGACAAATCACTTGGCAAAAAAAATGTCCTCGTCTATTTTGTCTCAGCCCACGGAGTATCAGAGATACCTGCAGTGCTTGAGAAGAGCAGGGTGCCATCCGGTTATTTCAAGCTTAACCAGTCGCTGCAGCTGCTCCGCAGTTACCTGAACGCCATCTATGGTCAGGGCGACTGGGTGAAGGGGTTCTTTGACAACCAGATCTTCCTGAACAGGGCACTTATCGAAGATGCCAAAATCAGCCTTGAAGAGATACAGAAGAGGGTGGCACGTTTCATGGTGCAGTTCTCGGGCATAGCCTCGGCGGTACCCACCTCAGCCTTTGAGATGAGTAATTTTTCAGGCGGACTGCTCCTCAAGATGAACAACAATTTCAGCCAGCAGAGGTCGGGGGATGTGATGATAGCCCTCAATCCCGGATGGGTTGAGAAGACTGATAATGTCACGGGGCATAACTCGCCATATGAGTATGACAGTCATGTGCCCCTGATCTGGTTCGGGTGGACCGCCAGCAGGGCCTCAGTAACGCGCAGTGTATCAACCAGGGATATTGCCGTTAGCCTCTCGGTTCTATGCAGGATTCCCCTGCCTAATGCTGCCAGCGGTGATCCGCTGCACGAGCTTTTCAGGTAGTATATGCGGGAAGCTGTACGGGTTGCTATTAAAGAGAGTATGTCCTGTGAAATTTTCCGGACAGGTTTTCCATGCAGCAGCGCTCAGGCGCTCAGCAGATTCCTGTTGTAGTTATCCCTTACGCGGCAGGCCTCGGCAATCAGAAGCGGATTCTGTTCGCTGCCGTTTCCTATCACTACCATATCTGCTCCGGCAGCAAAGGCTTCATTGATCTTGTCAGCTGAATCGAGTCCTCCTCCGGTGATGAGGGGTATTGTTATCTCCTCTCTTACCGCACTGATCATTGCCGGGTCAACGGGCCTGGCAGCGCCGCTTCCACCTTCAAGATAAACAGCATGCATGCCCAGCATCTCGCCGGCAAGGGCGGTAGCGACGGCGATATCATGCTTTGAGTATGGTACGGGTGCTGTATGACTCATATATTCCACCGAGGTGCCTCCCCCGCAATCAACAAGGATATAGCCCACGGGTATGATTCTGTCACGTACCTGTTTCAGGAAAGGGGCGGCGATGACATGGTTGCCTATAAGCAGCTCAGGGTTGCGGCCACTGATGAGTGAGAGCATGAGGATGGCATCGGCTTCAGTTGTAAGCTGCAGGAGGTTGCCGGGGAAAAGTATTACGGGTATGCCGGAGAGCTCTCTCAGCCTCCTGATCACCCCTTCCACAGGCACATTTGTCAGGCTGCCGCCGGCAAGGAACATGTCGACCTTCGCCTCAGCCGCATGCCGGGCTGTCATAACCAGTGATTCATCTCCCGCCCTGTCAGGGTCAATGAGCTGCGCCACTACCTTTCTCTTCCTGCAGGGGATATCAACTCTCATGCTTCTTCTTGGTCCAGACGATGGTGTAGTTATCGTATTTTGAGTAGTAGAGAGTGAACTGGTCATCTATTCTCTCATTCTTAACGCTTCCTTTGATCTCTCCCGACTCCCGCACTTCAAAAGGCTCAATGGAGATATCATTGACAATGTTGATGCCCTCCTTGTCACAGATCTTGTAGATTGCCTCCTTGGCGCACCAGTGGATATAGAGATGGTATGTGCGGTCAGCCCAGCGGCGGGTGATCTTCTCCCTTTTATTCAGGAACTTTGATGCAAAGGCATTGATATTCAAACGCATATACTCCAGGTCAATGCCTACGCGCTCATTCCGGCTCATGAGAATGGCTGTAAGTTTGTTCGAATGTGTTATGCTGATGAAATGCGATCCGTTCTTAATGAAGGGTTTGTTATTCTTGTTATATACTATCCTTGCATCCCTGCCCATCATCTCGGCCAGCAGGGCTCTCACGCTCAGGAACTCCATTTTGCGCGAGGTGCTGCGGAAGATCTCATATCTCTTCAGGTCCTCCGGGCTCATATCAACCATCTCAAGGAGTGCGGGCAGCTCCTCTTCGATCTTCCATACGCCGATGACCGTATCCTTGTTGAGATAGTGTTTTGTTATGCAGGCCATGGGTTATCTCCAGTTCAGGGTCTCTATAAGGTGAATGATGTCTTCCCTGAGGAAACTGATTACCGGCATCAGGGAGTCTTCATTGGGCTGTGCCATGAAATAGAGCGAGCCACGGAGGTAATGGCTGGTGCTGTCAGTCACGAAGAACTGCACTGATGAAGCGGTATTGCCCTTCAGGTCGTACAGGATGCCGTAGACGCGTGATGAATCGTTTGCCCATAACTTCTCATCAATTGCATCAGCCCTGATCGTATGCTTATAGGCGAGCTCGCGTGACATCTCGGTGAGCGATGCCAGGTTACCGTCGAGATTAAAGTATGTGAGGTGTACCTTGGCTCTGAATGCCGGAAATTCAATGTCCATCCAGCATGTGTCGGTGGCTGTTGCAGGCCTGAGGTTGATCGTGCCATATGCCGGGTATTCAATCGTGTAGGCGCAGGGGGTCTCATATTGGACATAACTCTTCTCAGGCAGCTCTATCCTGAAATAGCCTGCCGGCCTCGGCACTGCCGGTTGCCTGCAGCCCGCCTGCAGAAGAGCTGCCGTCAGCAACAGCAGCGCCATCAGATGTCTCATAGACCTTCCCCTTTCTTTTCAACGGTTATCTCCCTTATCCGCCTGTTCTCAACACTTTCAATGGTGAACCTGAATCCCCCCGTGGAAATCACTCTTCCCTTTAACGGAATCTCCTCGAGGAGCTCCAGCAATAGTCCTGCAAGGGTTTCAGAGTCACCCCTGATATCTTCAAACGGATCCTTGTCAGTACCGGTAATACGATAGAAGTCGTTGAGAAGGATCTTCCCGTCAAAGACCCAGCTTTCCGCTCCGGTCTTCCTGAAAAGAGGAACATCCTCATCAGTTTCATCGGTGATCTCTCCCACTATTTCCTCCAGTACATCCTCGAGGGTAACCAGGCCGCTGGTGCCCCCGTATTCGTCGACGACAATGGCCATGTGTATCTTTTTTGCCTGGAACTCCTTCAGAAGCTCACTTATCTTCTTTGTTTCCGGAACCACGTACGGAGGCCTGATCAGCGACTGCCACCGGAAAGTGTCCGGCTTGCCGAGGTGCGGGAGAAGGTCTTTGACGAACAGTATGCCCCTGACATCGTCAAATGAGCCGGTATATACCGGTATCCTTGAAAATCCTGACTCCACCACTTCAGCTATGATTGAATGGAACCCCCTTTTGATATCCAGTGCCGTCACATCCATCCTGGGGCACATGATGGCGCTTACATTGATGTTCCCGAACCTCACCACGCCCTTCAGCAGGTCCTTGTCATCCCTGATCTCCGATGATGTAAGGTCGATGGCGACAGAGAGATCGTCTATGCTTATACCGCTATCCCTGGACCCTGATCTCTTTTTGACGAAGAAGGACGAGAATGAGAGCAGTGATGCAAGCGGCTTGAATATCCTGGTTGTGAGCGTCAGTGCAGGAGCCATCCTGAGTGCAAACTTCAACGGGTAGCGCGATGCCAGCACCTTGGGCATCACTTCGCAGAAGAGAAGGAGGATGAAGGTGATTACCACCACCTCTATAATAAATGATAAGAGTGGACTATTGGTCAGGTCAAACAGTTTTGAGCTGATGAAGGCCGCAAGGATGATGATGGCTATGTTAATGGTGTTGTTGGCGACAAGTATCGTACTCAGGAGACGGTCAGCCTTTGACAGCAGTCTGAGCACCGTCGCGGAATTTCTTGCCCTGTCCTTCTCCAGTTTTTCCATGTCACCGGGGGTGAGTGAAAAATATGCCACCTCCGACCCCGAGATGGATGCCGAAGCCACTATCAGGAAGAAAAGGATAATAAATTCCGTCACCAGGGCAACCGGATTACCTGCCATAGCTGCAAGTGTGAAAAACCCTGAAAGGGAACCTGACATCAGTGTCTCCAAAATCCGAACGTTTGGTTAGCTAGAAAGGCAGATCATCCGCCGTGTCACGCGTGGTGAGGTCTTCGCTTATGCTGCCGCCCTGATCTGATGAGGGTTGTGAGGGAGGAGCATAGCTCCCGTTGTTGTTCTGCGCACCCTGGCCCTGCTGACTCTGGCCGTCGGGCTTGCGTCCGAGAAGCTGTATCACGTCAGCCTCAACCTCAACGACATATCTCTTATTCCCGTCACGGTCGTCATAGGAACGGTAGCGCAGCTTGCCCTCAATAAGTATCTGCGAGCCCTTGCGGATATAATTCTCGGCAAGCTCGGCAAGCCTTCTCCATGCCACAATATTGTGCCATTCGGTCTGCGTTACCTTGTCGCCTCCCTTGGGAGTATAGGTCTCACTTGTGGCAAGGGAAAACGATGCCTTGATGTTGTTTTCAAAACGCCGGATCTCAGGATCCTTGCCGACGTTGCCTACCAGGATTACTTTATTGAACGACATAACTTTAATATATATTTCGGTTATATGAAGGATGTAAAGTTACAAAAAAAAATACTGAGAGGGTCAGGGGGGGTTATCAGGCCGTACAATGGCGCCTGTCAGCCGGGTCAAAAAGAGGCCCTGCAGGCGCTTATATTTTATAGGTATCAAAAAATCAGAGTATTCGGAGCGAATTTTTTTTTATATCATCTATAATTGACAAATAATATTTTATATTTGCACATTGAAAAAACAGACACCAAAATAATTTGTTGAATTTAAAATTCTTGCAAAATGACAAAAGCAGACATTGTTAACGAAATTGCCAAGAACACTGGAATTGAAAAAGTGACCGTTCAGAAGACCGTTGAGGCTTTTATGGAATCATTGAAAGACTCTATGGTTGCCGGCAATAATGTTTATCTCAGGGGCTTCGGCAGTTTTATAGTGAAAAAACGTGCAAAGAAAACAGCCAGGAACATCTCCAAGAATACCACCATTATCATTCCTGCACACAACATCCCGGCTTTCAAACCGGCCAAGACCTTCATCAATAAAGTTAAATCTCACGTTAAGAAGTAATTAAAATGCCAAGCGGAAAGAAGAGAAAAAGGCATAAGATGGCTACCCACAAGCGTAAGAAGCGCTTGCGGAAAGACAGGCATAAGAAGAAGAAATAGCATATAATGCATAGTCTGTTACTTAATCCCTAACCTAAAGATCCCCTGATCTTTAGGTTAGTTGCATTTTGAAAAGGACTATTAGCGAATCAACAAATTCCGGAATGTGAGTAAGGATTTAATAATCAGCGCAAGCGATTCTGAGATATCCATAGCACTTCTTGAGGATAAGCAACTTGTCGAGTTAAATAAGGAAAAGCGGAATGTAAGATTCTCTGTCGGCGACATCTACCTTGGAAAGGTAAAAAAGATTATGCCGGGACTGAATGCAGCGTTTATCAATGTAGGTTTCGAAAAAGATGCTTTCCTGCACTATCTTGATCTGGGAGCCCAGTTCAGGACCCTTCACCGTTATTATGCCCAGGCAACACAGGGCAAGCAGAAGATACCGATGGCCAAGTTCAAGCCTGAACCTGACATCGATAAAGAGGGGAAGATATCCGACGTCCTGGCTTCAGGGCAGACAGTTATAGTGCAGATTACAAAGGAACCCATCTCCACCAAGGGACCGAGACTGGCATCGGAAGTAAGCATTGCAGGGAGGAACCTGGTGCTGATGCCATTCGCAGACAAAGTATCCGTCTCATCGAAGATTGAGAACCCCGATGAACGCAATCGCCTTAAACTGCTCATACAGAGCATCAAGCCCAAAAACTACGGTGTCATTGTACGTACCGTGGCCGAGGGGAAGAAAGTTGCAGCACTCGATGCAGAGCTCAGGGAGCTGTTAAACCGTTGGGAGACGGCGTTCGGTACAATTCGCAAAGACACCAAGCAGCCACGTTTGCTGCTGGGCGAGTTGAACCGCACCACGACAATCCTCAGGGATATACTCAGTACCGACTTCAGCAACATCATCGTTGATGATGAAATGATAGCCGGCGAAGTAAGAAGCTACATCAGGGAGATTGCCCCTGAGAAAGAAAAGATAGTAAAGGTATACAAGGAGCAGTACCCGATCTTCGACCAGTATGGAGTAAGCAGACAGATCAAGGGGCTCTTTGGCCGCACCATTTCATTCAAGGGCGGCTCCTACCTTATCATTGAGCATACTGAAGCACTGCACGTCGTTGACGTCAACAGCGGCAACAGATCAAAATCAGGCTCTGACCAGGAGTCAAACGCCCTCTCCGTCAACATCGAGGCAGCCAGGGAGATAGCCAGGCAGCTGAGGCTTAGGGATATGGGTGGAATCATAGTTATTGACTTCATCGATAGGCAGTCAAATGAGAACCGCCAGGCTCTCTTTGACAGGATGAAGGAACTGATGAGTGATGACCGGGCCAAGCACAATATTCTCCCACTTAGCAAATTCGGGCTGATGCAGATAACACGCCAGAGAGTGAGACCCGAGATGTCAATCATTACTGACGAAAAGTGCCCCGTATGCAGGGGAGAGGGTAAAACCGCATCAACCATCCTTCTTACCGATGAGATGGAGCGGACACTGGGAACCATACTTGAAAAGGTGAAGACCCGTAAATTCCTGCTCCGTACCCACCCGTTCGTGGCTGCATATCTGAGAGAGGGATTGTTCTCAATGATAGGCAAGATCAACAAGAAGTACGCCGTAAGCATAAAGGTCCAGGCCATTCAGTCATACCATTTCCTCGAGTACGGGTTCTTTGACCGCGACGGAAATGAGATAGACCTGACATAACCCTGCGCTTAATTCTCAGCGTGCGACAACAAAAAACAGAGACAGGCCCCGAAGCCTGTCTCTGCTTTTATAATATCATGATATCTACAGATAGATGATCCGTCCTGACCCCGTACGGGTGACGCTGACCTGAGGACTGCCATACAGGTATATGTTGCCGCTGCCGCTGATAACTGCATCAAGGCGGTCATCTATAGTTGTGTGTACTGATCCTGATCCTGACATCGTTACTACCGCTGTTTTGGTGACCAGGTTGGCGGAATAGACCGATCCCGAACCCGATACGACATGTCTGCTGTTCACCGTTGCCCCTGACACCGTCAGATCACCAGAACCCGATAGTGTTGCCTTAAAGGTTGTTGATGAGATCTCATCAGTCCTGATATCGCCGGAACCCGAGACCACCACTGAGACATCTTCACCGGCAACAGCCCCGGCAAAGATGTTGCCCGAGCCGCTGGCAACCAGTTTTACCTCCTCACCCTCAAGATCGCCGGCCACGATGTCACCTGACCCTGCGCTGACCAGTTCGCTGATGTATGGAGCCGTTACCGTAATGACCGGCTGAGTAGTGTACCTGAGGCAGTGTGTGCCTCTGACCGTGCTTACCTCCAGAGCCCCGCCGCGGATATCAGTCGTAATATACGGCAGGATGTTGCTCTCTGCCTCCACGGTGATGTTATATCCGGCGCCCTGAACATATACAACATGGAAGGAGGTCTCATTGGCAATAGCCGTGAAGGATGATGCTGTCCGCTCTTCGGACTTCAGATCCCCGTTGCCGTCAATGCAGTCAACTATGACGGTACATGATGCAAGTGCTATCATGCCCGTCAGTATAGTAATAATTCCTGTTTTCATTTTTAATAAGATTTACTGTTCTCTATTAAAGGACAAAAAAATTTTTCTCAGGTTGCACGGATCACGAAAAATTATTTCTGCAGCACGCGTACCTCACCTCTCGTTGCATCAATCCTGATTTTCGGGCGGCTCTGCTGGCTTCCTGCTGATGCCTTTGTCAGAAAAATCTTGTCCTGTGCGCTGATCTCTGTGCGCTCCGGCACGGGTGTAAATCCCGGCAGGGAGACGAAGGCGTTGGTATGCCTGATCTCCAGGTTGTAGCCCGATCTCTCTTCCAGTGCCAGGTCAAGATCGGCATACGATGACCGTATGTCAATCAGCCTGAAGCCGCGGTCAATATTCTCGAATGAAAGGTTCCCGTACTTGACTGACATATTGATCTCACCGGTCAGCCTTTCTGCAATTATATCGCTGAAATAGCTTGTCCCCGTAATCACCTCGCAGGAACCCAGATGAAGGTCATCGCGCTTAGAGTCGAGATCAATCGTTCCGCAGACATCAATCCATGATTTTGATGATACGGAGGTGAGATTGATCTTACCTGCATCTTTCGTCCGCAACTCGCTGAATGACAGTGTCACCATGCCCTCTCTGATGCTTCTTACATTTGCCTTGCTGAAAGTGAGTTCCATCATCTGGGCGTTACCCACCGCGGCTGCATCAAGCGTCCCGTTTGACAGTTTAAGTGTCAACTCCGGTGTTTCATCACCTATGTATACATCTCCGTAGCTGTTGGTCACCCGCAGGACGGTATGCGGGGGACATTCAATGAAGTAGTCTATCTTAAGCCTGGAATCAAAGTTGATGAGATTCTTCGTGAGACCCTTCAGGCTTTCGAACAGCGGGGTGATGCCCTTGGTGAATGTGGTCTGTGCCCTGACTGTCTCGCCGGACATCGTCAGGCTGACTTCAACATCAGACATCATCGCATCAAGTTTCTCACCGGTATTTGACGAGGCAGTCACCTCAACCCTTACGTTGATCGAATCGCCATAGGAATGGCTTAGATGTATGTCACCGTACTTGTTGTTCACCTCGAGGACGGCATCACCGCCAACCCTGAACGATTTTCTGAGGGTCTTGCTGTCAGAGATCTGCTGTGCTGCAAGGGTTGAGCTCACCGTCAGTATGGCCAGTGCCATAAGTAAGTACCTATAATTCATAGCCTGTCGTTTTTTCCGTTCTTTCTTCATTCTTCTGCATGAGTTGAAGCATGTCCTCCAGGAGTTCGATGCGCAGCCTGTAATTGGTTACCAGTGCTTCAAGCACCTCCTGGCTTGCGATGTTGTCATTGAGGTCTTTGATGATCTGCGCTGAGAGACTGTCAAGTTCACCCATACCCAGTTTCAGCTCACTGCTGATATCCGGATTGGCTGTCAGAAGCGGCTCTGCCTCCTGGTAAAGCATCCTGATCTGGCTGTCATAGTAATAATATGTCTCCTGCACCGCTGTCACCCTGGGGTCATTCAGCTTCTCCCGGTTACGCAGCCCGCTGAATATGGCTAAAAGTCCTGCGGCGGCGATTATCACGGCTGCGGCAGCCCGGAGGAGCCATTTTCCGGGATGGCTCTGCCCACGAGGGAGCAGCGGTCTGAGATTGCTCTTTCCGGCCGGAAGCCCCTTTTCGATCCTCTTCCACAGGGCGGGGTCAGGATCATGAATATCCATCTCCTCCCTGTGATCTCTTATATGCTTCTCAAGTTCATCCATCTCTGTGCATTGATGATAGTATTTTCTTCAGTTTCTCCTTGGCCCGTGAATACTGTGTCTTGGAGGTCGACTCCGATATTCCGAGTATCGTGGCAATCTCCGCATGATCA
>CAZHTG010000004.1:33807-92712 GCA_964535795.1 uncultured Rikenella sp.
CCTTCAAGCAGGTACAGGCTAAACACAACCCGGTAACCGTCCGGGAGTCTCTCCACCGCCCTGGCTATCACCGCCTGATCGGGCCAGGTTGTCTCAGGTGGCTCTTCCTCACTTACCTCATGCCGGCTGTAGTCGTCAATGTAGACCAGTTCGGTCTCCCTCTTGCGAATCCTGCTGATGCATCGGTTTATCACTATCGTTTTCAGCCAGGCGCCGAATGTCGATTCCGTCCTGTATGACCCTATATTCCTGAAGCAGTCAGTGAAAGCCTCCTGGAGCATGTCTTCAGCCTCCTCCCTGTTGCCTGTTATGCGGTATGCCGTGTTGAACATGGCTTTGGAATAGAGTTCATACAGCCTGAACTGAGCTTTCCGGCTTCCCCGCCGGCACTCGTTTACGAGATTCTCATGTATGTGCAAATCCGGTGTGGACAATTTTCAGGTTGTTCTGTTTGAATGACGCAACAAATTTACACAAGTTGCACATCACTGCTGATCATTTCATGGCTCATTGATTTTCTTCTGAAAATTTTCAAAATGAAATCATTTTTATTATATTTGCGTATAACTGATCAAGAAGTAAGTTTCAAAATATATTAAGTTGTGAAACTTTGAAGATGCTTTTTACTGTCCAAAAGCAATTTTTCCATTCTTTTCATGGCTGCCCCGCTTTTTTTTAGCGGGGCATTTTTTTGTGCCTGTCCCTGCCTGATCCCTGCCATTGGGCCCAGGCCCATCCCTGCATCCCGGTTCTCACCCGCGGCGCAGTCCATCCACCGGCACTGAGAGGCTCCCGGACCGCACCTTGCTATTTAACCTTTTTTATGTTTTCAGCCTGTCCGGCATGATGACATTCAGTTTCTGATATGCTTATCTTAGCATTGTCAACAAAAGCGATATGATGCGAACAAAGTATATTCTGATAGCCCTCTTATTCGTTGCCACAGGGTGCACCTCAGGCGAGGAGAAGATCAGCCGCAAGGCAGACAAGCTTCATGATGACATTCTCTCAGTCGATACCCACTGTGATACCCCCATGCGCCTTTACAGGGGCGGGTTTGACCTGGGCGTGCGGAACGAAAAGGGATCCGTTGATTTTCCCAGGATGAAGGAAGGAGGCCTTGATGCCGAGTTCTTTGCCATATTCATCGGACAGGGGCCAAGGAACCCCGAGGCTTTTGAAATGGAACACAACAGAATCCTCACTGCCTTTGACTCGGTGAAGCACAACGTGGAGCGGCACCCGTCAATGGCGGGGATAGCTCTCAGTCCCGATGATGCCTACAGACTGAAATCTGAAGGCAAACTCTCCATCTTCCTTGGCATTGAAAACGGTTATCCTGTCGGCACTGACCTGTCAAGGATCAGTCAGTATTATGACCTGGGTGCGAGATATATTACCCTATGCCATTCATCGAACAACGATATCTGTGATTCTTCTACCGATAAATCGGGCCCTGAACACAACGGGCTCTCAGCCTTTGGCGAAGAGGTGGTGAAGGAGATGAACCGTGTAGGGATGATTGTTGATGTCTCGCACATGTCTGATGAGTCATTCTATGATGTGCTGAGGGTTTCAAAAGCCCCGGTGATAGCATCGCATTCATCATGCAGGGCTCTGTGCGAGAGTCCCCGTAACCTGAATGATGAGATGCTGCAGGCCCTTAAAAAGAATGGCGGGGTGATCCAGATATGCATTCTGAGCGACTACCTTAAGCAGCCTGAACCCAACCCGGAGTTCGAAGCCAGAGTCGCAGAGCTTCGCGAGAAGTGGAGAGCCATGGGGCCTGATATGACCGAAGCCCAGCAGGAGCAGCGCTGGAATGAATTCTCCGATCTGAAGAAACAATATGTTAAACTGGCTACGGTGGAGGATGCCGTAAACCATATCCAGCATGTGGTTGACGTAATCGGCATTGATTATGTAGGCATAGGGTCAGACTTCGACGGCGGAGGAGGTATTGAAGGATGCACCGATGTCTCGATGATGAAGAATATTACTAAGGAGCTTTTGAGACGGGGATACAGCCGCGATGAGATAGCCAAAATCTGGGGCGGCAATTTCATGAGGGTCATGAGGGAGAATCAGGCAGCAGGAATTAGGCAATAGGCAGTAGTGAAAAGAAATAGTCGACAGTCAAAACGAGAGTTATAAGTCCACAGCCTTCAGTCAATCAGCGAGATAAGGCTATTGCTTATTGCCTACTGCCTTTTCCGGATGAAACCCGGGAAAACCTGAGTGACCTGATCATCCATGACGGCAGGGGCTTGTTGGGGTCACGCCGGCGCAGGTCAAGATACCATCCTATCTTTTTAATGATCGGAACCTTATGGGTTTCAACAAACTCTATAAGCGTGCCGTCGGGGTCCTCAATATAAGCGAAATAGCCTGCTGCCTCACCCATGTCAAAGCTGCTGCCCTGGTGACTCTGCTGGCTGTCGACGGTGAAGGGGAATCCCGCCTCGCTGCAGTAACGGCGCAGGTTATCCATGCCCCTGATGTCATAGCAGAGATGGATGAAGCCGGGGTCGCCCCACAGTCTTCCTTCGAAGATCCTCGTGACGGTGCGGTCCCTGGCCTGGATGAGTTCCACAACGCTTTGGCCATAAATGGGATTGAATCCTCCGTGGAAAGGCCTCGTGGGAGCCAGCAGCACCCGCCTGAAGAGACCGTCGCCACCGGGTACGGGAGTGAGATCGTCAAAAGTGCCCGTGACATCATAGATGACCCGGTCATAACCCAGGATATCGGAATAGAGCTTTATGGACTGCTCAATGTCACTCACGCATATGATTGCACCGTAGGACCCGCCCGAGATTTTCCTTAGGTTCATGAACCAGTCAGAGGCTTCCACTATATGAAAGATATTGCCGAACGGGTCTCTGACAAAGAAACTCTTCTTGCCTGACGGGTCAGCTGACGGCCTGCCCAGCACCTCCACGCCGTTATCGGTCCAGTAGCGCCATGCTTTTTCCAGGTCCTTTACCTTGATCTTGCAGGCGAAGATTCCCAGATCGCCGAGTTTTGTCTCGCGGTCAGGGTATTCGGGCACTTTCCCTTTATGCTGCCATACCTCAAAGCCTCCTCCGCTTTGCAGGTTCATGGCCAGCACAGCGTGCCTGCTCCGCGGTTCGCCTCCGGTATACGGAAGCATAAGCCTTGCCTCTGCCTCGTCTTCGAAGATGCGGCAATCCATCCCGAAGGCCCTGATATACCAGTCCCACGCCTCGCTGAGGTCACTGACCCCGACCCCCATCTGTTGAATGCCGCTTACTACGTATCCCTTGATCTTCATTTTCCGGTTACATTGGTTTGATCCTCCCTGCAATCCTGAAGAACAGCGCAGGCATGTATTTTCTAATCTTAAGCATCAGCAGTTCACTGCTGCCGACGAGTATCTCACGGCGGTTTCTTCCCAGGCCTCTCAGTATCTGCCTGGCCGCCTTCTCAGCAGTAACTCCGCCGGCCTGACCCTCGTCCATCTTGCCATGTTCTGCGCCCGTGGCTGTCAATGCATGGAGTGAGATCATGGTCTGTACCCTCCCGGGGATAATCACCGACACCCTGATGTTATCTCTCGCGTGTTCAAGCAGCAACGTCTCGAAGAAACCGTGCAGCGCCTGTTTTGAAGCGGAGTAGGCTGAACGGAGGGGGAACCCAAAACGTCCTGAAATTGAGCTTGTGGCAGCTATGTGACCGCCACCGTTGCGAATCATGTACGGCAGCAGAGCCTTGGTGAGAGCTATCGTGCCAAAGTAGTTGATCTCCATTATCCTGCGGTCAAGCCACAGTGGCGTCTCCCTGATAAGAGCCCTCTGGCTGATGCCGCCTATGTTAAGCAGCATGTCTACTCTTCCCTCTTTTTCAACCACACCGGCGACAAGCTCTTCTATGCCAGCCATCTCGCCCAGGTCAAAGGCCACGGTGGTGACACTGCCCTTCATCGCTGAGCATGATTCAGCTACCTTTTCCAGCCTGGTGTTGTCATTTGACGATGCTATTACCCTGCTCCCTCCCTGCGCGAAAGCTTTTACGAGTGCCTCCCCTATGCCCGATGAGGCACCTGTGATCCAGACCACCTTCCCGGTGAACATATCCTTCATGGTCAGAGTGCCGTTACACGTTTGATGAGCCGGTGGTATTTGTCGCGCAGGGTTATGAAGTCAGGGTCTTTGATACGGTTCAGGTTCCATATCCTGAAACCTCCGATGGTCCTGCGCAGTAGCAGAAACCAGTTCCAGGAAATGATTCCTGCCACCGGTATCATCAGGAAGACGAATATGGCAATCCACCATGGCTTTATGAAAATGAGTGCAAGTGCCAGGTAGAGGGGGCCGAAGATAAAGCTCAGCCCAAGGAAGAAGCCATACCTGGCCGTGCTGATGAAGGCCGGATCTTTTGATTTGATTGACTTGAGGTAGGAGATCTGAAAGGTGAATATGTTCAGAATGGCACCCGGCAGGAACACAGGAAGTGTGAGCAGCAGGAAGAGTGATGAGAGGAGCAGCCATCCTATGGGGTGTCTCTTTTTCCTAAGATGCCGGTAGGTGAGCCGCAGTTTCGAAGCCAGGTCCCTGACAGTAAGGCTGTCCCTGCATATCTCAGAGTAACTCCCCGGATCAGAAGCGTGCAGGTCATTGATCTTGCTGACAAGTCTCTGGTCACGGAAGAGCTTGGGATACCTTATCCTGTCACTGTACTTTTCATTGATTATGCTCCGAAGTTCGTTGATGGCCTCATAGTCCTCCTCTCCATCGATATGCACCATCACCTTCTTCATCTCCGCCGAGAGCCTGTCACGCAGTTCCGCTATCGCCCTGTTGGGATTCTCCTGATATGAGGCATAGTACTCAGAGACGTTTATGGGATGGCCATAGACTACGGTGAGAACCTGCCTGAAACGCCAGTAGTGAGAGTATTCAAGCCCAACGGGAACAATGTTTATCTCCCCTGTGTATCCTTTAGCCTCAGCCGTCTGGAAAGCAATGCGGCAAATGCCCTTTTTCAGCTGCCTCAGTTTACGGTAGGTGGCGTGATTGCCCTCGGGCAGGATAACAATGCCGTTGCGGTGCTCCATGACCCTGAGCGTGTCACGGAAGGTATCGTCATTCTGTTTAAGGTTCTCAAAACCGTCCCTGATCCTGTACACCGGCAGCATCTTAAAAGTGTAAAGTATCCGCGCAACGAATTTGTTTTTGAAAATATCTGCCCTGGCCAGGAATATCAGCTGCCTTTCAAGCGTCCCGATGACAGCCATGGCATCCATGAGGGCATTCTGGTGATTGGGCGCAAAGATTGTCGGTACCGAGAAATCAATGTTATCCTTTCCGTAGGCCAGCACCTTACGGTAAAAAATATAGTTATGCCAGAAGTCAACATATTTTTTCAGAAGCTGATAGAAAAGATCATACTTCTCAATATTGTTCTTACCCATTCCACAACCAGGTTTAGCTCATATTCCCAAAAATGAAAGCCACAGGCTTTCACGATTACTAAGTTAGAAAAAGTTCCACCCCTGAGATTCAAATTTATTGAATCTTAATTGTGAAAGTCCGCTTTTAGGTATTTATACCACCATGCGGTATGGCATGGCCAGAGGGTTACCCGATGAAATCTTCGAGGTCTCTTCTTTCCCTCTTGGTCGGACGGCCGCTTCCCCGCGGCCTGTAGCCGAAGGCCGTTTTGCTGGCTGCCAGTTTGTTTTTCTCCTCTTCGGGTGTCAGGTCGCTGATGTAACCGGTCACCAGTTTGGCGCCCACCCTGTTGTTCGGCAGGTCAGTGATCAGCCAGGTGTAAGTGACCGGAGGTTTCCTGACGGCCACTGTTGTCCCCTGCGTGACGGTATGAGCCGGTTTGACCGGTTGGCCGTCAATGGTTACTCTTCCGATCCTGCATGCCTCTGTGGCTGCGCTCCGTGATTTGAAGATCCTGACGAACCAGAGGAACTTATCTATCCTTTCCCCCTTCTGAGTTGTCATCACCGAGTTTTTTCCCCGCCTTGTTGTATGCCGTCATTGTAAGCTCGCACCCGGCGGTCACGAATGACATGATCATCTCAACGGCGAGTGGCAGTCGTTTCCCGAGCACTGTCAGCTGATCAGGTGTCCATTCGCCCAGTACATAATTTACCTGGCCTCCCCGGGGGAAGTCATTGCCTATCCCGATTCGGAGACGGGCATAATCATCTGTCCCGAGTATCTCGCTTATGCTTGAGAGGCCGTTGTGCCCGCCGGCCCCGCCTTTTGCCCTGAGCCTGATGCTGCCGGTGGGGATAGCAATATCGTCTGTTATAACCAGGAGGTTTTCCGGGTCTATCTTCTCTTTCTGCATCCAGTAACGAACGGCATTGCCGCTTCTGTTCATCAGGGTGGATGGCTTGAGAAGGATCAGGATGGCATTTTTGTATCTCATTTCGGCCACGAAGCCGTAGCGGCGGTCCGAAAAAGAGATGCCGGATGCAGCCGCAGCGGCATCCAGCACCATGAATCCTACATTATGCCGTGTGTTTTTGTACTCCTCGCCTATGTTGCCCAGACCGGCGATAAGGTATTTCATTCTTTGCTTTTGCCGGGTTATTCCTACTCTTCAGCAGGAGCCTCAGCTACAGCTTCAGCGCCGGGAACAGCAGCTTCCTCATCCTTGATGGAAACCCTCGATACGTCAACCGATACTATCATTGCACGCTTGTTGTCAATGATCTCGAGCTTATCGTAGGAGAGATCACCTATCTTGACAGACTGACCGATACCGATATTGGTTATATCTATGGAAAGATGCTCCGGGAGGTCTTCAACAAGACCCTTTACCTTCAGTGTCCTGCGTTTGACCCTGAGCTTACCGCCTGCCTTCACGCCGGATGACTCACCCGTGATCTGCAGCGGGATATCCATTACTACCGGCTTGTCTTCAGTCACCTGCATGAAATCAATATGCTGGAGCCTGTCAGTGACAGGATGAAACTGAAGGTCCTTCATGACGGCTTTATAGTTCTTTCCGTCAACTATGAGGTTAACAAGAAATACATCCGGGGTATAAACCAGCCCGCGAAAAGCGTTCTCATGAGCATAAAAATGCAGATTTTCCTTCTCCCTGTACATGACACAGGGCACATTACGCTCTGCCCGCAGGCTGTTGGAACTCTTTTTACCGAACTGATCGCGTGAGACGGCTTTGATCTCAATACTCTTCATTAGTCTTTAATTTGTTGTGCTACTCAAGGTTACTTGCCCGGCAACCTCCCATCACACGTTTGACATTTTCAAAAAAATTGGCCTGCAAATATAGCAAAAAAGGTTAAAATACAAAACCTGTGCTTATTGAGCTGTTGGTATAGACCGCTTTTATTGCTTCGGCGAAGATCTCGCCTACGGAAAGTATCTTGATTTTCGGTGAATGCCCGGTCATGGGGATACTGTCTGTTACAACCAGCTCCTCTATGGGCGACCTGTCTATTTTTTCAATGGCGTCACCCGAGAGTACGGGGTGTGTTGCCACGGCCCTGACGCTGAGGGCGCCCCGGTCTTTCATCACTGTGGCGGCAAAACTAAGGGTGCCTGCCGTGTCAACAAGGTCATCAATGATGACTACGTGACGACCTTCCACTTCACCGATGACCGAGATCTCCTCAACCACGTTTGGTTTTTTTCTCAGCTTGTAGCAGAGTACCAGCTCGCACTGAAGGTACCGTGCATATGCATTGGCCCTCTTCGAGCCTCCCATGTCAGGCGCCGACACTGACAGGTTGGGGAGGTTGAGGTTCCTGATATAGGGTCCGAACAGCGCAGAGCCAAAGAGATGGTCAACAGGCACATCGAAGAAACCCTGGATCTGGTCGGCATGCAGATCAATGGTGATGATGCGGTCAACACCCGCCTTGGTAAGCAGGTCGGCCGTCAGCTTGGCCCCCAGCGACACCCGCGGCCTGTCCTTGCGGTCCTGGCGCGCATACCCGTAGTAGGGGATGACGGCATTGACCTTATAGGCCGATGCCCTCTTGGCGGCATCGATCATCAGGAGGAGCTCCATAAGGTTCTCGGCAGGCGGATTGGTCGATTGAATTATGAATACGTGACACCCCCTGACAGACTCGTCAAAACAGGGCTGGAACTCACCGTCGCTGAAGCTCAGGAGAGAGCTCCTGCCAAGGGTTATGCCCAGGTGGTCAGCAATTTTTTCAGCTATGCTTAATGATGAAGTGCATGAAAAGATCTTAAAGGGAGCTCTGCCGATCATATATGGATTTTTAAGATGGTTATCACTGAATGATGCTTCAAAATTAATATTAATGGGTTAAATCAATTTTCTCTTTTGAAAAATATCATGTTTTCACTGATATATTCGAGCAGCTCCTCCCTGCCGGTGCCTTTCGCGGCGGAGGTTACGAAGGAGGGAGGCAGGCTCTCCCATCTCTCAAGCATGGCCCTGTCATGAAGAGCCCTGTTCTTTCCGGCCTCGGCTGCCGAGACCTTGTCACTCTTTGTGAACACCCGTGCGAAGGGCACGCCGGCCGTCGCCAGCCTTTCCATGAATGTCAGGTCAGATGCCATTGGTGCATGACGTGCATCAATGAGCACAAAAAGGGAAATGAGATTTTCACGTTTTGTTACGTATGTGATGAACAGCCTCTCCCACTCGCTCCTCAACTTCTGTGACCGGCGGGCATAACCGTAACCCGGAAGATCTACAAGATACCAGCTCTCATTGATCAGAAAATGGTTTATCGTCTGTGTTTTCCCCGGACTGCCGGATATCTTGGCAAGGCCTCTCCTTGACACAATCATATTTAACAGCGACGACTTGCCGACGTTCGAGCGCCCTATGAATGCAAACTCCGGGAGGTCAGGGGCAGGGAGCTGGCTGAACTTTGCACTGCTGATGACGAATGTTGCTGACCTGATTATCATCTCCCCTAATTCAGATCTTTATAGGGCAGAGGTATTGCCAGTCGGTAGTAGAGCCTGTTGCCAAATCCCGTCAGGTAGGCTGCCACTACCGTCACTGAATCTGCCGAGTGACCCATGGTCTTCTGAAGATCGAGGTACCCGGTGGTGGCCGTCTGCAGCAGCGGTTTCAGGGAATCCAGATCCACCAGACCGTTAACCAGGTCGCCCCTGTAATATTTTACATTCTCGGCCATGTCAGTCATCTCGATGAAAATCTTGTACATCCCTCTCTCCTCATACCTGTCGTTAACCCGATACCTTATATCGGGATAGCTGGTCACCTTCTCACCGCTCATCGTGTACTCCTCGATTCCGGGGTGGCGTTTGCCCTCTGTGTAATCGAGCTTTGCCTTCACCCGTCCGCTCTTGTAGTATTGTATCTGTGACCCATGGATGGTGTCATTGACGTAGGGAGTGACCCTGAACAGCTTGCTGTCAGGGTAGTACCATCTTGCCTCGCCGTTCTTCTTGTCAGCAACATAGGGTATCTCCTGTTCGAGCACCCCGCCCTTGTAATAGGTGCGGGTGATGCCTTCCCTCACGCCGTTACGGAACTCTACCTCCCTTAATTTCACATTATCCCTGATGTAACTCCTTACACCAGTGTAACCTGTATCAGGTTCATGCCCTGCTTTTTTCCTGCCGCCTCCCTTATCACCGGTTCCGCTGCCGCATGAGGCTGCAAATATCATTAACAGGATGGCGATGATGGCTGTGAATTGTTTCATTGCATTTTCGTTTTTTGTGGTACAGATACTTCAAGAAGCGTTGCCCTTCCTTGCGGGATCAGTGCAACACTGTCTGCTGACGCAGGGACAAGAATGGTCTCGCCCGCCTTGATCTCCTCACTGTGGCCGAAACATTCGATCACCGCCAGGCTCTCAGTGCAGATGTAAATTATGAATGAGTCAGTAAGACTGAAATCCTTTATCACCGGACTGTCAATCTGCAGGAGGCTGGTATGGAAGTAAGGGCTTTCTGCAAGCACTACCGGGCGGTTGAGCTCCGGCAGTTTTTTTATCAGGTTGGTGCTGTCGAGGCCGAAGTTTATGGCGTCAAGTGCCAGTGACGTGTGCATCTCGCGAGGCTTGCCCGTGGCATCTGTCCGGTCCCAGTCGTAGATGCGGTATGTGACATCGGAGGTCTGCTGTATCTCTGTCAGCAGAACGCCGGCACCGATGGCATGAACCATGCCTGCCGGGATGAAGAACGCGTCGCCACTGCTTACCGGCGTCGCATTGATGAGCTCTGCCAGCTTTTTGCCGTGGAGATGTTCCAGGTATTCATCCCTGGTGATCTTCCTCCGGAATCCTGTATAGATCACTGCCCCCGGTGCTGCATCGATGACATACCACATCTCAGTCTTGCCCCAGGCGTGATGTCTCTCAGATGAGAGCCTGTCATCAGGGTGAACCTGTATTGACAGGGTGTCACGGGCATCGATGAACTTGATCAGCAGGGGAAACTCGTTCCCGTACTTCTCGTAGACTGCATCGCCGACAAGGTCACCCATGTAGACCTCCATGATCTCCTCCAGCGTGTTCCCCCTGAGAAAGCCATTGGCAACGACGGAGCTTGCTCCCGGCATGCCGCTTATCTCCCAGCTCTCACCCACGGTTGTCCCTGCCTTCGTCTTCTTGCCAAAACGCTCCCTCAGGGCACTTCCTCCCCACAGTGTCTCCTTTAGAACAGGCCTGAACCGTATGGGGTAGAGTGAATTCATGGTCAGAAGGTATAGTCTATAACGATTTTTGCTTTTTTTACCGACGATGCACCTGAGACAGCTTCTCGGTGAGGTTCGCTGTTCTGGTACCGCCTCAGGTCTTCTACTGAGGCAAAAGTAGCATCGATGACAAAGTCGCCTGCGTGGTCGGCTTCATGGATATTGACGCCCGTCCTGTACTCAATTATGTAATTCAGCCTGTTGCCGACAGGCCCGAAGAGCTCCTTCAGTTTCCTTACCGATTTTTCTTTCTCCTCAGGGGTGCAGGGAGGCGTGAGCTTAAAGATCACAATATGTTTTACCATATAGATATTTTGCTACATTTGATACAAAAATAATCATTTTATGCTTACTGTCGGGATTGCCGGAGGAACAGGTTCGGGAAAGACAACTGTTGTACGAAAGCTCATTGAAATGCTCCCTCCGGGGGAGGTTGTTATACTGCCCCAGGACAGCTATTACAGGGATAACAGTCACATATCCATAGAAGAGCGGCAGAAGATAAATTTCGACCATCCCGATTCGGTTGAGTGGCCTCTGCTGATGGCCCATCTGGCGGAGCTTAGGGCCGGGCGCCCGGTGGAGATGCCCATCTATTCCTATCTTACCTGCCTCAGGTCGAAGGAGACCATACCCATCAGGCCAGCAGAGGTGGTGGTCGTCGAGGGTATCCTCATTCTGGTTGACCCCGGCCTGAGGTCGATGCTTGACATCAAGGTCTTTGTTGACGCCGATGCCGATGACCGTCTCGGCAGGGTCATACAGCGCGATATCGTCGAGCGCGGACGGTCGGTGCTCGCGGTGCTTGAGCGCTACAACATGACGGTCAAGCCGTCACACCTTCAGTTCATCGAACCTTCAAAGAGATATGCCGACATAATTATCCCCGGGGGAGGGGAGAACCTTGTCGGTATCGAAGTGCTCAGAACGATAGTGGAGAAGCACCTGAGGTAAGGCGTTCCTCAACTGCGCCGCAGCTCGCGCAGGTACATCTGTATAGTGTTTTCCAGCCCGTAATAAAGTGCATCAGCGATGAGAGCATGCCCTATTGAGACCTCCATCAGCCATGGTATATTGGCGTGCAGCCATGCCAGGTTGCTGAGATCAAGATCATGACCGGCATTGATGCCCAGCCCTGCCGCCCTTGCCACCCCGGCAGCCTTGACGAAAGGAGCCACAGCGGCCTCCCTCCCGGCGCTGAACATTGAAGCGTATGGCTCGGTGTAAAGCTCAATGCGATCGGTCCCCGTGCGTGCGGCATATTCGATCATCTCAGGATCAGTCCCGGTGAAGATTGAGGTGCGTATCCCCTTCTCATGAAAACCGGCGATGACATCTGTCAGGAACGAAAGGTTGGCTTTTGTGTCCCATCCGGCATTGGAGGTGATGGCATCATGAGCATCCGGAACCAGGGTCACCTGGTCAGGCCTGGTGTCATGCACCAGCCTTATGAATTGCTCCTCCGGGTTGCCCTCTATGTTGAATTCGGTGGTGATAACCTCCCTTATCACGGGCACATCACTGTACCTGATGTGCCTTTCGTCAGGCCTGGGATGGACCGTGATACCCTCGGCACCGAAGCTCTGACATTTTATGGCAGCCATCCTTACATCAGGCACATTGCCTCCGCGGGCGTTACGGAGAGTGGCAATTTTATTGATGTTTACACTTAATCTTGTCATGGCTTCATCTGTTGTTTATCGTTGCAAAGTTATAACGATCCGTAGTTTTTTGTACTTTTAAATCGTTAATTGAGTGACTGAATGCTAGCCAAAGAGATGATATCCGACGTGGTCCCGGCGCTGAAAACGTCTGATACTGCGCAGACTGCCCTGAACTGGATGGAGATATTCAGGGTCTCACATCTGCCTATCGTGAATGAGTCAGATTACCTGGGGCTGATCTCTGACAGTGACATATATGACCTGAACCAGCCTGAAGAACCGATAGGCAACCATTCGCTGTCTCTGCCACGTCCTTCGGTTAGGGGACACCAGCATATCTTTGATGTTATCGCGCTGGCTGCCAGGCACAAGCTGACAGTGGTGCCTGTTGTTGATGATGAAAACCATTTCAGGGGCGTGATAACATATAATGAGATTATCAGTGGAATAGCCTCATTCTCTTCAATTGATCAGCCCGGCGGGATGATAATGCTGCAGGTGCTCTCACGCGATTATTCCATGAGCCGCATCTCGCAGATCGTCGAAGGCAATGATGCCAGGATACTGAGTATGCATATAACATCCAACCCTGACTCAACAAGCCTGGAGATAACCCTGAAGGTCAACACCACGGATCTCACCTCCATCATTAAAACCTTCGAAAGATACTCATATGAGGTCACCACCTGGGTGACTGACAACGATGAGCTCGACCGTTTCTATACTGACAGGTACAACCTGCTGATGAAATATCTCAATATGTAACTTTGTTTCCTGATGGTCAGAACTATCGCTTTATACAGCAAGGGTCTCACCGAAAAGACCACGGCCGGGCTGCTGCGGCTCATTGATGCGCTTCACGGGCGCGGGGCAACCATTTACCTCAATATTATGGAACCCAACGGAAACCATTTCCGTGATGACCACAGGGTTATTCTTTTCCGTGACGTCTCCGAGCTGCCTTCTGACACCTATATGATAATGAGCGTGGGCGGCGACGGCACTTTCCTTGAAACGGCCATGAGGGTCCGTTCCACCGGCATCCCTGTCGCCGGCATCAACACAGGACGACTGGGCTTCCTTGCCAATATCCCCGACGATGACATAGGCAGTGCGATAGACCTCCTCTGCACAGGCAGGTATGAGGTCATCAGCCGCACGATGCTTGAGATCATCTCTCCTGAACTGCTCACCGGGCCTGACGGAGCCATGGCCCTCAACGAGATAACCGTCCAGAAGGTTGATCAGAGCATGATCACCATCACCGTGAAGGTCAACGGCATCTTCCTCAATACATATCGCGCTGACGGGCTGATTATCTCTTCGGCCACAGGCTCAACGGCATACAATCTCAGTGTCGGCGGGCCGATACTCTCACCAACGGATGAGAGCATTATCATCGCCCCGATGTCTCCTCATAACCTGACAGTCAGACCCATCATCGTCACAGGGAGCAGCACCATCACACTCGCCACGGGAGGAAGAAGCAGCGAGTGCCTGATGACATGTGATTCCAGGGCCATGAGAGTGCCGATCGGCACCGTCGCCGAGCTGCGCCAGGCAGCCACGAGGCTGAAGACTGTAACACCCGCCGGAATCGATTTTTTCAGCACCCTCAGGAATAAGCTCATGTGGGGTGCTGACCCCCGTAACTGACAATAATTAAGGAATATTTAAGTTTTTAATATTATACATTCTTTATATTTGTAGCCTGAACTGCAAAGCAACTGATGATTAAACGTCTGATACTGGTGTGTATGATGGTGCTCGTCGCTGCACCTTTCGTCTCAGCACAGCTGTGGAAGATGAAAAGGTACGAAGCCACGGCAGGAGTGGGCACATCGCAGTTCTATGGTGATGTGGGAGGATACACGATAGGAGAGAACGCACTGGGATTCAGGGATATAACATTCAAACAGACACGTTTCACCGTCAACGGCTCATTCAGGTATTTCATCACCGACGAAATTGCTGCCAGGCTCTCCCTTTCATACCTGATGCTTCACGCAACCGATGAGAGGGGCAACAACCAGGAAAGGGGGTACGAGTCTACCACATCACTCTTTGAACCCTCCCTGCTGGGCGAATACTACTTCGTGAGAAACCGTGAGCGCAACAGCTTCCTCTACCAGACCTTCAGGGGAAGATCGAGAAACAGGTTGAGGGACTTCTTCCGGAGCATCGATGTTTATGCACTCACCGGTGTGGGAGGAGCAGGCTTCCGTGTACAGGGCAATGACAGGCTGGAAGAGAGATGGAACGCCCCCGGATCGGAACTGCGGAACAGAGGTTTCACAGCTGTATTACCCCTGGGTGTAGGTGCAAAAATAACCTTCGATCCAAACATACTCCTCGGTGTGGAACTCACCGGACGATATGCATTCTCTGACTTTCTTGACGGATACACATCCCAGTGGTCTGAGCGCAACGATGTCTACCACACATTCTGTGTCACCTTCAACTACCGCATCAAAACGGCACGGAACGGACTGCCTTCGTTCAGGTGATACTCAAATGACCGCATGGGATGAGAAAAACAACGATACTGATATTCCTGACCCTACTGGCCCTGCCTGCTGTCAGTCAGCGTAGCGCCGACTACGGCGTCTCCCTGGGGATGGTCACTTATCTCGGCGAAGATAATCCTCTGAACGTATTATATAAGCCCGGACCTGCTGCACAATTCTTCTACAGGTACAACTTCAATCCAAGGCAGGCTGTCAGAGCCAATATCATGGCAGGATACCTTTCGCCCCTTGGAGCCCCCCTCGGAGAGCTGGGAGCTACCTACGAGTTCAACTTCTTCCCCTACTCTACATTCAGAAGCAGGAACGTAGACTATACCCCATATATAGCTGCCGGTGCAGCTTTCTCAGCAGTATACAACCAGGTTAATCTGAGTGATGGCACCAAAAGCTTCCACCCTTTCTTTTCTATACCATTCTCTGCCGGAATCAAGGTAAATGTGGCTAACCAGGTTGGCCTTGAGTTCGAATATGGTTTTCGTAAGACTTTTTATGATAAATTTGACGGCCAATATGAAATCATGACTCCGGGTGATTCACCAGCCCCTGTAGACCAATCATGGATTCATAATAATGACTGGTACAGCTTTATGGGGATCTCGGTCACCTGGAAGATGTACAACAAGCTGGCTGGCTGCCCGGCTTTTGCAGAAATGGGAAAAGATAAAAAAAGAAAGAGATAACATTGACTTATAAGGATCAGATAGACAGGAACAGGCTGCCCGGGCATGTTGCGGTTATTATGGACGGCAACGGACGGTGGGCCTGCCGGCGGAACAGGGAACGGATCTTTGGTCATCACCAGGGCGTGAAGGCCGTCCGGAAAACCGTTGAGGCAGCCGCAGAACTGGGCATCAGATATCTGACACTTTACGCCTTTTCCACTGAAAACTGGAACAGACCCGACGAGGAGGTCTCTGCACTCATGGACCTTATGGTCGAATCAATCAATGACGAAACCCATACCCTGCTGGAAAAGGAGATCTCCCTCAAGGTGATAGGCGATCTGAACCGACTCTCGGACAACGTGCGGGAAAGACTCTTTGAAACAATGAGTATCACCTCGGCAGGCACACGCATGAAACTGATCGTGGCCCTGAGCTATTCGTCGAGATGGGAGATATCCGAGGCATGCCGCCGCATTGCCCTGGCAGTGAAGGAGGGCACTTTGGGCACCGCTGATATTACCGAAGAGACCATCAGCGCCAACCTCGAGACATCGGATATACCTGACCCCGAACTTATGATACGCACCAGCGGAGAGAAGCGCATCAGCAACTTCCTCCTCTGGCAGATGGCATATACTGAACTTTATTTTACTGAAAAACTTTGGCCCGATTTTGGTAAGGAGGACTTTTACAAAGCAGTGGCAGACTTCCAGAAAAGGGAAAGGAGATATGGAAAGACCAGTGAGCAGATCACTGAAAACAGATGAGATGATGAAAGAAAGACTTATGCGGAAAATATCCCTTATTGCTTTGTTGATGACAGGGTTGATTGCCACAGCCCAGACCGACGATAAATATGTAAATTACCTCTACCCGGAAGAGTATACAGTGGCAGGCATAACAGTCTCCGGGGTCAGATTCCTTGAACCGAATGCACTCATTGGCATATCAGGACTTCGCATCGGACAGAAGGTGGAGATACCGGGCGAACAGATAACCGGAGCAGTAAGAAAGCTTTGGGAACAGGGTCTCTTCTCCGATGTGAAGATCACCGTCACAGGCAGGGAGGGTGAGAATGTATGGCTCGATATTTACCTCCAGGAGAGGCCCAGACTCTCCTCCCTGAAATTCGAAGGGATAAAAAAGTCGGAAGAGACCGATCTCAATGAGAAGCTCAGCCTGCCAAACGGCTCCCAGGTGACGGCTCACCTGCTCAACAGGGCCGAGCGAACCATCAAGGAACACTATATCGAAAAGGGCTTCCTTAACACTGAGGTGACCATTGTTCAGAAGGATGACCCTGACATGCCAAACAACGTGGTGCTAAATATCATCATCGACAAGAACGAAAAGGTCAAGATTGAACAGATCCAGTTCGTGGGAAACGAATTCTTCGATTCCAAGAGACTGCGGCGCGTGATGAAGAACACCAAGCAGAAGGACCTTAACATCTTCAAGGGCTCAAAATACATTGAAAGCAAGCTCGAAGAGGACCGCATAAGCCTCGCAGATTTCTACAATGAGAACGGCTTCCGCGATTTCCGCATCCTGAAAGATTCAACATACAGCCTTGAAGACGGCAAGATAGCCCTGGTGCTTGAGATCAATGAGGGCAACCAGTATTATCTGAGGAATGTCGACTGGGTGGGCAACAGTATCTATAGCAAGGATCAGTTGAACATGGTATTCAACTTCCCCTCCGGTGAGATCTATAACCAGACTATGATCAACAAACGGCTCATCGAGGACGAGGATGCCGTCAACTCACTGTACCTCAATTACGGTTACCTCTTCTCACGGCTCACTCCAGTAGAAAAGAACGTTGACGGCGATTCCATTGACCTTGAAGTGCGCATCTTTGAGGGGGACCCTGCCAACCTCAATAACGTCATGATCTCAGGAAACACACGCACCAATGAGCACGTGGCGCGGCGTGAACTGTATACCAATCCCGGAGACCTCTTCAGCAAGGAAAATATAATCCGTTCCGTGAGACAGGTGGCTGTGCTTGGCCACTTCGACCCCGAAAAGATCAACCCGCAGCCTATACCTGACCAGGTGAATGGCACCGTTGACCTCCTCTATGCCCTTGAAGAGAAGGCCAATGACCAGTTCGAGATATCCGGCGGATGGGGGGCAGGAATGCTCGTTGGAACAGTGGGGGTGAGGTTCAACAACTTCGCCATGCGAAACTTCTTCAAGTGGAAGGAATGGCGGCCCTATCCGTCAGGTGACGGCCAGTCGCTGCAGATAAGAGCCCAGTCCAACGGACGGGTCTACCAGTCGTACAACGTCTCATTCATCGAGCCGTGGCTCGGCGGCAAGAAACCGAACACCCTCTCTCTCTCAGCCTTCCGCTCACTCATGACCAACGGTTCAAAGAAAGGCGAGGACGACAGGCAGCATATGATCATCGACGGAGGCTCGGTAGGCTTCGGCAAGAGGCTTGAATGGCCCGATGACTATTTCTCAGTCTTTTATGAGGGTAGCTACCAGAGGTACAGCATGTACAACTACACCTACTACCAGTTCCTCTTTGACAACGGCAATTCGAACCTGGCATCTGTCACCGCGAGGCTGACACGATTCTCGGCCGGCCCCAACACAATCTTCCCGCGCAGCGGTTCGACATTCTCCCTGTCAATGCAGATGACTCCGCCATATTCATCCATCAGCGGCAGGGATATGTCCGGCCTGTCAGATGAGGAGAAATACAAATGGATAGAGTTCTGGAAGGTGGTGTTCAAGGCTGATTATTACTTCCCTCTCTCGTCAAATGACAAGCTCATTCTCAACGCCAAGGCAGCGTTCGGCTACCTTGGATACTACAACAAGGATATCGGCCCCTCTCCGTTTGAGAACTTCTACGTGGGAGGCGACGGCATGACCGGTTACAGCTTCTACGGCCGTGAGGTCATCGCTCTCAGGGGATATACCAACGGATCGCTTACCCCTACGGTGATCAAGGACGGCAGGGTGGTTGAAGCAGGTAACGTCTATTCAAAACTGACACTCGAGTTGCGCTACCCGATCTCCCTCAACCCGCAGGCCACGATTTACGGCCTGGCATTTCTTGAGGCCGGGAAAGCCTGGTACGAAATAGGCGATTTCAATCCGTTCAAAATGAACCGCTCTGCCGGAGTAGGCCTGAGGGCCAACCTGCCAATGTTCGGACTCCTGGGCATTGACTGGGGCTACGGTTTTGACCCTTCCGTTTCCGGAAGAGCAGACGACTCAGGCAGCCAGTTCCACTTCGTAATAGGTCAGCAATTCTGAACAAGATAACTATCAAACACAAAAAAGATGAAGAAGATCATTATCATTACAGTACTGGTGCTTACCGCCACAATCAGCGGCATGGCGCAGAAATTCGCTTTCGTTGACAGCGAGTATATAAGAAACAATATACCTGCCTATACCGCAGCCCAGCAACAGCTTGACAAGCTCTCACAGGGATGGGAGAAAGAGGTGGCTGACGGCTATGCTGCCGTGGAACAGATGTACAAGGATTACCAGGCAGAAGTGGTCCTACTGTCACAGGATCAGAAGAAGAAGAGGGAAGAGGCCATCATAGCAAAGGAGAAAGAGGTGAAAGACCTTCAGAATGCCTATTTCGGCATGGAGGGGGAACTCTACAAGAAGCGTGAGGAACTGGTCAAACCCATACAGGATGAGATACTGAAAGCCATCAAGGAGATTTCCGTCGAGGGCAGCTATGCAGTCATTTTTGACACCTCTGCGGGGTCAAACATACTGTTCGCCAACCCGAGATATGACCTCTCTGACCAGGTGCTTCAGAAATTAGGTTATAAGAATTAAATAATTACATTTGCACGGTTAAAATTGAAAAGAAGAAGATGAAGAAAGTATTTGGTATACTCCTGGTTGCTGTATTGGTCTTTACAGCGCAGGATGGATTTGGACAGTCATTGAAGATGGGCCACATCAACAGGGATGAAATAATCATGTCGATGCCTGATTATGACACCGCAATGAAGCAATACAATGCATACGGACAGGAGCTCACAAATGCTTTGGAACTTATGCAGGTTGAGTACAACAACAAGCTTGATCAGTACGTGAAGGACAGTAAGACCCTGACCGACCTGGTGAAGGCCAACAAGGAGCAGGAACTTGGTGATATGCAGAACCGTATCAACAACTTCCAGCAGCAGGCCCAGGTGCAGCTTCAGGACAAGCAGGCTGAGCTGCTGAACCCTATCATTGAGAAGGCTACGACAGCTATCAATGCCGTGGCAAAGGAGGGAGGATTCATTTATATATATGATGTCCGCACCCTTGTCTATGTTGATACGGTGAAGAGCACTGACATCGCTCCCCTGGTGAAGACCAGGCTTGGGATTAAGTAAGTCATACTAAACGGTAATAATATGGCTGCTCTTCACAGACGGGCAGCCTTTATTTTAGATCATTATGGAAGCATGGAACCGGCCTGTCGGCGTATTTGACTCAGGTGTAGGAGGCCTCACGGTGGCTCATGCCATAAGGCAGGCCCTCCCTGGTGAACGCATCATCTACTTCGGCGATACCGCCCACCTTCCCTACGGTGACAAGTCGGAGGAGGCAATCAGGAACTACTCGCGGCGCATCACTGATTTTCTGATCGGTTATGATGCCAAGCTGGTGCTCATAGCCTGTAACTCAGCCTCAGCCTCAGCCTATGAGAGCCTGCTGGCGGAGTATGGCGACAGGGTGCTCATCCTCGATGTGATCAACCCCGTGGTTGAATATGTCTCATCACGCAACTATGACAGGATTGGCGTGATCGGAACCAAGAGAACCATCAGTTCAGGCACCTACGAGAAGAAGCTGCATGAGGGAGCCCCGTCGACCTCGGTGGTGTCACTTGCCACTCCGCTGCTTGTGCCTATGATAGAAGAGGGATTCATCTTTGATGACATCAGTAACGCCATTATTCGCACCTATCTCTCAGACGGCAGGCTGCAGAATATCAATGCTCTTATTCTGGGATGCACCCATTACCCCATCATCCGCAACCAGATAAGCAAGTTCTTTAACTTTGACGTTGAGGTGGTTGACTCCGCACGAATAGTGGCGGCAAGGCTGAAGGAGACACTTGAGAAGCATGACCTGGTGAACAAAGGAGGCGGAGGAGAGGATCTCTTCTTCGTATCGGACTATACAGAATATTTTGAGAAGATCGCAAGGATGTTCTTCGAAAGTACCATAAACCTCCGGAAGGCGGACATCTGGTCATGAGACCTCTGCGGCATCCAATGCAGGCCGCCCTCCGTCGCCCTGCCAGCTGCATGCTGACAGATGTTGCAGCCGGTCATGCCAAACATGACCAAAATCATACAGTTATATCAGTGTATTGCTGAACTTAGCTACATCAAACTGGTTATTATTTTTGAAGTATTAATACATACAAACACGTTACTATCATCATGGGAAACAGATCAAAGGTCATTGAGCGAGATGCGGTGGTGATCAGGTTCTCAGGCGACTCCGGTGACGGGATGCAGCTCACCGGCACCCTCTTCTCCAACACGTCGGCCCTGTTCGGACATGACATATCCACCTTCCCCGATTATCCTGCCGAGATAAGGGCACCGCAGGGTACCGTTGGTGGCGTCTCCGGCTTCCAGGTACACATAGGACATAAACTGATCAACACTCCGGGCGACTTTACCGATGTTCTTGTGGCTATGAACCCGGCAGCCATACGTGCCAACGCACGCTGGCTCAAGCCCAACTCAACCATTATCTATGACTCAGACAACTTCACTGAAAAGCATATACTGCGTGCAGGCTACAAGTCGGATCCCTTCGCGGAGGACAAGCTTGACAATATGAACCTTATAGCCGCTCCTATAACGTCAATGGTGAAGGAAGTGCTGAAGGACATGGAGATCGATCCGAAGACCGTTCTGAGGACAAAGAACATGTTTGCCCTGGGGATGGTCTACTGGCTCTTTGACAGCAAGCTCAAATACACGGAAGATTTTATTGAGGAAAAGTTCGGGAAGAAGCCTATCGTTGCCGAGGCCAACAGTAAGGTTCTCAGGGCCGGATACTACTATGCTGAAACCATTGAGGCCCTTACCCCCTCATATCATGTCAGCCCGGCACCGATTGCCAAAGGAACCTACCGTAACATCAACGGTAACCAGGCGACCGCCTGGGGCTTTCTGGCCGCAGCCGAAAAGGCAGATCTTAAGCTCTTCATCGGCTCTTATCCCATCACCCCCGCAACCGGCATCCTCGAGGAGCTGGCTCTGAGAAAGGATCTTGGCGTCAAAAGCCTCCAGGCTGAGGACGAGATAGCAGGCATTTGCACGGCCATAGGAGCCAGCTTCACCGGCCGCCTTGCCGTTACCACCACCTCCGGACCGGGCCTCGCCCTGAAGTCAGAGGCACTCAACCTGGCGGTGATGACCGAGCTGCCGCTGGTGGTTGTTGACGTACAGAGAGGAGGCCCCTCGACAGGCCTTCCCACAAAGACTGAACAGTCAGACCTGTGGCAGGCCCTCTATGGCCGCAACGGAGAGAGCCCGGTGCCGGTGATCGCTGCCGGAACACCGTCAGACTGCTTTACTTTTGCATTTCAGGCTGCAAAGATCGCTGTTGAATATATGACCCCGGTGATTCTGCTCACTGACAGCTACCTTGCCAACGGTTCGGAAACGTGGAAGATTCCCGCAATGAAGGATATGCCAACAATAAAGGTTCCCTTTGCCGTCAAGACAGACAAGGAGTTCCTGCCTTACGAGAGAGACCCCGGGAACCTCGCCCGCACATGGGCCATCCCGGGGACACCAGGCCTCGAACACCGAATTGGCGGACTGGAGAAGACAATAAAGGGAAGCGTCTCCTATACACCCGAAAACCATGAATACATGGTCAGAATGCGCGATGAGAAGGTGGAACGGATAGTCGCTGAAGTCCCTGACCTTGATGTCACGGGCAATCAGAAAGGCGATATGCTTGTCATCGGCTGGGGCAGCACATACGGACATATCTATACCGCGGTCACCGAACTTCAGGAAGAGGGTTATAAGGTTTCGGCGGCACACTTCAACTATATTAGACCCCTGCCGAAAAATACCGGCAAGGTGTTCGCCGGGTTCGGGAAACTGGTTGTCTGTGAACTGAATACAGGACAGTTCGCCAACTACCTGCGCATGAAACATCAGAAATATACATATCATCAGTACAACAGGTTACAGGGACTCCCATTCACCGTAGGAGAGATCAAGGATTATTGTAAAACATTACTGGAGGGCAAATAACATGGCTGAAACAACTGTAAACCACTACGTAGCTAAGGATTTCAAGAGTGACCAGGAAGTAAGATGGTGCCCCGGGTGCGGTGATCACGGGATTCTGGCGTCACTGCAGAAGACAATGGCGGAACTTGATATCCCAAAAGAGAAGTATGTATTCGTGTCAGGCATCGGGTGTTCATCCCGGCTGCCTTACTATATGAACACCTACGGCTTCCACGGAATCCACGGAAGGGCTGCTGCCATTGCCACCGGTATAAAGATCGCCAACCCTGACCTCATGGTCTGGGAAATGACTGGCGACGGTGATGCACTGGCCATTGGCGGAAACCATTTCATCCATGCAATACGCCGTAACATAGATATCAAGATCATCCTTTTCAACAATGAGATTTACGGTCTTACAAAGGGACAGTATTCTCCAACGTCAAAAAAGGGACTTGTAACAAAGACCTCACCATACGGAACCATCGAGGAGGGATTCAAGATAGGTGAACTGACCATTGGCGCACACGGACGCTTTTTTGCCCGCACGGTCGACTATAACCTTCAACTCTCAAACGAGGTCTATAAGGAGGCTGCCAGGTTTCACGGCACTGCCGTGGTGGAGGTGATACAGAACTGCGTTATCTTCAATGACGGAGCCTTCGATGCCTTCACCAGCAAGGAGACAAGGGACGACAACACGATCGTCCTGCATCACGGCCAGCCCATGATATTCGGCAAGAACCACGACAAGGGTATTATCCTGGTAAACCTCAAATTAAAGGTGGTCAGACTTGGAGAAGGAGGCATAACCGAGAAGGACCTGCTTGTCCATGATGCCCATGAACCCAATCCCGGGATCCATTACAGGCTCGCCGGCATGGGTTACCCGGACTATCCCGTTGCGATGGGAGTCATCAGGGCCATCGACGACCAGACCTATGACGCAGCTATGATGGAGCAACACGTAAAAGTACAGGCGGCATCAAAGATCAGGTCGGTTGATGACCTCCTTATGAGCGGTTCTACCTGGAAGGTGGAGTAATCTGATGCTTCACGGAAAGGTGCCGGCTATCTTAATCTATTTTACTAATTTTGGCATCTGAATTCACCCGATGCCCGAATGACAGAACCTGGTGATACCGGCAATGGTTTCGACCGTGACATACATGACCAGCAGGAACGCCTGAAGGAACTTGCATGCATTAACCGTACCACACAGATACTCAAGGAGAGAAAGCCTCTTGAGGAGACCCTCATGCACCTTGTGCTGGAACTCCCCGCCGCATGGCAGTATCCTGAATATGCAGTTGTTCGGATCAGGTACCGCAACAGGTCGTTCGAGTCGCCCGGATTCATGGAGACGGTATGGAAGCTTTACCAGGAATTTGTAACTATAGAGGGAAAAGGCTCCGTTGAAGTCTACTATACACGTGAATTCCTCAGTGAGCATGAAGGCCCTTTCCTGAAGGAGGAACGCGATCTGCTCAAGAATTTTGCGGGACTTATCACAGGTTACATAAACAGTATCACTGAACACAGTCCAGCGAAAAGTAGCGGGGCCCCCACTGACACTGATGAGGATATCACCTCTCTCACAAGCCGGAAGCTGCTTCAGAAATTCCTTGACCGACATAATGCCGAGAGAGATGTGTTTCATGATCTTATGCCATTCATGGTCAGGGAGATACTTCTCGTAGCAAGCCTCTATGATGCATATTCAATAGAAGGCGAAGGACGTTTCTCCGATCATATGCTCGGCGAGTATTACCAGATGAGCCTTACAACACTGCCAAGGATAACCGGCGTCTCGGGCGAGGATGAGGCCTTCTCGCGCCTCGGCGTGCGGCACTATGACATGATCATCATCATGGTGGGCGTTGATAAGACCAACCCTATGAGTCTCTGCCGCAAGATAAAGGAGAAATACCCCTACATCCCGACATTCCTGCTTCTCAATAACCCCGGCGATATACCCTTCGTGGAGGAGCAGAAATCACTCGGCGTCCCGTTTGACAACTATTTTGTCTGGACGGGCGAATCAAAGGTCTTTTTCGCCATGGCGAAACTGCTTGAAGATCGCGTCAACGTGGAAAATGACACAAAAAAGGGTCTTACCGGGGTAATACTCATTATAGAAGATGCGGCCGACTATTACTCCACATACGTGCCGATGCTCTACACCCTCGTCCTTGAGCAGACCAGGATCCTCATAGAGGATGTCTCATCCGATGAACTCTACAAGGTTCTCAAGCTCAGGGCAAGACCGAAGATCCTCCTGGCCACCACATGGGAAGAGGCCATCTCAATCTACAGCAAATACAAGGACAGGCTCCTTGGAGTAATCTCTGACATGCGTTTCCCGCGCAACGGCGTCCTTAATGATATGGCCGGGTTTGACATGATCCGCCATATACGTGAGGAACAGACAAACCTGCCAACACTGCTTCAGTCATCAGACCCCGGCAATGCAAAGTATGCCGCTGAGCTTAAGGCAAGTTTCATTAACAAGAACTCCGAGACACTGCTGCAGGACCTTAAGTCTTTCATAACCTATTACCTGGGTTTCGGCCATTTCGTCTACCGTGATACAAAGGGAAGGCAGATAGCCGTGGCCAAGTCGATGAGGGAGTTCGAAGCCTTCCTGAAGACAGTGCCTGAAGACTCCCTGGTCTACCACGCCATGAAGAACCACTTCTCACTCTGGCTTATGGCAAGGGGAGAGGTGAAGGTCGCAAAACTCATCAATCCTGTCAAGATATCCGATTTCCGCAGCCTGAAGGAGATGCGTGAGTTTCTTATTGAGGTGATCCGCCGGAGAAGGAGGGAGATGAACAAGGGAAAGGTGGTCAATTTTGACGAGTCACTGATGATTGATGAGTCAAACGTGGTAAGCCTCGCAGGCGGATCACTGGGAGGCAAGGGCCGCGGCCTGGCATTTGTCAGCACCCTGATACACAGCTTCGAGCTCGGACGACTGCTGCCCGGCATCAACATCAAAACCCCCCTCACTGCCATCATCGGCACTGACGAGTTTGACCATTTCATGGAGACCAATCACCTGTGGGATCTGGTCAACAGGGAGAAGGACTTCACGGTGCTGCAGAAGCAGTTCCTTGCAGGAACCCTCAGCAGCGCGCTGGAAAACAAGCTAAGGGTGTTTATCAAGCTTTATAGCCAGCCGCTGGCAGTACGCTCATCGAGCCTCTTCGAAGACTCCCTCAGCCAGCCTTTCTCGGGTGTCTTCGGAACATACCTGCTCCCCAACAACCACCCTGACCCGGAGGTGAGGCTCAGGCAGCTCATCAATGCCATTAAGCTGGTCTTCTCTTCCATCTATTCTGACAACTCGAGGATATATTTCGAGGCCATCAACTATAAGATAGAGCAGGAGAAAATGGCTGTGGTAATCCAGGCTGTGGCAGGGAAAAGGTATGATGACATATTCTATCCCCACATCAGCGGTACAGCACAGTCATTCAACTTCTACCCGGTAGCCAACATGACCCCCCATGACGGTTTCGCGGTTGCGGCAGTCGGATTGGGTCAGTATGTCCTTGACGGCGAGAGAGCCTTCCGGTTCTCCCCCTCATTCCCGGCACTTGACATAGTGTCAATAGAAGATCTGATACGTTATTCACAGGTCGAATTCTATGCCATCAACCTTGCCAGGAAGGATATTGACCTGCTTCAGGGAGAGAATGCCGGACTGGTGAAGCTTGACATCAGCAGGGCCGAGGCTGACGGCGCTCTTAAGCACTGCGCCTCGGTTTTCAGCATGGACAATGACACCCTCTCACCGGGGCTCGATGTGCCGGGGCCGCGCGTGATCAACTTTGCCAATATACTCAAGTATGATTATGTCCCCCTGGCCCCTACACTGAAGAAGGTCCTTGAAGTTGTCAGGGAGGCTTTCGGAGCTCCCGTCGAGATTGAGTTTGCCGTCGACCTCACCAGGGATGAGAACGACAGGGCCTCTTTCTACCTGTTGCAGATAAAACCCCTGGTTGGCAGCGGCGCAGGGTATGCCATCGATCCTGAAACCGTATATAATGATGACATGCTGCTGGTCTCAAGAAAAAGCATGGGTAACGGCCTGGTCAGTGACATCACTGACATCATTTATGTCGAACCCGAAAAGTTCGATAACCTGAAGACCAATGAGATGGCTGAGGAGATTGATGCCCTGAACAGGAAGATGATGTCAGAGAGCAGGAGATATGTTCTGATAGGCCCCGGCAGGTGGGGCACCAAAGACAGGTTCCTGGGAATACCGGTTGCATGGCCACAGATATCAAACGCCAGGGTCATCGTTGAGGTCAGCCTGCCTGACTACCACGTTGATGCATCACAGGGCTCTCACTTCTTCCACAATGTGACCTCAATGAATATCGGTTACCTCTCTGTCAACCAGTATACCGGCGACGGTACCATCCTGTGGGACAGGCTGAAAAAGCAGAAGACCATAGGCAACGGCACCTGGTTCAGGCATATAAGGTTTGAACAGCCGCTGGTGATAAGGATGGACGGCAAGAAGGGTATGGCCGTGATATCTCTCAGCAGCTGACCCTCAGTACCGGGCCGTAAAAGCATCAATACCTTTCAGCTGATGACCGTCAGCGCCGAGGCGGCAACCTCCTGGTTGATCTTCCTGATCAGTCCCTGGAGCACGCTCCCGGGTCCGGCCTCCACAAAAGAGGTGGCGCCGTCGGCAATCATCCTCTCCACCGTCTGTGTCCACCGTACCGGCGAGGTGAGCTGTGCCACCAGGTTATTCATTATCTCGCCGGGGTCAGTCACAGGCATGGCCGTGACATTCTGGTATACGGGGCACACCGGACGGCTGAAACGGGCTGTCCTGATGGCTTCCTCCAGCTCCTGCCTCGCCGGCTCCATGCATGGCGAATGAAACCCCCCGCTGACAGAGAGAGGCACAATCCTTTTGGCTCCTCTTGCCTTCAGCTCTTCGGATGCCAGCCTGATGCCCTCGACGGTGCCGGAGATGACTATCTGTCCGGGGCTGTTGTAATTGGCGGGCACTACAGTGTCAGGCACAGAGGCGCACACCTCCTCGACAACAGCATCAGGCATCCCCAGCACTGCGGCCATGGTGGAGGGATTGATTCCGCAAGCTCTCTGCATGGCTGATGCCCTGCCGGAGACAAGAGCCAGCCCGTCTTCAAATGAGAGGGCGCCGGCAGCCACCAGGGCCGAAAACTCGCCCAGCGAATGACCGGCGACCATCGCCGGATCAAAAGCACTGCCCGCCACGGAGGTCAGCACCACCGAGTGGAGGAAGATGGCAGGCTGTGTCACACGTGTCTGCCTGAGCTCCTCATCGGTGCCTGAGAACATAATGTCAGTTATGCGGAAGCCAAGAATATCATTGGCTTTTTCAAACATGCCACGCGCTGCGGCGAAACTGTCATAAAAATCTTTGCCCATGCCGGGATACTGCGCTCCCTGCCCGGGGAATACAAATGCTTTCATAGATATGTAAAAAAGTTAGTGTTTGACTTCTAATGCAGCCTGTATGCTATCAGGTGCATGAACTCCTCCCGCGTGTTGAGGTTTGACAGGAAGCAACCGGTAAAGGCTGAGGTGGTGGTTACCGAGTTCTGCTTCTGTACGCCCCGTATCTGCATGCACATGTGCTGAGCCTCAATTACCACCGCCACCCCGAGTGGCTTGAGATTATCCTGGATGCAGTTGCGGATCTGCGTGGTGAGCCGCTCCTGCACCTGCAGCCTGGAGGAATAGGTCTCCACAACTCTCGCTATCTTGCTCAGGCCGGTTATCTGGCCGTCAGGAATATACGCCACGTGAGCCTTGCCGAAGAAAGGCAGCATGTGATGCTCACACATCGAGTAGATGTCGATGTCCTTGACCAGCACCATTTGACGGTACTCCTCCCTGAACATGGCGCTG
The DNA here is from genome assembly GCA_964535795.1 of uncultured Rikenella sp. GTDB lineage: Bacteria > Bacteroidota > Bacteroidia > Bacteroidales > VadinHA17 > SR-FBR-E99. The sequence goes on from CAZHTG010000004.1 coordinate 62,511, forward strand.
CGGAGGATCTCTTCCGGGTTAGACTGGTAACCCCTGGTGAGAAAGCTCAGCGCCTTCGCAACCCTCTCAGGGGTTTTAAGAAGACCCTCCCTCTCGGGATCCTCACCAAGTAGCCTCAGAATCTTGTGGTAATATCCCGCAATCTCCTCGATGACCTCAGGATTCCATGTCTCGATCTTGTTGTAACCGTCTGAAAGCTTTCCGCTTCCGTCATTTAGTTTTTCCATTTTATCCGTAGTATTCAACATAGTTGTTTTCCGTCTCTTCAACCCTGACACAGTGCAGTGTGGCACCCTCGGCCGAAAGAGGCGCCTCAAGTTCATTCCATATCGCTATCGCCAGGTTCTCGGTGGTGGCAACCCTGCCAGCCATAAAATCAGTCTCCAGGTTCATGTTCCTGTGATCAAGCTTGGCCACCACCTTCTCCGTCATGATCTCTTTGAGCCTCGTTGCATTCATGAAATAGCCTGTCAAAGGATCCATCTCACCCTTCACTGTAACCTTCAGCACATAGTTGTGCCCGTGCCACTGGGGATTTGAGCACTTGCCGTAAAGCCTCATGTTCTCCTCGTCACTGAGACCGGGCCTGAACATTCTGTGTGCCGAGCTGAAACGCTCTCTTCTTGTCAGGTAGATCATGGCTGCTAAATTAATTGGTTCACATGAATGAGGACTAATTTGTTCAAAAATAATATATTTAACAGTCTAAACACTAATGCAACGGATGGATAATACTCGCGGAGAGATACTGATTGCCGTGGCACACCCCTCGGAGGAGGAGGCGGTGCGGAAAGCTCTTTCTGCCGCCCGCAGAAGCTTTGAGATTATCGTCACGGGTGTCGGAGGGGCAGCCATGTCATGGGCCCTCCAGAAACGGTTCTCGGCAGGAACACTGCCGCAGATGGTCATCGGGGCAGGTATCGCAGGCAGTTATGTGACTTCCCTCACTCCGGGTGATGTGGTGCTGACACGGTCAGACTGCTTCGCAGATATGGGCATCGATGACAACGGTGACTTCCGCTCACTTTTCGGTGCGAATCTCGCTGACCCTGACAGACCTCCATTCAGTGGCGGAAGGATATACTGCAGCGGAGAGCCGTTTGAAACGCTGGCCGGCATATTCAGATCTGCCACAGGCGCCACCGTCAACATGTCATCAGGCTCGCAGGCGGTCATCGACCGGATACGCAAGGCATGGGACCCTGACATAGAGACCATGGAGGGGGCCTGGCTTGCCTATGCCTGCGCCCTCTCCGGGATACCATGGGTTTCACTCAGGGCGGTGTCCAATATGGTCGAACCCCGCAACACGGGTAACTGGAACATACCGCTGGCGATCCGCAGGCTGCAGGAGTCAATGACACAGGCACTTGAATTAATTATGACACGATGAAGCTTACACTTGGTTTTTCGCCCTGCCCAAATGACACCTTCATATTTGAGGCAATGGTCCATGGCCGGATTGACACGGAGGGACTGGAGTTCGATTGGTTCCTTGCCGATGTTGAGGAGCTGAACCGCAGGGCCATAGAGGGGAGTGTAGACATTACGAAGATGAGCTTTCATGCCTATGCCCGGGCAGCGGCCCGGTACCTGATACTCGATGCAGGCAGCGCCCTGGGCCGCGGCAACGGCCCGCTGGTGATAAGCAGGGGTACCCTCAGACCTGACGCTCTTGATGATGCCCTGATAGCCATACCGGGTGAGTATACGACCGCCAACCTCCTCTTCAGCATCTTCTGGCCTGCAGCATCGCGCAAGCGCGAATATCTCTTCTCCGACATCCCTGCGGCCGTTCTCTCAGGCGAGGTTGACGCCGGCCTGATAATACACGAGACCAGGTTCACCTACCAGGCAATGGGTTTGAAAAAGGTGGCCGACACCGGGGAGAGGTGGGAGGAGCTTACCGGCCTGCCCATACCGCTGGGAGGAATAGTGGTGAACAGAGCGGTGGATGGGGCAACGGCAGCCAAAGTGAACAGGGCCGTAAGACGGAGCATAGAATATGCCCGGGCCAGCCCGGGTGAGTCCGCCGGCTTCATCAGGAAAAATGCCAGGGAGACTGACGCGGCGGTCACAAGAGAACACATTGAGCTATTCGTCAACAGCTTCACCCTCTCCCTGGGGCAGGAGGGAAAGGCCGCCATCGAAAGCCTCTTTTCCGTGGCCCTGGAGAAGGGTGTCATCGAACCTCTGCCCGAAAGGATATTTCTGATCTGATTCTTTCAGGGATCATCTGATTTTAGTATCTTTACTTTTAATCTAAATAATCTGACCATGCCATGAAATTCGAACTACCTCCACTTAAGTACACTGCTGATGATCTCGCGCCCATGATCAGCGCCGAAACCATCGGGTTTCACCATGGCAAACACCATCTTGCCTATGTGAACAACCTCAATAACCTGCTCCCGGGGTCGCCCTACGAGGAGGCCACCCTTGAGACGATGATCAGGAAAGCTGATGGCGGAATCTTCAATAACGCTGCCCAGGTCTGGAACCATACCTTTTATTTTGATTCCTTTTCACCCTCCGGTAAAAGAGTGCCATCAGGCACCGTGGCAAAAGCAATAGATGCTGAATACGGCTCATTTGATGCCTTTAAGGAGGCCTTCACCAAGGCTGCCTCAACACTCTTCGGGTCAGGCTGGGCATGGCTCTGCATGAGACCTGACGGAAGACTCACCATCACCCAGGAACAGAACGCCGGTAATCCCATCCGTACGGGACTGGTGCCCATAATGACGTGTGACGTATGGGAACACGCATATTACATCGATTACAGAAACAGGCGCCCTGACTACATAAAGAGCTTCTTTGAGCTGCTCGACTGGAAGGTCATTGGTGAGCGCTACGACGAAGCGCTGAAAAAATAATCTGCCAGGTAAAATCACTCCCATCCGGCACGGGGAGAGCCACACGGTATTATCGGACACACTCGCTTAATTGCCAGGTGAACGGGGTTTATGGATTAAGTCATAAACCCCGTATTTTTCCCTATCTTTGCCTCCAAACCGAATGAAAATGGACCTCCGACAGCTAGTAGAGAAGACAAGAACATACCGCAGGTTTGATGAGAAACACGAGATAACCCGGGAGACCCTTGTCTCGCTTGTTGACCTCGCACGCCTCTCAGCCTCCGGCGCCAACCGCCAGCCACTCAAATATATCCTGGTGACTGACCCCGCCAGACGAGCCGATGTTTACACATGCCTTGCATGGGCAGGATACCTTATAACATGGGAAGGACCGGACCCCGGAGAGAGGCCAACGGCCTATATCGTCATCCTGGGCGATAAGGAGATTTCTGACTCATTCGGAGTCGATCACGGCATCGCCGCCCAGAGTATCATGCTCGGAGCCAGCGAGGCAGGCCTCGGGGGTTGTATCATCGCATCAGTGAAGAAGGAAAAGCTCAGGACGGTTCTTGATATACCAAGAGACCTGGAGGTACTTCTTGTGCTTGCTCTGGGCAAGCCCGTTGAAAAGGTGGTCCTTGAGACTATTGAGAATAACAACGTGAAATACTGGAGAGATGAGAAGCGCGTTCACCACGTCCCCAAGAGGACGCTTGACGAGATCATCCTTCGCAGGTAGCACAGCCATAGGTTTACCTGCGGTTCTCTTTTTTCTCCTTGCACTTCTCCCGCATGATGCCACAGCACAGGAGTCGGACCCGATACTGTTTCACGGTGTGATACTTGATGCTGACACCCGCCAGCCACTGACCGGAGCACATTACATGATCAGAGGCAGGACGCGAGGCGCAACCGACAACAGGGGCATGTTCTCACTCTATGCCCGCCATTATGACACCATCACCTTCACCTCTGTGGGTTACAAGGAGTACCGGATGATCGTCCTCGATACCCTTCGCGCCAGGGAGTATGTTGCCGGCATCTATCTCAGCAGTGACACACTGTTGATTGCAGAGGTGGTTGTGATACCCAGGATCGGCAACATAAGGGCGGAGATCATGTCTGAACGGCCCCCGGCCGACCAGGAACTGATCAATGCAACCAATAATCTCAGGCTGTCTGCCTACCAGGGTCTTGTGAATGCCAGTAAGCTCGGCGATCCTGACACCAACTACGAGCTCCTGAGACAAAAACAGCGTTATGAAGCTTATGAGAAGGGACAGATTTCAGCGGGACAGATGCTGGCATTGAGCCCGCTGACGCTTATTCCGCTGATATATTACCTGGCTGTCGGTCTCCCTGAAGACCCCGATCCGCCTGTGCCCTATATCTCCGCCCGGGAGATGGAAAACCTCCGGGCCATGCATGACTCGCTTGTTTGGAGAGGCAATAGGCATTAGGCAATAGGCAATAGCTGGCACAGGCATGCTGTAATTATTTCACTACTGCCTACTGCCTACTGCCTGCTCTCTAACCTTTGTAGAAAATAGCCTTTATTATGTGGCTTGCCATCTTTGGGTTCTCCTTCAGCCTTCGCGTCGAATAGCCGAACCACTTCTCTCCGAAGGGAACATAAACCCTCATTACATGACCGGCATCAACGATGCTCTGACGCAGCTTCGGGGTGACGCCGTACAGCATCTGGAACTCATACATCTCCTTCGGGACATTATATTTCCTGATGAGTTCGTAAGCACCCTCAATCAGAGGCTTGTCATGAGTGGCTATGCCAACGTAGATCCTGTTCTTAAACATGAATTCAAGATCCTCGAGATAATGCTGGTTGATCTCTTCGTACTTCTTGTATGCTATCGCCGCCGGCTCAACGTAGATGCCCTTGCACAGCCTGTAGTTGGTGGGTATCTCCGGGGTGTTCATGTCAAGCATCTTATCAAGGTCGGCGAACGTCCGCTTCATATACGCCTGCAATACCAGTCCCACGTTCCGGGGAAACTCGGCATGGAGACGGCGGTAGAGCTCTATCTCAAGGTCGGTGCAAGGGGAATCTTCCATGTCTATCCTGCAGAAGTTGTTGTATGAGGCGGCCTTTACCACTATCTCCCTCATAAGCCTGTAACAGACTTCCTTGTCTATCAACAACCCGAAGCTCGTCGGCTTGAGTGAATAGTTGCCGTTTATGCCCTGCTTCTCCGTCTCCTCAATCAGGTCAAGATACTCCTGCTTGTTCACTTCAGCCTCGTCAAGTGACTTGATGAACTCACCAAGTACATCCAGGGTGACTCGCATACCCTGCTGGTTCAGTTCCCTGGATACACGCATGGCATCTTCCATCTTCACTCCGGAGATATATGCACGTGAAAATATCCAGACGAACTTCTTCGGAAAATAGGGAAGGATTGATGCAATGAACTTATTGAACATGATTTCGCTTTATTAACTTTTAAAGTTTTCAAAGTTATTACCGAATATTTTTGAAACTAATGACGTTTATCATTAGTTACCGGATGCTCAACTTAATTTCCGGATATTTTGAAAAAAAATTTATTCAGTGCAACCATCTGACAACGACAAGTGTCTTGATACTGTGCTCAGCTGATGATGAGTGACCAACATATCATTGAAGGCTGTATCAGGCACGACAGGAAGGCACAGCAGATACTCTGGAAACGGTACTCAGGCTATCTGTTGGGCGTTTGCATGAGATATGCCACTGACAGGCCTGAAGCTGAAGATATGTTGCAGGAGGCTCTCCTGAGGATCTATTTCAACCTCAGGGAATATTCGGGCACGGGTTCTTTCAGGGGCTGGCTGAGGAGGGTGACGGTGAACGCCGCCATTACATACTACCATAAAAATCTGCGTCACAAACACCACGCTGACATAGATGATTATGTGAGTGCGGAGACAGGAACCGCAGGCTTTGAAGAGGATTTTTATACTGCGGAGGATCTCTACAGGGTGCTGGGCGAGCTGTCACCGGGTTACAGGATGGTCTTTAACCTTTATACAATAGATGGTTACAAACACCATGAGATAGCAGAGATGCTCGGAATTGATGTAAATACTTCAAAATCACAATATAGCAGGGCGAGAGCCATACTCCGGAAAAAGCTTGAGGAGCTGGCACGGATGAAAGGAAGATATACCTGAAAAGGAATGAAAGACGAGATGAAAGATGATGGTCTTGAGAGTCTCTTCCGCAATAAGCTGGAAGAGAACGAGATGGTTGCCGGAAGCGACCTCACCGGCCATTTCATGCGACGTCTTGACCGCAGGGAGTTCTTCAGGTTCAACCCCGCCCGGCTGAATGTATGGTATGTAGTGGCAGTTGTTGCAGGACTGACGGTTGCCGGACTGCTTCTCAGGGGTCCGGCAGGGCATGATGATGAGCCCCTTCAGGTCCGGCAGGATCTTCCGCGGGTGGCAGTGACACCTGACGATGCCGGTACGGCAGGTGAAGCGCCGGAAGCTCATGGTCTGCCATCCGGGAAAGCGACTGAGAAATCTGCAGCGTCAGGACCAGCCAGGGCTGAGAATGCACCTGCCGGTACCGTTGCCCGGCATGACGCTGTCATCACTGCGGATAAGGCAGGACCTGCGATTATCACTGTGAGCCGGACGGTGATGAATGAGGTGCCGGTGGCTTCTCCCGTGAAGGGAGCTGCAATTGAGCCATCTGCTGCCTCCGGATGCGTACCCCTGCATGTGCATTTCACCACCGATGCATCCGGAAGCAATACCCTGTCATGGAGCTTCGGTGACGGAGGCACATCGGCTGATGCAAATCCTGATTACATATTTGACATTCCCGGTACCTACCGCGTCACCCTGAGCCTTACCGACGGCCGGGGACGCGTAACCACGGCCACTTCACTGATAGAAGCATGGGAGAACCCCAGGGCATCGTTCGAGATAAGGAAGAATGATGATGACGCCGACAATGGAAGGCTGCAGTTCGTGAACCTTTCAGAAGGGGCGGTGAATTACCTCTGGGACTTTGGAGATGGAACGTTCTCAGGGCTAGGTGATCCATCATATAAGTACGAGGCCATCGGCAGGTATGACGTCAAACTGGTTGCATATTCCGTAAACGGATGTGCCGACTCTGCCACCGTCAGTGATGTCTTCACCGACGACGGATTGTACCTGAGGTTCCCCAACGCCTTCGTTCCCGGCAGGGAGGGCCCGACCGGCGGGTATTACAACCAGCGCACCGACGAGTATAACCAGGTGTTTCACCCTGTTGCTTCAGGCGTTGATTCATATAATCTAAAAATCTACAGCAAGACCGGACTGCTGGTCTTTGAAAGCTCTGACCTGTCCATGGGATGGGATGGTTACCACAAGGGTGTGCTGTGCAGCCCCGGTGTCTATATATGGAAGGTCAGAGGTACTTATCGCAATGGACAATCAATAATAATGGCAGGCGACGTGACGCTCATAAGTCGCTGAACATTATTATTTTAAACGGCAATTGTTAATATCTTGCCCGCCTGCCGGGCCTATTGTTGATATTATGATTTGCAACCTTCCTCGAGTTTGGCCGTATAATTAGCTACTTTACGTTTAATTTAAAAGGATCCGGATTGCCCTCAAGAACTAAATATCTGATTGGCCTGCTTATAACAATCTCGGCTTTGACCAGGGGGCAGGACCCGCAATTTTCGCAGTTCTATGCAAACCAGCTTTACCTTGCACCTTCGTTCGCAGGCGCAACGGAAGACTACCGCGTATCGCTGAACTGGCGTAACCAGTGGCCATCTATTCCCGGGGTCTTTCATACCTACAGCTTCTCGTTTGACAAGGCCGTGCCGAACTTCAACTCCGGCATCGGTGTCCTTGCCACCTATGACGTGGCCGGCTCCGGCGACCTGAGCACTATGAACATCGGGATCCTCTACTCATATGACATCCAGCTCAATGACGAGTGGCATTTAAGGCCGGGTGTGAATTTTAAATTCACCTACCTCGGTCTCGACCTGATGAAGCTTACATGGAACAGCCAGTTAACTACCGGAGGCACACTGCCGCCTATCACACCGCCGCCGTTCGATAATGTGGCCGACATAGACTTTGCTACATCCGCGCTCATCTATAACGAAAAGATCTGGGGGGGATTTACCGTAGACCACCTCCTCAGACCCCGCACCTCATTCTGGGGCAATACCAGTTCCGTTCCGATAAAGGTCGATCTCTTCGGCGGATTCCAGCTCATAAGCCGCGGGAGACTGAAGAAGAAACTCACCGAGGTGATGTCCGTGGCCGCCAATGTTATGTTCCAGGGCGATTTCTTTCAGTCTGACGTTGGCCTCTATTACTTCAAGCACCCGCTTGTGTTCGGCGTATGGTACAGGGGAATACCCTTCGCCAGCACGAAAGACGTTTCGTCACAGGCCGGGGATGCACTCATCGGGATGATCGGCATAAAGACCGATCAGCTTAACATAGGACTAAGCTACGACTTCACCATTTCCAACCTTATTACTACATCAGGCGGGGCTTACGAGATCTCACTTATCTACACCTTCACCTCGGCACAGATGAAACGCGGTCAGAAGATACACGCAATTCCCTGTCCCGAGTTCTGACACACAACTTACCTTTCGTAACCTGCTCCGTTCATACTGGTTTGGCATATTCAAAATTTGTGTATGTTTGTGCAACAATTTGTTGAACCTTAACCTTAATCTCCGAAATGAACAGATTATCTGTAGTAAAAAACATCCTGACAATATCAGTACTGGCTGTTGCCGGAATTCTTATCACTGCCGGCTGCGGCAAGAATACCACTGCGTCTGGTGAAGACAAATCGACTGTGGCAGTCAGCGGCATCGTATTCGTCGAACTTGATTCCGTCATCGCCAATTTTGATATGGCAAGAGACTTAACGTCAGAGCTCGAGACCAAAACAAAAAACTCCGAAGCTGAGCTGACCGCTAAGTCTCAGGCTTTTGACCGCGACGTAAGGGACTATCAGAACAAAGCCCAGAAGGGTCTTATCACCAGGGCCACGGCCGCTGAGATGGAACAGACACTTGCACAGCAGCAGCAGAACCTGATCAACCTTCGTGACCAGATGGCCTATAACCTCAACGAAGAGGGTATGGTAGCCCAGAGACAGGTGCTTGAATATATTAACCTGTACCTGGCCGAATACAATGCTGAGCATGGCTACCAGTACATCCTTGCTAAACAGTTTCCCGGTCCCATCCTCTTCAGCGACTCCACCCTCGATATCACTGCCGGGGTGATTGCAGGCCTGAATTCAAAATACAACGCTGAAAAGAGCAAAAAATAGCTTCAGTCACGTGAAGACTGCGGAGCCCGCTTAACAGCGGGCTTTGCTGTTTTTGACACCTTGCGGTCACGCCTTATCCGGCGCTCCTCCTCCGGGGTGACGATAATGAAGAGATCCTCGTCAGGTTTCTTCATGCGGTATTGTTCACGGGCATACTTCTCCAGGTTCTCGTTGCTGGTTCTGAGCTCATTAAGCTTGCGGCGGTCCTCTTCGATGCGCCCAGTGTAATACTCCTTCTCGTGCTCAAGCCTGTTGCGGGTTCTTATTTCGCGCGCCCGTGATATAAGATTGTTGGGGTCCAGCAAAATGATCCAGACAAGGAAGATAATTATCGTAATAACATATCTGTTCTTCATCCATGCAGGCAGCCTGTCGCGCAGGCCGGCCAGTGAAAACCGGTGCCGGGAATCTGACTTCACTCTCTTATCGGGTCAATTGTTTCTGCTGTTCCTATCCTCCGCTCATCAGGTAGATCACCTGAACGCTGTCACCGTCATTTATGACCTCTTCACCGTAACTGTCACGGTCAATAAGACGCCCGTTGATCTTCACTATCCTGAGCCTGAAGGTGTATTTCTTCAGCGCCAGCAGCTTTTCAACCGTGACGCTCTCACCTTCAAGGGTCAATGGCTCATTGTTAAGCGTGATTTTCATTTGTTCAGTGGTCTTTGCCTGCCTCCCGGATGGCAAATATAGTCGAAAGTCCGTAAAGTCGAAAGTCGAAAGACTTTACTATTGCCTATTGCCTATTTCGACCGGCAATCGGCTGCATATTGACTATTATCATTAGAATGCGGATATTTATACACTAAATTTGTAACAGTCGCACGAACCTATACATAAAACAAAATGGATATCAGCGAAATCAAGTCAAAACACAGGCTTCTGAACAGATGGGACTACAAATGGACCCCTCTCTTGAAAGGCTACACCGACAAGACTCTCTACATAAACGTCGGAACCGGTGAGATAAAGGATAAGGATGTACCGGAGGTCATGAAGGAGAAGTTCATCGGAGGGAAAGGATATGGACTTCGTTATCTCTGGGATGCAACCAAAGCCGACACCCGATGGGACGACCCCGAGAATGAGATAGTCATCTCTTCTGGCCCCATTGGAGGCATCACCCAGTATTCAGGTTCAGGGAAATCGCTTGTAGTCACCATCTCACCGCAGACCGACTCGGTAATGGACAGCAACGTGGGAGGCTTCTTCGGACCCTTCCTGAAGTTCTCGGGCTTTGATGCCATTGAGTTGCAGGGGAAAGCTGATGCTGACGTGATCGTCTTCATCAACGGTGTTGATCATTATGTCGAGATCTTCGAGGCGCCTGCCGAGGCGCTCGACAGCCATGTCCTCGCTGAGCAACTGTATGACATGTTTGCCAATGATGAGGGTGACCGCAGGAACCTTGGAATAGTCTCCACAGGATCGGCTGCTGACCACTCACTGATTGGCATGCTTAACTTTACTTTCTACGATCCCAAGCGCAAAAAAATAAGGATGAAACAGGCGGGCCGCGGTGGTATCGGCACCGTCTTCCGCAACAAGAAGATCAAGGCCATCGTCTGCAAGATCCCCGGCGTCAAGGGCAACCTGAACAACGTCGTTGACCTCGAGGCCATCCAGGAACGCGGACGCCGCTTCAACCGCGAGATGCGCGAGCTTGATGACAAACAGTGCAAGATGCGCCAGATAGGGACTGCTCACCTGATGGAGATAATGGATGACCATGATCTGCTTCCCACCCATAATTATAAGTTCGGGTCACACAAAGACTCTCCCCGGATTGACTCCGGCGTGTGGAAGTCATTTTTCACTCAGAACATACCCGATGGCTGCTGGATAGGATGTAACATGGCATGCTCCAAGGCGGTAGATGACTTTGTGATAAGCACAGGCCCGTACAAGGGGCAGAAGGTCATTGTTGACGGCCCCGAGTATGAGACAGCGGCAGGGCTTGGTTCCAACGGAGGTTTCTTTGACCCCCGGTATATCATTGAAACGAACTTCTACTGTGATACCTACGGCATCTGCACAATCACATGGGGCACCAGCCTGGCATTCATCCAGGAGTGCTTTGAGAAGGGCATCCTCAACAAGGAGCGCACCGGAGGACTTGAACTGACCTTCGGCAACATCCCCCCGGCACTGGAGCTGCTTCACCAGGTGGCCCGCGGCGAAGGATTCGGCCTGATAGCAGGACAGGGCATTCGTGCCATGAAGAAGATCTTTGCGGAGAAGGGATGGGGAGACCCGCAGTTCATGCAGGATATCGGAATGGAGAACAAGGGCCTCGAATACTCCCAGTATATGTCGAAGGAGTCTCTTGCCCAGCAGGGCGGCTACGCCCTTACCAACAAGGGACCACAGCATGACGAGGCCTGGCTGATATTCATGGATATGGTAAACAACCAGATACCTACATTCGAGAATAAGGCCGAGGCATTACACTACTTCCCGATGTTCCGCACCTGGTTCGGACTGGTGGGGCTCTGCAAGCTGCCCTGGAACGACGTCGAGCCGGAGAACAACGCTCAGACAGACGAGCCGGCCAAGGTGCCAGAGCACGTTGACAACTATGTGACCATCTATAAGGCAGTGACCGGCAGACCGTTCGATAAGCACAGGCTGGTAGAGGACTCCGAGAGAGTGTACAACTTCCAGAGGGTTTTCAACATCCGTCGCGGATACGGACGCCGCAAGGATGATGACCAGCCATACCGCGCATGCGGACCGGTTACAGCTGAGGAGTACCTGTCACGTGAGGAACGATATGACAAGCAACTGAAGGAGAAGGTTGGCTTTGACCCTGAAGGAAAGAGCCTTGAGGAAAGGATCAGGGTCATGAGAAAGTTCCGTGAGAAACAGTACGACCTGCTTCGTGATGCTGTCTATAAACGCCGCGGATGGAATAACAACGGCATTCCCACCATTGAGCATCTGAAGAGGATCGGGATGGATTTTCCCGAGGTCATAGAGGTGGTGACACCGTTGCAGTAACTTATGGCAATTTGCGAATCACCAATCGCAAATCGACAATCGTCAATTCAGAGGCTGGTCCCGGACCTAGCCTCTTTTTTTAGCTATTTAATGAACTTTGACCTGCTGAAAGCCTTATCAATCTCTTTCTCAGCGTCAACAGGATTTGTAAGCGGCATGTCGGCATTAAACAGCTCATAGTCGAGCAGCTTTGCCTTCTTGCTCCTCTCAAACATCGGCAGCCGGGTGCGATTTGTTGTCTCAATATGGTTGCCCTTGCTGTCAACGATGATTATCCTGGGTGAGAAGACTCCTTTCCTGCCAATGAAACTGTCCATGATCTTCAGGGATTCCTCATACTCCTCCCTGGAAGCTCTGCCAAGAGCCTCGTACTTCACTATCTTCTTGTGATCCCACGTTAATACACTGGCAAAGCTCTCGGATATCTTGTCGTCAATGTTCACATCCTCATTGAGGGTGTCATGGCCTGATGGCATAAGCAGCACCTTACCGCCTCCGCCCTCGATGTTGGCCGCGTAGCGAGGCACTGTTATTCCGCTGATCCAGCCCTGCAGGTGTTTCATGAAGATCTTGCCTACCTGTATCGGCGTGATGAAATGCACTATCCCTCTCTCCTTGTGACACTGAAGGAGATAGTAGGGATGCACCCCTATCCAGAACATCCTCCTGAAGGTCTCTGCCAGGGTGCGGTATGCGTCATTGACGTGATTGAGAAGCACCGTCTGGTTGCGTATGGTGAAGCCGTGCGAGGTTATCCTCTTCACCGCCGCCGCCAGGTCAGCCGTGATCTCCTGGAAGTGGTTTATGTGGGTCATGAAATAGACATACTTCTCCGGGCCCTTGTTATGCCTGTTGGCTGACACCCTCACCAGTTCCAGCAGCTGATCGGTGATGAGCATCGGCAGCACCACAGGCACTCTTGAGGCTATCCTGATGGCCCGGAGATGTGGTATACGGCTCAACTCCTCAAGGATGTACTTAAGCCGCTTGTTACTGATCATCAGGGCGTCACCACCGGTGACAAGCACCTCGTTGACATTCCTGTTGTACCCGATATAAAAAATCCCTTTATCCACCTCCCTGCTGTTGACGTCGGCAGAGGTGTCAAGCGACTTGGCACGCTGGCAATGCACGCAGTAGGAAGCGCAACTGGTGTTCTCTGCCACGAAAAGCGCCACCCTGTTCGGATATCGCTGATAGGCAGCTCCGTAACTGCGCGAGCCTTCGCTCATGGCTCCCTCGACACCCGCATCGGGAAACATCAGGTTGGCGGGAGTGGGCACACTCTGCCAGAATATCGGATCAATGCGTTTCTTTGACAACTCGCCGAAAAAGACCGGGTTGAACGGGTCCTCCTGCATCAGCGAAGCATAGTAAGGTGTTATTCTTAGCGGCTCCTTGCCTTCATTCCTGAGTGTGCCTATCGTTCTTCTTACCTCAGCCTCCTGGTGTGCATTCAACCTGATGACTTTCTTCAGCTGGTCAACAGATCTGATCGAGTTCTTCCTCTGCCATGCCGGATCATTCCATTGCTCATCCGTGACATCTTTCCATAATTCTATCGTGTTGTATTTCCGGGGACGGTATAAAAAATCTTCATTGTAGTTCATCAGCTACTCCCATTTGAAATGTTATAAATTGTTATTCCACACGCAGAATAACAAATATAACAATTTTTTCCCTGATTTCCTCGCCCTGGAACGGGCACACCTCTCCCGTGTCAGTCTTCAGTTTGGTTCACCTCCTCCGTCGGAGTCCCAAACTGCCGCCTGGCTACTATCTATTGCTTTTAGCCGCCGAAGCCTTCAAAGACCTCTGAAGCTTTGCGAAAGAGGTGGCGAAGGTGGCCTATTGCCTATTACCTTCACCGACGAGCTTGCCCTGCAACTCGGTAAGCTCATCAAATCTGCCCTCATGCAGCAGAAGAGCCTGTTGCGGCCAGCTCCCGGGATTGTTTATCCGGAACCGCTCCCCTCCGTCACTGTCAAGTATCTCTCTCAGGTATTCGGGTGCAGTCTCAGAAAGGGCCTTCCAGGTTGTTATGCCGCGGTTCATTAGCAACCGTGCAATCTTCGGTCCGATTCCCTGCACCGCCTTCAGGTCGTCCGGAACGATTGTCCTTGCCTGCGGAGGCTTCGCGGTCATTTCCGCCGGCTGCGCTGCCAGCAGCCTTGCCTCTTTCTCCAGCTTGTCTATGGTTAGCTTCAGGCTGGCGATCTCGTCATCCATACGTCTGACATCAGCCTGGAGAGAAACCTTATCCTCTTCCTTCTGTCTTACATCTGCCTGAAGAGACAGCTTCTCCTCCTCCAGCTTACGGATCTTTGCTTCAAGCCTGGCTTTCTCCTCCTCAAGGTCAGCAATCTGTTTCTTGTATTTCCCTTTTGCCGCATAGTAACCGATCAGGTATCCCAGAAGTGCCGCAATAAGCAGCACAATGACTATAAACAGCAAATCTGCTGTAAAACGTTCTGCCATGATTTCAGATTATTATTTTGATTTCAGTTCTTCTGTTTGCGGCTCTGCCTTCAGCAGTGTTGTTTGGCGCAGCGGGCTCTGATGAACCCTTTGATGACGTCATGATCTGATCCGCGTTTATCCCTGCATTGACCAGGAAAGTCTTTACGTACCCGGCCCTCCGAAGCCCCAGCTCGCGATTGAACGCTTCCGGGCCGGTGATGTCAGCATGCCCCGTCACCTCAATCTTCGCTGACGGGTTATTGTCAAGCACAAGCTTCAGCTTCTCCAGGTATTCGGTACTCACGCCACTCATGTCGCCTGAGGCGGATGAAGATGCGAAGAAGCCTTTCTGCACTCCTGAGCCTGAGATAAAGGCCTTTGCTTCTTCTATCGAAGCCATAAGGATCTGCTCGGGTGTCTGAACCTCAGCCTCACCGGTACCCTGGATCTCTTCGGTGGTCACGGCCGTAGCTTTACAGTCGCCTCTGACCTTGCATACGTACCAGTATGACGCGCCGGCCATCCAGAGTGCCAGCAAAACAGACAGAAAAAATACCGGCTGTTTCATGTTGCCTTTGTTTATTTGGATATTTGAGTAACTACCAACAGGTTCGGATAAGGTGAACACTAAAGTTACACAGTATTGAGACAGAATCAAAATATTTCTTCAGGCTATGTTTTTCGCCTTTACGGCCTTTACGGCCTTTCGGCTTTACAGACTTTCGACTTAGTAATCCAGTCGCACCACCACGCCGTCCATGGCGTTGCATATGACACTTCGGCCTTTCAGCGGTTCGATGCTGTTGATGAGACATGACGATATCCTGTGGCTCCACAGCAGCCGGCCGTCATCTCTCGATGCAGCATGCACCATCCCCTTGTCGGAAGGAATGAATATCACCCCCTTTTTTTCTGTGATTACTCCCGGGGCTATGTCGTACCCGATATCGAAATCACTTTTCCATACCACCAGGCCCTCGCTGCCACCGGCATCAACACCGATGACGGTGCCGTTCATCGTCTTGGCCAGAATCATGGTACTGTCAGCTGAGATTCCCATCGATTCCCTGACAGCTGCGCCGCCGAGGTCAGAATGCCATATCAGCTCACCCGTGAAGGCATCAAGGCAGGCCATCTTCCTGTCAGGAGCAACGACAAAAACCCTGTCGCCTGTCACCACCGGAACGCAAGCGGCAGGCGACAGCATCCTGTTGGTGTAGCCGTTGTTCCATACCCATTTTATTTCGCCTGTGTCAGTGTCAATTGCGTAGAGGCGGTTGTTCCAGGTTCCGAAGATCAGCATTCCCTTGTATAGGACCGGCCTGGTCTCCACAAATCCGTCGATGAGGCTGTTGCTCCACAGAAGCCTGCCGTTGGTTATATCAAGCGCATAACACTTGCCTGACGACCCTGTTATAAAGGCTTTCCCACCTCCTGTCACCGGTGAGGCCACCATAGGCTGCCCTGAGTCGAAGCTCCACTGCACTCTCCCGTTACGGCGATTCAAAGCATATACCATTCCGTTTGCTGAGGCGACCACTGCCCGCTTGCTGTCCGTTGCAGGGGTGCTGTATATCTTGGCTCCCGTGGAATATGTCCAGCGCACTTTTCCGCGTTTAATGTTCAGTGCCTTTATCTCACCGTCAGTGTTGGTGGTGATGGCCAGCCTGCCCGCCGGTACCGTTCCGGCGCCGATGTCACTCAGCTCCTGGACACGCCAGGCCTGCCTTACCGCCTGGTATTTCTTGTTCATTGAATAGTCGGGCCGCGGCCATACCGTTGTGTCAGAGAGGAAATCGTGCTTTTCCAGCTTGACAGAAGCCCAGGGTGCCATGGTGACGGTGTCCGGACGGCGTACGGCTGCAGTCAGAAGCGTGTCACCCCTGATGGTCATGATGTTGTATCCGCCATACTCCTGTCGGGCGCGAAGGTTCGAACGCCCCATGAGGGCAGGTATGCCCTCGAAGTTCATGACCCTGTTCGAGTGACCGTGCCCGCACAGCGCCAGCCGTGTATCAAGTTTCCTGAGCCTGTCGGTGAGCTCATACCAGTTATTCAGGCCATTATCAAGCGGGTAGTGGTTCACAGAGATGATCTTCAGCTCCCTGTTGGCAGGCACACTCAGTACTGAGTCGAGCCACACGATGTTCTCACGCGGTATCTGACCGGGTCCCATACGCATGTTGGGACCCGAGTTTGTCCCGAGGAAGAGCCATCCGTCGTGCCTGAATGCAAAAGCTTCAGCTTCGAAGATCCTCCGGAAGCTGTTGGCACCGCTCTCAGACCACTTCGTGTCATGATTGCCCGGGATGATATACCAGGGTTTACGCAGGCCCCCAAGGATCTTCTTTGCCAGCAGCAACTCGCTGTCTGACCCGAACTCCGTCACATCGCCCGATATGATCACGAAGGCCAGCGAATCAATGCCGTTGATATCCTCCACCGTCCGTCTGAGATCCTTGTCAGCCCCTGTACCGCCAATGTGAGTGTCAGTGACGAGTGCAAACAGGAATGTGCCGGTGTGCTCCTGGGCCACGGCAGGGAACAGGCATATTATAAGGGTCAGAACCAGAATCTGCTTTTTCATATCAAAGAATCCTTTATTCAGGCAATATAGGAAAGTGAAGGGGAATAATAAACAGGTATATGTAAATTAAGTATACCTTAGTTGGGAATCTAAAAGGAAGTGACATGTGTTTTTCAGCAGGTGCAAGTTTTGCCGGTGGTGCTGTGATTACAGCCATCGGTGTGATGACAGTCAAAACGAACAGGGAGCCTTCACGCCGGATGTTCGCTGCCATACCGCTTATCTTTGGCGTACAGCAGATATCCGAAGGCTTCGTCTGGGTTGCCCTGCAGTCGCCAGGCCATGACCTGATGCTCACTATAGCCTCCTATCTCTTCCTCTTCGCGGCAGTGGTGCTCTGGCCCTTCTATCTGCCGCTTTCGGTGATGCTCATGGAAAAGGAGAAAAACCTCAGGCGGCTGCTGATCCCGTTCCTTGTTGTGGGTATTATCGTCTCGCTCTATTACGGAGTAAGGCTTCTGGTAAATGAAATCGAACCACAGATAAACAGTCATCATATAACATACACCGGCAATTTTCCGCAACGGCTGGCACTGATCGCATTCGCAGGTTACGCGGCTGCGACACTGATTCCCCTGTTCATCTCAAGTGTAAGGAAGATGTGGCTTCTGGGCCTCCTCATGGCCTTCTCATGCCTCATCACAGGCATCTTCTTCAAAGAGTATCTCACTTCTGTTTGGTGCTTCTTTGCCGCACTGATAAGCGGGGTTATATGGATGATTGTCAGGAATGAAAAAACATAAAGGTTCTGCCTGTGCTATATCGCATCCTCGATATCTTCTTCGTCATCTTCCACACCTCCCTGATACTGTTCAACCTCTTCGGGTGGATCTGGAAGAGAACCAGGCTGGCAAACCTGATAACCCTGATACTGACAGGCGGGTCATGGCTTATCCTTGGACTGATAGTAGGGATGATCGGGTACTGCCCTCTGACCGACTGGCACTTCAATATCTTATATAAACTTGGTAAAACCGACCTCCCCATATCCTATATAAAATACCTGGCTGACAGGCTCACAGGACTGGATTTTGACCAGACGCTTATCGATAATGCAACGCTGTACGGCTTCATCATTGCACTCATAATCTCATTATTGATCAACGCCCGGGACTTCAGAAAGAGATGGCTGGAAAAACAGCAATGAACAACCGCCTCTGCATGAAGCAATTCGCATTGATAATAAAAATTTCATAGTTTTGAGGGTTGTAGCTCCTGATATACCGGCTGTGAAGAGATTTTCATTACAACTCAAGATAGGATTTTTGATGATCCTCGCCGTGGTCCTGCTCGTTGCAACAGGCTACCTGGCCTGGCTTAACCTCTCTTCCATTGTGGCCTCCATAAGCGTTGAGGTGGGTCCCGACCAGAAGCTGCTGGCCATCCGCGAGATCTCCATGGATCTCCAGAAAGCTGAAAACGGCATCCGGATGTATTCCGTTACGAACAATGAAAAGGACCTTGAACCTTATTACTCAGTCATTTCTGACATCGACGGAAAAGTCAACAGGTTGAGAGAAGAGTGCATGGACAGCCCTGTTTTAATGGCGCAGACTGATACCATCAGCAAACTCATCGAAGAAAACATCTATATCTGGAATGAGCTTTTATACCTTAACCAGAACCACCGTGTGATCGAATACCTCATGCAACTGCCTGAGCGACTGAATGTAGCGGCAGAGGGTGATGAGAAATCGGAGAAGGGTATTCTTAAACGCGTTTTCAGCCGTTCTGAAAAGAACCGGCTTGATGAGCAGGCGCTGATCACTGATCTGAGCGAGATAGAAAAACAGGACCAGGCCGTCAAGGCCAAGCTTAAGTTTCAGGAATCGAACCTGGCAAGCACAAGCACCAGGATAAAGGAGCAGTTCTACGACCTGACCGCCAAGATGGAAACCGAAGTAGCGGAAATCCTTAAGTCAAATGCAGAAGCGGCTGACATGCTTGCTGCCAGAACTTACCGGTGGCTTGGCATGTTCATGATCTGCGGGACACTCCTTGCGATACTCGTCGTATATATCATTACAAGGTACGTACGCAAAACCAACGCTTACCAGGTAGCCCTGCAGGTCTCGAAGAACGAGGCCGAGAACCTGGCAAGAACAAAGGAACAATTCATGGCCAATATGAGTCATGAGATACGCACCCCTGTGACCGCTATTTCGGGGTTTACTGAACAGCTGCTTCAGGACCCTCCCGATGAGAAGACTGCCCGGACACTGAAGATAATCAGGTCATCATCGCTTCACCTGGAAAGGATTATCAACGATATCCTTGATTTCTCAAAACTGCAGGATGGAAAGGTGATGCTGGAGGAGATACATTTCAGCGTTAGACAGATTTTTGAAGAGGTCTATGCCATGTTTGTTGACCAGGCACGTAAAAACAATACAGTCCTGAGCTTTTCGGTTGACCCGGATACGCCCCCGGTCTTACTGGGTGACCCCTACAGGTTGAAACAGGTAATGATAAACCTTGTCAGCAATTCGGTAAAATTTACAAGCGGGGGAACGGTTCATTTTTCAGTCATGAGTATTCAGAAGCAACCCCCGGAGATCATCCTCGCAATGGAGGTTACCGACACGGGCATCGGCATAGATGAGGATAAGATCGACACCATATTTGAAGATTTTACCCAGGAGGAGATGAGCACCACACGAAGGTACGGAGGCACTGGCCTGGGTCTGTCAATCGTAAGGAAACTGGTTGACCTGCAGAAAGGCACGATAGAATGCAAAAGCCGGAAAAACCAGGGCACCACTATTAAATGCGAGATCCCGTTCCAGTTAGGCGACAGTGAGATGATCACCACGGAGGTTGAGCCCCGGCTGGCAATACCTGCGCAAGTCACAAAGCTCAATGTACTTGTTGTTGACGATGAGGAGTATAACCGGTTGCTCTTCCAGTCAATCTTCAGAAGGTGGGGTGTCAGATATGCAATGGCATCGGACGGCACGGAAGCACTGGAGATGATCAGAGCGGAGCGGTTCGACCTGCTGTTAATGGATATGCGTATGCCGGGAATCGATGGCGCAAAAACCACGGAATTCATCCGGACTGAGCTGGGGATAGATGCTTCTTCAATGCCGGTGATATGCGTGACCGCAGCTTTCCTGGATGATGACCTTCAGAAATACCGTAAGGCGGGGATGAATGCTATCCTTCAGAAGCCTTTTTCGGAAAAAACCCTTCTAAGTACTATCCTCTCCGTTACCGGCCACAGTCTGGCCGCACCGGCTGAAAGTGAGACGCCAGATGCAGCTGCAGCACCGTCTGAGAGTGAAGCATCGGCAATTGAAACACGGAAGAGCGCGACAGGTTATGTGGACCTTGGGAACCTCTACCGCCTCGCGGGAGGCGATGAACAGTTTGTGAAAGAAATGCTTGTTACTTTTATTGAGAGTAATGAAAAGGGCCTGAAGGAGATGCTGGAGAATATAAAAACCGGCGAGAACGAGAAAATAGCGGACCTCGCCCATAAACTTCTCCCCCCATGCAGGCATCTTGGCGCCGGAGACCTCACCGCCATTTTGACGGAGATTGAAAAGAGAGGCAGGGCAGGAGGCGATACCAGGCAGGTTGAACGACTTATTGGTGAATTTCAGGATACATTTCTTGAGATCCGCAGGGAAATTGATACCAATATCTCGAAAATCCCCTGAGAATCCGGGTCTCTTGCTTTGAAATCCTTAATTTGCAGGAAGTAGGAATGACCACTGTTAACAGGAGGAAAAAATGGCAGAAACTTCCCTGAAGATCTTTGTTGTTGAAGACAACGAATGGTATAACAGGCTGCTGGTACATACCCTTAGCCTGAATGTTGATTATGAAATAAAGAGCTTTCATAATGCCGGCGATTTTCTGAAATGCCTGCATGAATCACCTGATATTGTCACCCTCGATTACCGGTTGCCTGACATGAACGGGCTCGACCTCCTTAAAAAAATAAAGGAGGAGAACAGTGAAGTGCAGGTCATACTGATTTCCGAACAGAACGATATTGAGACTGTTGTAAGCCTGCTGAAGCACGGGGTCTATGACTATATTGTCAAGACCAATGACATCAGGGAGCGGCTTCTCCTGACTGTCCAGAACATCAGGAACGGGATAGGCCTGAAGAGGGAGATATCTTCACTTCGCAGGGAGGTACAGCAGAAGTATGTCTTCCGCAACACCATCATGGGTGAGAGCCCCGCCATCAAAGCCGTCTATGCACTTATAGAAAAAGCCCTGGGCACGAATATCACAGTGATCATCACTGGTGAGACGGGTACCGGGAAGGAGCTGGCGGCCAAGGCAATTCATTACAATTCAAAGCGCAGGGACAAACCCTTTGTCCCCGTCAACATTGCTGCCATACCCTCAGAACTGATCGAGAGTGAACTGTTCGGTCATGAAAAGGGAGCTTTTACAGGAGCAGCATTCCGCCGTATAGGAAAATTTGAAGAGGCTGACGGAGGGACGCTCTTTCTTGATGAAATAGGAGAGATGGACCCGGGCCTGCAGTCAAAGCTCTTAAGGGCTTTGCAGGAAAAGGAGATAGTGCGCATCGGCAGCAACAAGGCCGTAAAAACAGACTGCCGGATAATTGTTGCGACAAACAAAAACCTCCTTGAAGAGGTAAAAAAGGGAAATTTCAGGGAAGATCTCTACTACAGGCTCCGGGGCCTGCCCGTGGAACTCCCGCCCCTGAGGGAAAGGGGTAATGACATCCTTATCCTGGCCACCCATTTTGTTGAGAGATTCTGTGCCGAGAATGAGATCGCCCTGAAAAAACTGACCCACCAATCTCAGCAGAAACTCCTTGGCTACCCTTTCCCCGGGAATGTACGTGAACTTAAATCGGTCGTAGAGCTCGCGGTAACACTCTCAGAAACGAAAATGATCGGGCCTGAAGACATCATTCTTGATCCGGGGAATCCTCTTTCAGACGTCATGGATGACGACCTGACCCTCAGACAATATGAGACCAAGATCATAAAAGCCTCGCTCAGGAAGCATAATAATGATATAAAGACCGTGGCCAGGAAGCTTGATATAGGGATCTCCACCATCTACAGGCTGCTCAGGGAAGAAAGGCACCACTGATCTCATCTTCCACCCCCTGACCTCATCTCCTCCGCTATTCTCAAATTGAGAATTTTTTTTCAGATTGAACAATCCCGGCATTCCCTGAGATTTCTTAGATCATTGTTTATTAACGTATTATGTTCAACCGGCATTCGGGGCACATCCTTTGCACATGATGTGATCAGTAAAAATCAGTAAAGAGGAAAAATCATGAACAACGAAGAAAAAATCAACAATTCACACCGTGGCGATGATCCTACAGGGATAAGCTATGCGGAAAATGCCCGCAAGGATGGCATTACAAAAGGCGCCAGGATCACTGCCATCATCAGCCTGGTAATTCTGGTGGCCGCCGGGGCAGTTGCCTGGCTGATGTACAACAATCATCAGGATAAGCAGCTGGCACTGATGGATATCGAGAGAAGCACTTTCAACGAGGAAATGATGGTACGCGACTCAACATTGAACGACTGGCTTCAGACATTCACACAGATTGAGAATGACCTGAACACTCTCAAACAGAAGGAAAACCTCATCACATTCAGCAATCAGGGGAATGTGGAATTCACCACTGCCAGGAAAGAGCAGATACTGCAGGACATAAAAAGCATCAGCATGCTGCTTGACGAAAACAGAAAGAAGCTTGCATCGCTGAGCGCACAGCTCAGGAATTCCGGAAGAGAGATAAAAGGCCTTCAGGAGATGATTGCCACCCTTGAGACAAAAATGCAGGGGCACGAGACTGAGATAGCAGCCCTGACCAATACTGTTGTACAGAAGGATGTCGAGATAGGCGAACTGAATATGCTTGCCTCAGAACTGAGAACAACGGTAACCGAAAAGGAGGAGGTTATCAGCAGTCAGACGGCAGAGATGAACAAGGCTTACCTGGCCTCAGGCAGCTACAAGGACCTTAGAGATCTGGGAATTGTTTCCAAAGACGGTGGTTTTCTTGGCCTGGGCAGGACTGAATCACTTGTTGACGACATCACTGACAGCCTGTTTGCACAGATTGACATTACCGAACTCAGGTTAATACCGGTGAATTCAAGGGAGGCAAAGCTTATAACTGAACATCCGACAAACTCATACACCTTTGTCCGTGAAGATGACGAAATTATTGCCCACATCGAGATCATTGATCCGGAGCAGTTCTGGAAAATATCGAGGTATGCCGTTGTCGAACTTAAAAAGTAAAACCGCAAGGTCAGTAATGGTATACTGACTTTCCTCAATCATCTATATATACCCCGGATCAACAGAACTGTAGAACGTCAGGTATGAGTGAACCTCAGATAATTCATGACTTCTGAAACTGAAATGGGGGGTTGATCCGGGACCTGAGAAGGCGCTTAACGGCGCCTTTTCTTTTGCATTGACACTATTGCCTGCTGCCTGTTGCCTATTGCCTGAAATTATTTCATGTCACAATTTCTTCTTACCTTTTAGGAAGAAATCTGAAAGAGGACATGAAAACTCCTGAACGATTATTAATCTCAGGACTTCTGCTTCTTACGGTAATTCTTGCATCAGGCACCGTCACAGTCCCTGAAAGGAAGAACAGACTATCACCACAATATGATGGGTCCGTCATTCTGCCCGGTCTCACTGACAGCGTGACGGTCTATCGCGATGAGAGGGGCATGCCGCACATATATGCTTCATGTGAGCATGACCTGTACATGACAACGGGCTATATCGCAGCCCAGGAACGCCTCTGGCAGATGGACCTCGTTCGCCGGAGCGCAGCAGGACGCCTCTCTGAGATTTTCGGTACATCGTATATGCCGGCAGATATTTTTACAAGGTGCCTTCAGATATACGAAACCTCCAAAGGTATGCTGGAAGCTGAGGACCCCGCTATTGTCAGGTGCCTGCAGGCATACACTGACGGTGTAAATGCATTCATCAGCTCGGCCGGGAAAAGACTGCCGCTCGAGTTCAGGCTTCTCTCCTACAGACCTGAACCGTGGAGCAACGAAGATATCGTATCAATAATCGGATTGATGGGCTGGAACCTCGATTACAGGAACCTCGCGGCTGAGCTCTTCATTCAACAGCTCATCAACAAACTCGGCATCGAAAAGGCCAGGGAACTTATCCCCGACTGGCAGGCGACCACAAATATTGCATATCCTGATCTTAAACTCAGTGATACACTTCTCTCACTTACCCGTTCATTTGTCTCCTCATTCCAAAAGGTAGCTGAACTCGGAATCCCTTCACTGGCATCAAGCAATAACTGGGCTGTTTCAGGAGCAAGAAGCGAAACAGGCAAACCCCTGCTTTCAAACGACATGCATCTTAGCCTCACCTCCCCGGGCATATGGATGCAAATGCACCAGGTAATTCCCGGTGAACTCAACGTTACCGGAGTGATGATCCCCGGCGAACCCATGATAATTGCCGGACATAATGAGAAAATTGCATGGGGACTCACCAACTTGAGAGTCGATGCTATTGACCTTTACGCAGAGAAAATAAACCCGGGAAACAATAACCAGTACTTCTTCAATGGAGAATGGAGGGAGTTCACAAACAAAACTGAAATAATCAAAGAAAAAAGAGGGAACCGTGATACTGTTAATATCAGGTTCACTCACAGGGGACCGCTCATATCCGGCTTTATCGATCTTGACACTGTTTATTCCAGGATTAAATGGCTGGGATTCAATTATCTGAGAGGGCTCAGGAATCTCGAAGGCGTTGCTCTCAGCATGAAGTGGAGCGGGTTTGATAAAAGCGATGAGGTGAGGTCGATACACCTGCTTAACAGGGCAGCGGGATGGGATGATTTCAGGGAGGGGCTTAAGACATTCAGGTCAATAAACCAGAATTTTGCGTACGCTGACACAGATGGAAACATCGGCTTGAATGCCGGTGGCGGAATTCCCGTCAGGGAAGGCGACGGCATATTGATCCGTGACGGCACAACAGAGCAATATGACTGGAAAGGTTATGTGCCTTTTGAACAGATGCCTTCCATCCTTAACCCGGAAAGCGGTACCGTCTCCTCGGCAAACAACAGGACTGTCAGCGATGACTACCCGTATTATATCAGCCATAGCTTTGATCTGCCTTACAGGATAAACAGAATAAGGCAGATGCTAAGTGAAAAAACGATACTTGGAGTGGAGGACTTTAAAACGATGCTTGCTGACCAGCACTCTGATTATGCCCGGTTGGTTGTGCCGTACATTCTGAGACTTACCGACAGGCAGGAGAGGATGACTGTCCTGGAGTCGGAGGCCCTGAATGCCATTAAAGACTGGGATTATGACATGAATCCTGCCCTGCCGGCACCGACCCTTTTAGAGTTTTTCAGAAAAAGCTTCATCAGGAATCTTCTTGCAGACGAGCTGGGTGACCTTTATGATCAGATGTGGGACATCTGCGGCGAGTACTATATATACAGGATACTGACCGCAGGGCCCGACGGATGGGTCGATAATGCCACCACCGAAGAAGAGGAAACACTTGACGATATCGTGATGCTGAGCTTCAGGGAGGCAGTGGGATCATTGAAGAAAGAACAGGGAAGTGATCCCTCCCGCTGGCAGTGGGGAAGGATCCATACCATCACCTTCATGCATCCACTGGGTTCAGTCAGGATACTGGAATCACTGTTCAAATTCAATTCCGCAGAATATCCGATAGGAGGAAGCGATCATACAGTCTGCCCATACTTTACCTACAAGTCTGATTTTAAGGCAGTAAACGGGGCATCAATGAGATATATATTCAATACATCCGACTGGGATGAATCTTACTCCGTCATTCCGGGCGGCGCCTCCGGAGTGCCCGGGAGCGAGTATTATCTTTCACAGGCAAAAAAATACCTTGACGGCGGATACTTTAAGGATCACTTTTCAGATGAGGCTGTCAGGGCTGCCGCCATCCATACCCTTGTATTAAAGCCGAAATAATACTTTAAGTTGCATGATAAACAGGTATATTACAACCGGTAACTGTTACTTTGGGATATTAACCAATCGGAATAATTACTAAATTTACATGAATTGATCGAAAATGACAGGCATTAAACGCCACCGTCCTGCCGTGTCGGAACAGGGTGATAATGCAGTAAACAGTCGGTAAAATGAAATATCTCAATCTTCTTCTCTTCGCAGGCATGGTAGTGATGAACTACCTGGCAAACGCTCTTCCAATCAACGGAAAAACCACCGGGGAACTTTCCAATGCCTACCCGAACCTCTTTGTCCCTGCCGGGGTCACCTTCTCGATTTGGGGTGTCATATACATCCTGCTGTTAATCTTCTGCGTGGTGCAGTTCACCACCTCGCATCAGGCTGTCATCTCGCGTATAGGATGGCTCTTCGGCATCTCATGCATCTTTAATGCTCTCTGGATTGTGGCCTGGCATAACGAAAGATTGCCGTTGTCGCTGATACTGATGCTGGGGTTGCTGGTATCGCTTGTCTGGATCAATATCTTCATAAAGGATATGCCTTTCGGCTTCTTCAAGGCGGCCTTCGGGATTTATCTCGGATGGATATGTATCGCAACCATTGCCAATGTCACGGCGTTGCTGGTAACTGCCGGCTGGGGCGGCTTCGGCATTTCAGAGGAGACCTGGACCATAATCATGATCCTCGTCGGAACCCTCGTGGTGGCTCTGACGATATGGCGGCTCGACAACCCGTTTATCGGATTCTCAGTGGTATGGGCATTCATTGGCATAATGATAAAACGGCAGGCCGATGTCAGATCAATCTTCATCACCGCAGCCGTGGCCATGCTTCTGGTGGCGGTGGTGCTGATCCTCACCTTCGTCCGCAAACGCCTGCCCGGACTGGCTTAGGGGTCTGAAAGTCAAAAAGTCAAAAGTCCGTAAAGTCAAATTGCTGAAGGCCATGCAATTTTGGAGTCATAACATTCTGGCATGAATTTAACTGGGCACTGAATGAATGCATCAATTCAACCGGAACATTTTTTCCTCATTGGATGTTTCTTGTATAACTTTGACATAAGGAAATTACGACCACAATGAAAATAAATCTCAATTCGGAGATCCCTTCTCCGCAGGTGCAGATGGAAGGCGCCCATAACGTCAGGATGAAAATCCTCATCGGCCCGGAAGACGGCTCAGGGAACATCATCATGCGTCATTTCTATGTTGCCCCCGGCGGCAACACGCCATACCACCAGCATAACTATGAGCATGTCATAAAGATCGAACACGGCCGCGGCCTGGCTGTAGATGACCAGGGTAAAGAACATGTTGTGCAGGAAGGCCAGAGCCTCTTCGTGAGGCCGGGCGACCTCCACCAGTTCAGGAACCCGTATGACAGCGACTTCGAATTCATTTGCATCATACCAAACCCGGCTAAACTCTGATCACATGACATCACACGAAATTGATTTCAAAATTTACGGCGACGACATCCAGTTCGTTGAGATAGAGCTCGATCCGAATGAGACAATCATCGCTGAGGCAGGAACCATGGTTTACATGGAGCAGGGCATCACTTACGAGACCAGGATGGGCGATGGTGCGTCGCCGGACCGCGGCGTGATGGACAAACTCTTCCAGGCAGGCTCGAGGATACTCACCGGAGAGTCGCTCTTCCTCACCCACTTCACCAACAGGGGAACAGTGAAGAGCAAGGTGGCCTTCGCGGCTCCCTATCCCGGGACAATCATTCCCATTGATCTTAAGACCGTCAATGGCAATTTAATTGTTCAGAAGGACGGCTTCCTCTGTGCCGCCTACGGCACGAAACTGTCAGTTACCCTGAACCGCAAGCTGGGCGCCGGACTGCTGGGAGGAGAGGGATTCATCCTGCAGAGGGTCGAGGGCGACGGTAAGGCGTTCGTTCATGCCGGTGGCACGGTCATAGAGAGACATCTCAATGGTGAGACGCTGCGTATCGACACGGGTTGCATCGTGGCGTATGAGCCTTCACTCAACTTTGATATCGAAACCACCGGCAGCCTGAAGACGATGGTCTTCGGGGGTGAGGGCCTCTTCCTGGCAACCATGCGCGGCACAGGTAAGGTATGGCTGCAGTCGATGCCCATCCGCAAGCTGATACGCGCCCTGGCTCCGATGGGAGCCAACAGGGGCAAGGAGGCCAGCGGTCTGCTCGGCAACCTGTTCCAGTAAACCGGAATTTGCGATTTATTTAACCATTCGACATTCGACATTCGAAAATCCACTATTGCCTGAAATGATTGCCGTCCCGATCCGCCAGCCGGCGGATGCGGGATTGAGTCTCCTCCTGCGTCAGAGCCTCAAACTGAAAGGAGTGCAGGTCCTGTTATGGCATACACTCTCCGGCTCACCTCTCTTCTGAAGCGAGTTGACCGGAATGGCACTCCACGGCAGCGGTTCCCTGGTAGTATATAGGTGGAACATATCCTCTGTCAGCAGGACGTTGACGTTGTAGAAATCGGACTGGTGCGGCCTGCGCCAGACCGCCGGTGTCACATCACCACCGGTGAGCAGCGCCACGCGCGTCAGCGACATCTCCGCAAGACTTACCGCCGAGGGCACCGGATGGTCAAACCATGAGGCATATATCTTCATAAAATCATCAGCCTCCGACTCAACCCACTTGCCTTCATCGCGGAAAGACCTTGCATAATCCGCCATTAAGGTCATTGTCTCCCGCCACGACTCATCAGTCTCGTAAAGCATGGTGATCGCCAGCAGCAGTGCTGCGGCATCGGAGAGGAAGCTCTGCCGCTGGAGTACCCCGTCAAAGTACGAGTGGGAGAGTGACGTCCCGTCCCAGAAGGTGCCGAGCAGATTCCAAACCAGTGTCACTGACCTGGCCTCAAGGTCAGGGCGCACGAGGTGCCTTCCGGCCTGTATCAGCGCCACGGCAGTCAGTGCGTTGAGGCCGCTGAGTATCTTGTCGTCGCGCGAGGGCTGGCTGCGCTGCCGTCTGACCGCCAGCAGCTTCTCCTCAATGGCATCAATACGGTCATTGTTCTTCCTGAGGAGATGATTGAGCCCCTCGAAGTTGCCCTCACTGCTTATCTCGTAGACCTCGCGAAATCGTGAAAAATCCTCAGGCGTCAGCAGGGCGGCTAGCTCATCCTCACTCCAGAGGTAGGTGGCTCCTTCCCTGTGGTCCGTGTCAGCATTGAAGGCCGAAACATACATCCCGTCAACCAGGAAGGTCTCGTCGAGGCTCTTCACAATCTTTTCCGCCATAGTCCTGTAGTTCTCCCTGCCCGTCACCCTGTAAGCCAGGCTGTAGGTCCATAGCGCCATCGCCTGGTCATAGAGCATCTTCTCGAAATGCGGGATGGTCCATTCGCGGTCGACGCAGTAACGATAGATGCCTCCCTGCAGGTGATCATTCAGTCCCCTCATCATCATCGTGTCAAGCGTTGTGGTGACCATTTCAGTGAGCGACTCATCGTGCCTGACAGATAGCTGATATAGCATGAAGAGGAGGGTAGAGTGGGGAGGGAACTTCTGGCCTGTGCCAAAGCCGCCGGATTCACGGTCGAAATACTCCCCGAGGCTTTCGGTCAGCCGCTCCGCATCGGCCAGCGAAGCCTCCTGTTCAGAAGGACTGAAGGACATGATGTTGTCGCCCCTCTGCTCAATGAACTCTATGACTGCCCGCGCTATATGCAGAAACGAATAACGGTTTCCTGCGGTGCGCACCGGGGCATATGTCAGTGCATGCACCGGCTTCAGGCCAGGGGTGAGGAAGACGTTCAGGGGCCACCCGCCGCTGCCTGTCTGCGCCTGGATGAAATTCATCATGTACTGGTCGATGTCGGGCCGCTGCTCACGGTCTATCTTGATGCTCACGAAATGCTCGTTGAGGTAGCCGGCCGTCTCCGGGTCAGAGAAGGCTTCAGCGGCCATCACATGGCACCAGTGGCATGTGGCGTACCCTACTGAGACAAGCAGAGGCTTGT
>CAZHTG010000005.1:0-91909 GCA_964535795.1 uncultured Rikenella sp.
ATAGAGGAAGGAATAGGGCAATTATGTTT
The DNA here is from genome assembly GCA_964535795.1 of uncultured Rikenella sp. GTDB lineage: Bacteria > Bacteroidota > Bacteroidia > Bacteroidales > VadinHA17 > SR-FBR-E99. The sequence goes on from CAZHTG010000005.1 coordinate 30, forward strand.
ACCTTTAGTAGTCTTATAAACAAGTTGGCAACAAGTGTAAATCCCTGCCATAAACATATTAATAGATCATGAAAAAATTGCTGATTGCCAAAATAGAAGAATATATCTCCTTATGTGATGCCGATATTCAGATAATTGATTCGTTATTCAAACATAAAAAATACAGAGCCAACCAAATCATACATCAGGAAGGTGTAGTATGCAACAATTTATGGTTTATTGCGAAGGGACTGGTGCGGTATACATCAAATATAAATGGGGAAGACCGTACTTTTATCTTCCGAAATGAAGGTAATTTTATTGGAGATATTGAAGGTTTTATAAAGCGAACTCCAGCTACAAAAAGTATTGTAACGATTGAAGACTGCACGATATACGCTATTTCCAAAAACGACTTACAAGTTTTCTATCAAGAAGTTACCCATGGCGAAAGATTTGGGCGTTTATTGGTTGAAAATATTTTTGCTGCTGCCGTAAACCACCTTGTTTCCTTTTACACTGAAAGCCCCGAACAGCGTTATATTAAGTTAATTAGGCAAAACAAAGATTTCATTCAACGATTACCACAATACCATATAGCCTCATTTTTGGGAATAAAGCCTCAATCTCTTTGCCGGATAAAAAAAAGATTGTTGTCTGCTGATTTATGAACCTGGGTTCATATGCATATTGATTTTAAGCCACAACTTTGCACCAGGTTTATTAAAATTAGTTTTACATGAAACTTCTTATATACATTATCATTGCATTAGGTTTGTTCGAAATGGCATCCAACCTCTACCATTTACTGAAGGGTAATAAAGAATCTATTGGCATTTCTGCAAAAAGACAACATCAGGAACTCTCGCTAAAACTTGAATCCCATGCAAAGTATAAATGAATTATCAAAGGATACATTATGTCAAGATAAGGGGCAATACAAAACATTTTCAATCCCTTTTAAGCTTGGCATTGAGCCAATGAAAAGGCTACTTATTGCAGACTTTCAGAACGATTCTGCGTACGTAGCAATAGAACCTCAACTTTTTGATGATGAAATTAACGGGAAGGGGTTAAGAGTGCTTGTTTACAGGACAGATAAAATGGTAGATGTTTATCACCAAAAGGGCGTAAAGGTAGATTTGGAAACCTTTAGTATTGGTGCTGGGATTGGAATGCATAAAGAAACAACAATTGAACCTAACATTTTTGAGATAGATCAAGACGGCATAAATCTTCACATTGCATTTACCGATAAGAATGGCAAAATTGTTGAGATGAAGATAAAAGAAAGCAGTACCAGCAAAAAACGAATGAAATTTCTTGCGCCTGTTGGTAACGATATAAAGAGCCCAAAGCAACTCTTCCTTGCCTTTATGGAAGATTTTGACTTTGTGCTTAGTAAAGACACCGCTTTTTATGCAAGGGTTGGTAATCGCGACCTAAAACCAAACCTTTTCCCCTTGTCGCGAAATGGCGAAAAAGTATTTTTTGCCAGATACTCCAATAATCCTCTGGTGGGAACTATAAACCCCCCTATGAAATCGCCCTTAATGTTCCAATCATTTGATTCCGGCCATACAAATGTGGAGGGTATGCTATTGCAAATCCAAAACGGCAGGGTGAACTCAATGTCTAGAAAATATAATGGCAAAACTATTTCGATAGTATTTCCAGAGGGGATGGTAAACCTTTATGAGCTACAAGATGGGGTTAAATATACTGGGAAATGGACATACAAAATAGATGACCAGATAATTACAGGGGGTGATTCAATTTTGCTAAAAACCAGCGACAAGGTTGATGTTCTCATAAAAGTAACTCGAAAGTGGATTCCTCAAAATTTACCAGTAAGCTTCCAACTATTCACCCTCTTTGTAAAATCATTTAGGCAATGGCCAACAACCTATTACTGGAAAGGGAAGGTAGATTTATCGAATGAAACAATTTTAGATGGAAAATGGCTTAGGAAGTGAAAAGAAATTCTATTTTTTGTGCTTAATACAAAAAAACTCCTGTAGATTGATAGAGAGTATATAAAGAAATTAACATATTATGGAAGTACTTATTCAAAGAACAAAAACAAATTATTTCCTGATAACAGAAAACATTACTCGTGAAACATTTTGGAATTTGTTCAAATCCGGTTGCGATGAACATTTAGTTTTACATAAACTAAGAAAAAGTAATTGTTATATATCCAACCTTGATATGGTTGCCTTATCGGAGAATAGAATAATAGGACATATTATAACTACAAAAGCTAAGGTAGTAGACAAACAAAACAATGAACATCAAGTTTTATGTGTTGGACCAATTTCGGTTCTTCCCGAATTTCAAAAAAAGGGGATAGGGGTGAACTGTTCGCTTGGTCGCAATATCTGCACGACCCCCGTTTACTGTAATTCTGAGGAATACAGGTGCCTCATTATTCTTTCTTAACTGCTTTCTTCTGATGAAGAACATGACTGAAAAGGTGTTACGTTCCATAGTGCTGGGTTTACTGGTTATTACTTACAAAATCTCAAAATGTAAGCTTCAGATTACCAGTTCGTAACAGCTTATCCGGTGTACATACTTTTCAGCAGAAGGAATGTACACCGAATTAGTCACCCGATAGGTGTACATCAGTGTACAAAAGTAAATGGGGGTAAAAAAATGAGTCCTGTAAACTCTTTATTTACAGGACTTCGTCTTTATAACTAATTGATTTTGTGGAGATTAAGGGAGTCGAACCCTTGACCCCCTGCGTGCAAGGCAGGTGCTCTGACCAACTGAGCTAAATCCCCCATTGTCCGCCGAAGCTTAAGCGAAGGCGGATTTTAATCGCCATTCTCAGCTTCATTGGAGCCGACCGCCGTCGCCAAGGCTATGGCGGTCAAAGTAGTCCCACCCAGAGTTGAACTGGGGACCTCTACATTATCAGTGTAGCGCTCTAACCAACTGAGCTATGGGACTGATAAGCGCACACTATAAAGAACGCCCCCTTGATTTTTGATCATTTGGGGTGACAAAAGTAACGCTTCCTCACAAACATCCAAAATATTTTCAGAAATATTTTAAGGACCAGCCGGAGAAAAAGCTCACGGCAGCGGTCCGGAGATCAAAACAGGGGTGACATGAGAGGTTAAGACCAGATTCAGGAAGCAGAGTAAGAAAAATAGTTAATTTAGCACCTTGAGCGGACCCCATGTCAAACCTGGTACTGATACCAACATACAACGAGGCGGAGAACATCCACGGGCTGGTCCATGCCATCTCATCACTCAGCGTTCCCTTTGACATACTCATTATTGACGATAACTCACCCGACGGCACCGGCACAATTGCGAAAGACCTGATGCGTTTATACCCTAACCTGCACCTCCTTGAGAGACCCGAAAAGGCAGGCCTGGGCAGAGCATACATAGCGGGATTCGACTGGGCACTGCAGCGAGACTACAGTTATATCTGCGAGATGGATGCCGACTTCTCCCATGACCCGGCAGACCTGGTAAGGCTTCATGCAGCCTGCGAACGCGACGGCGCCGACCTTGCCATCGGGTCAAGATACATCTCCGGCGTCAATGTGGTCAACTGGCCCATGGGAAGGGTGCTCATGTCATACATCGCATCGATGTACGTGAGAATAGTCACGGGCATGAAGATCATGGACACAACTGCCGGATTCAAATGCTACCGCCGCGAGGTGCTGCAGAATATCAAGCCAGGGCATATCCGCCTGGTGGGATACGGCTTCCAGATAGAGATGAAATTCACCGCCTGGAAGCTTGGCTACCGCATTGTTGAGTTGCCCATAATCTTCACCGACCGCAGGGCAGGCACGTCAAAAATGTCAGGAAGCATCTTCGGTGAAGCCATGTGGGGTGTGCTGAGAATGAAAATTGTCAGTATCTTCAGGAAGCCGCGCAGGATAGTAACCTGAACGTTCCATGATGCACCGGGAGAAAAGAAACAAAATCGTAATACGCAACGCCCTGCTCATCAACGAGGAGAGCAGGAGACCCGCAGATGTCACAATTGAGGGTGACATCATCTCCGGCATCCATCCCCCAGGGGAGGCAAGCGCCGGTCATGAAGCGGTTATCATCGATGCTACAGGCCTGTGGCTCCTCCCGGGAGTCATTGACGATCACGTGCATTTCCGCGAACCGGGACTGACTCACAAGGGCGATATTGCCTCCGAGAGCGCCGCTGCCGCTGCAGGCGGGGTGACATCATTCATGGAGATGCCCAACACCTCTCCTCAGACCGTCACTATTGACGAATGGCAAAAGAAGAACAGCCTGGCGGCCGAAAAATCAGTTATAAATTACTCCTTCTACCTCGGCGGCACTGACAGCAACATCAGCGAGCTGCTCAGGGCTGATCCCGCACTCGTCCCGGCCATCAAGCTCTTCATGGGAGCCTCAACCGGCAACATGCTTGTCAGCAGGGAGGAGGCCCTTGAGGCCATCTTCAGCCTGAAGAAGCTTCCCGTTGCCTGTCACTGCGAGGATGAGCAGATCATCAGGGCCAACAGCGCAGCATACCGTGAGGCTTACGGTGATGACATCGATCCCTCCTTCCATCCTCTGATCAGGAGCAGGGAGGCATGCCTGGCCTCATCGACAGCAGCCGTCAGCCGTGCACGCAGGGAAGGCACCAGGCTTCACCTGCTCCATCTCTCAACGGCGGAGGAGACGGAGCTGCTCACTCCCGGCCCCGACCCCACCGCAAAACAGATCATCGGTGAAGCATGTGTGCACCATCTGTGGTTTGACGACTCGGCATACAGAGACAAGGGCAACCTGGTCAAATGGAATCCCCCTGTAAGAACGGCATCAGACAGGGAGACCCTGCTCAGCGCAGTGAGGGAAGGACTGATTGACATCATTGCCACCGACCATGCGCCCCATACCCTGGAAGAGAAGAGCGCTCCGTACTTCAGTGCGCCGTCAGGCGGCCCCACCATACAGCACTCGCTGGTGATGATGCTTGAGCTATGCCGACGCGGGGAACTCACCGCAGAGCTGGTGGTCAGAAAGATGTGCCACAACCCGGCTCTCATCTTCGGCATCACGGATCGTGGATTCATCAGGGAAGGATACAGGGCAGACATGGTGTTGGTTGACCCCGACTCTCCGTGGACGGTAAACAGGGAAAACATTCTTTACAAATGCGGATGGTCACCTCTTGAGGGCACAACATTCCGGAGCAGGGTGACTGCCACCATCGTCAACGGCATAACGGTAGTTGCAGAGGGTCGGCTGACAGGCCTCCGCGCACCGGAGATGCTTCGTTTCAAACGGTAAATAAAGGCAGCATGAGAAAGATATTATTATTGATGATTCTGGTGGCGCTCACAGCCTCATGCAGGGAGCGCGGCAGCGAAAGGGAAAAGGCAAAACCGGCTGCCGGCCAGGAAAACCCCGCCAACACACAACTCCCTGCCGGCTCAGACCTACCCGCCGGCGCAGTGCTGATTGCCAGCGACATAGTCACCGAAGTGATAATCAGACCTGATCCTGACGGTGATCCGTGGGAGATTGAAAAGGTTGCAGGATACGAGGGAGACCCACTGGTAGCAAACATCTTCAACCGCATTTATGACGGCACTCTCACTGTTTACGACTATCACAGCGGTGAGGCTCTGTCAGCCGCAGACGTTAAGAAGATCGAGAGCGAATTCAGCGATGACCGCACCCGGATCGGGAAGCTCTCCTTCACGGAAGACTGGTATTACAATCCGGTAGAGAACAGCTTGCACAAGAGAGCCAAATCAGTTACCTTCGGGTATGAGCTTTACAATAATCTCGGCAAAGTATACGCTTACAGGGCAGCCTTCAGGGCAGACCTGAACTGAAACAGTATAAACCAACACATCGCCACGATGTCAAGCTACGATATCATCAGCCTGAACGACTTTATCATCAGGCAACAGAAGGATTTTCCCTATGCCCGGGGCGAACTCTCCAGCCTGCTCCATCACATAGGCACGGCAGCCAAGATGGTCAATGCCAAGATCCGCAAGGCCGGCCTTGTCGAGATCCTGGGGAGGGCCGGTGCCGAGAATCCGCAGGGCGAAGATCAGCAGAAGCTTGACAGGTATGCCGATGAAGTGTTCATCGACGCCCTGAAGGCCTCCGGTGAATGCTGCGGTGTGGCCTCAGAAGAGAACCAGAACGAGGTTATCTTCACGGAGGAGTTTGCGAAAAGAGGGAAATATATCGTCTGCATTGACCCTCTTGACGGCTCGTCGAACATTGACTACAACGTATCAGTAGGGTCAATATTCTCTATCTACCGCCGTGTGACCGAACGCGATGCAGAGTCGGGAATAGTCGACTTCCTGCAGGACGGCAGCAACCAGGTAGCCGCAGGATACGTAATATACGGCTCCTCAACCATGCTCGTCTACACCACTGGCAACGGAGTGAACGGGTTCACCCTTGACCCCACCATCGGCGAGTTCTGCCTCTCCCATCCCAACATGAAGACCCCGTTAAAAGGAAGGATCTATTCCATCAACGAGGGCAACTACATCAAATTCCCTGACGGAGTAAAGCGTTACATAAAATACTGCCAGGAGAACGATCCTGCCACAGGCCGCCCTTACATCTCAAGGTACATAGGGTCACTGGTTTCGGACGTGCACCGTAATATCCTTACCGGCGGCATCTTCCTCTATCCCCCTTCGATAATCTATCCCTCAGGGAAGCTAAGGCTGGTATATGAATGCAACCCCATTTCATTCATTATTGAGCAGGCAGGAGGAGTAGCCACCGACGGCCGGAGCAGGATCCTTACCCTCAAACCCGATGCGCTGCACCAGAGATCACCCTTCTACTGCGGCTCCACGGAGATGATCAGCCAGCTGGTTGGCATGTGCTGTTAACACAGGTGCCTCATCACTTAAAGCACTGTTTTGCTTGGCGTTCACCGGCGCTTTGTTAATTTTGCATCCTCAAGCAGTTCAGATGGCCAGCACCGTTTTCAGAGACCTTTACAGGCAGCATCCCTCGTTCACAAGGCTTGAGGCCCTGCTTGCCGGCGACAGTAACGAGCCGGTGATGATCCACGGCCTTACGGGATCATCGCGCACAGTGGTGATGGCCGGCGCCCTGTCGCAGCAGCCCACCACGCACGTGGTCCTGCTTCCGGAGAAGGAGGATGCGGCCTACTTCTACAATGACCTCACCTCGCTGATCGGTGAAGATAATATCTTCTTTTTCCCCGGAACCTACAAACGGTCTGTCATGTATGACCAGACCGAACCCGCCAATATTATTCTCCGGGCCGAGGTACTGAACTTCCTGACCTCCGGGCGGAGAAAATGCATCATTGTCACCTACCCTGAGTCGATCATGGAGAAGGTGGTCAGCAAGAGCAACCTGAAGAAGAACACCTTCGCCATTCAGAAGGGTGCAAAACTCTCCATCGAATTCCTTGAGGAGGTTCTCCGTATGTACAATTTCCGGAGGACCGACTTTGTTTATGAGCCCGGACAGTATTCCGTCAGGGGAAGCATCACCGATCTCTTCTCCTACTCGGCAGACAAGCCATACCGTATCGATTTCTTCGGCGAAGAGGTTGACTCAATCCGATCATTCAATGCCGATGACCAGCTGTCACTCCAGCTCCATGACGAGATACAGGTCATCCCTGACATACAGGCGCTTGCCTTTAATGAGAGCACTGACAGCCTCATCGATTTCATTCCCCCCTCATCAATCATCTGGAGTGACAACTTCGATTACATCATTGAGAAGACTGACGACATCTGGTCACAGGCGCGCATCCGCAGCTCGCGCGGTGAAATATCGGACCGCCGTGACATAATCATCACCGGAAGGCATCTTGAAGAGCTTTGTTCGCGGCACCGCCAGGTCTTCTTCGGCAGGGGGAGGCACGGTGAGGGAGCCGTGAACATCGAATTCCGGACTGAGCCGCAGCCATCTTTCAACAAAAACTTCGACCTTCTGACTTCGAAACTTGTAGCCAACGCCAGGGAGGGATACAGTAATTTCATAATCTCAGAGAGCGAAGCCCAGGAAGAACGGCTGAAGGAGATCTTTGCCGCCACTGACCCCCAGGCCAGCTTCACCCCACTGCTGCTTAACCTCCACCAGGGATTCACCGACCACGACCTGAGAATAGCGGTATACACTGATCACCAGATCTTTGACAGGTATCACAAGTTCAGGATAAAAGGCTTCTTCACCCGTCGTGACAGCATGACGGTCAGGGAGCTGACCGATCTCAATCCGGGTGATTATATTGTTCATGTCGACCACGGCATTGGCCGTTTCGGAGGGCTTGAGAAGATTGAGGTCAACGGGCGCATGCAGGAGGCCATAAAGCTCGTTTTCAAGGACAACGACATACTCTTTGTGGGCATCCATGCCCTGCACCGTATCTCAAAATACAAGGGCAAGGATGGCACGCCTCCCCGCATCAACAAGCTGGGCACCGGGGCATGGCAGAAGGTAAAGCAGACAACCAAGAAAAAGGTTAAGGATATTGCCCGCGATCTCATCAAGCTCTATGCGCAGCGAAAGGCAGCCGGGGGCTTTGCCTTCTCACCGGACTCGTATCTGCAGCGGGAGCTCGAGGCCTCGTTCATATGGGAGGATACTCCTGACCAGCTTGCAAGCACCATAGCCGTCAAGGAGGATATGGAGGCGCCGGTGCCCATGGACCGGCTGGTTTGCGGAGACGTAGGGTTCGGCAAGACCGAGGTGGCCGTCAGGGCAGCATTCAAGGCTGCAACAGACGGCAAGCAGACCGCCATTCTTGTCCCGACAACCATCCTGGCGCTGCAGCACTATAAGACATTCACCTCGCGGCTTGAAAACTTCCCATGCAAGGTCGATTATATCAGCAGGCACAGGAAACCCTCCGATCAGAAGAAGATACTCAAGCAACTGGCAGACGGAGAGATAGATATCATTGTGGGGACTCACAAGATAACCGGCAAGGAGGTGAAATTCAAGGATCTGGGCCTGCTGGTCATCGATGAGGAGCAGCGTTTCGGCGTCGCAGTGAAGGAGAGGCTGAAAAGCCTGAAAGCAGGTGTTGACACCCTGACCCTGACAGCCACGCCCATCCCCCGCACACTGCAGTTCTCACTGATGGGAGCTCGTGACCTGTCGGTCATAACCACTCCTCCTCCGAACAGGATGCCCATAATCACTGAACTCCACGGCTTCAATGAAGATATTGTACGTGAAGGCATTGTGTACGAAGTAAGCCGCAACGGACAGGTCTTCTTCATCAATAACAGGATTGAGAACATCATGGAGGTTAAGGCCACCATATCACGCATCTGCCCCGAGGTCAGGATTGCAGTGGTGCACGGGCGCATGGAGGGGGAGGAGATTGAGAACGTGATGTTCGACTTTATCAGGGGCGACTATGATGTTCTGCTTGCCACAACCATCATCGAGTCAGGCCTTGATATCCCGAACGCCAACACCATTTTCATCAATGACGCCCATTCCTTCGGGCTCTCCGAACTGCATCAGCTCCGGGGGAGAGTCGGCCGTTCAAACAAGAAGGCCTTCTGTTACCTGCTTACCCCTCCGCTGTCGGCTATCACAGGTGATGCCAGGAGAAGACTCAAGGCAATAGAGGAGAACTATGAACTGGGAAGCGGGTTTAACATCGCCCTGCAGGATCTTGATATCCGCGGAGCAGGAAACCTGCTTGGCGGTGAGCAGAGCGGCTTCATTACCGACGTGGGCTACGAAACCTACCAGAAGATACTCAATGAAGCTATTAAGGAGCTTAAGGAGGAGGAATTCGCGGATCTCTTCCCCTCCCCGGTGAAAAAGAATGAGACGGAAGAGGAAGAGAGGACGAAACAGTTCGTGCCTGACGTCACCGTTGAGACCGATCTTGAGATAATGTTCCCCGACGAGTATGTATCGAACATTCCGGAGCGCATCAGGCTCTACAAGGAACTGAACGATATCAGGGATGAGGCAGGGCTGGCAGCCTATGAATCACATCTTGCTGACAGGTTCGGGCCCTTGCCGCCACCCGCACGGGCACTTCTTGATCTTGTAAAACTCAAATGGATTGCCTCCCGCACGGGAATTGAAAAGGTAATACTGAAAAATAACACTCTGATTGCTAACTTTGTGACAGATCAGTCGTCGCCATTCTACCGCACTGCTCTTTTTGTTTCAGTAATGAATTTTGTGAACAGGAAACAGGGTAATATGACAATCAGGCAGAACAACAACAAGCTCAGCCTCACCGTCAGGGAGATGACGTCAGTCACCCAGGCAATAGCTCTCTTTGGCAGGATATTGTCATACCACGAGTCAAACACGAAGCCGCAGGCAGCACAATGAACCTCATCACAGACATCGGCAACACCGCCACCAAGGTAGCTCTGGCAGAGGGTGGCACGATCATCAGGAAAGAGCGTCTCACCTCTGCAGACCCGGCACTGATAGGCAGGTTTATCGGCAGACGCTCCCTGAGCGGAGCCATTGTCTCAAGTGTCGGTTCTGATCCGTCTGAACTTCTGGATTTCCTCAAAAAAAAGTGTGACAGGGTGCATAACCTGACATGGCAGTCAGTGTATCCCTTCGTTATTGACTATGGTACACCGGAGACCCTTGGTGTTGACCGTCTGGCGGCTGCAGCCGGGGGGTTTGTACATCATCGTGGGGCAGATCTGCTTGTCATCGATGCAGGCAGCGCCCTTACCGTTGACCTAGTCACTGACGGGGCATACCGCGGCGGAAGCATCTCACCGGGCCTCTCAATGCGGTTCCGTGCACTGCATGAATATACGGGCAGACTACCCCTGGTTACCAGGCGTGATACCTTCTCCTTTCCCGGCAGGACAACGGAAGAGGCTATTGCAGCAGGAGTTGTAATGGGCCTGGTGTATGAAATAAATGAGTATATTCGCACATTCGAAACAAGGCACAAAAAACTCGTCACGGTCATCACGGGAGGCGACTGCGAATTAATATCTTCGCGCACTGACAAAAAATTAATTGTTTACCCGGACCTGGTGACTGAGGGTTTGAATTTTTTACTTTACACTAATGTATAAGACCACAAGATTTAGTCTGATATGTCTGCTGACACTCCTGACTGCAGGAGCGGCAGGCCAGAAGAATGTTCAATCGCCCTACGCAAGGTACGGTATCGGAAACCTTGAGGAGCAGGGCACTTTCCGGACAAAGGCGATGGGGGGTATCAGCAGCGGGATCAGGAACAATCTGACCCTGAATTTTGCCACTCCGGCATCATACAGCAGCCTAGACACCTTATCATTCATCTTTGATTTTGGTCTAGAACATGGCCTCATCAGGCTCAGTGAAGGAGATCAGACCTTCTGGTCGCAGGATCTTAACTTCTCCCACCTCATGCTCGGATTCCCGATAATGAAGAACTGGGGCGTGGTGGCCGGTGTAATGCCCTATTCGAATGGCTCCTACAGCATCGTGGAGAGTACTTCCGGCGACGGTGAAGCCGAGGATTTTCTGGAGCGTCACATAGGTTCGGGAGGTTATCAGAAGGCACTCATCGGAACCGGATTCAGCCCGGTGAAAAACATTTCGGCCGGAATTAACATGTTTTTTATTTTCGGTGAAATCACAAGGCTCAATGATTTTATTTTTACGGAGGATAACAATTATTTCAATACCAGGAAATACGGAAGTTCGTCCATGAATGGTATAGGATGGGAGGCATCCATGCAGTTCACGGTACCGCTGCCCGAAAGGAAGTTCATAAATGCAGGCATCACCTATACCCCCGGCTTTAAACTGAGGACCACCAACCAGGACGTAGTTTTCAGGTATTCCAGCATCCAGACGTCTACGCTGGCCTTTGACACCCTGTCCAATGCCACCGTCAACACTAAAAGCCGGATGCCCCAGACCATCAGGGGAGGTATTGCCTTCGGTCAGACCGATAAGTTTACGGCAGGGGCTGACATCATTTACACCACCTGGTCTGAGGCTTCACTGCCGGGCACTTACGGAACCTATTCCGATGTGATATCTCTTCACGCCGGAGCAGAATACATACCTGACAAATTCTCAAATTACAGTTTTTTTGATCGTGTTGAATACCGCGCAGGATGCCGTTACGGTGAGAGTTATGCCCTCTACGGAGGTGATAACATAAAAGAGTACGGCATAACTTTTGGAGCAGGGATACCAATGAGAAGATCGAGATCGAGAGTCTCTCTGGTAGTGGATCTGTCAAAAAGAGGTAATCCTGACGCAGGCATTCCCCAAGAGACGAGGATATCGATCGGAGCCAGTATCAATCTTTATGACCGCTGGTTCCAAAAACGACAGTATGAATAAAATATTTAAGAAAGAGATGAAAAGAACTTTAAGAACGATTTTGACCGGAACACTTCTGGCAGTAATTTCACTCAGCCTCCAGGCGCAGAAGGGTATTGAAACGGGCACTCCGTTCGGACGGGGAGAAGACAGCACCAGGTGCCTTCGCAATACATCGCTCTATTCAACCTACTACGAGAATAAAGACTACAACATGGCTCTTCAGTTCTGGAGGCCGGTATTCAATGAGTGCCCCGGGTCTTCAAAGAACACCTATATCAAGGGAGAGGCCATGTTCAAGGAATTCTTCCGCAAGTCTGGCAACAAGGCCTATATTGACACGGTGATGATGATACTTGATCAGCGCACGAGATACTTCAACGAAGAACCTGCCAACTCACTCCGCAAAGCCTTTGCGCTTTACGAGTTCGGGGGTAATGACCCGGATTATGCCAGGCAGTGTTATGACATAATAAAGGGGGTGATGGAAACCTCTCCCCAGAGTTTTGATCAGACCTATTCAAGTCTCTACATGGCCATTTCTGCCAAATGCTACGCACTTAAGATCATCGAAGCTCCGGCAGTTATCACAGCCTATTCGCAGACGATGAAGGTGGTTGAAACCCAGCTCTCACGTAAGCCTGATGATGCGCGCTATCTCGAGGCGAAGAAGAATATTGACGCCGTATTCAGGTCGAGCGGTGCAGCCTCATGCTCCAACCTTGAGGAGTTGTTTACTGCGGGTGTCGACAAAAACCCGAATGATACTATCATGCTCAGGAAGGTAATCAACCTTCTGACTGAGACGGGCTGCCGCGATTCCGAGCTCTATTTCAAAACGGCGACCTATCTGTACCAGGCTGAGCCAAATGCATCATCGGCAGCCCAGCTGGCTGAAATGAACATGGCCCGCAAGAAATACAACGAGGCCGAAAAATACTATACAGAAGCCATTGATCTTGAAACAGACAGGATAATCAAATCCGGCCTGCTGACCAAACTGGCTACCCTGGAGCTGGCTTCCGACAGCAAACAGGCTGCACGCGACTTTGCCAAGGCAGCATACTCTCTCGATCCGACCAACGGCACTGCCCTCTACATCATCGCAGAATCCTACGCCGGCGCCAGAATTGGAGAGAACTTTGAAAATCAGACTGTTTACTGGGTGGTTGTTGACTACCTTGTCCGGGCAAGGAATACTGATCCCACACTTAAAGACCAGATAGACGAGAGAATAGCAATCTATTCGAGGATGTTCCCCACAAAGGAAGAGGCCTTTTTCAGGAGCCTGGTCGATGAGGGCGCATCCTACCAGGTGGGTGGATGGGTCAATGAATCGACCACGGTGAGATTCAAAAAAGAGTAATCGGAGTGACTTCCGGCAAAATATATAATTTACTTAAAGCAGTCCTGGTTGCCGGGGCTGTTTTGCTTTCATCATGTGAGAAGAGGGATTTGGTAGTGAAGGATCTCCAGATCAAGGATATGCCCTCGCTTTCGGCACGCGATCTGGAAACCATGTATACCGACTCCGGGAAGGTCACACTGATGGTGCGCACGCCGCTGATCCAGCAGTTCAGATCGAAGGAGGATCCGTACACCCTGTTCCCTGAGGGCCTCAATGTTCTCTTCTATGAGATGAAGAGCGAGCCTCAGGCGAGCATTACCTCCCGTTATGCACGGTACACTGAGAAGGATGACGTGTGGGAGCTCCGTGACAGTGTGGTGGCAGTCAACTCCGAGGGCGATATCCTTGAGACCGAACTGCTCTACTGGAGCGAGCCCAGGGAGAGAATCTGGTCTGACAGATTTGTCAGATTTACTCATAATGATCAGATAATTATGGGCACCGGTTTTGAATCGGATACCCGCTTTACCAACTGGTCAATCAGAAACGTTACCGGAACCATATACATTGAAGATGAACAAAAAGTCGCTCCTCCTGATTGAAATTATCTGGGTCACCCTGGGTATTGTATGCCTGGGCATCGCAATACGTGAAATATCTGCAAACGGTATCAAGAGCGGCCTCCTCTATCTTGTGATGGCGGCAGGGGCATTCGTTCTGGCCTGGATACGTGATTCACAGCGGAAAAAACTGTAATTTTGGGTTATGAACCCTTTCATGCTCATCCCTTTCGCCATTCTTCTTGCCGCATTCTTTTCGGCGATGGAGCTCTCATTCATCGCCTCAAACAAGCTCCGCATAGAGCTTGACCGCAAGCAGGGGCATTTCGGATCAGGGATCATATCCGTCTATACCGGAAATCCCGGCCTCTATATCTCCACAATGCTCATCGGGGTCAACGTCGCCACCGTAATCTTCAGTATGCTGACCGCTGACCTCCTTGAGAGCTGGCTTACAAATCACATTCCTTCAGAGGTCATCATTTTCATTATCCAGACTGTAATCACAACATTGATCATACTGGTCTTTGCCGACTTCCTGCCAAAGTCGTTTGTCAGGATCAGTCCGAACTTCTTTCTCAGGATATTCGCCATTCCTGTTGCCTTCTTCTACTATCTCTTCTACCCTGTCAGCAAATTCACCCTGTGGCTGGCCAATGCCCTGATGCGGCTCTTCTTCGGCATAAGGATGGAACGAAATGAGCAGGAGAACAAGATTTTCACGCGCATAGACCTCGATCATTTCGTCAATGACATGGTGGAGACGCAGGAGGAGAAGGAGGAGGAGACCGGCAACCTGAGGATCTTCCTGAATGCCCTCGATTTCTCATCGGTGAAAGCAAGGGAGTGCATGGTGCCCAGGACAGAGCTCGTGGCACTTCCTATGGAGTCATCACCGGATGAACTGAGGCAACAGTTCATAGAGTCAGGCCATTCGAAGATTCTTCTCTACAGGGACAACATTGACAACATGGCCGGCTACTATGAGTTGAAGGATATATTGCACGGACCTTCTGACATTGCCACCGGCATGAGGAAACTGCCTGTGGTCCCGGAGACAATGACTGCAAACAAGGTTCTAAGGTTGCTCTCCGATGCCAAAAAGAGCATAGCGCTCGTTGTTGACGAGTTTGGAGGCACGGCAGGGGTGATAACCATTGAGGATGTCCTCGAGGAGATCGTTGGCGACATAGAGGACGAGCATGATATAAGTGACCTGATTGAAAAGAAAATAAGCGATAAGGAATATATCCTCTCAGGCAGGCTTGACATTGACTATCTGAATGAGGAGTATGATCTCGGTCTGCCGGAAAGCGATGAATACACCACCCTTGCCGGACTCATCCTCTATGCACACGGTAACATCCCGCGCCAGCAGGAGACGATCCGCGTCGGCAGCAACCTCTTCACGGTGCTGAGAAGCTCAACGACCAAGGTTGAGCTCCTGAAGCTCAAGATTGATTAAACAGCATTGCTTCACACCGGCCTCAGTCGTGCCGCGAATCAACCACTGCCACGGGTTCAGGCTGCAACTCTACTTCCGTGTTGCCTTCATCTCCGTGTAAAACTTATAATACAACGGTATTGCGGTCATGCCGGCGAAGAGATTCTCAAGAGGATAGTTTTCATTGGGGGAGTGAATGGCGTCAGATTCCAGGCCGAAGCCCATCAGTATTGATTTCACCCCGAGGATCTTCTCAAATGTAGAGATGATTGGTATGCTGCCACCGCTGCGGACAGGTATAGGTTTTTTCCCAAAGACCTCTTCATAGGCTCTCTCGGCCGCCAGGTACTCAGGTGTGTCCAGCGGGCTCACATAAGCTTCACCTCCGTGAAGATATTCAGCTTTTATTTTCACTCCTGCCGGGGCAACTGATATGATGTGGCTGATAGCAAGCCCGGCAATCTTCTCTGCGCTCTGGAAGGGAACCAGTCTCATCGAGATCTTTGCAAAGGCTCTGGATGGGAGGATGGTCTTGGCTCCTTCACCGGTATAACCGCCCCAGATACCGTTCACGTCAAGAGTCGGCCGGATGCCTGTACTCTCGAGTGTCGAGAATCCCTTCTCCTCTGCCAGGGCTTCAACGCCAATGGATTTCTTATATTTCTCCTGATCGAAAGGCCGTTCTGCCATCTTGGTCCTCTCCGCATCCGAGGGTACGGAAACCTCGTCGTAAAAGCCCGGTATGGTGATACGCCCGTCTCCGTCCTTCAATCCCGAGATGATGTCACACAGGACATTGCACGGGTTGACCACTGCTCCTCCGTAGATCCCGGAATGCAAATCACGATCGGGACCCTCTACCTCTACCTGGATATACGACAGCCCCCGGAGTCCTGAAGTGACTGAAGGAATTTCAGAAGAGATCATTGTGGTGTCAGAGACAAGTATCACGTCTGAACGCAGCATATCCCTGTACTCTGAGCAGAACCCTGCGATACTGGTCGAGCCGGCCTCTTCCTCTCCCTCGATCATGAACTTGACGTTGCATGGCAAGGTGCCGGTGGCGACCATCATCTCAAAGGCCTTGAGATGCATGAAGAGCTGTCCCTTGTCGTCATCTGCTCCCCTGGCATAGATCTTTCCGTCACGTATCTCCGGCTCAAACGGCGGTGACACCCATTTGTCAAGCGGCTCGGCAGGCATCACGTCATAATGGCCATAGACGAGCACCGTAGGAAGAGACGGGTCAATGGTCTTCTCTCCGTAAACGATGGGGTTCCCCTCCGTGGGATAGACCTCAGCGCGGTCTGCCCCGTTGCTAGCCAGCAGGTCACGTATGTACGTTGCGGCCCTGACCATATCAGGCTTGCTGGCTTCAGAAGCACTTACGGAAGGTATTCTAATGAGTCCAAAAAGCTCCTCAAGGAATCTCTCCCTGTTGGTTTCGATGTAATTCTTAATTATTTCCATGATTATTTGTAATTAACATATTCACCAGCTGCCCACAGCAACTTTTCATACCACTCCTTCCCGAAAGCCCTTACCAGGGGTTCCCGAAGAAAAATGCAAAGGTCAATATCCTTTTTCGTGCCGGCGGCCACTCCGGGTTTGCAGATAGGCCACTCCTCGTAATTGACTGCTCTGAAATCACTGTACTGCTTGACCCTTACAGGGAACAGATGACACGAAAGAGGTTTTCTGAAGTCAACTGCTCCCGCAAGCCAGGCAGTCTCGATGCCGCACCTGTAGACATCGCCATCCATGACTGTGTAGGCGCACTCCTCATTGTTTATAAGCGGGGTCACCAGTTCTCCCTCGATATCCCTCATGCTGGTACCCTCTTTATTTATCGTACTGATGCCTTCAGATCGCAGATAGGGAATAAGCGCCGGCCATATGCGGTCAAGTGCTGCGGCCTCCTCAGCTGTCAGCGGGGCACCCGTATCGCCGTAGCGGCAACAGCTTCCCTTGCAGGCGCTGAGGTCGCATGAGAACTTCCTTTCGATCAGGGCAAGTGAAACTATGGTGTCATCTATCTGCAGCATAGCATTTTAAACCAGTGATTTGCCGGTCATCTCCGGTGGCACCGGCAGACCCATGAGCATAAGTATCGTTGGCGCCACATCGGCAAGAATACCGTTCCTGACACTCTTATAATTGTCACTGATGAGATAGAGGGGTACAGGATTCAGCGAGTGAGCCGTATTGGCCGAGCCGTCGGGGTTGAGGGCGTAATCAGCATTGCCGTGGTCGGCAATAATCAAAACCTCGTAGTCATTGGCACGCGCTGCCTTAACCACATCACCGGCGCATGCGTCAACCGTTCTCACCGCCTTCACTATTGCTTCATAGATTCCCGTATGGCCAACCATATCACCGTTGGCGAAATTGAGGCATATAAAATCATGCTTCTTCTTCCCCAGCTCTTCAATGATGGCATCTCTGACGCTGAATGCACTCATCTCAGGCTGAAGGTCATAAGTGGCGACCTTAGGCGAAGGGATGAGGATCCGCTCCTCCCCGGGAAACTCTTTCTCCCTTCCTCCCGAGAAGAAAAAAGTTACGTGTGCATACTTCTCCGTCTCGGCTATCCGGAGCTGTTTCTTGCCGAGTTCTCCAAGAATCTCTCCCAGTGTCCTGTCGACATTATCCTTTGGGAAGATGATCTTAAGTCCCCGGAACTTGTCGTCATAGGGTGTCATGGTAAGGTAATGCAGAGGGATTGTCTTCATGCCCGTCTCCGGCATATCCTGCTGTGTCAGTACTATGGTGAGCTCGCGAGCCCTGTCGTTCCTGAAATTGATGAACACCACCACATCACCTTCGGTAATGGTTGCCAAAGGATTCCCGTCGGCACCGGCGACCACTATCGGCTTCATGAACTCGTCAGTAACCCCCTCGTCATATGACGACTGCATGGCCTGCAAAATATCGGTTGTCATGGCGCCTTTGCCGTGTACAAGCATTTCATAGGCCTCCCTTATCCTCTCCCACCTCTTGTCACGATCCATGGCATAGTACCTGCCGATGAACGATGCCACCGTGCCGTTACTGTTCTTAAGATGGTTCAGAAGGCTTGCCATATATCCCTTGCCGCTCCTGGGGTCTGTGTCACGTCCGTCACCGAATCCGTGAATATAAACCTTCTTCAGCCCGTATTCCATTGTCATGTCGCACAACGCGTAGAGGTGAGTGTCGAGCGAATGGACACCTCCGTCAGAGAGGAGTCCCATGAAATGAACCTTCACGCCCTTGTCACGGGCATAGGCAAACGCTTCCCTGAGAGTTTCATTTGAACGGATCTCACCTGTGCGACAGGCTTTGTTGATCTTTACAAGATCCTGGTATACAACCCGTCCGGCCCCTATATTGAGGTGACCGACCTCCGAGTTGCCCATCTGCCCTTCCGGCAGCCCTACGTCCTCACCTGAGGTAAGGAGAAATGAAGATGGATATCTCTTTTTCAGTGAATCAATATTGGGTGTACCTGTTGAGCTGATGACATCACTCTTTGTTCCGTCACCTATTCCCCAGCCGTCGAGAATCATCAGCAACACTCTTTTTTCTTTCATTCAGTATCTGTATTAAGTAAATGAGCAGGATGCAAAAATAGCCATTTCCTCCGGAAGCAGAACCTCCCCGGGTGTATAACAAGGCAGGGACCGATAAGTTTGCCTTACCTGGCTCCTCTTATTTCCCTGATCCTGATATTGTACTCTTTGTCAGGGCAGGTGGCCTCATAATCGATATCGGGTCCCACCCAGGCAGACCACTCCAGCTCCGAAAGATTTCTGGTAACCTTATCGCAAAGTCCCGAGGTCATGCATCTGACGTGCGCGGGGCGCTGAACCACATCCTGGCCAGTGGCAGCCAGGAAGGCATCGCCGTCCTCACAGAAGGCCAGGCAGATAATATCATTCCGGCTGTCTGCAAAAACTACAGGCGGCTGAGCCAGGTCCTTCAGTGACCAGAGTTTAATCTCTCCTGATTCATCGGAAGTAAGCATCTGTTCATCAGTACTGTCAAATGCTATCGATGTGACGGGGGATATATGTCCTTCGACCTTGCCCTCAAGGGTTCCTGCAGAGGTGTTCCAAATGTCTATCATACCAGAATTATCGCCTGTAGCCAGACGGTCTCCCCCGGGGATGAACCTGTGAGTGGTAATGGCCCTGCCATTTGTCTCAAGGAATGTCCTCTTCTCCGGTGACTTAGTTTGCCAGCAGAGCACTCTGCCGTCATTCGTAAGTGCCGCAACCATATTGTTTTTCCCGGATATTTCCAATGCGGTTATACCTGCAGCCTCATCGACTATCTTTATGCGTGTTCGTGTCGAAAGATTCCATTCATCTACTCCTCCCCCGGCGGCTGAAGAGTAGAGATGGTCTCCGGTGGCTGAGAACAGGACTGCGGATATTGCCCCGCAGGTGTCGCTGAGCTGATAACCGACGGAATCGTCAAAGATGGGGATCATTATTATTTCTGATGTCTCTGTTCCGCAGGCGAGCCACTCAGCATCGGGGCTGACAGACATGGCACTGATCACCTTATCTCCTGACCATATGAGCTTATAGCCCTTTGCCGGGTCACTGCCCTGCCAGCGAAGGACCCTCCCCTTAGTGTCAGCTGTAAAGAAGTATTGTCCGGCTGATTCATCAGCCATTGCCGTGATACCTGCACCGTCAGGAATGAAGCGGGCATAAAACCTGTTTCCATATCTTTTACCAACCTCGTATAATGCTGAGAACACATCCGGGTCTTCTGTCATCCCCAGGTGCCTCTCATTGAAGAGATAAGCCTGCCAGGCCAGCAGGATCTGCAGGTCCTTTTGTCCGCCATGGTTGAGTGATCTCATTGCCAGCGATCGGGCCAGCGACAGCATCCGATACCGGTTCTCTTCGGTTGCTTTTTGTAACGCAGCCTCTTTCCCGGAGGCTATTTCCCCCACTATGCTCTCGGCAGCCGTAGCCCTGACCTGTGCCTTTTCTGCAATGCCGTTCGCCGAGAGAGCGTTCATCCTCTCAATGCCTGCCTGTTCTGCTGCGCTTCGCAGGGTATCGGCAAGAAAATCGAGACTGTCACTCAGGCGCTCATTCAGGGCGACGGCCTCATCTTTCATCTGGACAGCAACTGATCTCTGTTTTTCAGCCCTGTTCCTTAGTGAGTATACCGTTCCGAAGGCCAGCAGTGAGGCCAGGGCCAGAAGTCCGAGAAGGCCTGCGATAAGCCGTGAGCGCTTTATGGTTTCCGTCCCTGTCTTCCTTTCATATTCCTCCCGGACCATGTATTCCTCCTCTGAGCTTTTCAGGAACAGCATAGCTCTTTCGAAGGCAGGGTCTGTCTTCAGGGCCCAGGCAAGGGTGGGATTGTTCTCTTTCCTCCATCTCTGGGCTATTAGAAGATCAGGGGCTGTCCACAGCCTGCCATTGCCCTCCTGATATTGTTCGGCTGCAGCTGCGAGCTGCCTGTAGAGCTTTACTGATGAGGTCTCCTCATCCATCCAATTGCGCAACATCCCCCAGAGTCTTATTATGCTCTCATGGGTGAGGTCGAGTATGCTATCACCGTTCAGCGGCACCTCCCTTGTCGGGGTGATGAATGAGTATTCAGGCGCCCTGAAGACATCTGCCACGGCAATGATCTCCTGTTGACTGCATCCTGTCTGGGCTGCTATCCCGGATATGCGTTCAGGCTTCCGCAGTTCCCTGCCGTCATCAGTCCTGGTGGTAATGGTCCGGAAGAGGCGGGCACAGACATAGCGGTGTCTCTCATCCAGAGATTCAAGGGCCTGCCCGGCATGCTGCGAGATTGCACCCTTCAGCCGGCCTACGGCTTCATAGTCTGCTATGCCTATCATCCGGCTCAGATCTCCCGTTCTGCTCCACTGGTTCCAGAGCCGCATCATGAGGTGCTGCAGCACAGGAAGCTGCCATGGTTTGTCTTCCAGGTCAGCCAGTATCAGTTTCACAAGTGACCGGTCTATAGATGCTCCTGCTATCTTCACCGGGTCTTCGATCACCGCTGTCAGAAGGTCATTTGAAATCTGAGGCAGCAGGTAACTGCCGCTGTTCATCAGGTTGGTCAGAGAATGAAAGCGCGCACACTCCGAAACATACTCTGATCGCAGGGTCAGAATAATGTGCAGGCCCTGGTCATGGCTATTTAATGCATTTACTATCAGATCTATGAAGTCGGTAGCGTCATCACCCAGAGTGCCCCGGGAGGTTTCAGGACTGAATCTGAAAATCTCTTCAAACTGATCTATCACTATTACTATCTGCTGTCTCAGGTTCTTTCTTATCCTGTTAACAACCTCCGTCAGCCCTTCAGTTCTGTTGTGCAGTGACGCCGCCACACTCGCCTCCGTCAGCTGGGTGAAGCCCGCACCGGCAGAGAGGACTGACAGCTCGCGTGCCAGATGGTCAACAGGGTTGCGGTCAGGTCTGAAGACCAGGTATGACCATGACTTCCTTCCTTCGGCATTTTCTTTGAGAAGGGAGGGGATAACTCCTGAGAGCACCAGTGATGACTTACCGCTCCCGGAGGCACCTAAGACAGCAACAAACCCATTCTCTTTCAGTCGGTTAGCAACTTTAAGAGTGCTCTCTGTCCGGCCAAAGAAAAGATGCGCCTCATCCGGCCGGAATGCCCTTAAACCCGGAAACGGATTAGGCCGGATAATAATATTCTTGTCAGCCATAAAGAACAGTTTTAATAAACAGCTACAATCCCCTGATTGTCCATATAATGTACAAAGATATCAGTGTATTCGGAATAGTAAAAGACAAAGTCGGCAATATCGCTGACAGGAAGCGAATAAAGGCCGCTCTTGCCATTTTGTGATGGCACGATCCATGAAATAATTCCAGGCAGTGATTCTGCATCATAGCTCTCTGAGTATCTCACCGCTGATGCCAGTATCACTGTTTTCTCTTCGGGAATCCTCTTAAAGCACAGGCTAAGGAACCTGGTCTTTTCAAAGAGCATGGCAGCATCAGGCACAGTGCTGCTGATGATGGCAGATATCCTGTTCCTTGCCGGCTCAGGCAGCCTCGACTCAGCATCACGGTACCATTCAGGGTTCAGCGTACGTATTGCTCTTGCACTCTCTTCCTGCAGCAGCTGACTGTTGCTGAAGAGATATGAAACCGCCAGCTCCCTTTCAATGCCGCCCCATTCCGATGCAACCTTATGCAATGCGCAGGCCTTTGTCCATATGCCGGTTACATTCTGTTCCGAGGCAAGTATGAAGGAAGCCACTGAACGGCCCTTTATCTCTCTGAGAGGATAGCAGAGGGAGAGTTCTGCGAGTCTGCCCCTGTCGGTGTGGTTGCCCAGCAGTGCCTTCAGCGGCTTAATCAGAGTTCCGGCAGCAACCGTGTCAAGTGCCTCGGCTGCAATCCCGGCACCGCATGCAGTACCATCACCGGAACATGATCCGATCATATCTGCCGCAGACTTGCCGACAAGTAGTGTCATGAGCGACTTGATAAAGTCCGCGTTAACTGACCTCTCATGATCAAGGGCTGCTGACAGGATGAAATACCTGTTCCTCCTTGCCTCCATCTCCAGCACTGTCAGCCTGGCAATTGTATGCACCGTCCCGTTAAGTATCTCCTCCACCTTCTCTCTCTGCTTACCCTGTGGCACGTATCCTTTACGGCACAGGTACCCGGCAGCTTTAAGGCGGACATTCAGATGACCTGAGTCAATGAAACGGGTGAGGTATTGAAGCGCACCTGACAGAGGCATCATTTCAAGGAGCCTCATAATCATGAGGTTTTCCCTCTCAGTGTTTGTCGTCCTGAGCGCCGAGCCGATGATGTCGGCAAAGATATCAGGCCCGAAGTGCCGGAGCACGGAGAAGGCCTCCCTGGCCGTTTCATGATGGCTGAGAGCCTGCAACACCTCCCCGCGCAGTTCACTGATACCATATCTTCCTGCGGAGATGATTCCTGTCCGCCTGATCTCCGGATCTGCATCACCCATGAGTTTGACTATTTCCTGAACCTGTGGCTCCCTTCTGCTCAGCATGATACCCCGGGAAGTTGCGGCTTTCTCGGAAATTCCGGGAAGCCGGAGCAGGTCTGTGTTTCTGACAGGATCAGAATAATATTTTTCAACATTGTTTATGACAGCCGCCGCCGCCTGCCTGACGTTTTCGCCGAAGCGGTTGCCCGAGGCAATGAGTCTGAGTGCAGGTAGGAGCGCCGGATCAAACAATTTGCCGGCGGTAGCCACAACCTCGGCGGCGTAAACTTCATCTGCATGGTTGCTCAGATAATCAAGCCGGCCGCTTGCCAGATCAAGGTGATGACCGGCAAACAGGAGGACGCTTCTGAACCCCTTTGCCGGAACTATGGATTCCTCAGAACTCTCTTCGGCCATGTCTTGATGCGCCCTCGCTGCCAGCTTTACGGAAAGGGCATTCCTGAAGTCAACCGAAAGTATTATGCCGAGGATTATCATCACAAGGGCATAGAGGGGAAGAAGCAGAACCAACCCCGGGAGCCGGAACCCGGTCAGCCATTTGAGGAGGATAATAACAAAAAATAATGCAGCGATGGCTGTCATTGTTCTGGTTGTCAGACTCCCGGTCTTCTCCCGGAGTCCGCATCGTTCCTCAAGAAGGTGAAGTACGACAGCCATTGAAGGAAGCGTGACGATAAGCATGAAGGCGAGGTAGAAAACGGCAGCAAGAGATGTGAACAGGGCGGAGAGCAGGTTCAGCGATTCCTTTCCGCTGATATCATACCAGATATAAATGAGTGCGGCCGGAGCAGATAACATAAGGAGGGTAAAGGGTGACAGGAGCAGCTTGCCCTGCAACCTCAGATTCCTTACCAGGGGCAGGTAGTAACGATTTCTCATTAACAGCCCCAGTCCTGTTCCGGTAACTATCAGGATAAGAGTATAGATCAAGGGTGTGGACCTGAAAAGGGAGTGTTCCGTAATGACCTCCAGGATGGTGACTGCCGTTGCCACCATCAGAGCCAGGGCTGACCAGAAGACCCACAAATAACCGGTTTTCACTGCCATAAAGGTTTTGACTTATCCCGGAATTGAAACAGACTCACTTATACAAGATATGATAAATAAATAAACACTACAAATATGCTCCCCTGGATCTTACGAGGCCGGCAATGACTGAGGTCATCTCCTCTACCGTATCGTTCATGCCGTCGACTACTGCATCAGCCTGTTCATACCATTCGGTCCTGCGGTCGAGCAGTTCCTGTACCCGTTCAGTCATGCCAGTCTCGCCGGCTCCCCGCAGCAGCGGTCGTTTCGTTCTTGATTTCAGCAGTCGTGATGCAAGCGCTCCGGCCGGCAGTTTCAGGTACACTATCACGCCTGTTGATTTCATGATTTCCATGTTTTCAGCTGAGCAGGGTGTTCCCCCTCCGCAGGCAATGACTGTCCTTGTACGTTCTGATACGGTTCGCAGCGCCCTGATTTCTGCCTTCCTGAAATAGTCCTCTCCCTTCTGTTCAAACAGCTCCGGCACGGTGGACGCCTCCTGCTCTTCAACAACCCTGTCAGTATCGGCAAAGTGCCACTGGAGGCAAGAGGCGATCTTCCTTCCGGTGGAGCTCTTGCCACTGCCCATGAAGCCTATCAGGTAGATATTCACGATGAGCTAGAGATCTAATTTCATCTGGGCGGGGTCATCCGGCAGTGGTCCCTGCGGAGCAGGCCCAGGCTCCCCGGCTTCCTCTTCCAGGGGTGGCGGAGGTGCTGCTTCACTCTTCACCACCGGTTCAAGCTCCCTTATATCAGTTACACTGTAGTTTGAGAGTCTTTTACCCTTGGCGCGGAAGCTTTTGACTCCGATAAACTGTGCAACCTCAATGATCTCCTGCCTGCGTCCCTCATTCTTTCCTCCGAAGCTGATCTCGAGGCGCGGGTATTCGACCTCCGTAAGGCTGATGAGTTTTGATCCCTCGCTGTCGGATATAAAGCACTGCAGCCTCTCTGACTCTTCAAAGACGAAACGCTTGACGTAATAGAAGCCCTGCTCCTGGTCCCAGTAAACGACAGAAAATATTTTTGCCTCCCTGTATTTCTCAATAAGGAGGAGGTCATCTTCAAAGTGAAGTGAAAGATCGGTCCCGGAGGTACGAAACCATCCACCCCTGGTGATGACAAGCAGCATATCTTCCGAAGCGAATTCACCGAGGAATCTGCCCCTGCCGTCGACATTCAGTCTCATCACTGCCTCATCAAACCACAGCTTGCGGCCTCCCAGTGTTGAGAGACCTTTCTCCTTGAGGGTTATCTTATGTATCGCATTCTTTGTCAGGATATTGCCCATTGATGCCCGGCCCTTGATGGCAAGTTCGCCGAAGTCAAAGTCAAAAGTGAGTTTCTTAAGTCTGGCGCGGGGCTTATGATATACCCTGATTACCTCAGCCTCACCGTTGGGATTGGCGCTGAGGTACAGGATACGTGTTCCGGCGGTTCCGCGCCCCAGGCTGTATTCCTTGTCGCGGGTCAGGCCTGTCAGTGCGCACCGTTTGACATAGCATGGCCCCTCGCGTCCATCCTGGTAAACTATATTGTAAATGGTTCTGGCGTCATTTCTCAGGAAGACCTGAACGTGGATCACATCCTTTCCCACGAAGAGTTTCTCGGAGACCTTGGTGATGAGATAGGTTCCGTCTTTTCTTATAACGATGATGTCATCGAGGTCAGAACAATCACAGATGTATTCATCCTTGCGTAGTCCCGTACCGATAAATCCCTCCTGGCGGTTTACATACAGCTTCGCGTTGACCGCAACAACTTTAGAGGCCTCTATGGTTTCGAAGCTTCTTATCTCAGTGCGCCGCTCAACATTCTTTCCGTATTTTTTCTTTATCTGCCGG
Organism: uncultured Rikenella sp.; assembly: GCA_964535795.1. Classification (GTDB taxonomy): domain Bacteria; phylum Bacteroidota; class Bacteroidia; order Bacteroidales; family VadinHA17; genus SR-FBR-E99. Next base: position 26,531 of record CAZHTG010000005.1, read on the forward strand.
TAATAGTTGATGGTGTAGGGGATTATATTCCCAAGGTGGTTGATAACCTCCTCCAGTTCACCCTCAATGCCTTTGATATGTTCGTCTGCGCGAGAGGAATCATACTTTGATATGCGTTTGATCTTTATCTCCGTCAGCCTGACAATGTCATCACGGGTTATCTCTCTCTTGAAGAGCTTCTTATAGGGCTTGAGGCCTTTGTCGATGGCAGTTATCACTGCCTCCCAGGTCTCACTCTCCTCAATGTCACGATAGATTCTCTTTTCGATAAATATCTTCTCGAGTGAGGAGAAGTGCCACTCCTCTTCAAGTTCCGCCTTGCGTATCTCCAGCTCGCGTGTGAGGAGCTTCACGGTCTGGTCTACGGAGTGCCTGAGAATATCGCTGACACCTACAAACGCAGGCTTGTTCTCATCGGTTATGACGCAGGCGTTGGGTGAAATCGAGAGCTCGCAGTCGGTGAATGCATAGAGTGCATCAATGGTCTTGTCGGGAGAGATGCCTGACTGAAGTTGTATAACTATCTCAACTCCTCCTGCCGTATTGTCATCTATCCTTTTAATCTTGATCTTGCCCCTGTCGCTGGCTTTGACGATTGACTCGATAAGCGAAGTGGTGGTACGGCCGAATGGCACCTCAGTTATCACCAGTCCCTTTTTGTCGACCTTTTCGATCCTTGCTCTGACCTTCACGGCGCCGCCCCTGGCTCCGTCATTGTATCTGCTGACATCTATCATCCCTCCTGTCGGGAAATCGGGATAGAGTATGAAAGGCTTGTGCTGGAGGTAGTTTATTGAGGCATCAATCAGCTCATTGAAGTTATGCGGGAGTATCTTGGATGCCAGTCCCACCGCGATGCCCTCAACCCCCATTGCCAGCAGGAGCGGGAACTTGACCGGGAGGGTGACAGGCTCTCTGTTGCGCCCGTCGTAGGAGCTCATCCACTCTGTGGTTTTGTTGTTAAAGGCAACCTCAAGAGCAAATTTTGACAGTCGTGCCTCAATGTAGCGCGGGGCAGCGGCACTGTCACCTGTAAGGATGTTGCCCCAGTTACCCTGTGCTTCCACCAGCAGATCTTTCTGGCCAAGCTGCACCAGGGCATCTCCTATTGAGGCATCACCGTGCGGGTGGAACTGCATGGTATGCCCGATGATGTTTGCCACCTTGTTGAAGCGGCCGTCATCCATGCGTTTCATCGAGTAGAGTATCCTGCGCTGAACAGGTTTCAGTCCGTCAGACATATGAGGCACGGCGCGCTCGAGAATAACATACGAAGCATAGTCCAGGAACCAGTCCTGGTACATGCCTGACAATGCCGTGACGGTATGCAGGGCTTCGGGGATACGACCGTTAGTCTTTTCTTTTGTCTCCCCGCCGTCATCGGCCGGGATTCCTTCCAAAGGATCACTCTCTTTCATCTTCTGCCAAAATCTCCTCTCACACCTGCAGTGCCTCGGGGATCTCCTCCTCGACTCTCAGGTTGTCAATGATAAAATCCTGCCGCTCAGGGGTGTTCTTACCCATGAAGAACTCGAGGAACTGGATATAGGAATCGGCCTTTTTCATGATCACGGGCTCAAGTCGCATATCCTTGCCTATAAAATGGATGAATTCGTCAGGTGAAATCTCTCCGAGGCCCTTGAAGCGGGTTATCTCAGGGTCAGGACCAAGATCCCTGATAGCCTTCTGCCGTTCCTCGTCAGAGTAGCAGTAACGGGTCGTCTTCTTGTTTCTCACCCTGAAGAGTGGTGTCTGGAGGATGTAGACATGGCCCTTTCTGACCAGGTCAGGAAAGAACTGCAGGAAAAAGGTCAGCAGCAGAAGGCGTATATGCATTCCGTCAACATCGGCGTCAGTGGCTATCACCACATTATTGTAACGCAGGTCTTCTATTGACTCTTCAATATTGAGTGCAGCCTGGAGAAGGTTGAATTCCTCGTTCTCATAGACTATCTTCTTGGTCAGCCCGTAGCAGTTCAGGGGTTTGCCCCTGAGGCTGAAGACAGCCTGTGTCTCCACGTTACGCGACTTAGTGATAGAGCCGCTGGCTGAGTCGCCCTCGGTAATGAACAGGGTTGAATCAAGCTTCCGCTCATCATTCGAGTTGTAGTGGATGCGGCAGTCGCGCAGCTTGCGGTTATGGAGACTCACCTTCTTTGCCCTTTCACGGGCCAGCTTCTGTATTGAGCTGATGGCCTTGCGCTCCTTCTCCGAGTCCTGTATCTTCTTCAGCATTATCCGGGCCGTCTCGCCGTTCTTGTGCAGGTAATCGTTGAGGTGCTTGCGGATGAACTCAACAATGAAGTTACGAACGGAAGGTCCTTCCGGGCCCATATCCTTCGATCCGAGCTTGGTCTTGGTCTGAGACTCGAAAATGGGCTCTTCGATCTTGACCGAAATGGCCGCTATGATTGATGACCGTATGTCTGAAGCATCGAAATCCTTTTTATAGAACTCCTTTACCGTCCTGGTAAGAGCTTCGCGGAACGCAATGAGGTGTGTTCCTCCCTGCGATGTGTGCTGCCCGTTGACGAAGCTGTAATAATCCTCGCCGTACTGCTCTCCGTGGGTGAGTGCAATCTCAATGTCATCGCCCTTGAGGTGTATTATGGGATATAGCCCCTCCTGGCTCATGTTGTCATTAAGAAGGTCAACCAGTCCGTTGCGCGAGATGATTTTGGTGCCGTTGAAATTTATGATCATACCTGCATTGAGATATGAGTAGTTCTTCAACATGCTCTCAACGTACTCGGAGATGTAATGGCAGTTGCCGAACATGGCCTCATCAGGTACGAATGTGACCTCGGTGCCGTTATCCTCCTTCGTTGGCCTGAGAGGTTCATCCCTGACAATCTCGCCTGCGCGAAACTCTATCTCCTTAAGCTGTCCTTCCCGGACAGACCTGAGAATGAATGACGATGAGAGGGCATTGACCGCCTTGATACCCACACCGTTCAGCCCCACTGACTTCTTAAAGGCCTTCGAGTCATACTTGGCTCCGGTGTTCATGCGTGACGATACATCAAGCACCTTGCCAAGGGGAATACCGCGGCCAAAATCGCGAACCTTTACCTCCCTGCCGGTGATGTTTACGTCAATCTTGCGGCCGTAACCCATCATGTACTCATCAACCGCGTTATCCATCACCTCCTTGAGCATGACGTATATTCCGTCATCGAGAGACGAGCCGTCACCCAGCTTGCCGATGTACATACCGGGACGCAGCCTGATATGCTCCTTCCACTCAAGGGTTCTGATGTTCTCTTCAGAATAATTACCGTCCATCATACAAAATTTGGGGCAAATATAAAGATTTACGCAAGGCGTTGTCAGCCGATTTATCAACAACACCGGTGAATTATTACCTTAAAATGCAGTATATCGGTCTCCTGCGGCTGTTACCGGGCATACCCGGGTTCGCTTCTCATCTCATCCATGGCGGTAACCATGAGCGAATGTACCCTGGCAGCAAGCTCTTCCGGGTCACCGGTTCCGAACTGACCCGGGAAGATGGGATCCAGCACCCTGATCCTTACTATTCTGCGGCTTCCGAATATAAAACCTTTCTTGGGCAGGATCTCTCCTGTTCCGTCAATCAGCACCGGGAGCAGAGGCTTGTCAGTCTTTACCGCCAGCTGGAAGGCGCCTGTCTTGAACTTGCCTATGGCTCCCGTCAGTGACCTTGTGCCTTCGGGAAAGATCACCACTGAGATCCCATCCTGAAGAGATTCAACGCACTGCTCCATCATTTTTATGACGCTTGATTTGTTGCCACGGACCAGCTCGATGTATTTTACCATCCTCATCTCCCATCCCAGCACGGGCACGCGGAAGACCTCGATCTTGGAAACCCATCTCAGCCTGTGACGGAGCATGTTGAAAAAGACAATGTCAAGCATCGACTGGTGTGTCGGGACAATAACATAGGCCTGATCCTGATCAATCTTTTCACGGCCCTCGGTAATCACCTTCCAGAAGGGACTCATCTTTGTCACGACTATCCCCTGGATAACCATCCACCTGTTGTTCATCAGCCTGCGGCTGTCAAAGGCCAGTGACAGCAGCCAGAGCATCAGTGCAACGGGAAAACCGAGGAGGACGAAGAGGATGCTCGAAAACCACACCCAGAGTGACTTTATTATATTCATTGCTTAATGCTTTTATTCAGTTTTTCTGCAGCCCATGCAAGGCTTACACCTGCGAGCAAGCCCAGCAGGGCGCCTCCGATAATATCGCCGGGATAATGCACTCCAAGGTAAATCCTTGAATAGGATACCAGCGCAGCCCAGACGAATATTGACCATGAGTACCACCTCTTCTTCAGCAGTGGTGCGGTGAAGGCTGCCACCCCGAAGCTGTTGGCGGCGTGGCCCGAGACAAACCCGTACATTCCTGCACAATAACCGTTGACCGTATGTACCATTCCGGCCAGGGCAGGCTCATGGCAGGGTCTGGGCCGTCCTATCAGGTCTTTGAGCAGGGTGGAACCCCGGTCGTCTATAAGAACCAGCACCGGCACCAGCATCAGGGGTATCCAAACCCTTTTACCGTACCTGCGGTAAACCATCCAGATAATTGCAAGGTACAGAGGTATCCATACCGTCTTAAGGCTCAGGGTCCACATCACGTTATCAAAGAAGGGCGAGTGGAACGAATTCAGGAAGAGGAATATCTTCTGGTCCAGTTCAACCATTATCAGGTGTTTAATGCATTCCAGACAAGGTCCTTGAGGGTGGTGATACCTGTTCCGGTTATCGATGAGATGAATACCGCCGGTATCCCGTCCGGTAAAAGGGGCCGTATGGCATCGCGCAGCTCATCGTCAAGGAGGTCGCTCTTGGAGATTGCCATCACCCTGGGTTTGTCAAGCAGTTCGGGATTGTACTTCCTGAGCTCTTCAACCAGGATGTGATACTCATTTTTAATGTCATTGCAGTCGGCCGGGATCATGAAGAGCAGCACGGCATTACGCTCAATATGCCTGAGAAACCTGTGCCCCAGCCCCTTGCCTTCGGCTGCACCCTCAATGATACCCGGTATGTCAGCCATGACAAACGATTTGTCATCGCGGTAGCTTACAATGCCGAGGTTGGGGGTCAGTGTCGTGAACGGGTAGTTGTCTATCTTTGGCTTTGCGGCGCTGACAACAGAGAGCAGGGTTGACTTTCCCGCATTGGGGAAACCCACCAGTCCCACATCAGCCAGCACCTTCAGCTCGAGGATAAACCACCCTTCGATGGAGGGCTCGCCGGGCTGTGCGAATCGAGGTGTCTGGAAGGTTGCCGACTTGAAGTGGGTATTGCCCAATCCTCCCCGGCCGCCCTTCACCAGTATTTTCTGCTCGCCATGGAGAGTGATCTCGAACAGTAGTTCGTTCGTCTCTGCGTCCCTGGCCACCGTGCCGAGAGGTACATCAATGATGACATCCTCGCCGTCGGCACCGGTCTTCTGATTGGATGACCCAGCTCCTCCGTGACCGGCAAAGATATGCTTTCTGAATTTCAGGTGCAGGAGTGTCCATAGCTGTGAGTCACCCCTGAGGATGACATCTCCGCCCCTTCCTCCGTCGCCCCCGTCGGGTCCTCCCTTGGGTTTGGATTTCTCGCGCCGGAGGTGTGCCGAGCCCGGGCCCCCTTTGCCTGAGCGTCCGAATATCTTTACATAGTCAACGAAGTTGGTATCGCTCATCAGCTATATCACCGTTTCTATATGAGTGCAGAGCCTGTTGAAGATATCTTCTATCGAGCCCACACCGTCAACAATCCTCGACACTCCGTTCTTCCTCCCGTACTCAATGACAGGTTCGGTCTTGGCGCGGTAGACGGCTATACGGTTGTTGATTACTGACTCATCTGCATCATCAGCTCTTCCTGATACCATGGCCCTCTTCTTCATGCGGTCGGTGAGTTCGGCATCATTGACCTCAAGCACAAGCATGAGGTCTATCCTCATGCCCCTCTCCTCCAGCATCTGCTCCAGCGCCCCGGCCTGTTCAACAGTACGCGGGAATCCGTCGAAGACAAAACCTGCTTTACCCGTGGTGGCATCGATCTTCTGTGCTATCATGGATATCACAACATCATCGGGCACGAGTTCGCCTGCCGCCATGATGGCTTCCATTTTCTTCCCGAGCTCCGTAGCTGCGGCCAGCTCAGCCCTGAGCATATCCCCGGTTGAGAGATGAAGCATGTTATATTTTTCGGCGAGGGTCACCGACTGCGTTCCCTTACCCGATCCGGGAGGGCCGAACATAAGCACATTTATCATTTAAAAAGCTATTTTGTGAGTTTATAAATCGCCTTCAGGTTACGGCCGTAACCGTCATAGTCAAGGCCATAACCGACAACAAAGCTGTTCGGGATTTCAAATCCGATGTAATCAATGGGAATATCCCTGGTATAAGCTTCCGGTTTGAAAAGCAGGGTGCATATCCTGACCTCGCTGGCTTTTCTGAGCTTCAGCTCGCCTATGATCCTTTCCATTGTGTGGCCTGTGTCTATTATATCTTCCAGCACCACCACCGTCTTGCCGGTGATATCTTCATTCCAGCCAATGAGCTCCTTGATCTTTCCGGAGCTGCTTGTACCCTCGTATGATGCCAGCTTGATAAATGATATCTGGGCATGCAGGTTTATCTGCCTGAAAAGGTCAGCGGAAAAGAGAAAGGCGCCGTTAAGGATCCCGAAGAAGAGTACATCTTTTCCTCTCAGGTCTTCGTTGATCTTTTCCGCCAGGGCGGTGATACGGCTCTGTATCTCATCTTCGGTGATATAGATTGAGAACTCTCGGTCAAGGACTGTTATCTCATTCATGGTGGCGGTGATTGATGCTGCTAAATTATAAATTTATAGCGTATTTTTGCCCCTGACAAGGGTGTAACATTAAAAAAGAGCATATGAATCCGTCAGTTAGCATTATCATGGGCAGCACCTCCGACCTGAAGGTGATGGAGAAGGCAGCCGAGTTCCTCGACAGCATGGGGATACCTTTTGAGATCAATGCCCTCTCGGCGCACCGCACGCCTGACGAGGTTGAGAAGTTTGCGCGTGGCGCTGCCGGCAGGGGGATAAAGGTTATCATTGCCGGTGCAGGCATGGCAGCTCATCTCCCGGGGGTCATAGCGGCGATGACTCCTGTACCTGTCATTGGTGTGCCGGTAAAAGCCTCACTTGACGGCATGGATTCCCTGCTGGCCATCGTGCAGATGCCTCCGGGGATCCCGGTAGCAACGGTGGCTATTGACGGAGCGCTCAATGCCGGCATCCTGGCAGCGCAGATGATCGCCACCGGCGACCCGGTCATCATGGAGAAGCTGATAGCCTACAAGGAGAGCCTGAAGCAGAAGATCGTGAAAGCCAACGAGGAGCTGGGGGCGGCGAAGTATCGGCACAGGACGAATTGAGATTCAGGCAGTAGGCAATAGGCAGTAGTGGATTGATCCAAGGCAAGAGGCAGTAGGCAGTAGTGCTAAAATTGCGCGTAGCGCATACAGTATTTTAGAATACAGCGAGTTACGAGATTTGCCCGTAGGGCATACAGTATTGTATAAGGTAATAGGCGACTGTCAGATATCTAAAATACCACCCTGACCTGAGCCTTCAACTCATGTTTCAACCCATAGCCGGAGCCATTGCCGGATTCTGTGAAGGCATATTTTAACCTTGCTTCCATCCTCTCCGCAGGTTTCCACGAGACCATGACGAATGAACGGGCCATTTCGCCATAGAGCGCCGGCACACTGAATGACGAGAGCAGGTCATTCTCCCAGGCATACAGGCGACTGTCCCATCCCCCTGAGGAGCAGATTGCATACCTGAACCAGAGCCGCAGCGGAACACTTCGGAATGAGCAGGAGAAATCCTGGCAGAGCAAATACCCCTTCTCTTCCAACGGGGAGATGAAAGAAGCAGATGCCCGTGTGGTAAGACGCAAACCTGCGGCCGGGTTACAGTTGAGGACAAACCCGGCCTGTTGCCTGGTATGTTTCATGGACAATGCAGTGCCTGTTTCAGAAGCAGCATCATATTCACGCGATGAGGAGGTAAATGACAATCTGATTGAAATATCATCACGGGGCAGGTATTCTCCCTTTATCTCAATCCTGCTGCCGTATGAGGGTGCAGAGGAGCGGTACCGGGGCCAGGGTATCCGGTAATGATCAGCCGCTGCCGTGACGAACAGATGCCTGGCTGCCTCAAGGTGTAGTGATGCTGCTATGCCTGTCTCGTTACCCGACCCTGATCCGGCCATGAAGGCTCCCGAATGAAAGGCATGGTAATCAGGAGAGAAATGGCGGGCAAGGATATTGAATGTAACCCTCCCCGATGGCTTTGCCCTGAGACCTGCCGTTGCTGCCCATGACCCTGGAAGACTCACTCCGGCTTCCCCAAAGAGGAGAAGCGGTCCGCTACCCGCCCTGAAGTCTGCGGCCAGATTCAGCAGACGGCTGCCGTCAAAGGCATGGATCTCCTCCGGCCTGTTTCTGTCAGGACGGAAAGGCAGTGAAAACCATGTTGCTGTTCCAGTGACCCCTCCCCTGATCTTTCCGGCCCCCGCGGTAAGATGAATACCGGTAGCGGTTTCGGTCAGGCTGTTGCGCACCACGAGCTGAGATTCACTGACATGAAGACCGCCCCTGACAAGATTGCTCACCCCGGTGGCACTGCTGTCTTCATCGAAGAGTAACCGTGCATCAATTTTGTTTGATGTAGCAAAGAGGACTGCTCCGCCATTTATGTTACCCAGCACCAGGCTTACGCCGCGGAAGAAATTGTTTTCTTCCGTGGATGTATATGGTGCTGCGGCGCTTCTCCCTGACATGAACGAGGGCGAGCTGAGCCATGAACCCATCCACCGGCTGCTGTTGAAAACCAGTCCCTCCCCCATCCGCACGGCATAGTCACCAATTATAACCCTGTCGATCAGCCTCTTACCTTGAAATTCAAGGTATCCCGATAGAAAATCCGGCCCGGGAGCATTTCTGAATGTGAATGGTTCTCCCGGATCATTTTCCGCAGTCAGACCGAGGTTGATACGGCCCCGCTCATGTTTCATCTTCAATAATGACCGTACACCTTCCGGTTCGCTTTCACCGGAGATGAAACGGGTTGAGGCGGTCAGTGTCACCATGGTCCGGCCATAGGTTCTGCCGCCAGCCTCCTGTGCCGGCTGAAGAGATATGAACGGGGCCATCAGCATCACCGTGTTACGGTCAAAGGCAGGCAGCAGGGCCAGCTCATACAGTGTCACCACATTCCCGTTCTTTCTGATATGATCGGCCAGCACCATCACCTGGAACTCCGTCAGGAAAAAGAGCCTTGATATTTCCTGCACATCACCGCTGTTAATATTAACGGGAGACTCCTTCAGGTCAGTCAGTTCCTCCAGGATTGCGGCCGGATCAGTGTCATCCGACAGAGCCAGTATCTCCTCAACAGACTCCCTGAAAGCCCCGTTTTCCTCCTGGCATAAAGCGGGATTGAGAAGGAGCACCGTGATCATAAGCACAACGGTGGTCCTTTGGATTATCTTATTGTCCATATAATTGAGACCGACGATGTCATACCTGTCATGCTGTTCATAAGGAATCCCGCATCCGCCTGCAGCAAACCTGTACGGAACCCTATGCCGAATGCAAAGGCTGACGGTGAGCTCATGTACCCTGCCCTCAGCATCAGCCTGTCAAAAACATTCCAGCTCAGGCCGCACTGAACCGAGAGCGGTTCATCACTCACCTTCGAGCTGCCTGCGGCGAGCAGGAGGTCGTCGGTCTGACTCCACTGCAGGGCTGCCTCTATGGAGGAAGGCAGTGAGTTGAGCGGTGAAAGGGGATTGAAAAGATGCAGTCCCAGGGTCAGTGATGATGAGAGAAGACAGGTCATCCCCGTTTCGAATGTCACATGAGACACGTCACGGTACTCGCCGATTCCATGCTCTGCGATATAATCAACCTGAACACCCAGGGCTATCACGTCAGTGATCTTCACGGCGCTGCCCAGTCCTGTGAAGATCCGGTAGTAGTCGGTGTTGCCGTAATGAGTGGCGACAACACCAATTGGAGCCGGTTTGATTGCTATTACAGCACTGACTGCCTTTGATGACACGGCAGGCATCATGAAGCGGTTTTCAAGGGCAGCGGAGAAGCTCGTTGCCGGGACGGCAGTCAGCAGGGCCTGGTTATTGAAGCAGTTCCAGTGGCCGGGGGTGGCCGTAACTGCGAAGGCCATTCCCATGGCGTCAGCACCGTGGGGCACAAACAAAGGCTCACCGGCATTCAGACCGGCAGCAGCCATAAATAACGACACTAATACCGCATTCCACCGCAGCATCATAATGAGACACAATTACTATCTCAAATTTATGACAGGAAGTGGAGAAAGTCAAGTTTTTTAAAGAAAAAGGCAATAGGCAGCAGGCAGTAGGCAGTAGTGATTCCAGGAATACAATGATTACCAGACTATTGCCTATTGCCTATTGCCTACTGCCTTACTACACCTTGATATCCTTAATATTGAGCTGCACAGTCTTCTGGCCCCGGAAGTCATTCATTTCCACGGAGTAGGCGATGTCGACCACGCCACCGTTATCCCTGAACAGCTCAGTCATGTCAGACTGTCCAAAGGCAATGGCACCTATCGGTTCGGCATTATGCCGTGCAAAGCTCAGTTTGAGGTGCATCCCGTTGTTGCCTACGGGCTGGCAGACGAGTGTCTTGACCTTGCGGGAGACAAACACCGGTGCCATATTTTCCGGGCCGAAGGGCTGGAAACGTTCCAGATTCCTGTAGAGCTCAAGGGTCACATCCTCAAGAGGTATCTCCTCGTCGATGTTTATTGACGGTACGAGGTGTTCGTCCCTGATGGTCTCGCCTACAAACTTCTCAAACCGTTCACGGAACTCCTTCAGGTTTTCCTGCTTCAGTGTCAGCCCGGCGGCGAACATATGGCCTCCGAAGCTCTCAAGGAGGTCGGAGCATGATTCTATTGCCTGGTAAAGATCATATCCCGGTACACTGCGGGCCGAGCCTGTGGCAAATCCGTCCTTTGATTCGGTAAGTATTACCGTTGGCCGGTAGTAGGTCTCGATCAGTCGTGATGCCACAATGCCTATCACACCCTTGTGCCATCCCTGCCGGAAGAGCACCGTAGTCCGGGAGTTACCCATCCTGTTATCCTCGCTCACCATCCGTCGGGCTTCCGATGTAATCTCGCTGTCCTTCTTCCTGCGGTCGTCGTTGCTGCGGTCAATGGCATCGCAGATGGTCAGTGCCTCATTCGGGTTCTGGGAGACAAGCAGCTCCACTGCCTTGCTGCCCGACTCCATTCTCCCTGCCGCGTTTATGCGCGGACCTATCCGGAACACGACATCCTCGATGGCAAGAGGCATCCTGATCCTGGCCTTCTCAATGATCTTCTGAAAGCCCAGCCTGGGCGATTCATTAATCTGCTGCAGGCCAAAATAAGCCAGTATCCTGTTCTCGCCGGTCATCGGTACAATGTCAGATCCGATGCTGACTGCCACCAGGTCAAGGTAGGGGATAATCTTTTCAAAGGGTATGTTTTGTACCCGGCATATGGCCTGCATCAGTTTGAAGCCCACCCCGCATCCGGAGAGCTCCTTGTAAGGGTAGCTGCATCCCGGCTGTTTAGGATCAAGCACTGCCGTGGCATCAGGTATCTCGTCGCCCGGGAGATGGTGATCACAGATGATGATGTCAATCCCTTTCGAGCGGGCATACTTCACCCTGTCGACCGCCTTGATGCCACAGTCGAGCGCGATGATCAGGCGGCAGTTCCTGTCAGCAGCATAGTCGATGCCCTTGAGGGAGAGCCCGTAACCCTCGTGGTATCTGTCGGGGATATAATAATCAAGGCTGGAATGTCTTTCGCGCAGGAAGGCATACATCAGCGCAACGGATGTCGTTCCGTCAACATCATAGTCGCCGTATACAAGGATCTTCTCGTTGCGTGATATTGCCGTACTGATACGGTCCACCGCCCGGTTCATGTCCTTCATCAGGAAGGGGTCATGGAGCGAGCTGAGTGAAGGGTTGAAAAATTCCTCAGCCTGTTTTGTTGTTGTGATGCCGCGCTGTACCATCAGGTTGGCTACAGCGGCAGGCACCGCCATCTCTGTCGCCAGGGTCGTGGCGACACGCTCGTCGCCCCTCTCTTTCAAGAGCCACCTTTTTTCCATTATATGTTATTTTAATAATAATCATATCCGAAGACCTCCCTCATTGTGTTACGCAGATCAATCTTCACAACATCCATATCAACCTTTTTTCCCGTCTCCTTCTCTATGCTTGTCACGCCCTTGTCAGTATAGCCGCAAGGGTTGATATGGTTAAAATATGAGAGGTCAGTGCTGACGTTTAGGGCAAAGCCGTGCATAGTCACGTGTCTGGATGCCCTTACCCCTATCGCACAAATTTTTCTTACCCGGGTACTGCTCTCCGGGTCTATCCAGACCCCCGTGGCACCCTTCAGGCGTCCTCCCTCGATACCGGAACGGGAGATACACCTGATAATTGCTTCTTCAAGCAGATGTATATAATCACGCAGGCCAATCTTCATCCCTTCAAGGTCGAAGATCGGGTATCCCACCAGCTGGCCCGGGCCGTGGTAGGTTATGTCACCTCCCCGGTCTATCCGGTAGAAAGCGGCATCGCGGGCCTGAAGCTGAATATAGTCGAGCAGAAGGTTCAGGTCTGATCCGCTCTTTCCCAATGTATAAACATGGTTATGCTCCACAAAGATGAGCCGGTCAGCTGTTTTGTTCCCGACCGGTGAACCGTTCCCTTTTTCCGCCACCTTGGCATTAAAGAACAGCTCCTGGTAGTCCCATGTCTCCTTATAGTCCTTGCGGCCGAGATCGTCAAATAAGACCCTCCGGGTTGGCTCGGGGCGCAGAACAGAAGTGATGGTAACTGTGGCAGGTGATGCTGAATTTTTCTCCCCGGCCGGGGCTCCCGGTTCGGCTCTCTCTTCTCCGTTCCCTGACATGATGTGTTTCTCAGCATGGAATGAGCTCCTCACCAGGGGTGAGCTCTCCACGAACTCAAATCCCATATCCAGTCCTCTCTGACGGTACTCCTCGAATTTTTCCGGGGTAACATATTCAACAACTGGAATATGTGCCAGTGTTGGAGCCAGATACTGCCCTATCGTCACGATTCTGCAACCGGTTGAATAAAGGTCGTTCAGTGCCTCCAGGATCTCCTCCTCCCCCTCTCCCAGACCCAGCATCAAGCCTGATTTGGTGCGGCATCCCCTTGAAGCCAGATGTCTGAGCACCGCAAGGCTCACCTCGTACTTCGCCACTGATCTGATCTGCGGTGTCAGCCTGCGTACTGTCTCGATATTATGTGAGATGACATCGGGGCCGGCGTCAATTACCATGTCAATATCAGCCGTATTGCCTCTGAAGTCCGGTATGAGGGTTTCTATTGTCACTCCCGGGTTAACCTCCCTGATTTTTCTTATTGTGTCTGCCCAGTGGGCTGCGCCGCCGTCAGGCAGGTCATCGCGATCAACCGAGGTGATGACGCAGTGCCGGAGCCGCATCGTCTTTACTGCATCGGCAACGCGTGCAGGTTCATCGCTGTCGGGCGGCTCAGGCTTGCCGCTGCGCGTTCCGCAGAACTTGCATGAGCGGGTGCAGATGTCTCCGAGGATCATCAGTGTTGCAGTGCCGGCATTCCAGCACTCGCCAATGTTCGGACAGTTTCCGGAGGTGCAGATGGTATGCAGCCGGTTATCCTCCACAAGACGCTTGACCATGGTGTAACTCTCCCCGCTTGCCCTCTCCATCCTGAGCCATGATGGCAGTCTCTTCTTGCCTGACATACCCGTTAATTTCCCTGAATTGGATTAATATGCAAAGGTACAAATAAAAGGTAATGTTCAGGGTAGATATTTACTTCCTCAAATCAATGAAATTGTATCTTTGAAGAATATATTTTGAAGCCACCGGATGGGAAAAGAGCATGATACATTCTTAGCGGATGCAACAATAGAAATTGCCTCTGTTGCCGGATGGCTTTGGCAAAGAGGCTGGGCTGAAAGAAACGCAGGGAATATATCAGTGCGATTGGATGAGGAAGGCCTGAAGCAAATTGTATTGACAGCTGATTATCAATTACTTCCGTTTCAAAAACCTTTCCCCGCCCTGCGTCGTCAGCTCTTCCTGGTGACAGGCACCAATACCCGGATGCGTGACGTGGCGGCAGCACCCCTTGATAATATCCTCCTGATACGGGTTAATGACGACGGCACAGGATACCATATAATTTCACCGTCAGAAGTTTCTCCATTGAGGCCCACAAGTGAGCTTTCGTCTCATCTTTGCATCCACGATATGTTGCTTCGCAAAAGACCTGCCCACAGGGTGGTGATGCATACCCACGTAACGGAACTGATTGCACTGACACATATAAAGGATCTCTGCGACAGCCTGAAGCTAAACAGGGTACTGCTTGGCATGCATCCCGAAGCCCGGGTCTTCGTGCCTGCAGGTGCGGGGTTCGTACCATACCTTCTGCCAGGCACAGCCACAATCGGGGAAGCAACCGTAAAGGCACTTGAAGATCACGACGTGGCCATATGGGAGAAGCATGGAGTCTTTGCCACCGGCAGTACTCCGCAGGAAACCTTTGACATTATTGACCTCCTTGCAAAATCGGCTTCAGTATGGTTTCTGTGCCGTTCGGCAGGATATGACCCGGAGGGCCTTACAGAGAGCCAGCTGGAAGAACTGGCCAAACTTAAATTCTGATATAGATGGATACGGTTTATCTCAACGGACAATTTATTCAAAGTGATCAGGCAGCGATCAGTCCTGACGACAGAGGCTTCCTCTTCGGTGACAGCATTTATGAAGTGACAAGGTGGTACGGTGGATATTTTCTCGATCTTCCCGGCCATGCCGCACGTCTGCGGCGAAGCCTGAAGGAGACCCGGATAGAATGGGATGAACAAGACAGGATCGAGGAGCTGTCGAAAGAGCTGATTCATCGAAACGGCCTTGGCGGCGAGTGTGCAATAGTATACTTCCAGGTCACACGCGGAGCGGCCCCGCGAACCCATGCCTTCCCCAAACCTCCTGTAAAACCGACGGCCTACGGTTACGCACGACGACACAGCATAGATACGCTGGCATGTGAGCGCGGGGTGGGATTGTGGCTCGTCGCCGACCCGCGGTGGAACCGTTGCGATATCAAGTCGACTGCCCTGCTGGCCAATATACTGCCTTACCAGGAGGCCCATGACAAAGGCTTTGCCGAGGTGTGCTTTGTCCGTAACGGGTTCGTCACCGAGGGAGCGCATTCGAATATATTTTTCGTCAGGGATGGCACACTTTATACTCACCCTGAGTCCAACGATATCCTTTCAGGGATTACCAGGAAAATATTCATTGCTCTTGCTGCAGAGCACAAAATTCCGCTGGTGGAGGAGGCTGTTGCCTCAGATATGATCCCCTATATGCATGAAGCCTTTATCTGCAACACCACGGGAGAGGTTGTACCGGTGCTGAAGATAACAGACCAGGTCATCGGAGATGGAAGTCCCGGACCGGTTACCAGGAAGATCTATGGACTGTTCAGGGAGCGGGTTCAGGCAGAGAATCCAGTACGGTAGGGCTGAAGTCAGTCGGCAGTCGGCAATCACAACCAGTCGGCAGTCAACAGTCGGCAGTCGACAGTCATTAAATAACTGAAGACTGAAGACTATTGCCTAATCCTTCCTAGTTAATACCTTTGCACAAATTCTTAAACATGACCAATTCCCACCTCAGCGAACAGGAGCAGGTTCGCAGACAGTCGCTCGAAGAGATCCGCAAGCTTGGCATCGATCCTTACCCGGCAGCAATGTACCCGGTCAATGTATCGGCCGCAGAGATTCTCGACGGATTTAAGGACGGGGAAGACAAATTCCCGGAGGTATGCCTTGCCGGACGCATAATGAGCCGCCGCATAATGGGCAACGCTTCTTTTGCAGAGCTCATGGACTCCTCGGGACGCATACAGATATATGTGCGCCGTGATGACCTTTGCCCCGGCGAGGATAAGACCTTATATAATACGCTCTTCAAAAAACTGCTTGATATAGGTGACATAATTGGAGTCAAGGGATTTGCCTTCAGGACGCAGATGGGTGAGATAACCGTGCATGTGAAGGAGCTGACACTACTGAGCAAGTCGTTGCGCCCGCTCCCTGTGGTTAAGGAGAAGGACGGGGTACTGTATGATGCCGTCACCGACCCGGAAATGCGTTACCGTCAGCGTTACGTCGACCTGATAATCAATCCCGAAGTAAGGGAGGTATTCCGCAAGCGCACGCAGATAATGAAGTCGATGCGCGAACTCTTTGACTCTTATGGTTACCTTGAGGTGGAGACACCGGTGTTGCAGGCTATCCCCGGCGGCGCTGCCGCCAGGCCGTTCATAACCCATCATAACGCACTCGATATACCTCTCTACCTGAGGATTGCGGATGAATTATACCTGAAGAAGCTGATTGTGGGAGGGTATGACGGCGTATATGAGTTTGCCAAGGACTTCCGCAACGAAGGGATGGACCGAACTCACAATC
This sequence comes from uncultured Rikenella sp., assembly GCA_964535795.1. Taxonomy (GTDB): domain Bacteria; phylum Bacteroidota; class Bacteroidia; order Bacteroidales; family VadinHA17; genus SR-FBR-E99. The sequence goes on from CAZHTG010000005.1 coordinate 43,123, forward strand.
CGGAGTTCACCGTGATGGAGATATATGTAGCATACAAGGACTACAACTGGATGATGAAATTTACCGAGGAAATCATAGAGAAGGTAGCGATGGACCTCCACGGAACGACAAAAGTGCCCCTGGGTGATCAGGTTATTGATTACAGGGCACCTTACAGGCGCATATCAATGACTGATGCCATCATGGAATATGCCGGCATTGATATCACGGAGATGAGTGAGGATGACCTAAGGAAGGAGTGCGACAGGCTTGGAATAGGCCATTCCCCATCCATGGGCAAAGGGAAACTTATAGACCAGATTTTTGGTGAAAAGTGCGAACATCACTTCATTCAGCCAACCTTCATAGTAGATTACCCGCAGGAGACCTCGCCGCTGACTAAGAAACACCGTAGCAAAGAGGGACTCACCGAGCGTTTTGAACTTATGGTCAACGGCAAGGAGCTGGCCAATGCCTATTCGGAGCTCAATGACCCTATTGATCAGCTTGAGCGTTTCCAGGAGCAGATGAAGCTCTCGGAGAAGGGAGACGATGAGGCTATGTTCATTGACATGGATTTTGTCAGGGCGCTCGAGTACGGTATGCCCCCTACTTCAGGGATGGGTCTGGGGATTGACAGGCTGACCATGTTCATGACCAACCAGCCATCGATCCAGGATGTGCTCTTCTTCCCGCAGATGAGACCTGAGGGTCAGAAGAATATCTGATATTCAATTGCTTTTAAATATTATTTCTTGACTCGTGCCTTAAGAAGTTTTACCTTACGGGTATAAACCAACACTGTGGCAATGAAGAATAATGGACTAAATCGACGCAGATTTATCAGAAACGCTTCTGCAGGCCTTATAGGAGCAGGCATTCTCGGGGCAAAGGCCCCCTCATCAGGTACACAGGAAACTGAAGAGGAATTTCCTAAGATTACTTCATTCCGTACTCTTGGTCGAACCAACTTTAAGGTTTCAGATATCGGAACAGGATATCCCTACAATGAGTCAACTCTCAGGGCTACATTGGGCTGTGGCGTGAACCTGATTGAAACGTCCGAAATGTATGGCAGAGGAAATAATGAAACCCTCATAGGAAACGTCATCAGGGACCTTGAAAGAGAAAAGTTATTCATTGTCACCAAACTGGCATATTCCGTAAAGGAATATGAATCTGCAAAGGATATCATTGACAGGGCAAATGCCAGTCTGAAAAGACTTCAGACTGACTATGTTGATTGCTTCATGCTCCACGGTGCAGAAAACTCTGAAAGAGTAAGGAACAAACATTACCATAAGGCAGTTGATCAATTAAAAAAGGAGGGGAAAATAAGATTTACCGGCATTTCATGCCACGGACACAGCTGGTGGGATAATCCTGAGGAAACATTTGAACAGGTGCTTATGACTGCTGTTGAAGACGGACGGTTTGACGTCATAATGTTGCCCTACAACTTTTTTGAACCTGAAATGGGAGACAGGGTGTTGAAGGCCTGTCATGATAATAACATAGGTACGATGATAATGAAATCCGTTCCTATTCTTATATATGAACTCTTCAACGAAGAGAAGCAGAAAAAAGAAAAAGAGGGCGGTGAACTCAGCGAAAGATATAAGATCGGCTATGAGAAATTTAAGCTGCAGAACGAACAGGCAGAAGCTTTCTTTGCCAGGTATGGGATATCAGGAACTGAAAAGATGAAGGATGGAGCTATTCAGTTTATCCTGTCAAACAATAATGCAAATACAATCTGTGCATTGTTCCAGAACTTTGATGACATTAAGAAATATATCAGGCTCTCCGGCACTAAACTTGAACCTCAGACCAGTAAAATGCTTGGTTTCTTCAAGTCAAACTACAACAGGCTGCACTGCAGGATAGGATGCAATATATGCGAAGGCTCATGCCCTCACCATCTGCCGGTAAACACCATATTGCGATACAATTATTATTTCCAGGCAAAAAAACAGGAAAAGATGGCCATTCAGTTTTATAATGGGTTGCAGGGGAACAAAGCGGATATTTGCCTTAATTGCGAAGGTTTCTGTGAGCAAGCCTGTCCTCACGGGGTACTGGCCAGGCCACTGTTGGCTGCAGCCCACAGAAATCTGAGCTTTGACACACCAAATTTTGCCTGATACTTTTTATGCAAGTGCCTGATAAATCTGAGCTTCTGCACATGCTCAAGCCTCTGGATTCTCCTTATAAAATCCAGGAGTTCCTTGATTCAATTCCGTATAACACCACCAAACGAACTCTTTCACCTCTGCTGGTAATGAAGGAGCGAATGGCTCACTGCATGGACGGCGGTCTTCTCGCCGCATCAGCACTGCGACGGCTGGGCTACCCTCCCCTGATTGTTGACCTGTCAGCTGAGAATGACGATGATCACATAATCGCAGTGTTCCGTGAAGGCAACTGCTGGGGTGCCATTGCCAAATCAAACACCACGGTCCTGCGGTTCCGCGAACCGGTCTACCGGTCGCTTCGTGAGCTGGCAATGTCATATTTCGACCTGTACTACAACCTCAACTCACAGAAGTCACTCAGGAGCTATTCAAGAACCATGGACCTGTCGCGTTTTGATGACCGGAACTGGGAGACAACCGACGAGGACCTTGAGTTCATCGGCGATTATACCTTTACCGTAAGACACTACCCCCTCCTCACGAAAAAGCAAATCCTGTCACTGACCAAAGTCCCGAAATACCTGTATGACGCCGGCTTCTACGGTGCTGACATTGACGGCCTCTACAAACCTTCATGAAAAAGGCCTGAACAGGTAATAGGCAATAGTAGTTAGCAGTCATTAAACATCTGATTGACTGAAGACTGAAGACTTGAGGACTATTGCCTACTGCCTATTGCCTTACTGAAGACTGCTCTATCCCCTGGCATTCAGCATCCGCTCCAGTCTCTCGCGTTCAGCCTCAAACCCCGGCTTGCCAAGGAGGGCGAACATATTTTTCTTGTATGATTCGACTCCCGGCTGGTCAAAGGGGTTCACCCCGAGGACGTATCCGCTGATTGCGCAGGCCAGTTCAAAGAAATACATCAGCTGACCCAGGTTGTACTCATCAATCCGTGGGATGCTGATGGTAAGGACAGGCACCCCGCCCTCGATGTGGGCTATGCGTGTTCCGGCCTCGGCCTTGTGATTGACCTCCGACAGCGTCTTGCCTGCAATAAAACCGATTCCGTCGGAGTCATCGGATGCACCCGGCACTATAAGCCTGCGGTGCGGTTCGTCAACGTGTATTACGGTCTCGAACAGCTTGCGCTCGCCCTGCTGAATGTACTGTCCCATTGAGTGGAGGTCAGTTGTGAAGGTGACTGATGAAGGGAATATCCCCTTGCTCTCCTTGCCCTCACTCTCACCATAAAGTTGCTTCCACCACTCTGCAAGGAAGACAAGTGATGGTTCATAGCTTATCAGAATCTCGGTTGTATACCCCTTGTGATACAGGGTGTTCCTTGCGGCGGCATAGGCAACGGCAATGTTGGAATCCGTGTCATTCCCATCTCTTATTGAGAGCGCCATGTCTCTCATGCCTGAGGCAAATGCATCAATATCAAATCCTGCCAGTGCCAGCGGAAGCAGTCCGACCGGAGTCAGAACAGAATACCGTCCTCCCACGTCGTCAGGTATGACAAACGTTTCATAGCCTTCGCTTACGGCCAGGTTATGCAACGCACCCCGCCGGGCATCGGTGATGGCTACGATATGTGATTTCATCCCCCTGTCTCCGATTTTATTTCTGAGGTGATCACGCAGAACGCGGAAGGCGATGGCAGGCTCGGTTGTGGTGCCGCTCTTGGATATGACAACTATGTTATAGAGTGTGGAGTCCAGAAATCTGAGCAGTGCAGCATGATAATCCTCGCTGAGGGTGTGTCCTGCAAAGACAAGCGTGTGCTCCTGTCTTCCGAATGGATCCTTCAGTGCCTCCGTCAGTGCTTTTGCCCCCAGGTATGAGCCACCTATTCCGACAACCACAGTCACCGGAGCCTGGGCACGGAGTCGTGTCGCAGACCTCTTTATGCCATCTGTCTCTGTGACTGTTTTGTCAGGCAGGTGCAGCCATCCTGTGAACTCACTGCCCCTGCCCTTGCCCTCCCTCAATTTGAGGAGGTTGGTCCTTGCACTTTCCATGTAGGTGGTAAGTTCATCTGTATTGACAAATGAACCGATGCTTCTAATGCTGACAGAGATGCTGTTTTTCATTTCTATTTTAGTTTTTTTGACAGACTTTTCATTTCGTGGACGGGATTCGCAGTCGTATAAAGGATTCTGTAAACTGTTTCTGCGATTGGTATGTCCGCTTTAAGTTTTTCATTCACCTCATGAATGCAGGATGATGCAAAGTACCCTTCCGCCACCTGGTTCATCTCCAGGAGTGCATTCCTGACGGTATAACCTTTGCCGATCATAAATCCCAGGTTCCTGTTTCGGCTGAACTGAGAATACCCTGTTACGAGCAGGTCTCCCAGGTAGGGTGATTCGGTAATTTCACGGTGCAGGGGTGATATTGCATTTACAAATCGGCTCATCTCGCCTGTTGCATTAGCCAGGAGTACAGCGATAAAATTGTCACCGTATGCCATACCGTTTGCTATACCTGCAGCGATGGCATAGATATTCTTCATAACAGCCGCGTATTCTGTTCCGATAAAATCCTCAGAGATTAAAGTTCTTATCCACCTGTTGGAGAAGAGTGAAGCCACCCCTGCGGCCCTCTCGCTGCTGAGGGAAGCAAATGTGAGATAGGTCAGCTTCTCCGTTGATACCTCTTCTGCATGACTGGGGCCTGTAATAATGACAATGTTCTCATCAGGGACACGGTACCTGCTGATCAGGTATTCACCTGTTACGCTATTATCGCCGGGGATAATTCCCTTTATGCCTGAACACAGGGTTTTTCCTGACAGGTCATCATCGGCAAGACCCTCCAGTGCGGCTTTAAGATAAGCCGCAGGTGTAACCAGTATGATGACCTCCGAGGAGTGTACGGATGAACGGATATTGTCTGACGGGTTGATCAGTGCAAGGTCAAACTCAATGGTGGGAAGATAGTACGGGTTCCTCCCGTACCGTCTCACATGCCTGTATATTTCAGGCCTGTCAATATACCATGTTACGCGGCGACCGTTGGAGGTTAGCACCATTGTCATCGCTGTAGCCCAGCTTCCTGAGCCCACTATTGTGACATCGGTACTGCCTGATGCGTCTTTTTTCAGGTCCGTAAGGGCTGCTCCCGCCATTTCCTGATTTTTGCGTCAAAGATATGCATTGATCAGGCAGCAGGCAATAGGCAACAGCACTCGGCCACTACTGCCTAATGCCTATTGCCTATTGCCTGAAGAGACTGAGTACTTAAGCGAGCTTGTGTTTCTTTACGAATTCGTCAATGACCTCCTCCAGGTTCGGACTGCCGATCTCCTGCAGGTCATACCATACCCTGGTTGAGGGTCTCTTGATATTGATGATACGGTTGAGATCAATGGGAGTGCCTATGACCACGGCGTCGCATTCGGTGTTGTTGATCGTCGTCTCAAGGTCCTTGAGCTGCTGATCACCGTAACCCATTGCAGGCAGAAGGGTGCCGATCTCCGGGTACTTCTCGAAAGTCTCTGTTATACTGCCTACGGTAAAGGGTCTCGGGTCAACAAGCTCTGCAGCACCGAACTTGCGTGCAGCAACCACTCCTGCCCCTATCTTCATCTCGCCGTGGGTCAGTGTCGGGCCATCTTCAACAACGAGAACGCGTTTGCCCTTGATTATTGAAGGATCATCAACCCTGATCGGGGAGGCTCCGTCGACCACGACAGCCCCGGGAGCCACCAGCTCGATGCTCTCGCGAACCGTCTGTATGTCGTCCGGTGCAGCGCTGTCCATCTTGTTGATGACAACCACGTCAGCAATACGCAGGGTCACTTCGCCCGGATAATACTTCAGTTCGTGGCCTGCACGGTGCGGGTCGGTGACGGTGATCATCAGGTCAGGGTTAAAGAAGGGGAAGTCATTGTTTCCACCGTCCCACAGAATTACATCGCAACCATCGGGATCATTCTCGGCAGCGCGGAGAATTGCCTCGTAATCAACACCTGCATAGATAACGTTTCCGCGCACTACATGAGGTTCGTACTCTTCCATCTCCTCAACAGTGCACTTGTGTTTTTCGAGGTCTGCCACAACAGCAAAACGTTGAACCTTCTGTTCAACGAGGTTACCGTAGGGCATCGGGTGTCGCACGGCCACAACCTTAAGTCCTTTTCTCATCAGAAGCTCGATGACCCTGCGTGATGTCTGGCTCTTGCCGCATCCTGTGCGGATGGCCCCTACCGCAACCACAGGCTTGACGCTCCTGACCATGGTCTCCCTCCATCCGAGGAGGATAAAGTTGGCACCTGCTGCATTGACGATGGCACTCATTGACATGACTTTCTGATAGGTCACATCACTGTAGGCAAAGACACAGTCAACAACCTTCTGCTCCTGAATCAGCCGGACCAGATCATTCTCTGAATAGATCGGTATGCCCCCGGGATACAAACTTCCAGCCAGTTCGGCCGGATACTTTCTGCCATCGATATCCGGTATCTGTGCTGCAGTGAAGGCCACAACATTATACAGTTCGTTGTCACGGAAATAGGTGTTGAAGTTGTGAAAATCCCTGCCCGCGGCTCCAATAATGATAACATTCCTTTTTAACATAAAACCTCCTAGTTAAATATTTGTTATTTTTTCAATTATATCTGTTTCTGATGCCAAGAATATCCCGCAAATTTATAATTTGTAACTGAAACTGGAAGTGATTTAAGTCAGTTTAGGTCAATCTTTGTAAGGCTCATAATATTTTGATAATATGGAAGTTAATAAATCATAGGGTTTTGTTGAATAAATTTGCGCTTAATATTTTATACCACAGCTTATTGGCAGAATCTTTGCAGTAACATTTAGCGGATGAATGTCCTGGCACATATATATCTCTCAGGCGACTCTGATAATATCATCATAGGGAATTACATCGGCGATTATGTAAAGGGGCGCGATTATCTTAAATATCCTGAGGGCATCCGCAAGGGAATCATCATTCACCGTCATATAGATGCCTTCACCGACAGGCATCCTGTTGTTCACCGCAGCAAGCTTCACTTCACGGGCAGATACAGGAAGTATGCAGGTGTCATTACGGATATTCTCTATGATCACTACCTGACCCGGGAGTGGGATCTCTTTTCGAGGCGTCCGCTGGAGAGTGTGACCTATAACTTTTACAGGGCAATGGTAAATAACTTTGAGATACTGCCTGAGAACGTCCGTGAGAAGATGCCTTTCTTCATTATTGACAACTGGCTGGAGACCTACCAGACCCGGAGCGGCATTAAAAGGGTGCTCAAGACACTCAGTTCTATGACCTCTCTGCCAAAGGAGACGCGGTGGGCCATGAGGGTCTGGAAGAAGCAGTATTACTCAATAGAAGAGGACTTTATGGAGTTCTTTCCACAGCTTATAAACTATGTCGAAACGGAGTTCGGTATAGTCCTCTCTCCCGGCATCCGCATCCCCTTCTGATCATCCCAGGTACTCGGACCTGCCTGCATCGAGTCTCAGGAACACGAACAGCAGCATGGTGAAGCCCCACAGCGAGCTGCCTCCGTAGCTGAAATATGGCAGAGGTATGCCAATCACAGGCATCACGCCAATGGTCATGCCGATATTTACAAAGAAATGCACAAAAAAGAGTCCGAAGACACCGTATCCGTAGGCCCGTATAAAAGTTGTACGCTGTCGTTCGGCCAGCATCAGGAGCCTCAGGAGAAGCCAGACAAACAGACCTATAACCACTACCGACCCGATGAATCCCCACTCCTCTCCTACAGTGCAGAAGATGAAGTCAGTGCTCTGCTCCGGAACAAATTTGAACTTGGTCTGGGTTCCGTTCAGGTAACCCTTTCCGGAGAACCCTCCTGAGCCTATTGAGATCAGGGACTGGTTAAGGTTATACCCTTCCCCGAACGGATCAGACTCCATGCCCAGCATGATGTTTATCCTTGTCTGCTGGTGTGGCTTCAGTATATTGTGAAAAGCATAGTCGACCGTAAACAGGTATAGTATCCCGGTGATCAGAAATGCATATACGACAGCGGGCATCTTCAGCTTCAGCCTGTAGATAAACCATAGGTAAGCGATGCCCGCCAGTACCACCGCAACCACTATGTTGCCGGCTGTGCCAATACCCAGAAGGTAATGCCCTGCCAGGAAAGCCACACCGCCGGTGACAGCCATTATAAGTGCAGCCTTGAGTGTCAGCATCGTTCCTGATGTAACGGCAAGAGCCATTGCTGCCACTACTATCAGCCCCAGGGCTACCGGCACAGTACCGATCATAAGAGTGAGAAGGAAGAGTAACACTGCAAGAAAGGCGGAAATAAAAACGTAGAGGCTCATCCCCTCGCGGTATAAAACGATGAAAAAGGCAAAATAGGTGATCACTGATCCCATATCCGGCTGCAGTGCTATCAGCATCACGGGAGCAATGATTATGGCCGTGGCTGATGCCATCACCCGGAAACCGGATGACTGCCTCTGTATATTCAGGAACGAGGCCAGGGCAAGGCCCGTAGCAAACTTGGCAAATTCCGAAGGCTGGAGGCTGAATGATCCAAGTTCAAACCATGCCCTTGCCCCGTTTATCTCCTTACCGATGATTAGAACCAGGAGAAGCAAAAGAAGGAAAAAACCGTATATGAACCATGCAAAGAAGAACCAGAGCTTGTTGTCTGTAACCATGACAAGGACGGCAAGCACCAGCGCCGCTATGATAAAAACAAGCTGCTTGCCGTACCGCTGTGACAGGTCAAAAATGCTTGTATGCTGCTCATTGTAAACGGCAGCATAGATGTTCAGCCATCCCATGACCATCATCGCCAGCCAGAGGATTACCGTGACCCAGTCAAGTCTTCCCAGTATGTTGCTATTCTTTTGCATCAGGCTTTATTACCAATTTAAGGACATAGTCCTCAAGATACCTCCTTTTTATCTTCCCTGTCAGATATTCCTCTATCATAAGGCTGGCAATCGGAGCAGCGAATGTGGATCCGAATCCCGCATTCTCAACATAGACAGCTATGGCAATCTGCGGATTATCTTTGGGAGCAAAGGCAACGAAAATCGAATGGTCCTTCCCGTGGGGGTTCTGTGCCGTTCCGGTCTTGCCGCAGATGATTATGCTGTCGAGGCGGGCACCGCGGGCGGTTGATCCCTCGCCTCCGTTTACAGCCCCCTCCATTCCTTCTATCACCGGTTCAAAGTTCTCCGATGATATCCCGGTGATGTACTTCTGAATATAAAGCGGTGACGGGGAACCGTCATCACCTATCTTTTTAACAACGTGAGGGATGTAAAACGAACCCCGGTTGGCAATGACGGCGGCCATATTTGCCATTTGAAGAGGGGTAGCCCCTATCTCTCCCTGCCCGATAGCCAGGGAGATAACGGTGAGAGCCTTCCAGCGGTCCTTGCCGTAATACCTGTCATAGTATGACCGTGTGGGGACGTTGCCGGCAAGCTCGTTGGGAAGGTCAATGCCCAGTTTGTTGCCAAAACCGAAGGCTACGAGGTAATCCCTCCAGTGGTCAAAAGCTTCACCTAACAGGGGATATTCCTTATTTTCAAGGATATTCCTGAATGCGTTACAGAACCAGGCGTTGCATGACTGGGCTACCGCTTCCGGCAGGTTTAGCGGTGATCTGTGAGAGTGGCACCCTACGGTCAATGAGCCTGCATGATAACCCATGCTGCAACTGAAGAGTGATGAGGGACGTATCACATTCTCCTGCAGCCCTATCAGGCCGTTCATTATCTTGAAGGTCGAACCGGGTGGGTAAGAGGCCATCAGCGCCCTGTCAAAGAGAGGCTTGACAGTGTCAGCCTGCAGCATGGAAAAGTTCTCAGACCTGATCCTTCCCACAAGCAGCTCGGGATCATAGGAGGGAGACGATACCAGTGCCAGGATCTCGCCCGTTGCAGGCTCTATGGCTACAATTGATCCGGTCTTGTTGCGCATCAGCCTCTCACCGTATTCCTGCAGGTTGAGATCTATGGTTGACCAGAGGTTTGTACCCGGTACAGCCACGGTGTCATAGCGTCCGTCAGCATAGGAGCCTTTAATGTTGTTATGCACATCAACCAGGAAGATCTCTACTCCCTTCCTGCCCCTGAGGTGCTCCTCATACGATTTTTCAATCCCGCTGACGCCAATGTAATCACCTGATCTGTAATACCTGTCACGTGCAATCAGCTTATTGTCAACTTCTCCCACATAGCCAAGCATGTGAGATGCCACCGGGCGGGTATATTTTCTGAGTGTCCTGGCCTGTACGTAGAATCCCGGGAACCTGTACAACTCTTCCTGCAGCAGGGCATAGGTCTCGGAGGAGATCATCTTCAGGAAGACCGAAGGGGTACGGCGCGAGTAGGAGACGGCTGCCTTCATGCGGCTCCTGAATTCCTCCATTGGTATCCCGAGAATCTGGTTGAACCTTGTTGTGTCAAATACACTGGTCTGCACCGGGATCACCAGAAGGTCATATGCTGCCTGGTTATAGACTATCAGCTCCCCGTTGCGGTCATAGATCAATCCTCTCGCCGGATACTGTGTGACAGGCCTCAGGGCATTGTTGGCGGCTGAGACACGATATGTCTTGTCTACAATCTGGATATGGAAGAGCCTGGCAATAAGGATAAGAGCAGCAGCCAAAACCAGCGCCATTACCAGGTATTTCCGGTTTGCGTAGCGGTCCTTCATGCCTCTTAACTTATCGGTGGGGTCTGATGAAGTCGAAAAGAACTATAAAGAATGTCGTCGCTGCAGTGCTTAGCAACACTCTCAGCAGGGTGAGGAAAAAGTTTCTGAAACTGAAGATCTCGATAAAAAAGAGAGCAAGATGGTGTATCATGACAACTGTCACCACATAGATAAGGAACCATCTCAGGCCGCTTCTGTATGATGAAGGTGAAGTCTCGGGTTCCGAGGCTTCTGACGTGATATTGAGGGATAGTACCCACGGGCGTGCGTAACCGGCCATAACGGTGGCGAACGCATGCACTCCGATGGTACCCGAGAAGAGATCGATCAATAAGCCTGTGAGAAAAGCCAGTATCAGAAGTATCCATGACGGTATGGCCACCGGCAGGATCAGGATGAACATCACATAGATATAAGGGTTTACATATCCGCTGAACTCAATATTATTGAAGATCAGCAGCTGGAGCACGATCAGGATAAGGAAGGTGCCTGTATATCTGAGGACACTGTTCATCTCACGACCTCCTCCTCCAGGCTATCTCTTTCTTCCCTGGTGAGATTACCTATCACGTAGACATAAGAGAGCCTCTTGAAGTCAGCGGAGAGCTGCACCTGCATCGAGACAAAGTCGCCTCCCCGGTTCTGCTTGCCCGTGAGTGAACCCACCATCAGTCCTGCCGGAAATATGGCGGAATAACCACTTGTAACTATCGTATCGCCCTCATTTACTATAACATGATGAGGAATCTCCGAAAGGGTGGCATACCGGTAGTTGGTGCCGTCCCATGCAAGCGAGCCGAAATAGTCATTTCGTTCAATGCTGGCACTGAGTCTGAATTCGGTGTTCAGCAAAGACATCACCTCTGAATAGTTACGTGACACACCGACCACGACCCCTACCACCCCGGTTGATGAGGCCACACCCATGCCGTTGGTTACTCCATGCGATGATCCCACGTTGAGCGTGATGAAGTTTTTCTGTTTGTTGACAGAGTTGTTTATTACCCTGGCACTAAGGTAGGTATAATTGATCCCGATGACAGAATCCCTGACTGGCACGAATGCGCCGGGAGTGTCTGAGGTGAGGCTTTCGATACGCCGCCTGAGCATCATATTTTCAGTAAGGAGCTCTTCATTTACGCGGCGAAGCCTGAAGTAATAGGCCCCCTTCTCCAAACCACCTGAAATCAACCCTGAAATGTTACGGGCCACTCCATAGAATACGGTCTGGTGATAATTGTGTGATTTAGATATCATAAACAGAGCGACCGCTTCCAGTATAAGAAACAAGATCAGGGTTTTATACCTGAGCAGGAAGTTCAGGAGGCCTCTCATGCATGCATCCGGTTATCTCATCAGGAATGGATACTTCTCAACATTCTTCAGGGCTACACCTGTGCCTCTGACCACTGCATGCAGCGGGTCTTCAGAAACCCTGAAGGGGATGTTTATCTTGTCAGTGAGGCGTTTGTCAAGCCCTCTGAGCAGTGCCCCGCCGCCGGCCAGGAAGACACCCTTGTTGACAATGTCAGCATAAAGTTCGGGTGGTGTCTGTTCAAGAACCTGTAAAATCGAGGCCTCAATTTTGGTGAGCGACTTATCGAGGCAGTAGGCAATCTCCTGGTATGACACTGGAATCTCTATCGGTAGCGAGGTCATGAGGTTGGGTCCGCGCACCACAAAATCCGCAGGCGGGTTTTCTATGTCAGGCAGGGCAGCGCCTACTGCTATCTTGATATCTTCTGCCGTCTTCTCTCCTATCTTTATGTTGTGCTGATGCCTCATGTAAGACTGAATGTCGGAGGTAAAGCCGTCGCCGGCTACACGTATCGACCTGTTGCAGACGATGCCTCCAAGGGCTATGACTGCTATCTCGGTTGTTCCTCCGCCAATATCCACCACCATACATCCTTCGGGGGCCTCTACATCGAGTCCTATGCCAATGGCTGCTGCCATGGGCTCATAGATCAGATATACATCCCTTCCTCCGGCATGCTCCGATGAGTCTCGCACGGCCCTGATCTCCACCTCTGTGCTGCCACAGGGTATTCCAACGACCATTTTCAGGGAAGGAGAGAAGAACTTCGGACCGGTGTTGATCATCTTGATCATGCCCCTGATCATCAGCTCTGCAGCGTTGAAGTCCGCAATGACACCATCCCTGAGCGGCCTGATGACACGTATGTTCTCATGTGTCCTGCCATGCATCTGTCGGGCCCTCTCACCTATGGCTATAAGCTTGCCGGTATTCCTGTCAATCGCCACTATTGACGGCTCATCGACAACCAGCTTGTCGTTGGCAATGATATTAGTATTGGCAGTGCCAAGGTCTATCGCAACCTCCTGTGAAAGAAATGAAAATAATCCCATAGGTCCTTAATACTATTTCTTGTTTATATGTTAGTGTTTAAAATGTCTTATACCTGTAAAAACCATTGCAACACTGTTTTTATTGCAGTAGTCTATCGATTCCTGATCACGTACTGAACCCCCTGGCTGAATAACGGCCGTTATACCTGCCTCATGTGCTGTCTCGACGGAATCAGCAAAGGGGAAGAATGCGTCAGATGCCATCACCGCCCCCTCAAGGGAGAACCCGAATGCGCGGGCCTTTTCAATAGCCTGCTTAAGTGAATCTATCCTCGAAGTCTGGCCAATGCCGCTGGCGCAAAGCTGCCTGTCTCTGGCCAGCACTATGGCGTTCGACCTGCTGTGCTTAACTATTTTGTTGGCAAAGACCATGTCTGCGTACTCACCGCCGGAAGGTATTCTTTCAGTTACCGGCTTCATGTCAGCGGCTGATTCGGTTGCTGTATCACGTTCCTGCCAGAGAACGCCCCCGAGCATCGACCTGAATGATGACTCACCTTTCTCCTTCCCTTTCCGGAGCAAGATAATCCTGTTTTTTTTCGAGCTGAGAATTTCAACCGCCCTGTCAGTGAATGACGGAGCCATGACGACCTCCAGGAAGATCTTGTCCATCTCCGCGGCAACCTCCTCGTCAACCCCCCTGTTTGCAATTGCCACGCCGCCGTATGCTGACACCGGGTCACAAGCCAGGGCCGACTCCCATGCTGCCTTCAGGTCATCACGTGATGCAACACCACAGGCATTGTTATGCTTCATTATCGCAAAGGTGACCTCATCAAACTCATCTATCAGGTTTACAGCGGCATCGATATCAAGGAGGTTGTTATAGGAAATCTCCTTGCCGTGAAGCTGTTCAAAGACAAGCTCACTGTCACCATAAAATAGACCCTTCTGATGGGGGTTCTCACCGTACCTCAGGACGCGTGATTCCGTTATGCTCTTCTTGAATGCGGTGACATCACCATGGCGGTTAAACCAGTTGAAGATGGCCGTATCATAATGTGAAGTCAAATTAAATGCCTCAAGGGCAAAACGGTACCTCTCACCGGCTGTGACAAGGCCGGCCCCGGAGTCAAGAATCTGAATAAGAGATTGATATTGCGATCTTGATGACACTATCAGCACATCAGCCCAGTTTTTTGCACCTGCCCTGATGAGCGATATACCACCAATATCTATCTTCTCAATGATCTCCTGGTCCGGCGCTCCGGAAGCAACGGTATCCTCAAAAGGATAAAGATCCACAATCACCAGATCGAACAGGGTGATGTTGTATTCTGCCACCTGGTTCATGTCAGTCTCATTGCTCCTTCGTGCAAGGATGCCCCCGAATACACCCGGGTGAAGTGTCTTGACCCTGCCGCCGAGAATGGACGGATAGGTGGTCAAATCCTCCACCTTCGTGGCCCTGACTCCTGCACCGGTTATATGATCATATGACCCGCCCGTTGAAACGATGGTGACACCAAGGCTGCTCAGCTTCTTTACAATAACATCAAGGCCCTCCTTATAATAAACCGAAATAAAGGCGCTCTTTATTCTCACATCACTCATCATCAACAAGTTAGATTAACAACATCAAGGCTGGTGCGATCGGATAAAAATAGATATTTTTTTTGATTGGCAATGTCTGCTAATTATTTGAATTGATGATTTATTGAGGATATATTGATGTTTTCTATTTGATTATCTTTGGTCAGAAATCAAAGACAGGGTTATGTGGTTAAAAATGTTCAGGGAGAGTTTTTTGTTTGCTTTCAGCTCTGTGGCTGTCAACAAACTGCGTACTTTCCTCTCTCTTTTCGGTATCACCATAGGAATTGTTTCAATCATTTCCGTATTCACGGTGTTCGACTGGATGGAGAGCAGCATAAGAACAAGCATTGAATCGCTGGGAGACAACACCATCTATGTAGAAAAATGGCCATGGACAGCCAATCAGGAAATCAAGTGGTGGGATATGCTCAAATGGCCTCCTCCCTCTGAGGATGATTATGAAGCTGTACTGAGGAGGTCATCCTCAGCCCAGGCTGTCTGCTATACTGTGGGGTCAGGCGTGAACATCAAATTTCGTGGTAACGCGGTCAGTGACACCTATGTAATGGCTGCGACGCATAATTTTGAGAATGTAAGAACCCTGGAGATAGAGAGGGGCAGGTATTTCACACAGACGGAATCTGCTTCAGGGAAGGCTGTAACAATAATCGGTGCGGAGCTGGCCGACAAGCTTTTTGATGAAATTGACCCGATGGGCAAGGAGATTACGGTGGCCGGTTATAAGACCCAGGTCATTGGTGTATTTAAGAAGGAGGGCAAGGGAGGCCTGAGCGACAGCGGGATGGATGAGACCCTGCTCCTGCCGCTTAACTTCAGCAAGCAGTTTGTAAACTTCCGTAACCCGTTCCTGAACTCTGACATAATGATCAGAGGCAAGGAGGGAGTGCCGGTACAGAAACTAACTGATGAGGTGGTCATGATTCTTCGGGCCGCCAGGAGACTGGGACCGGGTGTTGAGAATAACTTCTCCATTAACCAGGCCAGCCAGATCACAAGCACCCTGGAGCCTGTCTTCAGGGGGATCAATATTGCCGGTTGGATTATCGGTGGTTTCTCGATACTCGTCGGAGGCTTCGGTATAGCAAACATAATGTTTGTCTCGGTACGCGAACGGACCAGCCAGATAGGCATACAGATGGCCCTGGGTGCAAAGAGAAGATGGATTCTCCTCCAGTTCCTCACGGAGTCAGTCCTTCTTTCAATAACCGGCGGAATAGTCGGGTTGCTGATGGTGTTCATAGGAACCCTTTTTGTCAACTATTTCTTCACCCTTGGAATGTTCCTAACCGCTGGTAATATATTGCTGGCCATTGCCATCTCAGGAACCATAGGGATAATTGCCGGTTTTGCGCCGGCATCTGCCGCCTCCAGGATGAACCCGGTGGAAGCAATAGGTTATTCGTTCTGATACCCTCAACAACTCCGGCAGGAAGTCACCTGTTTTCTGCAACCCAATTGGTCAGCTCCACAAACTGCGCCACGGAGAGTTGTTCCGCCCTCATTGAAAGATAAGGCATCTCGCCGGCATCAGCCCGCACCATCATCTTTAGAGGATTGCGCAGCATCTTCCGGCGTTGGTTGAAGCAACGCTTTACCACGCTGACAAAAAGCTTCTCATCACAGTCGAGGCTCTCACGTTCATTTCGCTGCAGGCGAATAACTGCTGACTTTACTTTGGGGGGTGGAGAGAAGACATTTTCACTCACCGTAAAAAGGTATTCAATATCATACCATCCCCTGAGGAGCACACTGAGGATGCCGTAGACACGGCTGCCGGGCGCCGAGCATATCCGTTCGGCCACCTCTTTCTGCACCATGCAGACCACCTCTTTCACCCTGTCGCGGTTCTCAAGCACCCTGAAAAAGATCTGGCTTGAGATATTATAGGGGAAGTTACCTATAACTGCTATCCTGTTTCCCATGGGTCGCAGGTCGAGTTCCAGGAAATCACCTGCAATAATCTCATCGATGCCGCTGATGTTCCTGCTGAGATATTCGACCGATTCGGCATCTATCTCAACAACCTTAAAGGAGGGGAACTTCCTCTCTGCCAGATACTCAGTCAGGACCCCCATACCGGGCCCCACCTCGATGACCGTGTCACACCCGTCAGCCCTGAGGGCGCTGACTGTTGAGGCGGCAATCCTCCTGTCCTTCAGGAAATGCTGCCCCAGGTGTTTTTTGGCTCTTACTTTATCAGCTCCCATGGAGGCACCAGTCTGTCAGATCCGAATCCCGGAATATTAATTCTTTCCATGAGGTTGAGGAGCCTCTTCAGTAAATTAAAGTATAGTGTCACATACAGGAACAGGTTCATTAGCCATATGATCATCACATTGAACCATATGGTGCTGATTTTCAAATTACCCAGCATCTTGTAAGGAGCATAGAAATGTGCCCTTCCTGTGCGGGAACCGGGTGGCATGAGCACCGGATCCGACTTCTGTATCAACCGGTCTTCAGTCTCGTAGATCTTCTTCTGTACGGTGCGGTTCAGTACCTGGTCGGCCAGATCCTTGTTGTAGGTTGCTGCCCGGATCCGCACCAGCTCATCCTGCCCTTTCAGGCGTACCAGGCTGTCAGTTATCTGGTCCTTGACATCAGTGTAATAGAGAAACTTAGACCTGATGGTTTTCTGGAGCGAGTCAAGGAAATCGTTTACGATATAAGAAGCATCAGCATTGAACGGTTCCCTGTCTATAACCCTCATTGCGGGCCACGGATCGAGGGCGGCTTCACGGCTCAGCTCACCTATATGGTAAGAGAGCTTTTCGAGATTGCTTTTGTATATCTCTTCATACTCCGGCTTTCCGGCCGCGATGGCGCATTCATTGCTTTTCTTTTTCAGTTCAGGAATAAGGAATGACGATTGCCAGTCGTATTGGCTGATCATCATCTCTGTTTCGAAGTAGGGTTTCATATACCGGCTCGACCGGTACTGTTCCACGGCCATTGCCTCGTATGCCCATCGCATGGTCATCACATCGCCGATTACCGGCACATAGACCTTCCTGGTCAGTGAGTGGTGGAGATCGTCAAACCTTATCATGGCCCCTCCAAGGAGGAGCTGTGGCACAAGTACCAGTGGAACAAGGATATAAATGCTGATTACAGTCTTCATGCCCGAGGAGATATTCAGTCCCACCATATTCCCGAAGCAGGAGGTTGTGAACAGTATCAGCCAGTGTCGCCACATCATCCCTTCAACCTCAAGGATCCAATGAGAGATGAGCACATACATCAGCGACTGAATTGCCGATAGTCCGAAAAGGAAAGTGATTTTCGACAGCAGGTAGCTTGACTGACTTATATTCAGATACTTTTCCCTCTCTATTATCTTCCTGTCCTTGAATATCTCCTCCGCGCTCACCGTCAGTCCCAGGAAGAGGGCTACCACCACGCTCATGAACAGGAAGACCGGATAGCTCTTGTTGTCAGAGAAGAGGTACATGCCGTTAGAGATATACTTCGCCACGAAGCCGAGGATGAAAGCCAGGAGGGGCGGTTCAAGGAGATTGATTACCATGTATTGCCTGTCGGCAAACTTCCTTACCAGGGTTCGCCTGAAAAAGGTGAGGATCTGTTTCTTTCTCTCCGGTATCTTGAAGTTGCTTGCCGGCAGCGGTTTCATCTCCGGCCTGCCGGTCAGGGAGGGTTCCATCTTCTGACGGTACCTGTGGTACCACTCCACGGGTGAGACCTGTCTCTCCTGCCCTTTCCTGCCGTCGGTGTCAACCACTTTGGCTTCCACAATCTGCAGGATCTCATCCGTCTCGACGTTGCCGCAGGTGGGGCACTCGCTCTCCGCCGCGTTTGCCTGTGAGGTCTCAGTCTTGAAATATACAATGGCATCAACCGGGTCACCGTCATAGATCATATACCCACCCCTGTCGAGCACCCACAGTCTGTCAAACATCTTCAGGATGTCAGATGAAGGCTGGTGGATGATGACGAAGACAAGCTTGCCGTTTACGGCCTGATCTTTGAGCAGATCCATTACAAGTTCCGAGTCATGCGATGCCAGTCCTGATATGGGCTCATCGGCGAAGAGCACGGCAGGCTCACGCATAAGCTCGAGGCCTATGTTCAGCCTCTTGCGCTGACCGCCGCTGATCTTCTTGTTCAGGGGATCGCCCACGAGCATATCACGGTAGTCAAACAGGTCAAGCTCCCTCAGAACGGAGACCACTACCTCGTCAAGCTTTTTCTCATCATAGTTGCCAAAAGTGAGCCGCGCATTGTAGTAAAGGTTCTGGTAAACAGTCAGTTCCTCAATGAGGAGGTCATCCTGTGGTACGTATCCTATCAGGCCGTTGACCTCATCAGGTTCATTGTGAAGGTCATACCCGTTGATATAAACAGCTCCGCTTTCCGGCTTCAGCTTCCCGTTGAGAATATTCAGCAGGGTGCTCTTGCCGACACCGCTGCCTCCCATGATTCCCACCAGGTTGCCCGACTTGATGCTGAAGCTCATTGGCTGAACGCCGTTGTCAGACCCCCTGAAATGATACTCAAGATTCTGGCCTTCAAACAGAATGTCTTCTACAAACGCTGACTTGATGAATTTCCTGAATATGGAGGTGTAATAGAGCGGTGCCATCCCCTGGCCCCTTATGTTCACACCCGGCTCAAGCAGGAAGGGTCGCATTGGCACCACGTTCCGCCCCTTGAAATGCAACGGTGCTCTGCCCTCGTACATGAAGAGGATATGTCCGGTACTGCCTACATAAAGCACATAGATGGTGCCTCTGAGACCTCTTGATACCATATGATGCCATTCATGGTAGTTGGCGAACCTCGAGGAGGCATCCCCGATATTGCCCTCTCCCTCGATGGCGAGGAAAGAGTCAGGACTGATCTTGTCGAACCTCATGCCGAGCATGAAGGCCGAGGCATTGGTCTTCTCCTTGGCTGAAATGTTGAAAGTTCGCGCCACGATATCCACGATCGAGGACTCCTGCTCGGATATGGTGCTGTCTTCATAGACAAACTCCAGGAGCTGCAGGAAAACGATCATCCTCTCCTCAATGAAGAGCCCCTTCTTTATCTGCCTGCAGATATTGGTGATCTGAAAGGTGATAAGGGAGTTTTCGTCCGAGAGCTCCCCCTCCTCCACTGCCCTGAGCTCGCGCTCATAGAAATGAAGGTTGTTTTCATAGAGCTTGAAGTATTCCTCCTCCAGCTCCTGGTTGAGATACCTCCTGAGGTAACCGCGAAGGATCTTCTTGCCTCTCGACGTCACCCCTGCAGGGTTTACGGTAGAGATAATGGCAAATATATGTATCAGTGCATGTAAAACTGATTCCCTCATAACCTCAAAAAAAGACCGCAAGTTTTTTTTGCGGTCTTAATCTATTTTTGATTTTTTACTTGATAAGTTCAGACCTGACCGCAGTCACGGCTTTCTTCATTGTCTCGATTTGTTCCAGTGTAAGGCTGGTGCCGACACCTGCATAGAACTCACGCACAGGCTGCAGTTCGGCAAGTATTCTGGATACAAGTGGGTCGTCGGCGTGAGGCCTTGCCAGCTCCTCGAATAGTACAAACGACTCCTTCTGTTCGAGAAGAACCGACTCAAAGCCTGAAAGATGACCGCCTGATTCAGAGACGGCAAGAGTAAGGTACATACCCTCAACCCATGCTCCTCCTACCATCAGCATCGCAAGATTGGCCTGCCCGGCATCAACCATGTACGCGTACGTGCGGTCAAAGGCATCTGTGAGAATGTTCACCAGAGTGTCCCTGTTGTCAAAATTGGCTTTGATCCTGTCATACAGGGTTACATCATATATCTTTGACAGGTTCTGCTCAATGGCCAGCGTGCTGATGGCCGACAGATAGTCGATTACATCCTGCTGCATGTTGTACAGGGTGGAATAACTGAGATCGGCACCGTAAACCCCCAGGTTGACTGACCTGTTGTAGCTCTCAACATAGTTGCTTGCATTCCCGGGAGGATTGGTTGAGCCAAGAATGTAACCGAGATCCATCTCTGTAAGCTGCTTGATCACCTCAGCGGAGGTGGGAAGAGGATAAACATTCTCCTCTATCTTCTGTTCAAGGGCTTCAAGCTCCATCCTGTTGATCTCTTTCATCTTTTTCGACTCACCCCTGTTTTTGCAGGAGTATGAACCGGCTACTGCAACGATCATTGCAGCAACCAGGACCTTGGTGAAAATTTTTTTCATAAAGCTGTTTTTTGGTACTTGTGTTTGGCTTTGTAAAAATAAGACTTTTAGATATTCTGAAGGAATAATATTTCAACAATAATTTACAGCATGACGGAATAGCCCCATTGAGCACATTAAACAGCCGGACCGCTCCGGTTGTTCATTGCCATTTTCTGCTATCTTTGCATCCCGGAGCATTAATAAACCCCTGATGTGGAACTTTGATGAGGTGATCAACCGGGAAAACTCCAGTTGCATCAAATACGATCTTAGAGAAGAGCTGTTCGGAAGAGCCGATGTCATACCGATGTGGGTGGCTGACATGGACTTCAGGACACCGTCATTCATCACTGAAGCTCTTGCCTCCAGGCTGAAGCATGAGATCTTCGGATACTCATACAGGCCCGATACATATTTCAGTTCATTCATGGCATGGATGGAAGACCGCCACGGATGGGCCGTCAGGCGCGATTGGATAGAGTTCAGTCCGGGCGTCGTGCCCGCGCTGAACATGTGCACTCTCGCATATACTGAGCCGGGTGATGAGATCATCATCCAACCTCCCGTCTATACCCCTTTCCACGGAGCTGTCACTGATCACGGCCGCCGGCTGGTGTTCAACAAGCTGGTTGAGACATCGGAGGGATGGGTCATGGACATTGAAGGACTGCGCAGGGGGATCACCCCTGGTACCAGGATGCTAATCCTCTCCAATCCCCATAATCCGGTGGGAAGGGCCTGGCGAACGGAAGAGCTTGAGGAGATCGTTGAGATCTGCCACGACAGGGGGGTGGTTATCCTCTCAGACGAGATACACTCTGACCTGTTGCTTCCGGGCTACCGGCACATACCCCTGGCTTCGATCTCTGAAAAAGCCGCCTCGATCACCGTTACCTGCATGGCGCCAAGCAAGACATTCAACCTGGCAGGTTTCTCAACCTCATCAATGATAATACCTGACCCCGTTCTGATGGAGAAATACCGCCGTACCCTCGTGGGGCTGCACCTGCACCTGGGTAACATATTCGGTAATGTAGCCTCGGAGGCAGCTTACACCCACGGTCACGGATGGCTTCAGGAGCTGATGCAGTATGTGCAGGGAAACGTCGACCTGGTGATGGATTTCTGCCGGGATCATTTGCCACGGATTAAGCCGGTCAGGCCGGAAGCTACCTATATGATATGGCTCGACTGCAGGGGCATGGGACTTGACGGTGTCGGGCTTCAGAAGTTTTTCGTCGAAAAGGCCGGGGTGGGTATGAATGAGGGATCACGCTTTGGCCCGGGAGGCGAAGGGTTCATGAGGATGAACCTTGCATGCCCGCGGTCAGTGGTGGAGAAGGCCCTGAGACAGATTGAGAGTGCAATAAAAGAATAGGATGAGAAACAACGACAGACTTAGTGTCAGACTGACGCTGGAGGACGGCACCGTCTACCGCGGGTGGTCATTCGGCGCACCCGTTGCCGCTGCGGGCGAGGTGGTCTTCAACACCGCCATGACCGGCTACCCCGAGAGCCTGACAGACCCATCATACCGGGGACAGATACTTTGTCTGACCTACCCGCTGGTAGGCAACTACGGCGCCCCGGGAAAGAGTGAACAGGATGACCTCTTCATCTTCTATGAATCATCAGGAGTACATATATCCGCGCTTATCGTCTCAGATTACTCATTTGAATACAGCCACTGGAACGCCATCGAGAGCCTCGACGAGTGGCTGAAGAGAAGCAATGTGCCGGGCATCTATGGCATCGACACCCGGGCACTGACAAAACATATCCGTGAGAAGGGAGCGATGCTTGGCAAAGTGGAGCCTGAAGGGGTCGCAATTGATTTCTATGACCCGAACAAGGTCAACCTCGTCGCCGAGGTGAGCACCGCCTCTCGACAGGTTTACGGCAGCGGCAGGTATCGCATCATGCTGGTAGACTGCGGGGTAAAGTATAATATTATAAGGAATCTGCTGAAACGCGACACTACGATAATCAGAGTGCCATGGGACTATGACTACAGCGCGGAAGAGTATGACGGGCTGTTCCTTACAAACGGCCCCGGCGACCCTAAGATGTGCAGGGCTGCTATAGATAATATCAGGAAGTCGCTTGACGATGACAGGCCCATCTTCGGCATCTGTCTCGGAAACCAGCTTATGGCACTGGCGGCGGGAGCTGACACCTACAAGCTGCGTTACGGGCATCGGAGTCATAACCAGCCGGTGCAGATGGTTGGAACGGAGAGGGCTTACATCACCTCACAGAATCATGGTTTCGCGGTGAACAACAATACTTTGCCCGCAGGGTGGGTACCGCTCTTCGTCAATGTCAATGACAACACCAACGAGGGGATGAAACATATATCAAAGCCCTTCTTCTCGACACAGTTCCACCCCGAGGCCTCCGGCGGACCGACGGATACTGATTTTCTGTTTGACCTCTTTATTGATAACATTGAGAAGGCAGCAGACCATAGTGAAAAATTAAGAATTAATAATTAAGAATTAAGAGTTGATAATCAGCCTGTTAGGTTACGGACTGCAGGACTGCAGGACCTTCAGACTTTTGACTTTACAGACTTTCGACTTTAAGGACTTTTGACTTTAACTCCTGCGGCGAATATCCTTGCGCAAATCGCTTCATGATCTTATCAAGCCTCTTTTGTATGAGTTCCTGCCCGGTATTGCCTATGCTGCCGGTGTGCGAGTATTCAGCAAGGCCGGGAAACCTGAAAGAACCCGACCCTGCCTTTCCTGCAACAATCCGGTAGGCATCCCTGAAGGGAACACCCGAACGGACCATATCATTGGCCTCCTCAACGGAGAATATATCATTATACCGGCCGTCGCTCATTATATCCTTCCTGATCACCAATCCTCCCAGCGCCACCTGCACTGCCTGCATCAGATCACCGATGCCGTCAAAAGCATCGAAGAGCACCGCCTTAAGTTCCTGGAAATCGCGGTTATATCCGGGAGGAAGGCCTGCTGTCATCATAGCCACCTCGCCCGGCACTACCTGCATCCTGTTGCACCTCGCCCTGATCAGTTCGAACAGGTCAGGATTTTTCTTTTGGGGCATTATTGACGACCCTGTTGTAAGGTCATCTGACAGTGTGACAAACTCATATCCCGGTGACATGAACAGAATCACATCCGATGCGAACCTGCCAATGGTGTTGGCTGCCGAGGCAATTGCGCCGGTTACCTGGCGCTCTGTTCGTCCGCGGGTCATCTGGGCATATGGTGATGTTATGACCAGCCTCTCAAACCCCAGCAGCCTGGCTGTCAGCTCACGGTCAATGGGCAGCGAGGTGCCGTACCCGGCTGCTGTTCCCAGCGGGGAAGCGTCAGCCAGGGCCGCCGCACCGGCCAGCACATGCAGGTCATCAGAGAGGCTCTCAGCACAGGATGCAAACCATAGCCCGAAGGATGTCACCATCGCCGCCTGCATGTGCGTGAAGCCCGGCATAAGAACCTCCTTATGCTTCTCACTGAGATCCAGAAATGTATCAGCCAGGGCTTTCAGCTCACGAGCCAGCAGGTACGACCGGTGTCTGATATAAAGGTGAAGATCGGTAAGTACCTGGTCGTTCCGTGAGCGGCCAGTATGCAGCTTGCCCGCCGCCGCCCCGGCAAGATCATGAAGGCGGTTCTCAACCCATGAGTGGATATCCTCATAATCCTTCCCGATGGAGAAGGCTGACTGCAGCGACTCCTCAAACAGCCTGACCAGGCCGGCAAGAAGCTGGCTCTTCTCGCCGTCGTTGATCAAACCGCATTGTTCAAGCATGACTGCATGAGCCATGGAACCAACAATGTCATACGGCGCCAGCCGGGCATCATAACCCCTGTCACTGTCACAGGTGAAGCTGATGAGCGCCTCCCGGGCATTCACCCCTTTATCCCACAGGTGCATCTTCGGTAACTTTTTTCCTGGTTGCTTCCATAATGGCATGATGAGCCATGAGACGAATGGCGTTTATGCGGATGAACCCAAGGCTGTCAGTCTGGTTAAATCCTCCCTCGATGTCCATGCTCGACAACTCCTTATTATATAATGAGGAATGAGACTCACGACCTTCGATGATAATGTTACCCTTGTAAAGGATCATATGCACCACCCCGTCAATCACCTCCTGACTCTTGTCCATGGCAGCCTTCAGGAACTCCATTTCGGGTGAGAACCAGAAACCGTTGTAGACCAGTTCGGCAAAGACCGGGGCCAGCATGTTGCGCAGGCGCATCACCTCGCGGTCCATGGCAATACCTTCTATGTCCTTATGTGCGGCATAGAGTATGGTTGCGCCGGGTGTTTCGTATATACCTCTCGACTTAATACCGACGTACCTGTTCTCGACCATGTCAAGCAGGCCGATTCCGTTAGTGCCACCCAGTTTATTGAGATATGTGAAGAGTTCAAGCGGATCACTGTAGCTGGTGCCGTCATCCTTGTTGGTCACATTGACCGGGATGCCGTCCTTGAAGGTGACAGATATATGTGTCTCGTTATCAGGCGCATCCATGGGCATGACCATCTTCTGAAGGATCTCCTTCCCGGCGAAGTAGAGGGGATCCTCAAGGATTCCGGCCTCGTGGCTTATATGCATCAGGTTGTCGTCTTCGCTGTATGGTTTGGAGATGGATGCCTTAACCGGAATGCGGTGACCGGCGGCATACCTGATCATGTCAGAGCGGCCCTGGAACTGAGAAAGGAACTCAGTGTCCTTCCATGGAGAGATGACCTTGATGTCAGGCTTAAGTGCATAATATGCCAGCTCGAAACGCACCTGGTCATTGCCCTTGCCGGTGGCGCCGTGGGAGACATAGTCAGCGCCGTATTCAATGGCAGCCTCGATCTGCTTTTTGGCAATAAGCGGCCTCGCCAGTGCGGTGCCCAGGAGATAGCGGTCTTCATACACGGCATTTGCCTTCACGGCCTGAAAGATGTAATCGGTGACGAACTCCCTCTTCAGGTCTTCAATTATTACTGAAGAGGCGCCTATGGCAAGGGCTTTTTCGCGGACGGCCTCGAAATCGTCGTTCTGGCCAACGTCCGCCACGTAGGCTATAACCTCGTAACCTTTGTTGATTAACCATTTAAGTATCACGGAGGTGTCAAGTCCCCCGGAGTATGCAAGCATTACTTTTTTCATATCAGATTTTAGTTATTGTAATTGAATGGAATATGGTGCTGAGGCACTCTTCAATCGCGTCATTGCTTATGTTGTCACGCGGGATCAGCAGTATGGTGTCATCGCCGGCGACAGTGCCGGCTATCTCGTAACGCCGTGCGCGGTCAATCTTTATGGCCACTGCCGATGCAAATCCCGGAGGTGTATTTATCAGCAGCATGCCCCTTGCCCATGTCATGGCGGTTATCGCCTCCGTTTCAGGTCCGGGTAACGGCTCCGGCGCGTCGTCTTCCCTGCCCGGCAACATATAGCGGTATCCCCCCCTGCCGTCGAAGCCCCTGCTGATTCCCATCTGCCTTAAGTCGCGGGAGAGTGTCGCCTGCGTACACTTCATCCCTGCGCCCTCCATCAGCAGTAGAAGATCCTCCTGAGAGGTGATAGCATTCTCCCTCACCAGCTTTTCTATCAGGATCAATCGTGATGCTCTGTTCATTATGTATTTTTATTCATTGT
This sequence comes from uncultured Rikenella sp., assembly GCA_964535795.1. Taxonomy (GTDB): domain Bacteria; phylum Bacteroidota; class Bacteroidia; order Bacteroidales; family VadinHA17; genus SR-FBR-E99. The sequence goes on from CAZHTG010000005.1 coordinate 69,657, forward strand.
CGCTGCAAATTTATACATTTTTTTTAATGCAATCACAGGATGTGAAAATTTCCAAAAAAAAAAGAGGGCTCTCATTTCTGTTACGAGAAGCCCTCCTGTCTTGCCGGCCGGTCAGCCTTATTTCACATCATAACTCTCCGGCAGTCCGAGTTTTTCCTTCAGTTTCCTGTTATATTCCTGTGAATCCTTTGCCGCCTCATCCACATTATAGTAGTGTTTGGGGTATTTCTTGTCCGCCCCCATTGTAATTACGTATCCAATTGTCCCTATAACAATTCCGGCCGTAGCTACTCCTATCTCCCAGTCCGGAGCCGTTGTTCCGTCAGGATGAAGGAAAGGTTTGTCCACCAGTATATCCACCAGTACCGGACCGCCAATGAGCAGTGCGCCAAGGAACATGCCAGCGCCTATGCTCGTCTGTCTTGTCACCGACCTTTGTATGGCTGCATGTCTGTTGATCACATTCTGGTTTTCGGCCAGGTTTGCCAGGCCGAGATCGCCTATCTCCTTCACACCGCCCTGGATAATCTTGAAGTCTGAGATCTGGGTGGTATTTGTCACCGATGAGGAATAGCCATAGTAACCATAGAACCCCGGGAAAAGGGTGCTTGCCCCCTGGGTTGTACTAACGGAGTTTGTTGAAAAGATTACATCCACCTTTTTGGCGTGGTATTCCTCACGTTCCTTCGATTTGCTCTCCATTATCTTCTCGGCCACCTGGCCGTCATTCTTAATAAGGACTGTGGTGGTCTGGCCCGGATTAATTGCGATCAGCTCTCCAAAGATGCTCACACCGTCCTTCATAACCTTCAGGTAGTGGTTGCCTGCAGGAACTGAATTTATTACCTTCAGGTCATCCCCCTGCTTGCTCTCGTTAAGATATACGGTGATTCCGGTGAATTCAGAAAATATGTTCAGCGTCCCTGTTCCTGTTGCAGATGAAGGAGTTCCCTGTGCCGCCGGCTGAACACCGGTTGGTGCGGAAGGCCTTGCATCAGTTCCAGCGACAGGCTGTGTGGCTGTTCCTGAGGCATCAATCAGGACCGAGGTGACTTCGCCGGCCTTTATTGTAACAATATTGCTGTAGACCCTTGCGCCATCCCGGTTCAGGGCTTTTACGTAGTGCGTCCCGGATGGAAGTGATATGGTTTGATAGTCAGGATGCTGAATTTCATCGACATACACTACTACCGGTTCCTCGGAGAAGATTTTGAGAGTACCCGAATTCTGTGCAAATGCTGATGAAACGCTTATCAGCAGTAAAACGATAAAAGTGGTGAGAGTTTTCATATGCAGTTCTTTAAATTAAGCCTAATTTGAGAAATAATTGTCCTTGAATGATTTCTTATAGTCGTACCCGTTGAGTCTGAGCTTACGTGCCTGCGCCTCAGCCCCGAGCGGGCCGCTTGTATAGATGACTCCGGCAAGGGGAGCAGTTGTATATGCCAGGCCAACCATTATATTATTCCCTGTGCCTGGATCGATCCAGGTATGGAGTATCAGAGCCTTCTTCCTCCTGAGTGCCTCAAGGATACGCCCGTCATCCTCACTGTACCCGTCCAGGAAAACCTTATCAGTGGTGGTGGGGTCACCGTAGATGCCAGTTACATCATTTACCATGCGGTTGAACTCCGGGAATGGTACCTCCTTCTTGTCAAGTTTCAGTTTCGAGTTGGCGTTGTAGACTGAAGGATAACCAACAATAATCTGGAAGAGTTTCTGATCTATGAACCTGAATTCAACCAGGTAAACTGCAGACCCGTACCGAATAGCATAGGCATTGTAGCCGGTATTCCTCTCCGCCCTGGCTGATTTTGGTGTCATTATCCTGTCCACATCCTTTATATTCATCCCAAAGGATACACCGAAAGCGCCTCCCATATCAGCCGGAAGAGTACCTCCTGTCTGTCCGATATCGATAGTCTGTTCAGGTTTAGGGGGGGCTGCAGGCAGAGGATCGGACTTTTCTGAAGGCTTCCCGGTTTGCTGGTTTGATGCAGCCTGGCCATAAGTAATCCCTGTCTGTGCAACAGGAGCCTGGACTTGTGGTGTTTCGATAAGTACCGATGTAACTTCATTGGCTCTTACGGAGACTATCTCACTGTAAATCCTCACACCTTCACTGTTTATTGCCTTGACGTAATGCGTCCCTGGAACCAGCTGTATCTCACTGTATTGAGGACAATGGACCTCGTCGACATAAACAACAAGGGGCTTATCCGAGAATATTTTAAGTATTCCCTCTGATGACTGACCTGATACGGCATATACGGAAAGGATAACCAAAACGAAAAACGCCGACAGGTGTTTGATGGCATAACGGTTGTCACAGTTCATGAAAGAAGATTTTTGTTGATGGGATTTTCTGAAGCAATTCAAATAGTAAACATAATCAATGGCGCAATATGTAAACGTAATCAAAGGCTCAATGTTACACAACGTTTGACCAGTGTCTATTTTTTAACAGTGAACCCCAAAGATTTGAACACCAGGCAACCTCTTTCAGCATGCAGCATCGGTCACAGGAAGGTCAAAGGTCACCTCTTCTTCTTCGATCCAACCCCGTTCACTCATGACTTTTTGTTGTATTTTTACAGCCCAAACGGGAACAATGAAGGATGAAATAAAAAAGGTTCTGCTGTTAGGCTCGGGAGCCCTCAAGATAGGTGAAGCGGGCGAGTTTGACTACTCGGGCTCACAGGCACTGAAGGCCCTGAGGGAAGAGGGCATCTTCACTGTGCTTATCAATCCGAACATCGCGACGGTACAGACCTCGGAAAAAATTGCCGACAAGATCTACTTTCTCCCGGTAACGCCGAAATTTGTAGAGCGTGTCATTGAGCGTGAGAAGCCTGACGGTGTTCTGCTCTCATTCGGAGGGCAGACGGCGCTCAACTGCGGGACGGCTCTCTTCCGCAGCGGGGTCTTTGAAAAATACGGGGTGAAGGTTCTTGGCACTCCCGTGGAGGCGATCATGAACACCGAGGACCGGGAGCTCTTCGTGATTAAGCTCGATGAGATAGGGGTCAGGACGCCGCGTAGCATAGCCGTTACCACTGTTGATGATGCCCTTGATGCTGCCTCGAAGCTGGGGTTCCCCATAATTATCCGCGCAGCCTATACGCTGGGAGGTCAGGGCAGCGGATTCTGCTCTGATACTGAAGAACTTAAAGCTCTTGCAGCCCGCGCCTTCTCCTACTCCGGCCAGATACTCGTAGAGGAGTCGCTCAAAGGCTGGAAGGAGGTTGAATATGAGGTGGTGCGCGACCGTTTCGACAACTGCATCACCGTGTGCAACATGGAGAACTTCGATCCGCTCGGAATACACACAGGCGAGAGCATCGTGGTTGCCCCCTCTCAGACACTCACCAACAGTGAATACCATAAGCTGAGGGAGCTGTCGATAAAGATTATCCGCCACATAGGAATAATAGGAGAATGTAACGTTCAGTATGCTCTTGACCCCAACTCCGAGGATTACCGTGTAATAGAGGTCAATGCACGCCTCTCGCGCTCCAGTGCCCTGGCTTCAAAGGCAACGGGCTACCCGCTGGCGTTCGTGGCTGCCAAGCTGGCACTGGGATACGGGCTGCACCAGCTGAAGAACTCCGTCACAAAGACAACCACAGCATGTTTTGAACCTGCCCTTGACTATATCGTATGCAAGATACCCCGCTGGGACCTGAACAAGTTCCAGGGAGTGGCTCATGAGATTGGCAGCAGCATGAAGAGTGTGGGGGAGATAATGGCCATTGGCCGCACCTTTGAAGAGGCTATCCAGAAGGGTCTGAGGATGATAGGGCTGGGCATGCACGGCTTCGTCAGCAACCGTAACCTCAGTTTCAGTGACATTGAGAAGGAGCTCTCGGAGCCCACTGACATGCGCATTTTTTCCATTGCCGAGGCGCTGGAGAAGGGATTTGATGTTGACCGCATCCATGAGCTGACCAGGATAGACCGCTGGTTCCTGTATAAGCTCGAGAACATTGACAACATACGTAAGCAGCTTGAAACATATGACTCGATTGAGAGCGTCGGCCCCAGGGAGTTTCTTCATGCCAAGATCAACGGATTCAGCGATTTTCAGATAGCGCGGCATGTGATCAAGCCTGACAACAGGGCTATGAATGACGCCATGCTCAGTGTGAGGCGTCACCGCAAGAGCCAGGGAATAGTACCCTATGTAAAGCAGATTGACACTCTCGCCGCCGAGTACCCTGCCGTCACAAACTATCTCTACATGACCTACAGCGGGATGGAGCACGACATATGGTATGAGAACGACAAGCGTTCTGTGATAGTGCTGGGTTCCGGCGCATACCGGATAGGGTCGAGTGTGGAATTCGACTGGTGCTCTGTAAATGCCATCAACACCATAAGGCGTGAAGGATTCAGGGGTGTGATGATAAATTACAATCCGGAGACCGTCAGCACCGATTATGACATGTGCGACAGGCTCTATTTTGACGAGCTGTCGTTTGAGCGGGTGATGGATATCATTGACCTCGAGACACCCCGTGGTGTCATACTTTCGATGGGCGGCCAGATACCCAATAACCTGGCAATGAGGCTGCACAGGCAGGGAGTGCCCATACTGGGAACACCGCCGGAGTCGATTGACAGGGCTGAAGACAGGCATAAGTTCTCCTCGATGTGCGACATGCTGGGAGTTGACCAGCCACGGTGGAGGGAGCTGCTGAGCTTTGAGGAGATTGACAGGTTTATTGCCGACATCGGGTTCCCGGTGCTGATTCGTCCGTCATATGTTCTTTCGGGGGCCGCGATGAACGTGGTCTCCAACCGCAGCGAGCTGGTTCATTTCCTTGAGCTGGCCGCCAGCGTCTCCAAGGAGCACCCGGTGGTTGTGTCGGAGTTCATTGAATATGCCAAGGAGATAGAAATTGACGCGGTGGCATCTTCCGGCGAGATAGTGGCTTATGCCATCAGCGAGCATGTGGAGTACGCGGGGGTGCACTCGGGCGATGCCACGATAGTCTTTCCCCCGCAGAAGATCTATTTTGAGACTGTCAGGCGCATAAAAAGGATCTCCAGGGAGATAGCCCGGGAGCTTAATATCTCAGGGCCCTTTAACATACAGTTCCTCGCCCGCGAGAACGACATCAAGGTCATTGAGTGCAACCTGCGTGCCAGCCGTAGCATGCCGTTCGTATCAAAGGTTCTTAAGACGAACCTGATAGAGCTGGCCACGAAAGTGATGCTGGGCGTACACTGGGAGAAGCCCCACAAGTCGGTCTTTGACCTTGATTATGTAGGGGTAAAGGCATCACAGTTCAGCTTCTCACGCCTGGCCAAGGCTGATCCGGTGCTGGGTGTGGATATGGCTTCAACGGGTGAGGTGGGATGTATCGGAGACAGTTTCTTTGAGGCGTTGTTAAAGGCAATGTATTCAGTCGGTTACCGCATGCCGGAGAAGGCGGTGCTTATCTCTTCCGGTCCGGCCAAGGCCAAGGCCGACCTGCTGGAGGCGACGAGGCTGCTGCGCGACCGGGGTTACAAGCTCTATGCCACACGCGGCACACAGCAGTTCCTGGCCAACGCCGGGGTGGAGGCCGAGGTGGCCTTCTGGCCTGACGAGAAAGATTCGCCCAACACCGTAGACCTGATCCGGCAGAGGGTGGTTGACCTGGTGATAAACATCCCCAAGGACCTGTCGGCCACGGAGCTGAACAACGACTACCAGATCCGGCGCAGCGCGGTTGACTACAACATCCCCCTGATCACCAACGCCCGTCTGGCATCGGCTTTCATCCATGCCTTCTGCAGCGTGGCGGAGAGTGAGCTGGAGATAAAGGCGTGGGATGAGTATTAGGCAGGCTTTGGCAATAGGCAGTTATTGCGCGTAGCGCATAAAGTATTGTAGGCAATAGAATTTTCGGAAATTTTTAATACCCATAGCCAAATGATAACCATACGAAAAGCCCACTCTCACGATGCAACAACAATCATCGCATTTCAGCAGGCCATGGCCAGGGAGACAGAAGGCCTTGAGCTGAAGAGTGAATTGATCACCAACGGCGTCTTGGCTGTCTTCCGCGATGAGAACAAAGGCTTTTACTATGTGGCCGAAGAGAACGGCACGGTGATGGCGTCACTGATGATCACCTTCGAGTGGAGCGACTGGCGCAACGCAAATATCTGGTGGTTCCAGTCGGTCTATGTTATTCCTGAATACCGCCGCAGGGGGATCTTCAGGATGATGTATGATCACGTCAGGAAGGAGGGCATGGCGCAGGGCATTGCCGGACTGCGTCTCTACGTGGAGTCGGAGAACACCCGCGCCCAGAAGACTTACGAAGCGATGGGCATGGACGGGTCGCACTACAAAACGTTTGAGTGGATGGCGGATCAGGCAATAGAGGGGCGAGCGATTAGTAATGACCCGGTAGGTCATTAGCATGAGCAGCCAGACTGAAGGGTGGGCGGCAATAGGCAGTAGCCGCAAATTGCGCGTACCGCACCTGTTTTTGCAGACGACTGGTAATAAAACTATAAGTGTGCGTAGCAGCCTGCCCCGATATATCGGGGCATAAAGTATTGTAGAAATGTATGTTATATATAAGTTCTGTTCCTTGGAGAGGATAAAGTATTGATAATTTTAGAAGTCTTAAATGACCTGGTTCCTGGTTCCGGTTGCTGTTTATTCCATTGGGATTTTGATCCTTTGGCTGATTTTGCAGGGAAGGCGTACTGAAATCCCCTCTGCCGCCGGTCCATTGCCACGGATCACTGTTGTGGTTGCGGCAAGGAATGAAGAAAAGAACATTTCAGCCCTGCTTGAGTCACTTTCGCATCAGGACTACCCCCCGGATCTCCTTGATATTATTATAGTCAATGACAACTCAACTGACAGGACTCCCATTATTGTCAGTGAATTCATCAGGGAGCACGGGGTGGCGGATCATTTCAGGCTTATATACAATCTCTCGCCCGGCAAAAAGAATGCAATCCGCCACGGGGTGATTAAGGCAGCCGGGGAATTGATCATCACCACTGATGCCGACTGTCTTGTCGGGCCGGGTTGGGTCAGCGCTCACGCGGCGGCGTATGGGCTGTTAGAAGAAAGCGCTAACGCGGGGGCGTATGGGCCGTCTGGGGGAAGCGCTCACGCGGCGGCGTATTGTCCAAATGGGGGAAGTACTCACCCGGCTGCAGGAGCGCCGGGGAACGCTGACATGATTGTGGGAGAGGTTTACCAGGGGCCGCCGGGGGGGGTTGTCTCGCTTTTTGGCATGTTTGAGTTCTCAGCGCTGCAGGCGATTACCGAGGCTGCCGTCGTCGCGGGCCGGCCTGTGATGTGCAACGCCGCGAACATGTCATTCAGGAAGGATATTTATCTCCGGCACTTCGCCGAACTGCGGGCTGAACTGCCTTCGGGTGACGATATTTTCCTGTTGCATGCCGTCAGGCGTGCGGGTGGCAGGGTCCGGTATGCGGGCAGCAGTGCGGCGGCGGTGGAGACCGCGGGTGCGGTCACGGCTGCGGCGCTGCTGCGACAGCGTGCCCGCTGGGCATCAAAAACATTCTGGTACAGTGACACCGCCACTCTCACCCTCGCCGCAGCCACGGCGGCGTGCAACGCCGCCGTCACCGCCGCCGCAGTAGCCTCTATCATATCCCCGGCACACCTGCCGCTTCTGGCGGCCATGTACGGGTTGCGTCTGGTGCCGGATTACCTGATCATCGCACGCAATATAAAAAAGCGGGGAGGAAAGGTCCCGGTGGTGCCATTTATATTGTCAGAACTGATCTATCCCTTCTGGTTTATGACGGTGGCTGTTCTCAGCCTCTTCCCCTCATCGCGCCGGTTCGGGAAAAGGTGATTCAAAGTCTGAAAGTCAAAAGTCAAAAGTTCATAAAGTCACAAGCCTTAACGCATGAGACCTAAATACCTGATTCTTAATTCTTAATCCCTAATTTCTTGACTGAGGACTGCCGACTGACCTAGTTCCCCTCCGCCAGCACCTTGATCCTCACCAGCCTGATCTCCTCCTCCTCGAACTCGCCTGCCAGCTCATTGATAGCTTCCTCAAGCGAACCGCTCTCAGCCTCCTCCATGAAATATGAATAGATGTCCTGCTGACGGTCGTCGTCAATGACTGTATTTACATAATAGTCTATATTCAGCTTCGTCCCTGAACTGACTATCGCCTCGATCTCAGAGAGAAGATCTTCGTACTCAAGGCCCTTGGCATCAGCTATGTCTTCAAAAGGCATCTTGCGGTCTATGCTCTGGATGATGTAAACCTTCAGACCCGACTTGTTCACCACCGACCTGACAACCATATCCTGCGGCCTTATGATCTCCTTCTCGGCCACATAACTGGCTATCACCTCCACCACCTCCCTGCCGTATCTCTGTGCCTTGCCGGCACCAATGCCGGTGATGTTCTGCAGCTCCTCCAGGGTGACGGGGTACTGTATCGCCATCTCCTCCAGCGAGGGGTCCTGGAAGATATTGTAGGGCGGCTGACCCGCCTGCTTGGAGATCTTCTTGCGCAGATCCTTCAGTATGCTCAGCAGCTCCTCGTCGGCAGCTGCCGTGCGTGCTCCGAAAGAGGCCTCCTCATCATCGGTATCCGTATAATCGTGGTCTTCATTGAGCATGAAGCTCTGCGGCTCCTCAAGGAACTGGTGTCCCTTCGGCGTCAGTCCCAGCAGGCCGTAGTTCTCAATGTCCTTGTTCAGCAGCTTGTTTATCAGCGCCTGCCTGATGACCATGTTCCAGAACCGTTCATCCCTCTCCTCATCAAGGCCAAATGTCTCAAGCTTGTGGTGCTTGTACGACTTGATGGCGGAGTTCAGGGTTCCGGCAAGGATCTTTGCTATGTGATCAGCCTTGTGCTTCTCCTTCACCGCCAGCACGGTCTCAAGCATGCTGACAACATAATCCTGTCCCTCAAACTGGGTCTTGGGATGGAGACAGTTGTCACACGCCTCGCAGTTTTCCTGTTTGTACTCCTCACCGAAGTAGTGAAGCAGTATCCTGCGCCTGCAGGTCGATGACTCGGCATACGATACCGTCTCCAGCAGAAGCTGCTTGCCTATCTCCTGCTCGGCAATAGGCTTGCCCTGCATGAACTTCTCAAGCTTGACGATGTCATCATAGCTGTAATAAGCGATGCATCTCCCCTCTCCGCCGTCACGGCCGGCACGGCCGGTCTCCTGGTAGTACCCCTCAAGGCTCTTGGGCATGTCATAGTGAATGACATACCTCACGTCAGGCTTGTCTATACCCATCCCAAAGGCTATAGTGGCTACTATGACATCAACATCTTCCATCAGGAACTTATCCTGGTTTAACGTTCGGGTCATCGAGTCCATCCCCGCATGATATGCCAGCGCCTTGATATCATTCACCTTGAGCGTCTCGGCAAGCTCTTCCACCTTCTTGCGGCTGAGGCAATAGATGATGCCTGACTTGCCCGCATTGTTCCTGATATATTTGATGATCTCCCTGGCGGCATCCTGCTTGGGCTTTACCTCATAATATAGGTTGGGCCTGTTGAATGACGACTTGAAAATCGCGGCGTCACTTATCCCGAGGTTCTTCAGTATGTCATGCTGCACCTTGGGGGTGGCGGTGGCCGTAAGCGCAATTATCGGAGCACGGGCGATAGTGTCTATGATAGGCCTTATCCGCCGGTATTCAGGCCTGAAGTCGTGCCCCCACTCCGAAATGCAGTGCGCCTCGTCAACCGCATAGAACGATACTTTGACACTTTTGAGAAACTCAATGTTCTCCTCCTTGGTCAGCGACTCCGGGGCCACATAAAGCAGCTTGGCCTTGCCCTGCATCACATCCTGCCTTACCTTGGTAATGGCTGTCTTTGTGAGCGAAGAGTTGAGGAAATGAGCCACGTCATCCGTGGTATTGAAGTTACGCATGGCGTCAACCTGGTTCTTCATGAGGGCTATCAACGGCGAGATGACCACCGCGGTGCCCTCCATCATGACCGCCGGGAGCTGGTAGCAGAGCGACTTCCCTCCGCCGGTGGGCATCAGCACAAATGTGTCATTGCCGTCAAGAACACTCCTGATTATTCCCTCCTGGGTGCCCTTGAAAGTGTCAAAACCAAAATAACGCTTCAGATAATCATGTATGGAAGCATCAGTATATATCGAATTTCCCCTCATTCCCCTATTATTAAACCGGACGTAATATTATTAACAAGTTACGAAATATGTACATAGGTAAATTACCCTTATCTCAAATTTAACTTAAAATTAATTATATGTCAAATCTTTTTATCAGCAATGAAACATATGTCATTCTGCTCCGTCAACCACCGGGGGTATTGTTTTGAACCGTAAGATTTAGCATCTTTACACGCCTTAAACAAGGCCCCGCTGATGGCCCCCGGCAGAAAAAAAAATAAGGATACAGATGGTGATATGACCTTTCTCCAGCACCTCGAAGAGCTGAGATGGCACATCATACGGGCTATCGTTGCCATTGTGGCCGGAGCCATCCTTGCGTTCATGTTCAAGAATTTCATTTTTGACACCGTCATCCTCGCACCCAACAATCCTGATTTCATCACCAACAGGCTCCTCTGCCGCCTGGCCGATGCCGTGAATGCCCCGGTACTGTGCATTAACCAGAACCCGGTAGAGCTCATCAGCATAAAGATGTCAGGACAATTCACCACGCATATAAATATATCGCTTGTGGCCGGACTGATCCTGGCTTTCCCATACGTCTTCTGGGAGTTCTGGTCGTTTTTCCGTCCTGCCCTCTACGAAAAAGAGCGTAAATATGCGCGCGGAGCCGTCACCATGGCCTCACTGCTTTTCCTTATGGGCATACTGTTCGGCTACTTCATTATCACACCCCTGTCTATAAATTTCCTGGGAAGCTACCGTGTCAGTGACCTTGTAAACAACCAGATAAACATCACCTCCTACATCGGCTCGGTAACCTCCGTGGCCCTCTCTGCCGGCATCACCTTTGAGCTGCCCATTGTGGTCTTCTTTCTTGCCCGCATCGGCGTTGTCACCCCGGAGTTCATGCGCAAGTACCGCAAGCACTCGATAGTTATGGTCCTCATCCTTGCCGCGGTGATCACTCCTCCCGATATATTCAGCCTTATCCTTGTCACAATACCCTTGATCCTGCTGTACGAACTGAGTATCTTTATTGCTGCAAGGGTTGTCAGAAAACGTGCCGAGAAGGATGCGGAGGACGAGGCAGCTTCTGAGACAACAGACAAACAATAAGACTATGAAACTCCATACCACAAACCTGGTAAAACGCTACAAGACCCGGACAGTTGTCAACGAGGTCTCGGTTGAGGTGGAGCAGGGTGAAATAGTAGGGCTGCTGGGACCAAATGGTGCCGGCAAGACAACCACATTCTACATGATAGTAGGACTTATCAGGCCAAACGGCGGGCAGATCTGGCTTGACAACACGGAGATCACCGGATTCCCCATGTACCGTCGCGCGCGGATGGGTATTGGTTATCTTGCACAGGAAGCCTCCGTATTCCGCAAACTGAGCGTCGAAGACAACCTCATGGCCGTCATGGAGCTCTCAGACCTGAAAAAGGAGGAGCGAAAAGAGCGTCAGGAGTCGCTCCTTGAAGAGTTCGGTCTCACACGCATACGCAAGAGCCTAGGGACACAGCTCTCGGGCGGCGAACGGCGACGCACGGAGATAGCCCGCGCACTGGCACTGAAGCCCAATTTCATTCTGCTCGACGAACCCTTTGCCGGTGTTGACCCTATCGCCGTGGAGGATATTCAGATGATAGTCTCCGGCCTCAAAGACAAAAACATTGGCATCCTCATTACTGACCATAACGTCCACGAGACACTCTCAATCACCGACCGTGCCTACCTGCTCTTCGAGGGCAAGATACTCAAACAGGGCACTTCATCACAGCTGGCTGACGATGAACAGGTAAGAAACGTCTACCTGGGTAAGAACTTCGAACTCAGGAGGTAATTTAAGCCCTGGCCTTTTGAAACTTCGCAATATTTACTAATTTTGCGCCACATTTTGCGGATGTGTCGTAATTGGTAGCCGAGCAAGACTTAGGATCTTGTGCCTCAGGGCGTGGGGGTTCGAGTCCCTTCATCCGCACTAAACATCAAAACCGTTCTTACAGTCCGCCAGCTTTGCCATCCGCCTGACGGCGGATACTGCACAGCAAGGCTGACGGACCCGAAGGCGGTTTTTTAAATCGATAGTAAATTATAACACAATGAATGTCACCAGAGAGAACATTGACGAGCTGAACGCAACTGTCAGAATCAATATCGCCAAAGCCGATTACGAAGAGAAAGTTGACAAGAAGCTCAGGGAATATAAAAGGACAGCCACCATCAGGGGATTCCGTCCCGGCCACGTTCCTATCCAGATGATTAAAAAGATGTACGGCACCACCGTCCTTGTGGATGAGATCAATACGCTCGTCTCGGAGAGCCTCTCAGAGTATATCAAGACGGAAAACCTCGACATCCTCGGGGACCCTATCCCGAAGCATGAAGATCATTCATTCGACCCTGAGAAATCCGAGGAGTTCAGTTTCACCTTCGAGCTGGGACTGGCTCCGGTGTTCGAGATCAGCCTATCGAAAAAGATGAAGCTGACACGTTACCTCATTGAACCTGATGCGAAGATGATTGCCGACTATGTTGACAACTACGCGCGAAGGAACGGCGAGTTCGTCAAAATCGAAAAGTCGGAGGAGAAGGACATGCTCAAGGGTTCAATCTCCTCAGCCGATGGCAGCATAACCAATGATGACGCCACCCTCTCGGTTGACCTCGTGAAGGACGAATCGCTGAAAAAGGAGTTCATCGGGAAAACGGAGGGTGACACCATCACATTTGATATCCGCACTGCCTTCCCGAATGATTATGAGATCGCCGGCCTTCTCAGGAAGCAGAAGGATGAGGTTAAGGATCTCAACGGACTGTTTACCATTACAATAAAAGAGGTGTCACGCTTCATGCCGGCAGAAAATGACCAGGAGCTGTGGGACAAGGTTTACGGAGAGGGAGCCGTTACCTCGGTTGAGGAGTTCGAGGCAAAGGTATCCGAAGAGATAAGGCAATATTTCAGTCGTGAGACGGAATACAAGCTGCGCACTGACGCACGTGACATGCTTTTACAGAAAGTACCCTTCGATCTTCCCGAGGAGTTCCTTAAAAAATGGCTGGTGAGGGTTAATGAAAAAACCACCCCTGAAGATATCGAAAAGGACTGGGCCCATTTCCGCGATGACCTTCGCTGGCAACTGATAAAGAACAGGGTGGCAAAGGACAATGAGCTGAAGATCACCGATGAGGAGATCCTTGCCGAAGCAAAGGAATTCACCAGGGCGCAGTTCACTCAATATGGCCTCTACTATGCAACCGACGAGCAGATCACATCATTTGCCAGGGACATGCTGAAGAAGGAGGATGAGGCCCGCCGCATTGCTGAAAAAGTGCTTGATACCAGGGTTCTGGATATAGTTATTGACGCCATGAAGGTCGATGACAGGAAGGTTTCGGCTGAAGAGTTCAACAAGCTCTTTGAGAAGAATTGAAACCTTAAGGCGATAATTTCGTATATTTGGCATTCAACCAAATAAGACAATCATGTCAGATAGCAAGGATTTCAAAAAATATGCTGCTGACCGTTTCGGTATCAGCAGTCTTACCATGCACCGTTATATTTCGGCAAGCAACGGTTACATATCTCCAACAATAATTGAGGAACGCCAGTTGAATGTAGCCTCAATGGACGTCTTTTCGCGCCTTATGATGGACCGTATAATTTTCCTCGGGTTACCGATTGACGACTATGTTGCAAATATCATTCAGGCTCAGCTGCTCTACCTTGATTCATCTGATCCGGGCAAGGACATTCAGATATACCTCAACACCCCCGGCGGAGCAGTGCATGCAGGTATGGGCATTTATGACACCATGCAGTACATCACGGCTGACATTGCCACGATTTGTACCGGCATGGCTGCCTCCATGGGTGCCATACTTCTTACAGCCGGTTCAAAAGGCAAGAGGTCTGCATTGAAGCACTCGCGCATCATGATCCACCAGCCAATGGGAGGTGCAGAAGGACAGGCCAGCGACATAGAGATAGTTGTCAAAGAGATCCTGAAGATCAAAAAGGAGCTTTACGAGGTCATTGCATTGCATACCGGTCAGGCAGTTGAAAAGGTTGAGAAGGATGCTGACCGCGACCACTGGCTGACGGCAGCCGAGGCGAAGGATTACGGCATGATTGACGAGGTCCTCTCAAGAACGAAGAAATAGACGGCACCGATGGATAAATGCTCATTCTGCGGACGGACGAAGAAAGAGGCAAACCTGCTTATTGCGGGTCTTGAGGGCCATATCTGCGACCACTGCATTGAGCAGGCGCACAATATAATGACCGAGGAGCTGGGCAGCAAGTCATCGTTCAGCCTCGACAGTATAAACCTGCGCAAGCCTGAGGAGATCAAAAAGTTCCTCGACCAGTATGTCATTGGCCAGGACAAGGCCAAGAAGATCCTCTCCGTGGCTGTCTACAACCACTACAAAAGGTTGATGCAGAGAGCAGACAGTGATGATGTCGAGATAGAAAAGTCAAACATCGTGCTGGTGGGTGAGACCGGCACCGGCAAAACGCTTCTGGCCCGTACCATAGCCCGCATGCTCCATGTACCCTTTACCATCGTTGATGCCACCGTTCTTACTGAGGCTGGCTACGTCGGTGAGGATATAGAGAGCCTGCTGACACGTCTGCTCCAGAACGCCGATTATGATGTAAAGGCAGCTGAGAAAGGCATTGTCTTTATTGACGAGCTTGACAAGATAGCCCGAAAGGGCGATAACCCCTCCATAACCCGTGATGTGTCTGGTGAAGGGGTTCAGCAGGGCCTTCTCAAACTGCTGGAGGGGGCAATTGTCAACGTACCGCCGCAGGGCGGGAGGAAGCACCCTGAACAGAAGATGATCCCTGTTGATACAAAGAACATCCTGTTTATATGCGGAGGAGCATTCGAGGGCATCGAGAAAAAGATTGCACACAGGCTCAATACAACCGTGGTAGGCTATACTGCCAGCCGTTCGCGCGACAGTTATGACAAGGATGACCTGCTGAAGTATATTGCCCCCCAGGATCTGCGTGCCTATGGCCTCATACCCGAGATCATCGGACGCCTGCCGGTGCTGACACACCTCTCTCCACTCGATGCAGAGGCGCTCCGGGCCATACTCACAGAGCCGAAAAATGCTATCACCAAACAGTATATCAAGCTGTTTGCCATGGACGGTATTGAGCTCACCTTCACTCCCGAATCGCTCGATTACATTGTTGACAAGGCTGTCGAATTCAGGCTGGGGGCCAGGGGTCTCAGGGCCATCTGCGAAGCCATCATGATGGATGCCATGTTCGAGCTGCCGTCAGGGGAAATAAAGGAGTTTACCGTGACACCTGAATATGCCTCCCACAAGCTGGAGAGGGTCGACATGAAAATACTCAAGGCATCATAAAAAAATCCCGGCCTGAAACGCCGGGATTTTTTATCTCCTTATGCAGGGCAGTTGTACGGAACTGTTCTGCGTGTGGATACCAATTATTGTGTAATATATTTCGGATGGCGGAACCGGAGTGTGATCTCCTTCGTCTCATCACCACGTGAAAGAGTAGCCTCGGCATCGCATTCGCCATCGCCGTAATCAAGCTCGAAAGGTTCGATCCCCTCTATCTCGAATCCGATGGTCCCGCGTACCAGGAACCGGCAGGCAGCATGCCATTCAAGGGAGTTGATAATGGTGTGGGTATAACCAATACCGTTGAGATTGATTCCGGTGGCTACACCCGAGATGAGACACTTGTCATCCCACGGGTTCCAGGTGGCATATCCTGCTATATATTCCCTCTCACGATTGAACTCATGGGTAATGCTCCTTTCGTCAGGGAAGATGATCTTTCCCCCCGTGAGCTCCACGCCGAAAACGACATTCTGATTACTGTTGGGGCCCAGGTTGGTCACGGTCTTCGTCCCTTCAACCCTTGCTCCGTTGACATAATAATCCTGGAAGGTGAGGGTCCTGACAGACCCGACTTCGCGTCTGGGGCCAGAAAGGGTGATTATTATCTTGCCGCTGCGGACCACATCAAAAAGGCCTTCGCAGCCGGTCCCGTAATCGATCACAATGTTGCGGGGCCAGAAATCCTGTCCTGTTGAGGTGATTGTAATAAGCGGACAGGTATCAGATACTGAGGCGGATTTCAATCCGGCCTCTGCCAGACCGGATGCAATTTCCAGCGAGGCAAATACGTCATCAAACAGTGCCTCTGACAGGACAGCGTCATCAGCTGTCTCAAGGCTTGCGGTTTCCAGCGGCTCCGACTTCTGACATGAGGTGAATGCGAGACCCGCGAGGACCATAATAAGGATTAGTGACTTTGCTTTCATAATGGTGTTTTTTAAGTGTTTTGTGTATGACTGTATCTCTGAGACTACAGAAAACACTTATGGTTTAACGCCGGAATGAAAAAAATGTTACCTGCGGCGAAGATATGTATTATAGGTAAAGCTTATTGAAGCCGGATCCTCAGACAGGTATGCCTCTCTTTCGGAGAGGTTCCACTCATCGGGATCAATCACCGGGAAGAAGGTGTCTGCGGTGTACTCACCATGTATATGCGTCACCATCAACCTGTCGGCGATGGGCATGAACTGCCTGTAGACGGATCCTCCTCCTATTATAAAAATCTCCTTACCCGGCTCGCATAAAGACAGGGCCTCATCTATTGAACGGGCGGTCTCAGCACAGTCAAAACAGTCGAGCTCATTATCTGTCAGCACGATATTCTTACGTCCGGGCAGTGGCCTGACGGGCAACGACTCCCATGTCTTCTTCCCCATTATCAGGCAATGGCCCATGGTAATCTTCTTGAATCGTTGCAGATCACCCGGCAGGTGTGCCAGCAGGCCGTTTCTGTATCCTATGCCGTTATTTCGGTCGGTTGCAACTATTATGGTGATCATCTCAGACAGATATTTCGCCTTTTATGGCAGGATGAGGATCATAGCCTGTAAGGGAGAAATCCTCGTATTTGAATGAAAGTATATCGAGTACCTCACCGTTAAGCGTTAGAACCGGCAACGGCCGGGGTTCGCGGGTGAGCTGCAGCCTGACCTGGTCAACATGATTGAGGTAGATATGTGCATCTCCCAGGGTGTGAATGAATTCTCCGGGTTTGTAGCCTGTGACCTGCGCCATCATCAGGGTCAGCAACGAATAGGATGCAATGTTGAAGGGAACACCAAGGAAGATATCCGCGCTGCGCTGATAGAGCTGGCATGAAAGCCTGTCACCGGCGACATAGAACTGGAAGAGGATATGGCATGGAGGCAGGGCCATCTTTTCTATTTCACTTACATTCCATGCAGAGACAATGTGCCTGCGTGAGTCGGGGTTATTCTTCAGGGAGCGGGCTACTGCCGTTATCTGGTCAATTGACCTTCCGTCAGCTGCCGGCCATGAACGCCACTGGTACCCATATACCGGTCCGAGGTTCCCGTCGGCATCAGCCCATTCGTTCCATATCCTGACGCCGTTATCCTGCAGGTACTTTACGTTTGTGCTGCCGCTCAGGAACCAGAGGAGTTCGTGTACAATAGATTTAAGGTGCAGCTTCTTGGTTGTCATTATCGGGAAGCGGTCAGACAGGTCAAACCGCATCTGATAGCCAAATGTGCTTATGGTACCGGTACCGGTACGGTCTCTCTTCTCAACGCCATGTTCCATCACATGGCTCAGCAGGTCAAGATATTGCTTCATAACTGTTAAAGCCAACTAGTTAATGGCACGGTCAATTTTTGCCAACCATCTTTTGCCGGAAACCGTGCTATTCTCCGGCCTCTCGTTATTTTATGATTTCCCCTTTCGTCTGGCCAGTTCATCACGGATGGCTGCCGCCTGTTCATAATCTTCCCGTCCAATGGCATCGGAGAGCATATCCCTCAGCTCGTCAAGTGAGAACTCGCCGTATTCGTTTGGTACGGGAGCCTTCTTCTCACGTGGTGGTTCGCCCTGCTTCTTCTGCTCCTCCTCTGCGGTGGCACTCATGACAATGCCTGCCTCATTCAGTATCTGGGGTTCGATGAAGATAGGGCATTCGAACCTCAGGGCAAGGGCAACCGCATCAGAGGTCCGGGAATCGATATGAAAACGTCTCTCACCGTCGGTGCAGACGATCTCGGAATAGAAGATGCCTTCACGCAGCTTGTTGATGAGCACCTGCTCGACGGTGACGCCGCAGGCCTCGGCAAAACTCCTGAAGAGATCATGTGTCAGTGGTCTTGGCGGTTCAAGGTTTTCGAGCTTGATGACAATGGCCTGAGCCTCAAACCCACCAATAATGATAGGTATCCGCCGCTCACCGTTCTCTTCCGCCAGTATGAGGGCATAGGCTCCGGACTGAGTCTGACTGTAAGAAATACCTATGACCTTCAGACGAATAAGCTTATTCTGCATAGTAAACCTGGTTTTCAACCTGAGAGGCTGATATGACAAATATAAAGAATAAGAATCTTTATCATCCCGGCAATTGAAATTTTTATCCACAGGATGTTGGTGATAAATTAATCGCAGCAATTTGTAAATAAGTTAATTTTTATATCTTTGCAGTCCGAAAAACAAAGATCCGGTGAGGCCCGCAGAAGTGTCATGCACAGAGGAGCATGTCCGCCTCACGGAGTAATATAAGAGAGATTGAAAATGTACGCAATCGTAGAAATTGCCGGTCAGCAGTTCAAGGTGGAAGAGGGAAAGAAGATCTTCGTTCACCGCCTTGAAGCAGAAGAGGGCGATAATGTAGAGTTTGAAAAGGTTCTGCTTCTTGATAATGACGGTGCTGTCACCGTTGGTGAACCGATAATCGAAAACACCGTGGTCCAAGGCAAGGTCCTGGCCCACCCGAGAGGTGACAAAGTGATAATCTTCAAGAAGAAGAGAAGGAAAGGGTATCAGAAAAGGAGCGGACACCGTCAGGACTTCACCCAGGTGGAGATACTGAGCATCGGCCCCAGGGGAGAAGAGAAGAAAAAAGCTGCTCCCAAAGCTGAGAAGAAAGTAACCGAGGCACCTGTTGCCGAAGAGGTGAAAGCAGAAGTCAAGAAGGCTCCGGCAAAGAAAGCAGCCGTCAAAAAAGAGCCGGCTGAGAAGAAGCAAGCCGTAAAAAAGGCACCGGCAAAGAGTGCAAAGAAACCGGCAAAGGAATAACCGACAAACAGTAAATAAACAAGGATATGGCACACAAGAAAGGTGTAGGCAGTTCACGCAACGGCCGCGATTCAGAAAGCAAAAGGCTTGGTGTCAAGCTCTTCGGAGGGCAGACAGTAAAAGCCGGCAGCATTATAGTACGCCAGCGCGGAACCACACACAACCCCGGTGAAAACGTCGGGATCGGCAAGGATCACACTCTCTTTGCCCTCATTGACGGGAAGATAGTATTCAAAAAGAAAAGGGACAACAAATCTTATGTCTCGGTGACGCCCGCTGAAGAGTAAATAACGGTTACAGGAAAATACTGGCTCCTGAAAATATACGCGTAAGCGCATCTTTTCAGGAGTTTTTGTTTTAATTTTACGCTCCTTAAAAGACCATAACACATCTGAAATGCTTACCATAAACCTCATTCGCGAACAATCCTCAACTGTCATTGAGAGGCTCAGGATCAAGAATTTCGACGCCGCCGGCATTGTCGGTAAAGTGCTCGAACTCGACCGCCGCCGCCGTGAGCTGCAGACCGAAAGTGATGCGGTACAGGCTGAGCTTAACAACCTGGCCCGCGAAATCGGATCGATGATGAAAGAGGGAAGAAAGGATGAGGCCGAAGCTGCCAAGAGAGGTATCGGTGCCCTGAAGGAGAAACAGAAACAGCTCACCGAGACCCTTGACGAAGCAAGCCGTGAGATGCAGTCAGAGCTGATCAAGCTCCCCAACATGCCTCATCCAATGGTTGCAGCCGGCAAAACCGCAGACGACAACGTCATCGTACGCAGCGGAGGAACCGTAACGGAGCTGCATGCAGGAGCAGTTCCGCACTGGGACCTGATTAAGAAATATGATATCATTGACTTCGACCTGGGGATAAAGATAACCGGAGCCGGGTTCCCTGTATATAAAGGTATGGGTGCCCGGCTGCAGAGGGCCCTGATCAACTTTTTCCTCGACGAGGGTGGAAAAGCCGGATACCGTGAGATAGAACCGCCGATACTGGTGAATGAGGATTCCGGCTTTGGCACCGGACAGCTCCCCGACAAGGAGGGGCAGATGTACCATGTTGGTATCGACAACCTCTATATGATCCCCACTGCGGAGGTTCCTATCACCAATATTTACCGCGATGTGATACTTGATGCAGCTGACCTGCCTGTCCGTAACATGGGATACACCCCCTGCTTCCGCCGCGAGGCCGGCTCGTGGGGCGCACATGTCAGGGGCCTGAACAGGCTTCACCAGTTTGATAAGGTGGAGATAGTGCAGATAGCTCATCCCGATAAATCATATGATGCTCTCGAGGAGATGGTGAACCACGTCGAGAGCCTGCTCACGAAGCTTGAGCTGCCGTACCGCATTGTCAGGCTCTGCGGAGGAGACATCTCATTCACCTCAGCCATGACCTACGACTTTGAAGTCTGGTCTGCGGCTCAGCAGCGCTGGCTTGAGGTGAGTTCGACATCAAACTTTGAAGCCTTCCAGGCCAACAGGCTCAAATGCCGGTTCAGGGAGAAGGGAGCCAAACAGACAACCCTGTGTCACACTCTTAACGGGAGCGCCCTGGCACTGCCGCGCATTGTGGCCGCACTGCTTGAGAACAACCAGACCCCGGAGGGCATACATATTCCCGCAGCACTGGTACCTTACACCGGGTTTGAGATGATAAGCTGACACTGATGAGAAAGAGCTCGCGGGCATATCTCTATGCCGCTCTTGCTGTCTTTCTGTGGGGTACCATACCCACTGCCTTCAAATTAGCCCTCTCAGAGTTAAGTATCGTGACCATGCTGGGCATTACCACACTGGTCTCCATGATAGTGCTGTTCCTGATTGTCGCCGTCTCAGGCAAGCTGAGGCTCCTGCTTCATATGACAGGCCGCGATATCATGTGGTCAGCCCTTCTCGGCCTGATCAACCCTGTAGGATATTACCTCCTGCTTCTGACAGCCTACAGCCGGCTGCCGGGGCAGGTAGCCCAGCCGATAAACATGATCTGGCCGATTATCCTGGTCTTCTTTTCAATACCGTTATTGCATCAGCGGATCCCCGCCAAAAGCTTCATTGCACTGTTCATCAGCCTTGCCGGTGTATACATCATAGCATCACAGGGGGCTGTCTTTCATCCCGGCAGGTCCGACACGGCCGGAGTCCTGCTGGCCCTGGTAAGCGGTGTGCTGTGGGCCCTGTACTTCGTCCTGAATGTGCGCGACCGGCGCGATGAGGCTGTGAAACTGTTTACAAGCTTTATCTTCGGAACTGTCTATATGACCGTGATAATGGCTCTCTCCGGGTCATTCACCGAGACTGTCAGCCTGAAGGGAGCTGCAGCATCAGCTTACTGCGGCATCTTCGAGATGGGTATCACTTTCTGGCTATGGCTGAGAGCCCTGCAACTGGCTGAAACAACAGATAAGGTAAGCAACCTCGTCTATTTTGCCCCGTTCATATCTCTGATCCTCCTCCATTTCATAATTGACGAGCCCATCTATTATACCACCCCCCTGGGACTGCTTTTCATCATAGGAAGCGTTCTGTACCAGAACCGGGGAAGGAAAGCCTGAAGGAACGGCACATTTTTTGCTATTTTCGTACAATAATCATACGAGAAATGAAACGAATTATATTAATAACCATATTGATAATTCCCCTTCTCTACGGCTGTAAGAAGGATCCCATACCGCCAGTGGATGAATATACTCCAGAGGAGCGGGCGCGCGACGGGTTTTATGACCTCATGAAATATGCGTACCTCTGGTACAATACCATGCCCACCGTCAAGATTTCAGATTATGACGGTCCTGAAGATATCCTCGAGGCATTGAGATACCTTCCGCGGGACAAGTGGAGCTTTGTCACCGACTACGATAGTTTCATGGCGTCAATGCAGGGTACTTTCGTAGGGCACGGCATCAGGATGAGTCTCGACAACCTGAACAATGTCAGGGTTGTAAGCTTATACGAAGGTTCTGACCTGTGGCCCAGCGGGGTCAGGAGAG